>NZ_CAKMAA020000096.1 GCF_924101635.2 Candidatus Nitrotoga sp. HW29 | reverse complement strand
TGAGCTTGTGCGTAGAAAATTGCATCCAACTGAGGCAGGTAACTAATCAGGTTAAATTAATTTAACAACGCCGCAACCACAGCATCACCCATCGCATCCGTACCAATTTTATCCATACCCGCCTCAGCAATGTCCGCAGTACGTAAACCCCGCTGCAGAGTTTTACGTACTGCGGACTCAATGCGTTGTGCGATATCTGCACGGGCAAATGTATAACGCATCATCATTGCTAATGACAAAATTGTTGCCAATGGATTGGCAACATTTTTACCTGCGATATCTGGTGCGGAACCATGGCAAGGCTCATATAAACCCTTGTTGTTTGCATCCAATGAAGCGGAAGGCAGCATACCGATGGAACCAGTCAACATGGAAGCTTGATCCGACAGGATATCACCGAAAATATTACCGGTAAGAATGACATCAAACTGCTTGGGTGCCCGCACCAATTGCATCGCAGCGTTGTCCACATACATATGCGACAGCTCAACTGTGGGATACGCCTTTGCTACCTCCGTCACTATTTCACGCCAAAACATGCTCGTATCCAGCACATTAGCTTTATCCACCGAACAAACTTTTCCTATACCATTTTCGCCAGCGCGTTTCATGGCAATCTGAAAGCCGACATGCGCTACACGGGAAATCTCAGATTCACTGTAAACCATGGTATCAAAACCTTGACGCTCACCATTATCAAGCGTCCGAATGCCGCGCGGCTGGCCAAAATAAATATCACCGGTCAATTCCCGCAGAATCATAATATCTAACCCAGACACCAATTCCAGACGTAACGGAGATGCACTTGCCAACTCCGGATACAGCTGCGCCGGGCGCAAATTAGCAAACAGATTGAGCCCTTTACGAATACGCAGCAGACCTTGTTCCGGACGTAGCAAGCGCGGCAGTGCGTCATATTGATAGCCCCCCACTGCTCCAAGCAATACGGCATCCGACTGCTGTGCCAAGTTCAGCGTAGCATCCGGTAGCGGATCACCCGAAGCATCATATCCCGCACCTCCAATAGGTGCATATTCCAGCTCTAACGACACCCCCTCGCGTCGCAAGGCCTCTAGCACCTTGGCAGCTTGTGCAACAATTTCTGGCCCAATGCCGTCACCCGGCAATACAGCAATTTTCATAAACTCAACTTTCTTTTCGTTCTACGCAATTGGCTCAAGCAAACAACCACGGTGCTTCAGATTTACGCCGTGTTTCATATTCCTTGATCTCCTTCACATGCTGCAAGGTCAGCCCAATGTCATCCAATCCATTTAACAAGCAATTTCTACGAAAAGCATCTACCTCAAAGTTATACACCACCCCATTGGGCGCAATAATGCTCTGTTGCACCAGATCAATCTGGAGATGATAGCCCGGCGTTGCGGTTACCGCCTGGAACAAGTCATCGACACTTGCAGTATCCAGCACGATTGGCAATAAACCATTTTTAAAACAGTTATTACAGAAAATGTCTGCAAAGCTGGGCGCAATGATAGCGCGAAAACCGTAATCATCCAGTGCCCACGGCGCGTGCTCACGCGATGAGCCACAGCCAAAATTCTCACGGGCCAACAAAATTTGTGCACCATCATAACGCGTCTGGTTCAGCACAAAATCCGGATTCAGCGGCCGCCTGGAATTGTCCATACCCGGTTCGCCGTGATCAAGATAACGCCACTCGTCAAACAAGTTAGGGCCAAAACCGGCACGCTTAATCGATTTTAAAAACTGCTTGGGAATGATCGCATCCGTATCCACGTTGGCACGGTCGAGCGGTACAACCAAACCATTAACACAGACAAACTTATCCATTACTATTTCCCATTGCTATTCTTTACCTCATCCGCTGTTTTCTCAATCTTATCGCCGACTTTAGACAAATCCTTGCCAAATCCTCCTACGGTATTACATCCTGCCATCCCCAAGAACAACACTACCACCAACATAAATTTAAGCATTCTCATTACTTTTCTCCTGTGCACAAAGCAATACTAAAAGCTTCTGACATCTACAAAATGACCGGCAATCGCTGCTGCCGCGGCCATCTCAGGACTCACCAAATGGGTCCTGCCGCCCGGCCCCTGCCGTCCTTCAAAATTGCGGTTGGAAGTTGAAGCACATCGTTCACCTGGCTCCAGTTTGTCCGCATTCATTGCAAGACACATAGAACATCCTGGCTCGCGCCACTCGAAACCCGCCTCGACAAATATTTTGTCCAAGCCTTCGCGCTCAGCCTGCTGCTTGACTAACCCAGAACCAGGCACCGCCATCGCCAGCTTCACATTGACAGCAATATGCTTGCCGCGCACCACCTCTGCCGCAGCGCGCAAATCTTCAATACGAGCATTGGTACAGGAACCGATAAATACTTTATCAATCTGAATTTCGATAATCGGCGTATTCGGCCGCAATCCCATATAATTTAAAGAAAGATCCATACTGCTGCGCTTCACGGGGTCGCTCTCACGTGCCGGATCAGGTACATTGCCATCTATCGCCACCACCATTTCCGGCGAGGTGCCCCAAGTTACTTGCGGTTTTATTTCCCCAGCATCTAGTTTTACCACCTTGTCGAACTGCGCATTTTCGTCGCTATGCAAGGTATGCCAGTAATCTACCGCCTTGTCCCATAGTTCACCTTGCGGCACAAAAGGCCGTCCCTTGAGGTAGCGGATCGTAGTGTCATCCACCGCTATCATGCCAGCGCGGGCACCTGCTTCAATAGCCATGTTGCATACTGTCATTCGCCCTTCCATGGACAGCCCTCGAATCGCGCTACCTGCAAATTCAATCGCATAGCCCGTTCCACCCGCCGTACCAATTTTGCCGATCACCGCCAGCACCAAGTCTTTGGCAGTCACACCTTTACCAAGCGTGCCTTCCACTAACACTTGCATAACACGGGCTTTTTTCATCAGTAAACACTGTGTCGCCATCACATGCTCGACCTCTGATGTACCAATGCCAAACGCCAGCGCAGCAAACGCACCATGCGTACTAGTGTGCGAATCACCACACACCACGGTCATGCCCGGCAAGGTCGCACCCTGCTCCGGTCCGATGACATGCACAATGCCTTGGCGCACATCCGCCATTCTGAACTCGGTAATACCAAGCTCATCACAATTACTGTCCAAAGTCTCCACTTGTAGCCGTGAAATCGGATCGGCAATACCCTGCGTACGATCTGTAGTCGGTACATTATGATCTGCTACGGCGAGCATGGAAGTTATACGCCAGGGCTTGCGCCCAGCCAGCCGCAAACCCTCAAATGCTTGTGGACTGGTCACTTCATGTACCAAATGGCGATCGATATAAATCAACGTGGTGCCATCGGGCTCTTCGTGCACCACATGGCTGTTCCAAAGTTTGTCGTAAAGAGTTTGTGTACCCATGCTCGCTTTCGTTTTATAGCGCATGATTATGCCACAGCATGTGGGCTGTCCGCCACGGACAGCCTCTATTGATACAGAATCTAAAGAAGAACTGTATCTCAATAATCCTGGGCAGGAAGGAATAGTATGAAATCAGCCACAGCTGAACGTTATTGAGGCTACATTAAACCAAGTAAACCACACTTCAGCCTAGTGACAATAGTCCGAAACAACGACACCCCAGCTAATTCATTTTTGAAAAAACTGAACAAGCATGAACAACAGGCAATAAATTTTGCTCACTCTTCTTCTTGCTGTTGCAAAGCCCACATTTGCGCGTATACGCCCTGCTTCACCAACAACTCACGGTGAGTACCACGCTCCACAATGCGCCCACCGTCCATTACCAATATTTGGTGTGCGTCCACGATAGTGGACAAGCGATGAGCGATAACCAATGTGGTACGATTACGGGCAACATTGCGTAATTCATTCTGAATCACCTTCTCGGATTTTGAATCCAACGCAGAAGTCGCCTCGTCAAAAATCAGAATGGCAGGATTTTTAAGAATAGCGCGCGCAATTGCCACTCGCTGCTTCTCTCCACCAGACAACTTCAATCCACGCTCGCCCACCATGGTATCGTAGCCATCCGGTAACGATTTTATAAAATCGTGAATATGGGCCGACTGCGCCGCATGCAGCACTTCCTCACGCGTGGCTTCGGGGCGACCATAGGCTATATTGTAATAAATACTATCATTAAACAGCACCGTGTCTTGTGGCACGATACCGATTGCGGCGCGCAAACTGGCCTGCGATACCTTGCGAATATCCTGATTGTCTATCAGGATGCGTCCTGAATTTACATCATAGAAACGAAACAGTAACCGCGACAAGGTAGATTTACCCGCCCCACTTGAACCCACCACGGCGACTGTATGTCCAGACGGAATATCAAAATTGATATCGAATAAAATTTGCCGCTTCGATTCATAAGAAAAACACACCTGCTCAAAATGTAATGAAGCTTGATCAACTTTCAGCGCAACCGCACCTGGTACATCTTGTATCTCACGATTTTCATCGAGCAGGCGAAACATTTTTTCCATGTCCACCAGAGAATGTTTTATCTCGCGATAAACGAATCCAAGAAAATGCAATGGCATATAAAGCTGCAACATGAAAACATTGATTAAAACCAAATCGCCCAGGGTCAGCTCGCCTTTTACCACCCCATTCGATGCCAACAGCATCAACGCGGTCATGCCAATAGCAATAATAGCGCTCTGTCCAGAATTTAAGGTTGCCAACGAAGTTTGATTCTGCACCGCCGAAGTTTCCCACTTTGCCATATGCTCATCGTAGCGTCGTGCTTCATAGTCCTCGTTACCAAAATATTTTACTGTTTCATAATTAAGCAGGCTGTCTATAGCGCGCGTGTTTGCCTTTGAATCCATATCATTCATCGTACGGCGGAATATCATGCGCCACTCGGTAATAAATAAGGTAAAAACGATATACACAATCAGCGTGATAAAAGTGATAACCGCAAACCACGCGTTGTATTTATAAAACAGGATTCCTGCTACAAGGCCAATTTCCAGCAACGTTGGCAGAATACTGAACAGCATAAAATTGAGTAAGAAACTAATTCCTTTCGTACCACGTTCAATATCACGCGATACACCACCAGTCTGTCGCTCCAGATGAAAGCGTAGACTTAAGCTATGCAGATGAACGAATAGTTTGAGTGCCACGCGCCGTATGGCACGCTGGGTTACTTTGGCAAATACTGCATCGCGCAACTCGCCAAACAGTGTGCTGAAGAGCCGCAACAAACCATAGCCAACCACGAGTGACACCGGCACCAACAACATTGCCTTTGGCTTATCCAGAGTATCCACGATCTCTTTAAGCAACAGCGGTACCGTCACGTTAGCCAGTTTGGCCAGCACCAGCAGTAGCAGCGCCAGTACAACGCGCCCCTTAAATTCCATCAGGTAAGGCAGGAGCGTGCGAATGATATTCCAATCACCACGAGACGCAGGAGTAGAGGAAGCAGGACGAGGGCGCATTATGGTGTGAGGAAAATGAATATGCGTATTATAGCCGCGTCACTCAATGCACGATTCCACAAATAAAATGTAAGCAATCAGTAAAATGGTGCGCTTCGATGTATTTAATCCAACATAGAAAATCTCCCGGTCACACTGGGGTGGCAGTAGAAGTTTGATATTTAAGGGAGTCCATCTGCAACACTCTGAATCATAAGCCGCCGAACAAACGAAAAGGGAGGGGCGAGATGGACGACAGCAAAAGTATAAGAATATGTTTAGACAGGTATGCTCTTGATCCTGGAAATACGTATTACCTCGGATATTCTACGCAAACCACGCATCACGTTAGCCAAGTGTATACGGTTGCCCACCTGCAAGGTAAAATACAACGTAGTATAATTACCTTCATTGGTGAAATGAACATTTTCAATGTTGGACTCGGCGTCGGCAATCGCTGCTGCCACCTTTGCCAAAACCCTCCGCTGATTGGCTACGATTAATTTAATACTCACTTCAAAGGGTCTGTTGATGTGCTTGTCCCACACCACGTCCAGCCATTTATCCATGCCGCCCCGCCCCTTGCATAACACCGGACAATCATGTGTGTGAACAACCAACCCTTGGCCTTTTTTGATAATGCCAATGATAGAGTCGCCTGGAATAGGGCGACAGCATTTGGCAAACTGCACTGCCATACCTTCCGTGCCGAGGATAGTAATTACGCCGCTGAGCGCGGGATGCTCTTGTGTACCGGTCTCTCCGATACGTGCGAGTTGGCGTGCAATAACCATGTTAAGACGACGCCCCAAAGCAATATCAGCGAAAATTTCTTCGCGCGATTTTACTCCGGTATCCTTAAGCAATTTTTCCCAATGGCTGTTTTCAATGTCCTGTTTCTTAAGACCCAGTGAAGATAAGGCCTGGTTCAGAAGGCGCTCTCCCAGTGCAGTGGACTCGTCAAAGTGCATCGTTTTAAGAGCATGCCGAATCTGACTGCGTGCCTTGCTGGTAACGACATAACTAAGCCATGCGGGATTAGGATGAGCATGCGTCGCGGTGATGATCTCCACACGATCGCCATTTTTCATCTCGACGCGTAATGGTGCCAGCTCAAAATTTACTTTGACAGCCACACAGCGATTGCCGATGTCGGTATGCACACTATAGGCAAAGTCCACAGCCGTTGCACCACGTGGCAGCGCAAGAATTTTTCCTTTAGGAGTGAATACATAAACTTCATCCGGGAATAGATCAACCTTCAAGTGTTCAAGAAATTCCATCGAATCGCCGCTCTGGCTTAAGCTTTCCAATAAGCTTTGCAACCACTGGTGAGTTTTTTTGTGCAAATCATTGAATGATGTCTGCGCGGTCTTATATAGCCAGTGCGAGGCGACACCAGCCTCAGCGATTTTGTGCATTTCCTGAGTGCGAATCTGCACTTCGACAGGCGTCCCGTATGGTCCAAACAGTGTAGTATGCAGCGACTGATAAGCGTTTGCTTTAGGGATAGCGATGTAATCTTTAAACTTACCGGGAATCGGTTTATATAGCGCATGTAACAATCCCAGCGCCAAATAGCAAGAGGGGACATCATCCACCATCACGCGGAAACCATAAATGTCCTGCACTTGGGCAAAAGCAAGCGATTTTGCTTGCATTTTCTGGTAGATGCCATATAGATGCTTTTCGCGCCCTTGTATCTGGGCAGTGAGGTGATGCTCTTCCAGGCGCTGGCGAATGGCTTCCTGGATTTTACCTACAACTTCACGACGATTACCACGTGCGACTTTAAGAGCCTTGGATAGAACTTCATAGCGCTTAGGGTATAGATGCTTAAAACCTAAATCTTCCAATTCCTGATAGACGACATTAAGGCCCAGACGATTGGCAATGGGTGCATAAATTTCCATGGTCTCACGCGCAATGCGTTCACATTTTTCACGCGACATCGACTTTAACGTACGCATGTTGTGCAGGCGATCAGCCAGTTTAATCAAAATAACACGTACATCACGCGCCATCGCCAGCAGCATTTTACGGAAATTTTCCGCCTGTGCATCCTCTTTGGTCTGAAATTCAATCTTGTCTAGCTTGCTCAAACCATCAACCAATTCAGCCACCGACTTGCCAAATATATTGGCTACGTCTTCATTGCTAAAATGGGTGTCTTCCACCACATCATGCAGCAATGCCGCCATAATAGCTTGTGCATCAAGGTGCAGCGGGGTAAGAATTCGAGCAACAGCAATGGGATGCGAAATATAGGGCTCACCAGACTTGCGCAATTGACCTTCGTGTGCTTGACCACTAAATTTAAGCGCCTGCCGGATATATTCGACATCCTCGGACTTCAGGTAAGTGGAAACCTCCTGCAGGAGCATTTCGGCGTCGGACATATATGTACCTTTAAAATTTAGATTGGCGAGCATCCACTGTGCAAATTGTCTGCTAAAGCATTTATTCCAACTTTGCACTTAATTTATAAAAAGTTTCTTAAATAAAAATAACCCGGTTCAGATATAAAAACTGTATATAACGGATATCCAACCTATGAACTGTCTATGTTGTAGGCCACTAAACTTGAACTCTACATAAAAAATAGCAAGACTAATTATAATTATTTAGGATAATAATTAATCCATATAACTTTATTTCTAACTCAAAGGATGGGTAGATGAACGAAGAACAAGCTGTGCTAAATTTTTTCGCCCAAAAAGAAAACCTGCCTTTAGCGCTCAGTGTGGCAAATCAAGTAGATGGAATACGCCAGAAGTTGAACAATGACTTCTGGCTGACATTAAGCAAACGTATCGTAGCAAGCACGTCCGAGTGGCGCGTATCAACTACCGAAGATCGCAACGCGACTGAATGTTTAGTTGGACTGTATCTTCAACCTGAAACAGAACAGAAATTCTACCTACGTCCTATGCTGGAACAACAATATCTGGGCGACACCCTACGTATTTACTATGGACTGATGTGGAGCGTGGTGCCTACACCCGAACAGAAACAGTTGAACGCCATTAAAACACTGCATAATACTTTCCAAGAAGCAGGCTTTAAGAGCAATGAGAGCTTCCTGGCTTGGCAATGGACGGCTTATTACCCGCGCAACATGGATTTCCTTCTGCGTTTTTCCACCACTCCAGATACACTGCTAAATGAAGCCTCGGGTTTGATACAAAACCTGTTAGTGACGCATCGCGATGTTCTACATTTTGCCAACACCGCTCTACGCGAATCTTCCAGAAGCGCTGCAATTTCAGTGGTTTCACTCGACAAATTGCGTGTAAACCTCGAACGTTAAATTATGCCCTTAAACCGGATTTTCCAGATCGAAAAATCGATGCTCTATACCGCAATTCTCGGCGAGATGCGCACCCAAAGCCTGTACACCATAACGCTCAGTGGCGTGGTGGCCAGCCGCAATAAATATCACTCCCGTTTCTTGCGCCACATGCACATTCTGCTCGGAAATTTCGCCGGTGAGGAAGACATCCACGCCCAACGCGATTGCCGCTTCAAAATAGCCTTGCGCCGCACCGGTACACCAAGCGATCCGGCGAATAGTAGGATTACCTTCACCTATCACCAGTGGCGTACGCTGTAAGCTGAGCGCAATTTCCCGCGTCAGCTGTGCCAATGTTTGTACTTGCACCAGCTCTCCATAACAAGCAATACCTTGCTCACCAAAACGCCCATGCTCCATAAAACCTAAGCGTTGACCGAGTTGCGCATTGTTGCCAAGTTCGGCATGCGCATCCAGCGGCAGGTGATAAGCCAACAAACTAACATCATGCTGAAGCAAATGTGCAATACGTTGTTTCTTAATACCAGTTATGGCAGCATCTTCATTACGCCAAAAATAACCATGATGAACCAGGATGGCGTCCGCATTCCATGCAGCGGCTGCTTTCAATAAACGCTGGGAGGCCGTTACACCACTGGCGATGCGGCGGACTTCTGCTCTACCTTCCACTTGCACGCCATTTGGACAATAGTCACGAAAACGACCAGGCTCCAGCAGGCTTGCGATATAATCGCGCAACTCATTCAACAGCATAATATTATTTTTAAATTAATTGTTTCGATTCTACTTTAAATCAGCCACACTAAAACTAAATCTCCTCTATGTTTTTTATACAGTAACAATGACACAACAAGTTAAATTGAAAAATTAATTACTCAACACACACGCGTGGCATCACAGATGCGACGTATTTTTCCAAACTCATCAATCTCAGCAGATCATCATACGAATTTATAAAACATTCGAGTTAGATAAATAGATCTGTGAACAACATAAAACAGTCATAATCATGCGTAAATTCTGGCTTTTATTCGCACAAGCCACCACTGTCGGGCTGGCTATATTATTTATAATCAATACCCTGAAACCCAGTCTACTATCCTCTGCTACACGTAACGGTATCGTTACACTACATGAAAACGTAACCACCAGCACCAGCCAAGTTCCTACAGCAGGCTTCAGCACTGCGGCGCGCAAAGTTATGCCCACCGTGGTTAATATTTTTACCAGCACCGAAATAAAGAAACCCAGGCATCCGCTCATGGATGATCCACGCTTCCATTTCTTTTTTGGCGAAGAATTCGATAATTCTCCACAACGCGGTTCCAATTTAGGCTCTGGCGTCATCATCAGCCATGACGGTTACATTCTTACCAATCATCATGTGATTGAAGCTGCCGATCAGATCGAAGTGGCTCTGGCCGATGGGCGCAAGGCCAAAGGACGCATTATTGGTTCCGATCCAGAATCCGATCTTGCCGTCATCAAAATCGATCTGCCTGGCACCATCCCGACCATCACCTTTAGTCGCCCGGACCAAGCGCAAGTGGGTGATATCGTGTTAGCTATTGGCAACCCATTCGGTGTAGGGCAAACGGTGACGATGGGCATTGTCAGTGCTGTGAAACGCAATCATCTCGGACTGAACACTTTTGAAAACTTTATCCAGACCGATGCAGCAATCAATCCAGGCAACTCGGGCGGCGCGCTGGTAGATGTAAATGGCAATCTAATTGGCATCAACAGTGCGATTTACTCGCCCAATGGGGGCTCACTCGGTATCGGTTTCGCTATTCCTGTTAGCACAGCAAAAAAAATTATGGAGCAGATTATCCAAAGTGGCTCGGTGACGCGCGGCTGGGTCGGCGTAGCTGTGCAGGAACTCACTCCAGAACTAACAGAATCGTTTAACCTCAGCAATACGCAAGGAGTGCTAATTTCGGAAGTGGTGCGCGGCAGTCCGGCGGATCAAGCTGGAGTGCGTGCTGGCGACATTCTCACCATGATAGATAATAAGCAGCTATTAACAGACTCAAGCTCCATGCTGGAAACCATCTCAAGTTTACCACCCGGCAAAGTTGTCGTATTCAAGCTGCTGCGCAATCAGCGTGAAGTAATAGTGGAAGTTAAAGTTGGTAAACGGCCTAGACCAAAAAAACTGGAATAATGGAATAAAACTTCAGACTAAAAACTAAAATAAAAAGGATGATTATCCGTTTTTTGTTTCAACCTCTGTCGAGCCTTTCATCATCCACCCCGCCACCACGATACCTACTTCATACAATAGCCACAATGGTATGGCGAGCATAAATTGTGACACCACGTCTGGAGGAGTAAGAAGCGCACCGAGAATAAATGCTCCGACAATAACATAAGGTCGAGCTTCCTTAAGTTTGGCGATAGTGACTACATCCATTTTAACCAATACCACCACTGCCACCGGCACTTCAAAGGTCGTTCCAAAAGCAAGGAACATCCCCATTACAAAACTCAAGTATTTGTCAATATCGGTCATCACCGCGACGCCCTGTGGTGCTGCACCACTAAAAAAACCAAATACCACGGGGAACACCACGAAATATGCAAATGCCATGCCGAAAAAAAACAACACCACACTGGCCGTAACGAGTGGCAACATCAAACGCTTTTCATGTGCGTGCATTCCGGGCGCGACGAAAAGCCAAGCTTGGTACAATATATAAGGTAGTGCAATAAGAAATGCAGCCATCATCGCCACTTTAAGCGGCACAAAAAATGGAGTAATAACATCAATCGCGATCATCTGCCCACCTTTTGGTAATTTAGCGAGCATTGGTTCCGCGAGTAAAGCATAAAGCTCACCTGCCCACGGAACAAGACATATAAATACCAACAGCAGCCCTCCAAAAGCGTATAGGAGGCGAGTGCGCAATTCAAGCAGATGGGAAATGAAGCTTTCGCTAGTACTCATGAATCAATGGGAAATCTTTTTTGCTCGGGAGTAGTCTGCAACACAGGCTGTACCTGCTGCACGTTGGCTTGTTTTGATTGAGATACGGCACTATGAGGTTGCTGCTGCACTAATGGATCATGCGGTGCCGTCTGATCATCAGTACCAGCTTGCTGATCTGTTTTTTGCCTCAACTGACGTAATTTTTCCTCCTGAATATGCAAATTGCGTGCCGCCTCTTGTTGAGCATATAAATTACGTGTCGCCTCTTGATACGCTGATGAAAGCTTTTTAAATTCAAGTTCTTCTGCCGAACTCTCACCACTTGCTCGCGCTGAACCTTCGATATTACCATCACCCTTGCTTAATAATGATGCACCGTTATCTCTTTCGCTAACCTTAGGGGAATTTTTCTGCTCAGAAATACTCTGTTGCACGGTGGATGGTTGTACCTCAGAATTCAATTGCGATTGTTGATTAATACCCTCTCTAGCTTGCTCTACTTGCTGATTAAGTGACTGCGTGACTTCTTGTGCATGCAGGTTAAGGGTCTGCGTAACCTGATTCACTGCCTCTTCGGCGCTCTTGTATTCTTTTTGCACCTTTTCCTGCAGCTGACGCATTTCCTCAATTCCCATGTCCCGCGCAATGTCAGCCTTAACGCCACTAATATAGCGTTGCCCACGGCCCAACAAATGACCAAGGGTACGCGCTACCTTGGGTAGACGTTCTGGACCAATGACGATGAAGGCAACCACCGCAATCACCATCATCTCGGAGAAATTAACGTCAAACATGGCTGCTAAATCAATCTATGCGTTGGTATGACTCTTGTCTTTGACTTCGCCTTCGATGGTCTGCCCACCCTGCTCCACTTGCTTCTGAATATCATCTTTAGACACTTCTGGCTCTGATCGCATACCTTCCTTAAAGCCCTTCATCGCACCGCCTAAATCGCTACCCATATTGCGCAATTTCTTGGTGCCGAATATAAGGATAACAACCAACAATACAATCAACCAGTGCCAGATACTGAATGAACCCATTTTTATTTCTCCTAAAGTTTAAGTGACGCTAATCCCGTCGCACCATTGGTGGAATATTGCCGCCAATAATATGAATATGTAGGTGTAACACTTCTTGTCCCCCACCCTTCCCAGTGTTTATCACCGTGCGAAAGCCGTTGTTCAAACCCTGCTCTTTTGCCAATTTAGACGTCAACAATAACATTTTTCCCAGTAGCGCCGTATGACTATCATCAGCATCCATCAGTGATACCAAGTGCAACTTGGGGATCAATATGATATGCACCTGCGCAACCGGGTGGATGTCGTGAAAGGCAAGTAGATCACCGTCATCATACACCTTTCGGGAAGGGATATCACCGCGAACTATTTTGCAAAAAATACAGTTGTCCATTCTTGCCTCCTAAATTCCACCCAACATTCTAAATAATCGGGTCAGAAAACCGATAGACACGCGCCATATCGGTAAATTCCTTCCTAATAATAAAAAGTAAAATCTTAAGAGACATCGCTACCTTTACGACTGGCCTTCTCATCAAGCCCGGAAACCCCTACTCGTTGCGCCAGCTCCTTCAATACATCGCTTGCGCTCAAGCCATGTTGCGCCAGTAATACCATACAATGAAACCACAGATCAGCAGTTTCGTATATCAAATGTTGTTTATCGCCGCTTTTAGCGGCCAACAGCACTTCAGTGGCTTCTTCGCCGACTTTTTTCAAAATGGCATCTTCGCCTTTGCTAAACAATTTGGCTACATATGAGCTTTCAACTGCCGCACTTTTACGCGCCACTATTGTTTCCGTCAATTGTTGCAAAATGTCGTTTTTCATTACTTAGCGGTTTTTTGATAAATTTCGTCAGGTGCTTTTAATACCGGGTCGATTTCTACCCACTTATCTTTTTCCAGACGACTAAAGAAACAGCTGGCTCGCCCGGTATGGCAAGCGATTCCGCCAGTCTGCTGCACTTTCAACAAAATCGCATCGCCATCGCAATCAAGACGAATTTCCTGCACCCGTTGAATATTGCCGGACTCTTCGCCCTTATGCCACAGCTTTTTACGCGAGCGCGACCAATATGTTGCCTCGCCCGATTGGACAGTACGCTTAAAAGCCTCGCGGTTCATCCATGCCATCATAAGCACGCAACCTGTACTTGCATCCTGTGTGATAACTGGCACTAAGCCATCTGCCGCCCAGCTTACTTTATTCAACCAGGTGTCGCTCATAACCGCATCTCAATACCTTGCTGTGCCATATATCGCTTAGCCTGCTGTATCGTGTATTCACCATAGTGAAAAATACTGGCCGCCAACACCGCATCCGCGCCACCCAACTGCACACCGTCCACCAAATGCTGAAGAGTACCCGCACCGCCACTGGCAATGAGAGGGATTTCCAGCGCATCCGTCACTGCACGAACAAGTTGTAAATCGTAACCAATTTTGCTGCCGTCACGATCCATGCTGGTGAGCAAAATCTCTCCCGCACCCAGTGCCTGCATCTTTGTAGCCCATTCCACCACACCGAAACCGGTAGCCCGGCGTCCGCCATGGGTGAATACCTCCCAACGACCAGGCTGTATCTGCTTTGCATCTATTGCCACTACAATACATTGTGAACCATAGCGTCCCGCCGCATCCGCCACCAGTTGCGGATTGAGCACAGCGGACGTGTTAATGCTTACCTTATCGGCACCCGCATTAAGCAGGTTACGTACATCTTCCACCTGACGCACACCGCCACCTACAGTAAGAGGGATAAAAATCTGCTCGGCCACCTGCTCAATAATACGAAACAAAATACCACGGTCATCGGAACTGGCGGTGATGTCAAGAAAGGTTAACTCGTCTGCGCCCTGCTCGTCATATCGACATGCAATTTCTACCGGGTCGCCCGCATCACGCAACTCAACAAAATGAACTCCCTTGACCACGCGACCAGCGGTTACATCTAGACAAGGAATGATACGTTTGGCCAGCATATTATTTAAGTAAATGTATATTAGAGAATAGAAACCTTGAAACTTAGCGCTTCACATTTCTATTGGTAGTTAGTGTATCCGCCAATTTTTGTGCCGCGGCAAAGTTCAAAGTCTCTTCATAGATGGCTCGGCCCGTTATCGCACCCGCAATTCCATCATCCTGTACCGCGCACAGCGCATGCACATCATCAAGATTGGTAATACCACCGCTGGCAATGACCGGGACAGTAAGTTCACGCGCCAACTCCACAGTTGCGGGAATGTTTACGCCAGATAACATGCCATCACGTCCGATGTCAGTATAGATGATCGCTTCAATACCATAACTTTCAAAACGCTTAGCCAAATCCAGTACATCATGTCCAGTCACCTTGGACCAACCGTCCACCGCCACTTTGCCAGCATTTGCATCGAGCCCTACCATGATATGCCCCGGGAAAGCATCGCAGGCTTCATGTAAAAATCCCGGGGTTTTCACCGCTGCAGTGCCGATAATGACATAAGTTACTCCAATATCAAGGTAGCGCTCTATGGTTTCTAGATCGCGAATCCCTCCCCCCAACTGAATTGGCACATCCAATCCAACCGCTTCCACGATGCTGCGGACAGCTGCCTCGTTCTTAGGCCTACCGGCAAAAGCACCATTCAAATCAACAAGGTGCATTCGTCTCGCGCCCTGTTTTAACCAATGTAACGCCATCGCTGCCGGATCTTCTGAAAACACCGTGGCGTCTTCCATCATCCCTTGGCGCAGGCGTACGCAATGTCCATCTTTCAAATCAATCGCAGGAATAATCAACATGGCAGCACTATTAACAAGATCAACAAAAATAAAAAATTAAACTGGTATCCAATTCACAAAGTTTTTCAGCAGCATCAGTCCGGCACCCTGGCTTTTCTCCGGATGAAATTGCACGGCAAATAAATTATCGCGCGCCACGGCACAAATAAACGGTTGCGGATAGCAACTAGTGGCCTGCACAAACTGTGCATCCTGGGGACACACATAATAACTATGCACAAAATAAAAGCGCGCGTTCTGATCTATACCTTCCCACAGCGGATGGTTGGCATGGTGCACTTCATTCCATCCCATGTGCGGCACCTTCAACTTATTATTCTGCGCATCGCACAGATTGCTGGCGAAGCGCACTACTCTGCCCGGCAGGATGGACAACCCCGGAATATCGCCTTCCTCACTATGTTCAAACAGCATTTGCAAGCCGATACAAATACCAAGAAAAGGCTTGGTCCGCGCCGCGTGCAGTACTGCCGCTCGCAACCCGCGCATCTCTAACTCGCGAATACAGTCCGGCATCGCACCTTGACCAGGAAAAACCACACGCGCCGCCTGTAAAATTTCTTGCGGGTCGTCAGTAACCATGATGGATGCAGTTGGCGCGACGGTGCGCAATGCTTGATGCACGGAGCGTAGATTGCCCATGCCGTAATCAATTATCGCAATATCTACCATAGCTGTATGTGATTTCTACAATCCAAATCCACAACATACAACACTCAATTTTATTGAGCACATTATCTCATTCATTACTTTGTTTATTGAAGTGCCTTAAGAGTCTTCACAATGTACCCTTTGTGGAGGGCATCATGCCTACCATACGCGAGTCAACCTCCAGCGCCATGCGCAAAGCACGACCAAATGCCTTGAATACAGTTTCCGCCTGATGGTGAGCATTTTTGCCAACCAAATTGTCGATGTGCAATGTCACCAGCGCATGATTGACAAAGCCTTGAAAAAACTCATGAACCAAGTCCACATCAAATTCACCTATGTTGGAACGCACAAAGTTCACATTAAACACCAAACCGGGACGGCCGGAAATATCCAACACCACGCGCGACAACGCCTCATCCAGTGGGACATAAGCATGGCCGTAACGACGTAATCCCTTTTTGTCTTCTACCGCTTGGCTAAACGCTTGACCAAGAGCGATACCAATATCCTCAACAGTGTGATGCGCATCAATATGAAGATCACCCTTGGCAACGATATCCAAATCAACCATGCCATGACGCGCAACTTGATCGAGCATATGCTCGAGGAAAGGCAAACCGGTGTCGAATTTAACCTTACCGCTACCATCTAAATCCAGCTTTATTGTGATCTGAGTTTCCAGAGTATTACGAGTAACTTGCGCACTACGCATAATTTTTCCTAATGGACAGCCTAAACAAATTGATGAATACTTTCCTGCAATGCCCGTATGAACTGTTCATTCTCTTGCGGAGTGCCCACCGTAACGCGTAGACAATCAACCAACAGTGGGTGGGATTTACTCAAATTCTTAATTAAGACCCCCCGATTTTTCAGCCCCTGAAAAACCTTTTCAGCATGCATCACACGAAATAAGATGAAATTGGCATCACTCACATAAGGTCGTACATCTGCCACTCCCACCAGCCGCTCATATAGCCAAGCACGATCTTGTTTGATCTGCTCAGCCTGCCGCAATAGCACATCGTGATGCTGCAACAATCTTTCCGCAACCTGCTGTGTCAACAGACTCACATTATACGGCAAACGGAGCTTTTCTAACTGCGCTAGCCACGCCTTGCTACCCACCATAAAACCCAAACGCAAACCAGCCATGCCAAGCTTGGAGAATGTCCGCATTACCAACAGATTTGGATAACGCGCCAGCATGGACATAAAACTGGCATTGGTAAAAGCATAATAGGCTTCATCCACTACCACCAAACCGGGGGCAGCTTCAATAATTTGAGCGATAGCTTCAACATCAAACAGATTTCCAGTGGGATTATTTGGATAGGACAAAAATATTAGTGCGGGCTGATGACGCTGAATGGCAGTCATCATGGCAGGCAGATCCAGCGCAAAATCTTCTGTCAGCGGTACACCAACATACTGCATCCCAGTAAAAGTCGCGATCATTTTATACATTACGAATGATGGCTCGACGCTCAACAATGTAGCATTTGGCCTAGCAACTGCAAGCGCCAACAGCTGAATAATCTCATCCGACCCATTTCCAAGCAATATATCCCAGTCCTGTGGCAAGCCGATCACAGCGCGAATACAGGTTTTTAGTCGCTGAGTATCGGCATCAGGATATCGATTGATAGCGGCGTCCGCCACCAGACAAGCGATCTCCTCACGCAATGACTGTGGCAATGGGTAAGGGTTCTCCATCGCGTCCAGCTTAACCATGCCAGCACTATCGGGCACAGGGTAAGCTTTCAAATCAAGCACTTCTTGACGGAGCAAGTTTTCAGGTGTTACACCAAAATTGGTAGGCATGAATTATCGGCACTGTTAAACAACAACATTTTATCCTAAATCCTGCTACATTCCGGCCAAATTTCCTTTGGCATTGCAATATTTTTTGCCCAGGCCAGCGCTTGAAACCATGTCATACATGGGCACAGCCACAGTCAAAGCCCACAGCACAGAAAAAACAAACAATTGCTAAAGTTGGCAAGCCTTCGTATAATTCGCCCTTTATATTGCGAGAGAAATTCTCAAGGAGTTGCCATGGCAAATACTGCACAAGCTAGAAAACGCGCGCGGCAAGCAAGCAAACAACGCGAACATAATACGAGTCTGCGCTCTGAGCTGCGCACTGCCATTAAAAAAGTAGCTAAAGCTATTGAAGTTGGCGACAAAGCTGTGGCACAAGCCGTTTTCATCGAATCAACCAGCATCGTGGATTCAATCGCCGACAAAAAGATCATTCATAAAAATAAGGCCGCACGTCACAAGAGCCGCCTATCTGCTGCTATCAAGGCAATGGCTTAAGAATATCGACCGAACACCCCAACAAGCCGACAGCCAAATACTGTCGGCTTTAGTGCTTTGGTTTGCCAAACTCATGAATCATCGCCTTCAACGAACATCCAATCTACTATTTGCACGCACTAGCAATTCTAAATCACACAAATAATTGTACTATCAGGGCACTTAACACCCGTGGCTTCGCACTCGCGCTAAACACCAATACTATTAAACTCGGCTGCATCTCAGTAGCAACTTAATCATCGCGCTTATCCGGCCAAAAACACAAACCTGGCTTGCTGTTTTGTACACAAAACAGCCTCACTGTAATTCGGGATTATTGAGACACCTTCGACAATAAACCTTGAAATGATATCATCACAATATCTTTGATATCTTATTGATGCCATTAAATACCAATACTTGGCGAATTTAACTTTAGAGTGCAATATAAATTTTCCTCTTGCACAATCGAGGCAATTTAGCTCAATATAGACCCTTTCCTGAACTTAATACGGCGGCCATGCCGCCGTCTGTCATTCTATCTATGCCACACTTGATGAACACCTACGCTCGCCTGCCAATCTCCTTCACACATGGAGAAGGTGTTTGGCTGTGGGACAGTAATGGCAAACGCTACCTTGATGCGCTATCCGGTATCGCTGTTAACACGCTGGGGCATGCCCATCCACGCTTCACCACGGCGCTTACTGAGCAAATCAACAAACTGATACACGTTTCCAACTTGTATCAAATAAACGAACAAGAAGCCGCAGCCAACAAATTATGTACGCTGGCCAACATGCAAGAGATGTTCTTGTGCAATTCTGGCTGCGAGGCTAATGAAGCTGCGATCAAGTTGGCGCGTCTATATGGTCATCAGCAAGGTATTGATAACCCCGCCATTATCGTCATGGAAAAAGCATTCCATGGCCGTACATTAGCCACCCTGTCCGCCACCGGCAACCGCAAAGTACAGGCGGGATTCGAGCCGCTCGTGACAGGTTTTGTGCGCGTTCCGTATAATGATCTGGATGCCATACATCAGGTCGCCGAACACAACCACGACGTCGTAGCGGTGCTGATTGAACCCATTCAAGGTGAAGGCGGAATCCGCACCTTGGACATCCATTATCTCGAGCAACTACGTAACATCTGTGATCAACACAACTGGTTGTTAATGCTGGATGAAGTGCAATGCGGTATTGGCCGCACGGGCAAATGGTTCGCCCATCAACACACAAACA
The DNA here is from genome assembly GCF_924101635.2 of Candidatus Nitrotoga sp. HW29. Taxonomy (GTDB): domain Bacteria; phylum Pseudomonadota; class Gammaproteobacteria; order Burkholderiales; family Gallionellaceae; genus Nitrotoga. The sequence goes on along the minus strand of NZ_CAKMAA020000096.1, from coordinate 18,054 downwards.
TTCTACCGGACGTAATGACGCTAGCCAAAGGTGTCGGCTCCGGCATTCCTGTCGGCGCCTGTCTGGCTGCCGGCAAAGCGACGGGTACCTTTAAGCCTGGCAATCATGGCTCTACTTTCGGCGGCAACCCGTTGGCATGCGTAGCTGTACTAACCACACTGACGATAATGGAAGAAGACCAGCTGGTGGCGCATGCCGCTATGGTGGGTGAATTTCTACAGCAGAACTTACGCACACGTCTAGCCACAGTAGCTGGTGTGGTGGAAATTCGGGGACAAGGGCTGATTATCGGCATTGAATTAAGCAGGCCCTGCGGAGAACTGGTAAAGCAAGCCTTGACACAAGGATTGTTAATCAACGTCACCGCTGACAACGTTATTCGGCTGCTACCCGCAATGATCCTCACTTCCGCAGAAGCGCTGCAATTGCTGGATAAGCTATGCCCGCTTATTACTGATTTCCTAGCGCAAGGCACATAACGTGAGCATTAAACATTTTTTACAATTCAAAGACTTTACCCATGCAGAATTCGAACACATGTTCACGCGTGCACGCATCATCAAACAACACTTCAAAAACTACCAGCTCTATCATCCACTAGTGGATCGCACTTTAGTGATGATCTTTGAGAAAAGCTCCACGCGTACACGCCTATCATTTGAGGCCGGCATGCAACAACTTGGTGGCAATGCCATTTATCTCAATACGCGCGATTCGCAATTGGGGCGCGGTGAGCCGGTCGAAGACGCTGCGCAAGTTATCTCTCGCATGAGTGACTTAGTGATGATCCGTACTTTCGAACAGGAAATTATCGAACGCTTTGCCGCAAATTCAAGAGTGCCGGTGATTAACGGCCTGACCAATGAATATCACCCCTGTCAAATATTGGCTGACATCTACACCTATATCGAACAACGTGGTTCCATTCAGGGCAAAACCATAGCGTGGATCGGCGATTCAAACAATGTATGCAACACCTGGCTACAAGCAGCAGAAGTGTTTGATTTCAATGTTCATGTTTCCACTCCTCCTGGCTATGAAGTTGAACCAGAACGCGCCGGACTATTCGGCGAAGATCACTACGAGGAATTTGCTGATCCGATGGACGCGGCACGCAATGCCGACCTGGTTACCACCGATGTCTGGACCAGCATGGGCTTTGAGCGCGAAAACGATGCACGTCGCAAAGCGTTCGCCGACTGGATTGTGGATACAGAAATGATGTCCGTCGCCAAATCGGATGCACTGTTCATGCATTGCCTGCCAGCGCATCGCGGAGAAGAAGTGGACGCCGCTGTCATTGACGGCCCGCAAAGCGCAGTATGGGACGAAGCAGAGAATAGATTACATGTACAAAAAGCACTGATGGAATATCTGCTATTAGGTAATGTGAATAACTAAAGTAAAAATGCAGGGGGTGCTTGCGCACCCTATTTTCATTGGCAATTTATTAAACAGAGAAAAACGAAATGAGTGAAATCAAAAAAGTTGTCCTCGCCTACTCTGGTGGGCTGGACACCTCAGTGATCCTGAAATGGTTACAGGATACCTATCAGTGCGAGGTCGTAACTTTCACTGCCGATATTGGCCAAGGTGAAGAACTTGAACCCGCACGCAAAAAAGCGTTGCAGTTCGGCATTAAACCGGAAAACATTTTTATCGATGATTTGCGCGATGAATTCGTACGCGATTTTGTATTCCCGATGTTCCGCGCCAACACCGTGTATGAGGGGGAATATCTGCTCGGCACATCTATCGCGCGTCCACTTATCGCCAAGCGCCAAATTGAGATCGCCAAGCAAACTGGCGCAGAAGCTGTGTCGCATGGCGCCACCGGCAAGGGCAACGATCAGGTGCGTTTCGAACTAGGCTATTACGCACTTAACCCGAGCATCAAGGTAATTGCGCCGTGGCGCGAGTGGGACTTGCTCTCACGCGAAAAATTAATGGCATACGCTGAAAAGCACAGCATCCCCGTAGACATGAAGCACAAACAGGGTGGATCGCCTTATTCAATGGATGCAAATCTGCTGCATATCAGCTTTGAAGGCCGTCATCTGGAAAACCCCGCAGCTGAAGCTGAGGAAAGCATGTGGCGCTGGACAGTATCACCGGAACAAGCGCCAGATGCAGCTGAGTATCTTGATATTGAATTCGAGCGCGGCGACATTACCGCCCTCAACGGGTCACCCATGAGCCCGGCCCAGATACTTGCCAAGCTTAATGAGCTGGGCGGCAAACACGGTATCGGCCGTCTTGATCTAGTGGAAAACCGTTACGTCGGCATGAAATCACGCGGCTGTTATGAAACCCCCGGCGGAACCATCATGCTCAAGGCACATCGCGCAATAGAATCCATCACACTGGACCGCGAAGTTGCACACCTGAAAGATGATTTAATGCCGCGCTATGCCAGTATGATTTACAACGGCTATTGGTGGAGTCCAGAACGCCACGCACTGCAAACACTGATAGATCACACACAGCAAAAAGTTAACGGCTGGGTGCGCATCAAGCTTTACAAGGGCAATGTCATCGTGGTGGGACGCGATTCAAAAACCAATTCGCTGTTCGACCCGAACATCGCTACTTTCGAAGACGACAAAGGCGCCTACGACCAAAAGGACGCCGCCGGTTTTATCAAGCTGAACGCTCTTAGAATGCGCATTGCAGCGAAGCTAGGGTAGGAGTTCATACCTGTTCGCAAAAATTTTATACATTTCAATGACCTCATCCCCAATCAGGAGTATCCATGTCCCAATTCGATAACGTTAGCGTCGTAAAAAAAGCCAATGTGTTCTTCGACGGCAAGTGCGTTTCTCACTCCGTCCTGTTCCCGGATGGCGCACGCAAGACTGTCGGTGTAATAATGCCGGGCAGCCGGCTCACTTTTAACGTTAGCACTCCGGAACTAATGGAAATTACCAGTGGCACCTGTCAAGTTAAAATTTCAGGCGACGACGCAGCAAAAACCTATACCGCCGGCATGCAGTTCAATGTGGCTGCGAATAGCAGCTTTGAAATACATACACAGGACACAGTCGATTACGTTTGCAGTTTTGGTTAGGTAATCGAATCCACTCGTAGCCCCCTCATCAAGCATTTCTTCCGCCTGAAAAGTAAGGTTAAACAATAAAATTTAAAGGAGAACTGCAATGCCATCATTCGACATCGTATCCGAAGTGGACAAGACGGAAGTTAAAAATGCAGTCGAGCAGACCAACAAAGAGGTTGGTACCCGCTTTGATTTCAAGGGGTCAGACGCGCGTGTGGAACAAGCAGAATTAGTGTTGACCGTACATGCTGATAATGAATTTCAGCTGAACCAAGTTCAGGATATTCTCAATGCTAAGCTCACCAAGCGAGGCGTTGACATCAAGTGCTTAGAGATTAGCGATAAAATTGAAAAGGTCAGCGGTAACAAGGTTAAACGTTCTTGCACCGTCAAGGTGGGAGTGGAAATTGAGCTGGCGAAAAAAATCGTCAAATTTGTCAAAGACAGTAAAATGAAAGTACAAGCCAGCATACAAGGCGACACGGTGCCCATAACTGGTGGTAAACGCGACGATCTGCAAGCTGCCATCCAGTTGATACGCACTTCTATCACTGACTTTCCGCTGCAATACCAAAACTTTCGCGACTAAAAAGATATTGTCAGGTTGCTCCTTGCTTCATAATTCTTGCCAAATTTCTTCTTGACTCATCGCTACCACAAAAAATTCGGTTCTAAAATTATTCCTCCTTTGCTTTAAACTTGAAACGGCAAACATTCCCACCTTTAGCCATACATTCTTCGTGATTAACCGTACTATCTGTAAAGGTTGATAACAACGCCAGATCAAAATGACAAATCTCCGGATTTTTCATGGCCAGATTGTGAAAAATACAGTTATCCGCTTCAATCATGAGCGCATCGCTATTAAGAGCAAAGCGCCTCGTGTTATACCCAAGCGCTTCCATCACCTCAGAAAGCTTTTCCACTTTTTGCTCGCGCGTTTTCAATACTGAATTTTGACTGAGCAGTTGTTGAGCAACTCCGTCTCCCATGATACCCAATCTTTCCCTCACTCCCGTCACGTCAGACTCTCGAGCGATTGATTCGATCATTAGCTGAGCAAACCAGGAGTAATTACGCGGAAAAAACTCCTTGCCTTCATCGGTAAGCACATAAAGCTGTTCAGGACGCCCTCCGGAAGGGCGGGTCACTCCTTCAGTGACTATTCCATTGTTCTCCAACGCCGCTATGTGTTGGCGAACGGCGTTTCGGGTAATTTTTAGATATTCCGACAATTCTTCTAAAGTTAAACCGCCCTTATTCTTTAGTAAGAGCTTTAAAAGCTCTTGCTGACGATTCCCTAATAATTCAAGCATGCCATACTCCTTAGTTAGGTACATTCGCTCCTCACTAAGGAGACAGTTTGCATTTTACTCCAGACCGTATATAGAAAAAATTAGACGGCTTTATATGAAATAGTGCGGGCAATCAGATTTCCCCCGCAGAAGAAGTAAATCCGCTCATCCTTCGACAAGCTTAGGATGAACGGATTTTGTTGGACATTTTTTATTTTACAATCACTCGCCCACGCATACTGGGATGAAAATCACACGAATAACTCTGCACTCCCGCTGATTCAAAAAACACTTCATGTTGTTCACCACCTTTTATAATGCCAGAGGGAACAAAGTGACTATTTTTATCAGGCGTCACCGTATGCGGAACTTCATCCTTGTTAATAAAAATGACGCTTTGCCCACGTTTTATCCGTATCTTATCGGGTTGAAATTGAAAAGCATCAATCGTAACCGTAATGGGAATCTTGCTAGCATGGAGTTCCCCATTTGCATTATTGGAAGCAGCTGACACTCCCAAATACATCCACATAAGTAACGTATGAGATAGCTTCATCATACACGCCTTGCTGATTACACGGCCAGTATCCACTGGCTGCGAGTTTCTTTGCTAAGTTGAGCAGCTGGTACGGCATGGACCGTCGAATCAAGCGCACCAAACACCGCACGAATTGCTGCGGCATGTGCTGACTCATCTGGCAAGATAGTCAGTCCGGCAGCAACCAACGCGGGGGTACGCAGTTTACCGACGGCACTGGCGTAAGCAAGCACCGCATCTACTTCTAGTGCCAGTGCCAGCTTAGCGATATTGGCGTCACTATCAAGATTACCCTCCCCTGCCTTGATATAAGCAGAAAGATCGTACGCTCCTTTTGTATTAACTGGTGTCCCGCCCAGGCTTTTAATCGTGGATATGAAGATATCCCGATGTTTAATGTGATCAGCCTGATTACGCAGCGCCAAGGCCTTGATAACATTTCCCACCTTGGTCCCGCTCAACTTTTCTGCTGCCACGCCATACGCCCAAATTGCTTGATTTTCAAGGTCCAAGGCTGCATTTAAAATGGCCATATCGTGTTTAGTATCACTACCCGTATTCGCATTTGCGCTATTGAGAGTGGTTAAACTAAGCGCAGCGAGCGCACTTATGGCAATGCCCGTTTTAAGGACTGTGCGACGAGAACTGTCAGATACGCTGTTAATATTTTCCATCGTTGGCTCCTAAGTTTAGTGGCTAGTGAAGTTTGGTTCGCTAATTAATACCGAACCAGATAGCATCCTACGTGAACAATAAAATATATTCAACATATATTTATGTTTAAATATATTAAATGTTTTAAAAAGCCAACAATTAATTTATAAGTTTATGATTAAGCAATAACCCTTTCATAGCGCACTCGCTCCCACCAATCTATAAAACACATAGTTTTACGAATTGACGTCAGACAGTGTCAACCCAGATTGCACACACGGCTTAACAGCATGCGTCACATCAAGATAGGGATGTACACGTGGCTATATGACTAGCACCTGCCAGCGACTTTCCTCGGCTAAATGGCATGAAGGGAACTTCGACTATTTTGTACTTCGTCTATAATTGCAGCCCATATACCAACCATGTGTAATATGAAAAATTTTCTAAAATACAGTTTATGGTTAGCAGGTGTGGTAGTCGCCATTGCGATGGCCGGTATAGTTTATATCGCTGCCACATTTAACCCCAATGATTACAAGAATCAAATCATCAAGCTGGTAAAAAATAAGCATCATCGCAATCTCAAGCTGGATGGCGATATCAAACTGGTTTTCTTTCCCAGCATAGGCGCTGATATTGGCAAAGTATCATTATCAGAATTTCAGAGCGATGAAACATTTATTTATATTGACGGTGCACATATCTCGCTGGCGCTATTACCGCTCCTATCCAAGCATGTGGTTGTGGACGATATTTCGATCAATGGTCTGAAAGCAGCTCTGGTGAAATTCAAGAACGGCAAGACCAATATTGACGACTTGTTGGGCAAGAATGAGAATAGTGAAGAAAAAACGCCGCTCGAGTTCGACATAGCCACAGTACGCGTGAAAGACTCTAACCTAACCTACCTGGATGAAAGCACAGGCACACAATATAAATTGAAAGACTTCAACCTTAATACCGGACGTATTGCCAACGGTATACCGGGCAAAATTGATTTCGCTGCAGCAATTCAATCCAGCAAACCCAAGCTGGATATAGCCACCCAAATGAAAGCCAAACTCACTTTTGATCTAAAAAAACAGCTATTTCAAATGGACGGGCTGGAGTTGCAGGCCAAGGGAGCGGCACTCGATATCAGTAATCTGGCAGTTTTGGCTAACGGCAATATCAGCGCGAATTTTGACACTCACGAATTTTCTACAAAGAAATTAATAGTTACGGCTACAGGCTTGCAAGGCAAAAATAACTTCGATGTCAAACTGGATGCGCCTGCATTAAATTTGGTTCAGAATAATTTCACAGGCGACAAACTAACATTAAACGCCAAGCTGGATAGCGCACTCGGCAACATCGTAGCCAGTCTTGCTCTATCTGATTTGACCGGTAATCCTCAATCATTCAAGAGCAGCGCGCTTACATTAGAGCTTGATATGAAACAACCCGAACAGGCATTTAAAATAAAGCTCGGCTCGCCTGTAATTGGTAACGTCGAACAGCAACTGCTCAATCTTTCCAATCTAACCCTCGCAATAAATGTACGTGGTGACAAACTACCGAATAAATCAGTCAACAGCGAAATGAAAGGTAATATACAAATAGATGGCAACCACCAGAGCGTTCAAACCAACCTCGTGGGCGGGTTACTACAAAGCCAGGTTAAAGCCAAAGTGGCGGTGAGTAATTTTCAAGACCCAGTCATACGCTTTGACATAGATATAGACCAGTTTGATGCTGACTTATATTTGCCAAAAGAAACAGCAGGCGTTGCCAATAAATCTACCCCGGCGGAGCAGTCGTTTGATTTGGCTGGCCTGAAAAAACTTAATCTTGAAGGCGGATTACGCATTGGCGCGCTTAAGATCGCCAATGTGAAACTTTCACAAGTACGTCTCGACGTGAAAGCACAAAACGGCTTGATAACAATCAGCCCACTCTCCACCAATCTGTATCAGGGTAGCATGAACGGCAGCCTGAAACTAAATGCACAGGCTACGCCTCACATCGCTATAAATCAGAATCTAAGTGGTATCAACATTGCGCCATTGCTCAAGGATGCTGCCAATTTTGACACACTGGAAGGCAAGGGCAATGTCGCATTTAATCTAACGGCCCAAGGCAACACTATGAGTGCGCTTAAGAAAGCACTCAACGGCAGCATGTCACTAAGCCTGACGGATGGTGCGGCCAAAGGCATCAACATTGCAAAAACACTGCGCGACGCGCAGGGCATACTGAGCATGAACGGAACAACAACACAAACCCAAACTATTAACAAGGCCGAAAAAACGGATTTCAGCGAACTAAAAGCCAGCTTCAAAATTAACAACGGTGTGGCACGCAACGATGACCTTTTGTTAAAATCGCCACTGCTACGTCTAACAGGCAATGGGGACATCAACATTGGTAACGACACTATCAATTATCTGACTAATGCCACACTAGCGAAAACATTGAAAGGCCAGGGCGGCAAAGACATCGTTGGCGGCGTCACTTTACCGATACGTTTCAGCGGGCCATTCAACAACTTAAAATATACATTGGATTTTGGCACGATAGTCTCAGATGTGGTCAAGCAAAAAATCGAAGCCAAGAAAGAGGGAATTAAAACAAAATTACAGGATCAGCTTCAAGATAAGCTAAGAGGGCTCTTCAAATAATTCCATGCTCATAAATTATAAAGCGTCCCCTCCCCCTCTCTTCCGTCCGCGATAAGAGAGAAGGTTTATACCTTGATCAAAAATAGAAATAAGCCACGCCTAGAATTATTTTCTCATCGCATCATAGACTGGCAGCAACGACATGGTCGGCACGGTTTACCGTGGCAGGGCACGGACGTTTATCACGTATGGCTGTCAGAAATAATGTTACAACAAACTCAAGTAGCCACCGTTATCCCTTATTACCACCGTTTCGTGGCACGCTTTCCCACTATCGCAGCACTCGCTGCCGACAGCGAAGATGCAGTATTAGCACATTGGAGCGGCTTAGGATACTACTCGCGTGCACGGAATCTGCACCGTACAGCGCAACTCATCATGCAACGGCATGAGGGAAAATTTCCTAAGCATTTTGAAGACATCCTTGCTCTTCCCGGCATCGGTCGCTCCACTGCCGCAGCCATCAGCGCATTGGCATTCCATGAACGGTGCGCGATTCTCGATGGCAACGTCAAACGTGTACTGGCGCGCTACCATGCCATTGAGGGTTACACTGGCGAAAAAAAAATTGAAGCTCAATTGTGGCAACAAGCCGAAGCATTGCTACCCAAGCGTGATGTCGCGGTCTATACACAAGGTCTGATGGATCTGGGCGCGCTGATTTGTACGCGCAGCAAACCACAATGCGCCATCTGTCCGCTGCAAGCAGATTGCGCGGCATATCAAAACGAACGGATTACACAACTGCCCACACCACGCCCACGCAAAGTGCTGCCGGAAAAACACAGCACCTTTCTTTTGTTGCTTAATGACTCCGATATCCTACTGACAAAGCGCCCGGGAAGTGGCATCTGGGGTAGTTTGTGGTGCCCACCACAAGTGGATCCTAAAGTTCTAAGTACAGCCACGGATCCAAGTACCTACTGCCTTCAGCATTTCGGCACAGAGACAATACACTCACTTGCACTCTCGACATTCACGCATACTTTCACGCATTTCAAGCTGCATATCACACCCATACTATTGCAGGTAATTAATAAACCCAAACAAACTCAAGAATCAGGCATGGTGTGGCTGGATGTAAATGATGCGTTACGAGCTGCAATCCCTACACCGGTGCGCAAACTTTTGCTTGAAATACAAGCAGGGCGCAAGTCGTTGTAAATAATGTCGGTAAACTACGACATGCTTTGATATCGCGAAGATCGTGCTGTCCTGCGAATTACAGTTTCGATTAATAGGTGCGAGTGTGAAATATTGAGATGGCGGATTCATTTCATTCAGCCCAACCAAATTATTTCACTTAGAAGATATTTTCTACAGCGTCAACATCCAAAATAACGATATCTGCAAAATCAGATTGCCCCTCACTGTTACTGGCAATATCGCAATCTTCATTCCATGTCTTGCACTTGGAACAGAAAACATTATTCCTGCGAAGACACGTCTATCGAACATCTGACTTAACATCACAGACTAATAAACATCTCTCCGATATCGCCCGCTAGCCGCTAATGTGGCCATTGCCTGATCTCCCATGATCTCAACCAACGCATGATGCACAGCAGGGGCCATTCTGTTGGCACTACCGCAAACCAGGATAGTAGCGCCGTCATGCAACCACATACGCAATTCATTCACTGCGTTACGGATCATATCCTGAACGTAAATCGGCTTATCTTGATCGCGAGACCATGCAATATCCAATCGGGTCAATACGCCTTGTTGATGCCACACTTTCAACTCACTGCCAAAATAATCATCGTGCGCTTTATTGCGTTCGCCAAAAAACAGCCAATGACGGTGCTGGCCAGCCCCTATACTGGCTTTTAGGTGCGCACGTAAACCTGCGATGCCGGTACCGCTACCAATGAGTATCAGCGGTGTCGCATTTGCAGGCGCATGAAATGCAATGTTCCGCCGCACGCGCAAGGCGACTTCATCTCCAATCTTCGCATATTCTGTCAGCCACCCCGAGCCATGTCCTAGCTGCCCATTTTCATGGCGGAATTGACGAACGACGAGTTCAAGTCCTTCATCCGGCAGTGAAGCGATGGAGTACTCACGGTGTGAAAGCGGTTTCAATACTGCCACCAGCGCCTTAGGCGATAAATCTCGCAATGCACCGATGTCAGCAATACTGGATGGAAGTAACCGGTCAGCCAGGCATTGACGTAAAGTTGCCCCATAGTCATTGGCAACAGCTTCGGCCTCCAATCCCAACACGCTTAACAAGCTCGTGATTGCCTCAGAAGAATTACGCGGGCCAATTTCAGCAATATCGCCAGCCTGCCAACTCTCGTTGGACTGCAAAGCTTCCAATTTTAGATGATATACCGCCTCTCCTGCGCTGCCTGGATTTAAAAGCTGGCGATCTTTGAGACGCCAGGATTGGTATATCGGGGTATTCCAGTCAGTCGTTGCGGTCGATCCCGTTAACAGACCTAATTGTGACTGCCAATGACGTAGCGCGCCTGCATCGCCATCATCCACTTCTACCATGTCAAATAGCGGCAATGCTTGGGATTGTTGCAACCAGATATCCAGCATGTGACCAAAACCACAAAAATTGCTATAACGTCGATCACCTAAGGCCAGCAAGCCATATTCAAGCGTATCAAGCCTACGCATTCCATGCATTTCAGCATGCACGAAATCTACCGCATTATCGGGCGCATCACCTTCACCAGTGGTACTGACGACAAACAATACACGACGAAAAGTGGATAGCATTTGAGTCGTCACTACGGATAAAGGCTTAACCTGTACCGGCAACCCCGCAACAAGCAGCATCTTCGAGGTAAGCTCGGCCAGTTGTTCTGCATGCCCCGTTTGGCTGGCAAAAGCCAGCAACACATCTGCTCGCTCCGTTCCTTGAAATACCAATCGTTTTTTGCGATGTCGGCGAATCACCCATGCACTCAAAGCCACATAAACAAAGATAATGAGCCCGGCAAGGATCATCCTGTTCATCAGATTTCCTCTACCATCTCCAGCATTGCCGGAGAAAGATACTGCACCGCTTTACCCGACTCCATTTGGGTAAATATGGCTGCAACATGGCGATTTTCTGCATATTTTAGTCCCGCCTGCACACCCAATACAGTCAGCGCCGTTGCTAGTGCATCGGCGTGCATACAAGAACGATGCAATACGCTGACCGCAAACGGTGCATCGGCTACAGGATAGCCTGTACGCGGGTCAATGGTATGCGAGTAACGAATGTTCTGGTGATCAAAATAACGACGATAGTCACCTGACGTTGCGACCGCTAATCCGTACAACGCGACAATTGATTGCTGAACTTGTCCCTGCAATTCCGTCGTTTCCAGTGCGACCCACCATGGCTGCCCGTCCGGCTTTATGCCGCTACCAGAAAGCTCCCCCCCCACTTCCACCAGAAAATTACGTACCCCCTGGCCGCGCAAACTGTCCGCAATCAGATCAACGCTGTATCCTTTGGCAATACCAGAAAAGTCCAGATAAAGCCCACCCGGCTGGCAGATATAGCCCTCTTTCACAATGATACGGCGCCATCCGCACAATGTTTGCGCAGCAGCAATATCTGTCTGCGCAGGCGGCTCTGTAATAGGACGATCAGGGCCAAAACCCCAAAGATTCACAAGAGGCCCGACGGTAGGATCGAACGCGCCGTCAGTATCCGCAGCAAGTTGCATCGCACATTCCAGCACTTGAGCGAAACAGACTGGGAGAGCAAAATCGCTGTTAGCCGGAGCACTATTGAAACGGCTGATAAAAGCATTCTCTTGCCAGGTGCTCATTTCATCAATGACTCGCGCAATAACATGCTCGATCCGGCTAATCAGCGATTCAGGACTGGCACCGCCTTCATTCACCCACTTGACGGTCCAGTATGTGCCCATCGCCTTCCCGGACACATCAAGCACTTTTCCGGTTGGCAGGCGAGTCGGTAACTCAGTCAGTTGCGGCGGAATAATAACTCTGCGTTGCGACAAGATTATTGCACTTGCACTTCCAAAGTAACGCTATAGGAGAGGCTACGCTCCTTGGCTTGCTTTGCACTTACTTTATTATCCTTGAGCACAGCATTAAGGAAGTACATACCAGGCTGCGGCCAGGTAATTTTTACTTTACCCTGTTTATCGGATGTATACTTGGCTTCACCCAGCGCATTGCGATAGTGACTTTGGCCACTCACTACTTCGACTTTAACATCAGCAGCGGGCTTGCCATCTACCATAAACTGGAATTCCGCTGGCTCCCCAACATTAAGATCATTCGGATGCGTAACGGGCACCAATTCCAACCCATGGTTAGTTAGTTTGACTGCTGTAGGGGCGCCAACCGTCACGAAGGTGACGACATGCGCCACGGATTCGCCAATTTCCAAATCCTGCGCGGTTACAGGCACCTCCTTGGCGAATGCTTCCGCGTTCCCCATGAAGCGTTTGGGTTTACCATCAACTTTCCAGCTGGCTCGCAGGCCGCTACGCGAAATATCTAATGTATAAGTACCGTTTTTCTCAAGCTTGACGTCAAACACCGTGCGTAATTCACCTTTACCAACATTAGCGGGAACCAGGTTGTGACCGTCAGGCGCAGTGATAGTAAGGGCATCTATGGGTAAAGGGCGATGCGTGAAGTAAAAAAAATCCTCGGAAACCGCTGCATCAAACGTGACAAATTGTGGGGACGATAGCACGGTGCTCGATGGCAGCAGCCATGTGTTATGTGCCTGCGCCGGCAAAGAAGTCAGTCCGGAAAGAATCGCAAAGCCAGTTGACAGTAAGGCATATTTAAATGGTTTGTACATGGAAGTCTCCAGTCAGGAATAAAGATTTAAGGCTTGATTTCAAGATTAACGGTACCTAGCTCCACCTGCCCGCTCGCTTTTTGAGTCTCTGCTTTTTTGACGGGCAAGCTAAAAGGGATGCGCACTAATTCGCGGCCACCTTTTTCGCGTGCCGTTTCCACCACCAGTCGATATTCGCCCGGTGCCAAAGGTGATTTGCTATCGTTATAACTTAGACTCTGATCTCCAACCGGCCGTGTTGCGCCAGATAAACCATCCATCGGCATCTGAATATCACGCCCACCTTTACGCCACCATTGTCGGAGATCTTTTAACCATTTTGTTCCCGGTCCTTCTGCTCCGGATTTTTGGCTATACCAGACGGCCAAATTTTTCGCGATACTTTGATCGGGCTTTTCAACCCATATCGCCACATAGGGACGGTGATATTCCGAAGTATTGATTTGTGGTATTGCTACCTTGACATTCAGTTCAGCAGCGACGCCCTGATGGGCGAACAAGCCAGCCACCAACGACGGTATCAATCGGGGAACCCAGTTACGCATATATCAACTCCCTGTAAGAATATTAATAATGAACAGCGAATTTAAACTATCCTCTGCTCGCTAATGAATAAACAAAATGGCCAGCACTAATGGTATTACTACTCCTATGCCCACTAACGGCCAAGTAGATGGGCGATTGGCTGAATGCATGTAAAGTAGACATAAACCTGTCAGACTGAACACCAGCGCCATGAATGAAAAGACATCCAGAAACCAGCTCCAGGCCGTACCTGTATTGCGGCCTTTATGCAGGTCATTCAGGTAAGAAATCCAACCGCGATTGGTAATCTCATAATCCATCTCACCGCTCTCACGGTTTATGCTCAGCCAAGCATCGCCACCAGGACGTGGCAACGAAACATAAACCTCTTCTGCCGACCACTCTGCTGGTTTGTCAGCGGCATCAACATCCATACTACTCATCAGCCAATCCGCCACTGCAAGCGGTAATGATGCTTTATTGCTAAGGGGCTGAGCTTTTAAATACATCAACAGTGATGAGGGCAAAACAATCGTTGACTTCTTGACTATTGGTTTCGCCTCAATATGACTGGCATTATTAAGCGTGAGTCCGGTTACCGCAAAAAGCAGCATACCCACCAAACATCCAGCAGAACTGATCCAATGCCATAGATAAAGTTGGCGAAGCCAGAAAGCGCGCTTCTGCTGCGCAGGTAATTTTTGCATTAAATCTTGTAAAGAAACTTTAATTTTTGATGCTAGTGAGAACCAATCGCATTATACCAAAGGCCGCTATAATAAACCAGACCGTATTTGGTATGGCAGATAACAGCTTTATACCGCTGAGATGTACCGTGAAGCAATGGCGGCTCTCCAGGTACAGGCACTGAAAAACTGTCTAATCGTACAAAGCTCTATTTCATTCATGCTGATTACCCTCTCTTGCGATGATCAGCCTACCTCCTTCAATTTAATCTCAATTGGATCGCTTCAAACTCATCGCTCCTTGTAAATATAGTTATTATTCAATCGTATGCCACATTAGACAAGACGAAATATAGCGTACTAACTTAATTTGAAGTATCATAAAATAGTTGAATATTAATTTCTATTATTTAAAATAACTGCCTTAAGGTAAGACTAGTACTTAATAAGCTAGAGCATTCAATCTAAATAGTGGGAAATGATTAGTTAAACTAAATTTACGGAGGTAGTCATGAACGACATCACGGAAATACAAGATCCACTGGTGTTTACCGACAGTGCAGCCAATAAGGTTAAAGAAATGATTGAAGAGGAAGATAATGCTAACTTGAAGTTGCGAATTGCCGTAAGCGGCGGTGGTTGCTCCGGCTTTCAATATGGCTTTACTTTAGATGAAATAACCAATGAAGACGACACCGTTCTAAATAAAAATGGCGTGCAGTTATTAATTGACCCGATGAGTTTCCAATATTTAGTGGGCGCAGAAATTGATTATCAGGATGGGTTAGAAGGGTCGCAATTCGTCATCAAGAATCCGAGTGCTACTTCTACATGCGGTTGTGGGTCATCTTTTTCAGTTTAACCGCAATAATATAAATGTGCTCTGTAGCATTACACGTTAACAAACTATTTATTTGGTCATTCTTGCAGATCATGCAATAGGCGTTATACGTATAGTCTTAAAATCAACTCTAGCCATCTACCTCCTGCCCACCGTCATTCTAACAACGACAGGCAGGAGAAGCACACCAAACTCATACCACCTACTATATCAGACATGTCCGTATGCAATTAAGCCGAATAAATAGCGCCAAGTATGCAGGAGTGACGTGCACCAGTAACAGCGGTCAAATTGACAGCATCACCATATAAACGTTGCCGTGCCAGCCAAGCAAACGCGATAGCCTCTAGCCAATCTGCCCCCATGCCTAGTGTATCAGTCGCTTGAATGCGGCACTCTGGCAAGGAAATGCGCAAGTTTTGTACTAAAGCTTGATTATGTGCACCACCGCCACATAAATAAATTTCTTGAGCACCGTCACAAAAACGATGGATTGCATCTGAAATTACGCAGCTGCTGAATGCAAGCAAAGTAGCCTGCACATCGACGGACGCTTCGTCACCACGAAGCTTACTGTTCAGCCAAGCCAAGTTAAATAAATCACGCCCGCTGCTTTTCGGCGGCGCGGCATGCAGAAAAGGTTCGTCCAGCAACTGTTGTAATAATGCTGGAATGACCTGTCCACTGGCAGCCCACTCACCATTCCGATCATAAAGCTCTCCGCACTGTAACGCGACCCATGCATCCATCAACAAGTTGCCCGGGCCACAATCAAAGCCTGTAGTTTGACCTTTGGGTGGCAAATTAGTAAGGTTGCTAATGCCACCAATATTGACGATGACGCGATGAATGCTTGGGTGGCGCAATACTCTGTCATGAAAAGCAGGAACAAGAGGGGCACCCTGCCCTCCTGCGGCAATGTCACGGCTACGGAAGTCACTGACTACAGTGATACCGCTCAATTCGGCCAGCAAGGCCGAATTACCCAGTTGCAGCGTATAACCTTCGCCAGGACGATGGCGTATAGTCTGTCCGTGGCAACCGATAGCGCGTATTTGAGCGGGCGTGATATCAGCTGCGCGCAGTAAAACTGCTGTTGCTGCCGCATACAAGCTGGCCAATTCATTACTAATCAAATGCATCTGATGTAACTCATCATTGGCAGGACGATGCAAAGCTAGTAGTGCGTCCCTAAGCTTGCTTCCGTAAGCGTGGAAGTACGTAGCGAGCAACTTGGGATAACCAGCGTAGAAGCCAACCAAGACAACATCAATTCCGTCCAGGCTGGTGCCAGACATAATACCTACAAATAATTCAGAATGGTTCTGAATTATTTGAGTTTGCTCAGCATAGTTTTGTTCAGTCAAGTTTAGCCAAATTAGTATCGCGCAATAAGCCTAAGCGTGCTGTCAAGCTGCGGGTAGCTTCTTGGAAGGCAAGCTTCTGCACATTATCCAGAGGGACAGCATCCGGCAATGCAGCACGTAACGGATCGCGATGTTGAGCATTAACCATGAATTCATAATGCAAGTGCGGACCAGTAGCCAAGCCAGTCATACCTACAAAACCAATAATATCCCCCTGCCCCACACGCTGGCCACGGCGTAAGCCGCCAGCAAAACGAGAGAGGTGCCCATATACGGTAGTGTGGCGACGCTGATGCTCCACTATTACAACATTACCATAACCACCTTGTTTACCAACAAAAGATACGGTCCCATCGGCAGTTACTTTAACCTTGGTGCCTAGCGCTGCGGCATAGTCCACGCCTTTATGCGCACGCCATGTATTCAGCACTGGATGAAAACGCGACAGACTGAAACCGGAACTAATGCGTGAGAATTCAAGTGGTGAACGCAAAAATGCCTTTCGTATGCTCTTACCATCGGGCGTGTAATAATCGCCATGACTGCTGCCTGCCTTGAAATACACCACACGATAGCTCTGTCCTTGATTGATGAACTCGGCAGCTCGAATGCGTCCGGCACGAACCGGCTCACCATTACTATAATCCATTTCGTAAACCACGCTGAATTTGTCTCCTTTACGCAGATCACGATGAAAGTCAATATCACTACCAAAAATTTCAGCCAACTGGTTGGCGGTCGATTCCGGCAAGCCAACTGCATCGGTTGCAGCAAACAAAGTACTATTGATCTCACCAGTACGCATAAGCAAACGTTGTTCAACCAAGGAAGGCTGTATATTGGTTTTATGGCCACCGGTACCTTTGCTGATAACAACCTGATTACCATTGTTGTCAAGGTAGCGTAACGCCAGCAAACTACCATCCGCATTAGTTTCAGCTTGTACGAATTTACCTACGGCAAGTTGGCGAAAAGAAACTGTAGCCTGATCGCGACGCAGATATTCGCTGGCAGAGGAATCTTCTATTTGCATACGACGTAAAAGCTCAGTTACTGTATCTCCCCGTTGCACACGCTCATTGCGCCAGAATGTGGTAGCTTGCAAATTCGTGGCGCCAGTAATAGCTAGAGTATCATGAGGCAGGACGATTTCTTCCGCGACCATCGTAAAAGACGTATGGGCATTATCAGGCTGCGGTACAATTCCAAATGCAGTGACCACGCCAAGCAAAGGTAAACTTGATAAGGCAACAAGCCAACGCAACTTTAATTTTTTTTCTTCTATCAGAGTATTTTGGCTTAACATTTACGTTTGTGTCTCCTAGCTATCGCCCCCTCTAAGAAGGCCATGAACATTATTTTTCAATTATGCGTAACTTTACCAGAAAGCCGCCATCCCTCAAAATTCATCGACCAGATACTGACCAATGGTTAAAATATAAGTATAAGCGGTTAAAATATTTTTAAGATATCTCTAAAAATTAACCAACTAGATATTTTAACGATAACACCCACCCATTTCACGGCATAAGAAACTTAAACTTGATAGGATTCGTCGCAATTTGGCAATTTAAGTATGCCTATAGATTCGGCCCACAAATAGATTGAACTTAAGGTTAATGTTTGGGTCGAAAA
>NZ_CAKMAA020000095.1 GCF_924101635.2 Candidatus Nitrotoga sp. HW29 | reverse complement strand
GAGATGCGCTATACCAAGCCAGCATCAGTTGTTGTACTTCGAACTTGAATCCGCCGCTTATTGAATCAGCTCTTCGAGCTGAGAAATTTCTGCAGATCGCTCTAACTTATATTTCACGCTATCTTGACGGATAGCCAACAAATGGATATCAATATTTCTCGGCGTCAACACCACGCCAAAATCAGCTTCATCCGCTCCTGATAGGCGAGACAATATTTGATGTCCCAATTCTTTCTTGAAGTGCCCGGCTTCCCAATAATCAGGCACAACTGTCTGTTTATCGCCAACAGGCGGAACAATCTCGCGTGCGTAACGGTGATAGCCACTAAAATCCCAAAGGGTTACCTGATCGTGGCTATGATTAGCGATTTGTAATGTCAGCTCTCGTTTCCAGTCTTCAAATATATCCCAACAATTAGTGATACGAAAAATTTCCAGTAAATGAGCGTGGTATGGATAGATAACAACCTTAACTTGGATTCCATGGGCATGAGCCGCATTCAGAATGGCGGTCACGTCATCGAAAGCGGGAGAGGTATGAGTGCCACGGGAAAACAAATTTTTTGGACGCTTTTGATAGACGCGCATATTCTCGATATCCCGCTGCCGGAATAAATTGAAATATCCTTCATCGCGTGCAATTCGCGAGTAATCATGCATAGGATTAAAGCCAGTTGCAGTTAAATGCGCTATTTCTGTTTTACCGTGCATTCGCACGGTGTTTATACTATGCAACATGGCATTCAGGGAAGCCAGAGTGGTGGCGCCATCAAGCATCATCTGTAACCAACGTTTATTATTGATCTGTCCATCTGGCGTAATCAAAAGCCGATGAATAATTTCTGGTTCCCACTTACTTACATCGGGTGATACCAGAAAATCCATGAAATCCACTCCCAGTACGATTGTTTGAGGAGGATGGGCTGCTGCCAAGACATGTTCAAAGAGACGACGGGCAACACGGATACCTGTGCCCGGCAGCGCTAAATTGTATATGGGTTGAGCTGATTCGGGCCACGCTGTATCTTCGGGGTCGAAGCCTACTTCCGCTCGTGAGTTACCTAAAATGAGTGTGCGCGGCGAGTGTTTCAATACCAGATAAGGCTTAATCAGTTCGCCTTGTGCCGCACCATAAGGCTTCCAGTCCCCTTCGCGATATGGCCGATAAAGCCCGTAGGGATCGACCCAGTAATTTAGTGCCACCGCCGCTGTCAACAAAATCAGCAAGGTAAAAAACCAGGTGCGCAAGTAAGTTGCCATGATCAAAATTGATAATAGAGAAATTGCGTGGCTTGAGATAGTGAAAGTACCCCAGCTGCTGCAAGTATTGCCATCACAAAACTCCAAGCAAAGGTTGTTTTCCATTCCAATCGTGTTGTGACGGCTGCTGGCTCGAAGTCCAGCCCCGGGGAGTGGCGGTGTAATAGCTCTTGGGTATTCGGCAAAAACAGAGCGATGGTTAACAAGCAGATAACCCATCCCCAAGTAAGTATGAAACGGCTGCCGCCTCCAAGAGAAAAATGTATGTTCAGATTTTCCAGTATGCCTGCTACACCACTCAATTTTGATTGAAATACTGCCGGTAAACTGATGCCATGCAGTCCGATCATACCGGAAAGCATGTTCAACGCACCTTCAAGCGTGGTTGCACGAAAGAACACCCATGCCACTACAACGGCAATAAAAGTAAAGGCCCATGCCGTCAGTTTGCTCCAAATCCCTGTGTCCCCGAGACCTGGGAAATACCTTTTCCATAGGGAACGCCAACCATGGTTGATCGCCAGATACAAACCGTGTAGTCCGCCCCATAACACGAAATTCCAGGACGCTCCGTGCCATAAACCGCCCAAAAGCATGGTGACCATCAGATTAATCTGCCGCCGCATGGGTCCCTTGCGATTACCTCCCAAGGGGATATATAGATAATCCCGCAAAAAACGCGACAAGGTCATATGCCAACGGCGCCAAAAATCAATAATATTAGTTGCCTTGTAGGGCGAATTGAAATTCAGCGGTAACACGATGCCAAACATCCTTGAAAGCCCAATGGCCATGTCTGAATAGCCGGAAAAATCGAAGTACAGCTGTACGGTATAAGCCAATGCACCACCCCATGAGGCCAGCAAATCCAGCTTTTCTCCCATATCGGCAGCATGAAAGGCGACATTGGCATAAGGTGATACGCCATCGGCCAATACAGACTTCTTGAACAAACCTATGATGAAGATGGTCAGGCCAATGGTCATATTGTCCCAGGAAAAATGATATGTCTCGGAGCGAGCGAATTGGGGCATCATTTCTTTATGATGCAGCACCGGGCCAGCGATCAAATGTGGGAAATAAGTGACAAACAATAGGTAGTGGATGAAATTGTATTCTCGCGCTTTGCCCGACCACGCATCCACTAGAAAAGCAATTTGTGTAAACGTGAAAAATGAAATACCCAATGGCAAGAGTATGTCCTGCAAAGTCCAGCTCGTATCTAAAATACGGTTAGTCGTATCAAGAAAGAAATTGGCGTACTTGTAGTAGCCCAATAGCAGTAAATCAGCAACAATACCGGCCGTTAGAATAAATTTTTTAAGTCGATTCCGATCCGTATCGTGTTCCCGGGCGAGAGCGTAACCTATCCCATAATTGAAGAGGATTGAAGCCAGTAGCAACCCTACATAGGCAGGGTTCCAATAGCCATAAAAAAACAGGGAAGCGGCCCCCAACCAAGCAGCAGCAAGCTGTCGGCTATAGGCACCTAAACGGAAAAAAACAATCGCCGTCACAGGCAAAAACAACAGCAGGAATGAATAGGAATTGAATAGCATCGTTAATATTCGGAAATGCTATTTATCTTCGTATACCTAAATCCCATCTATCGGGAGTCATATCTTTTTAACATGAGGCATCTCGTTTCGTACCGGCCATTTAGCGAATCAGCATGATCGATTCTAATTCGTTGCTCTTAATGCGACAGAACCGTCTTTAGGGCTGGTTGCCTTGGTTGTGAAAGGTAGAGAAAATCCCCTGGTTTTCATGATGCTGCAACCATTGTTCCAGCATCATCAGCACCCAAATCATCACGCCGTAATAAGCTGCATGTCCCGAGCGGTGTTGTTCAATCAACGCGTCCAGGTATTCTGGCCTGATATAACCGCGCCCTCGCAATGACTTCAAACTGTCATAGGTCAACTCTTGCAATGGACCATAGGTTTGCATCCAGACGCCAAAAGGCAAACCAAATCCTTGCTTACTCTTGGTGAGAGTCTCCTGGGGCAAAAAATCTTTGAGCGCTTCTTTAAAAAAGTATCTGAGCTTCAATCCTTTTACTTTCAGAGAAGGAGGAAGTTGCGCTGCAAACGTGACAATATCCTCATCTAACAGAGGGTAATGAACTGCTACACCCGCCAATTCGCACATTCGGTTAACTTTACGCAAATCGTTGTCGGCCAAGGTGAATTTTAGATCCAGATTAAGAAGGCGATTAATAGAGGAAGTGGAATCGGTACGGCCATATTCTGCCCGCAGCATTGCGTTTGGTTCTTGGTGATTCACTTGGGCCAGAAAGTCAGCAGTGAATATCTCGTTCGGTGAAGTGCGATGTAAAAAATTATAAGTTTCCAGCCGATCCGGTAATGGAATTTGGGCTTGCGCGATGTAACTTTTTAGTTTTCTCAACAATGGAATATTTTCTATGCCTGGCATGCCAGACATAACAGGCTCCAATAGGCCATGCCGTAACATTGCGGGTACAAGCGAATACGCTTCGAATATTTTTTGTTTGGCATAGCGCGCATTTCCGCCAAAAATTTCGTCCCCGCCGTCTCCCGCCAGCATTAGCCGAATACCTTGTTCTTTGGCTAATTTGGCACAACAATAGGTAGGGACTGCTGATGCATTGCCAAAGGGCTCATCGTAGGCTTGAGCAATCAGCGGGATCGCATCAACGACATCTTGTGCCGTAACATAGTATTCGTGGGCATGGGTACCAAAATGTTTACTCGTAATCCGTGCAAACTCCATTTCATCGTAGCCTTCGGCTGCAAATCCAATAGAAAAGGTATTTGCCGGCTTGGTGGATGATTGGGCGAGTACCCCTGCGATAGTGGAACTGTCCGTACCACCACTTAGAAAAGCGCCTACTTGCTCATCAGTGACTGACCTTTTCAGGGCAGTTTGCAGTAATTCCTTAAGGGTTTCTTGGCGTTGTATGAAGTGGCTTTGACCCGAATCAGCATACTCCAGACGCCAATAAAAATTCGTTTCAACTTTTCCATTTTGGAATAGCGCATACTGTCCGGGTAGTAGCTTACGTACATTTTTATAAATACTTCCTGGGGCAGGAACTGAGTGAAAAAACAAATAATTAAAGATCGACTGTGGATCAATTATTCGTTCCATATTGGGGTGAGCGACCACTCCATTCGTGCTGGTTGCAAAAATAAAATGGTTGGATGATGCAGCATAGCAAAGGGAGTAAATGCCCAATCGATCAATGGCGACTAAGGCCGTATCTTCCTGTGCATTAATAATAGCAACGCAAAAAGCACCATGCATATCCTCAAGAAATGCCTTCCCTGATCTTAAATAGGCTTTAGCCACCGCAGCGGCTGAAGTTTGCACTTGCGCAAGCTCATTTAGCTCGTTGTTTCCCCAATATACATTGCCGACAATTGCTACTTTAAGCGAGCCTTCTTCATGACAGCTTGCTTGGTCAAATTTTGACCAAGCTGCTATTCCCTCATAATCACTATAAAGCACCTGCATCGAGTCGCTTTTTTCGTCTGTGATAGCATTTATCATGGTATCGGTTATTTCTTTAGCAAGCATAGAATCCTTCTTGCCACCGAACCAGCCACACATTCCCTTCATACAATCTCCTTAGTCAGTCCTCAACGGGTAACTTTAATTAAATTTTAGCATTACCGGAGGTTGTTCAACTTGATAAGACTTTATATTGAATCGATTTATTATATTTTGATGATGAAATTTTTAGATGGATCGATGTAATAACGATGCATCCTTCTTAAGGTAATGATGTTGTTATGGATACGTGCCACCCTACTACTTTATAACATTTAATCGGCTTTATGTGATTGGCAGTGGATAACCTCAGAGTAAGTGCAAGATGAGCGGAAGAGACAGCCTGAGGTCGTTTGTCAATAATGGACACCAACAGCTTCATGCCACCAATCTATGTTGAATTGTAAAGAATTGTGCAGGTGCTGCGTGGGCGAAACAATTTGTTACAAATTTTTCCTTAAAATGAATATTTTTCTTACAGTTCAAGCATATTCTCTATTTTCTCAATGCTATATAATCAAAACGTTGACTAGGTGGTGCATACAATAAGCAGATATTAATCTATATCAAAAGCTTTCAATAAAGGTTGGCAGACCAGTTAGATTTAAATATACACATGGCATGCTGACTTGAATATTCGTCAAAACCAGCATTCTATTCACTAGGCACGTACGTCATTTAGATGGGTACGTTAAAAGTCTTGCTGTGGTTTGAGTTTAAAGACGACCAGAAAATGCATTAAATTATTGGTAGGAAAATTGAATGAAGCATAAAGCCATTTGGATTACGGTTGGGGTTTTAGTGATTGCCGGAATACTTGCGATCTTTTTATTATCCGGGAAGCAGGAAAAGCAAACGCCAGCGGAAACACCACCAATGGGAAGGGGGGGCGGTAGGGATGGTGCAAATCGACCTGTACCGGTGGCAGTTGCAATCGCCCGGACAGGTGATATTGATGTCATGATTAATGCATTGGGCACTGTTACCGCACGCAACACTGTAACGGTTAAACCCCGCGTCGATGGCCAGCTTGTTCGAGTTGCTTTTCGTGAAGGTCAAGTTGTGAAGATTGGAGATTTACTTGCAGAAATTGATCCCCGTACTTTCCAGTCGCAACTTGATCAAGCGAACGGACAATTAATGCGGGATCAGGCATTACTTGCCAATGCAAGGCTTGATCAGGCTCGTTATCGCGGCTTGCTGGCGAAGGACTCTATTGCAAAGCAGCAGGTCGATGCACAGGAAGCGCTGGTAAGACAATACGAAGGAGGAGTACAAACGGATAAAGCCTTGGTGGATAACGCAAAATTACAGCTTGCTTTCACCCGTGTTACGGCACCGATTGCTGGCCGTCTGGGGCTGCGTTTGGTCGATACCGGTAATATGGTTCGTGCTACGGATACGGGAGGGTTGGTTGTTATTACTCAGACCCAGCCGATTACTGTCATTTTCTCAATTCCTTCGGACAATCTTGCTGCAGTGATAAGCAAACTTCAAGATAATCAACAGCTGGCAGTCGAAGCTTGGGATCGGGATGATAAAAATAAATTGGCGATTGGTACGCTACTTACAATTGATAATCAGATCGATGCAACAACCGGAACTGTTAAGCTTAAGGCTGAATTCACCAATACTGACAATGCCCTTTTCCCGAATCAGTTTGTCAATGTCCACCTGCGCATTGAAACTCGCCACGGAGTAACTGTTATTCCGACTTCGGCATCCCAGCGTGGCACGCAGGGAACCTTTTTCTATGTGGTGGATGAGAGCAAAACAGTGAGTATGCGACCTGTCGTGCTTGGAACAGTTTCGGGGAATATTGTGGCGGTCGAGAAGGGTTTGGTTCCTGGCGAGAAAGTAGTAATCGACGGCGCGGACAAGCTGCGTCCGGGCGCAAAAGTGGAGATAAATTCCCCCGGCGAAAGGGGTGGTGAAAGTAAAGGCCATCCTCGAGGTGATCGGTCTCGAGGCAGTAGGTCTCGAGGTGAGCGACCCCAAGGTGAGCGACCCCAAGGCGAGCGACCTCAAGGCGAGCGACCTCAAGGCGAGCGACCTCAAGGCGAGC
>NZ_CAKMAA020000094.1 GCF_924101635.2 Candidatus Nitrotoga sp. HW29 | reverse complement strand
GACAGGAACCAGATCCAGGCGCGTTTCCAGAAACCCGTACCGGGCTCCGTCTCATGTCGTAGCAACTTTCCATCACGATGCTCAATCCAGTACATGTTTCCTGTATCCGACAGTTGCACTTCATAAGACTCGGCTGGAATGCGGCTGTTAAATGCATTCGCTATACGATCCGCCAATATTGCGCTCTCGATGACAAAGCCCAGTTCGGTGTTCAGCTTCGCGGAACGGGGGTCAAAGTTGAACGAGCCGATGAAGACGCTCGAACGGTCGACCGAGAAAGTTTTTGCATGCAGGCTCGCCGCGGAGCTGCCGAACGACCCGGCGCTCTTATTCCTTTCCGAATTAGACGACACACGTTGCAGCTCGAAGAGCTTGATTCCGGCTATGAGCAGCGCCTTGCGCCGCTTTGCATAACCAGCGTGCACGACGGCCACGTCCGTGGCTTCGAGTGAGTTGGTAAGTATTTGGATTTTTACGCCCTTGCGGGAGAGTGACGCCCACTCCTCGACGCCCGTCTGCGTGGGTACAAAATAGGGTGACACAAGTTCCACCTCTCTCTCGGGCACGCCGATAATTCTTCGAAGCTGATGGGGCAGAATCGTCTTGGTATCGTTCAGACCAAGTCCTTTGGCCGGATCATCGCTGACCATCCGTATCGAGGTCCACTCAAATTGCACCCGCCCCTCTACTAGCTCACGCACAAAAATGGATTCGCGTAATGCGTCTACATAATTCAGCGCCGTCTGCTCACGCTCGATCAGCGATGCTCTTGTTGCAAGCGCCGAAAGCTGGTCTCGATCGACCGGTGGAAGCAGTCCGTTGACGGGGTAGGAAGACACACTCGCCCAGTAGCGGTCGAAATCACATGAGACATCCTTCACGACCGGCCCAATCGCACTAACATCGAGATCGACGAACGCCATGCTTTCGCTCGCGCCAAAGTATTCGTCCCCGATGTTGCGGCCGCCGATAATCGTTACCTGATTGTCGGCAGTGAAAGACTTGTTATGCATCCGCCGATTGAGCCTTGAAAAATCAGTCAAATAACCAATCCAGCGCGCGTTGCGGAGCGTGAATGGATTAAACAGCCGCACCTCAATATTCGGATGAGCGTCAAGGGCCGACAGAGTCGTGTCGAGTCCGACAGTGTTGTTGTCATCGAGTAGTAAGCGTACACGTACTCCGCGCTCGGCCGCTCTGTACAATTCTTCGAACAGCAGGGTGCCCGCCATATCCTCATGCCAGATATAGTACTGCACGTCGAGCGAGCGCTCCGCAGCCCGCGCGAGCCATACCCGCGCAGCGAAAGAGTCGCGGGAATCATCCAGCAGATAGATACCTGATTTTTCTGGATGTGCGGTAACGTGCGGCGCAATTGCACGGCCAAGCCGAGTGTTGATCGTGTCGACCAGCGCAGTGGAAACGCTACGTTCGTCAAGTGATGGCAACGCGCTGCATCC
>NZ_CAKMAA020000093.1 GCF_924101635.2 Candidatus Nitrotoga sp. HW29 | reverse complement strand
CTCAATACCAGCCTGCAATTCACCCACCTTGCCTTCCTGCTACTGCTACTGCGAAAATCGTGAACAGGCTCTAAGATGGGTTGAATTCGGACACTGGGCGCGGGGTCAGAGAAGCAGGAGGGATTTCTTACAATCTTGATCGTTTATTATTAGGGCATTTCGACTTCGTACTATCACTTTCATTAAGCCCTCCCTATATGCTATGAGAGGGCTTGACCTGAGATGCAAACTTTCGGCATCAACTTTTATTCAACTTATGCACCGTCTACTTTTCTATGCCCTGGATGAGTCATGTCTTTAACTGGGGGGGTTGATGCATTAGGGGAAGCGACGCCATCATCGGATTCCATTTGAATAGGATGTTTAGGGTGCATGACCCCCTGAGCACCTCCAGGGCCAGTTTGCACAACACCATGCGGATCATATGCTTCATAATAATTAACGCTCTTTCCCGCTTTGCCATTATCAGCATGCACTAACGTTGCGCCTAATGCAAAACAAGAAACAATAGCAAAATTAACAATAACTTTATTCATGATCAGCTCCTTAATAAAAAATTAATGAGGATAGTTCAGTAGGCGCGAAAGTCACCGCATTCCCACTAGGCAAATAATAGGACGGATAATATAAAAAGTATATAAGAAAATTCTTTAATTTTTGGCTAATGAAGTTTTCAAGCACAGATTTTTCATCTGCAACAAAATGAGATTGTTATTTAATCCGCAAGGTTTTTTATACCTCAAGGATATTTTGGTTAAGCATCTTTTGGTGGATACCGCAAAAGCTCAATCGTATGAATTTCCGTGAGTGTAAAGCGTGTAGGCGGCGAGCGTGGCATGAATAGCTATGCCCAATCCAATCCCTAACTTACGCTCGCCGCCAAGTGGTGCCGGACGCAGAGTCTTCCAGCACAATTCCCGCTTCTAAAAGCTCCTTACGGATACGGTCGGATTCAGCAAAATTTTTGAATTGTTTGGCGACAGTTCGCTCGGCAATAAGAGCTTGGACACTTTTGGTAAAGCCCGGCAGAGTAAAGTCAGTCATAGCAGAGGCAACCAATTTTGCAGAGGCTGTAGCAGAGGCTTCAGCTAGTATTTGGCGCCCTTGCAGATAATCATCAGAATTTTGCTGCAACAAACCGAGCACACCACCTAACGCCTTAAGTGTTTTTGCCGCTTCTAACGAATGATCACGATTTACTTCATTTGCCAGGTCGAACAGCACCGCCATCGCTTCGGGTGTGTTGAAATCATCGTCCATTGCTGTTTTAAAACGTTGTGAGTAGGGCTCATTCCAATCGATTGAACTCATTTCAATAGGCACAGCAATATTTTTTAATGCCGTGTACAGGCGCCTCAATGACTGTTTGGCGTCGTCCAAATGCGCATCGGAATAATTCAGCTGACTACGATAGTGCGCACGCAGAATAAAGAAGCGTATCATTTCCGCATCGTTATTATATTTTTTCAGCACCTCGCGGATAGTAAAAAAATTACCCAGGCTTTTCGACATTTTTTCGTTGTCTACGCGCACGAAGCCATTGTGCATCCAGACATTCACAGACTTGCACTGGCATGCGCCCTCACTTTGCGCGATTTCATTTTCGTGGTGCGGAAACTGCAAGTCAGCCCCTCCACCGTGAATATCGAAATGTTTACCCAGCGTTGCCAGGCTCATCGCCGAACATTCAATATGCCAACCCGGTCGCCCTTCTCCCCAAGGAGAATCCCATTTCACTTCGTCTGGTTCGCTCTCTTTGGCATGTTTCCACAGAACGAAATCGAGCGGATCAAGCTTGCCATCATTCACCTCTACACGCTCGCCGGCACGCAAATCCGCCAGTGTTTTGCCAGATAATTTGCCGTAGTTGGCAAACTTGCGCACCGCATAGTTCATGTCTCCATCAGCCGCTTGATAGGCTAACCCGTTAGCTTCCAGCTTGGCGATCATGTCCAGCATTTGAGGTATGTATTGAGTGGCCCGTGGTTCAAAATCCGGTGGCAGAATGCCTAATGCACGTTCGTCCTCATGCATCGCATCAATGAAACGCTGTGTGAGCGCATGGATAGATTCAGCATTCTCCGCCGCACGCTTGATAATCTTATCGTCAATGTCGGTGATATTACGCACATAGGTTACGTCCAGCCCGCTCGTCTTGAGCCAGCGATATACCATGTCGAATGCCACCATCACCCGCGCATGGCCGAGATGGCAATAGTCATATACCGTCATGCCGCATACGTACATTCGAACCTTACCGGGTTCGATGGGAATAAAATCCTGCTTGTCGCGAGTGAGCGTATTATAAATTTTCAGCATCAAAAACCTTTAGGGCAAACTTTTCTTGATTGTCTACGTATCAGCAACGCTGGCTTGGATGCTGTATGGATTTTATCTTCCACCATATTATTCATCCACAAACACCACAATGCGCATATGAATTAATACCGCGTGCTTAACCTTGATCTTTTGCCCACGAATCCTTAAGGGTCACAGTGCGATTGAACGTCAGTTTTCCACCAGGTTCGTGCTCATGGCGATCGGTGCAAAAATATCCAAGGCGCTCAAACTGGTAATGCGTTTCAGGTGCCGCGTCACGCACGGCAGGCTCAACCCAGCCCTGTACTACAGTTAGTGACGCTGGGTTAATGAATTCACAGAAATCACGCGTCTTGTCGCCGTCTGGTTCCGGCACGGTGAATAGGCGGTCATACAAACGAATCTCCGCGGGTAGCGCGTGTTCAGTGGACAGCCAGTGGATTACGCCCTTCACCTTGCGCCCCGCCGGGTTCTTGCCTAGTGTATCTTGATCAATAGAGCAGCGAAGCTCGATTACGTTACCCGCGATATCCTTTACAACTTCATCACAGCGCATCACATAGCTATAGCGCAAACGCACCTCACCACCGGGTGTCAAACGCTGCCAACCCGCGGGCGGGTTCTCGGTAAAATCGTCGGCCTCAATCCAAATCTCTTTGCTGAACGGCACGATGCGGCTACCGAATTCCGGGTGTTCCGGATGAAAGCCCGCTTCGCGTGAATGACTTTCACCCGCCACAAAATTGCTGATGATCACCTTCAATGGTTTAACCACCGCCATTACGCGCGCCGCACGCGCCTCTAAATCTTCGCGGACACAGGCCTCCAGCACAGCCATATCAACCACATTTTCACTCTTGGAAATACCAATTCTGCGCGCAAATTCGCGGATGCCTTGCGGCGTATATCCGCGCCTGCGCATACCGATAATGGTCGGCATACGTGGATCATCCCAGCCGGATACATGTTGCTCGGTGACCAGTTGCAACAGCTTGCGCTTGCTGGTTATGGTGTAGCGTAATTCCAGACGCGAGAATTCAATTTGTCGGGGATGGGACGGTACAGCCAATTGATCCAGCACCCAATCATACAAAGGCCTGTGGTCTTCAAACTCCAGCGTACAGAGCGAGTGAGTAATGCATTCCAGCGCATCGGAAATACAGTGAGTGTAGTCGTACATCGGGTAGATGCACCAAACATCACCCGTACGGATATGGTGCGCGCGACGAATGCGGTAAATCGCCGGGTCACGCAAATTAATATTGCCAGAAGCCATATCAATTTTAGCGCGCAGCACCTTGGCGCCATCGGCAAATTCTCCTGCGCGCATGCGCTGAAATAAATCAAGATTTTCAGCTACAGAGCGCTCGCGGTAAGGGCTGGGCTTGCCCGGATGCGTAAGCGTGCCACGATACTCGCGCATTTCCTCAGGACTGAGATCATCCACATAAGCCTTGCCCTGTTTGATCAACTCGACCGCAAAATCGTAAAGCTGTTCGAAGTAATCAGACGCCCATCGCACCTTTCCTTGCCATTGAAAGCCCAACCATTGAACGTCCTCCTGAATAGCGCGTGCGTATTCCTCGCTTTCTTTTTCCGGATTAGTATCGTCAAAGCGCAAATTGCAATGGCCCGGATAGTCAAATGTCAAACCGAAATTCAAACAAATTGACTTGGCATGACCAATATGAAGATATCCATTCGGCTCCGGCGGAAAGCGTGTGGCAATATGGGTATGTTTACCATTCGTCAGATCAGCCTCAATAATATTGCGGATAAAATGGGGAATCGGTGCTTGTGTGTGGCTGCTCATTATTCGGCGGTTCTTTCAGTGCAAGAGTAACGATTTTACCCGAAAATCTCCTGACTCAAACATAATGAAGCACGGATGCCTTTATCAGCTGATACGATAAGCTGTGAAAAAAATGGGCAATTTTGATAGAATCCAGTTTCCTTGGGTAACCCATTTATTCTGAATGCTTCATAAATTTCGCGTGATAATCACGCAAGATTGACTGATAGGAAATTTTTGGTAAAAACGTGGCGTCGTTATTTGTACGTCCAAGCGAACAAAATCTTTCATGCCAGTCATAATCATTTCGGAAAAGTACCACATAATGGACAATTTCAACCGTTTTGCCCCCCACGCAATACTATTAGGCGGTGCACTATTGCTGTGCTTTAGCCCCATTTCGGGCGCGGATGAAATCCAGGATATCAATAAATTATTCAAGCAGAATCAACATGCGCAGGCACTGAAGCGGGTTGACACCTATCTCGCCAACAAACCCAAGGATGCACAGGCACGCTTCCTGAAAGGTCTAATCCTTACCACACAGCGCAAAACAAATGACGCGATCAGCATATTTTTATCGCTGACTGAAGATTACCCTGAACTGCCGGAGCCATATAATAACCTCGCTGTGCTATACGCTGGATTAGGCCAATACGACAAAGCCAAGGTCGCACTGGAAACGGCGATCCGCAACCACCCGAACTATGCCACCGCCCAAGAAAATTTGGGGGATATCTACGCTAAAATGGCAAGCCTGTCTTATGAGCGCGCGCTGCAACTGGACCGAAACAATGCCACCACCCAGAACAAGCTTACGCTGATTAATGATCTGCTCCCCAAGAGTAAACCCAGTACCACCATTACTAATGCAGCCAAGCAGCAAACCACATCTCCCGAGATAACACCGGTACCGTCCAAAGTAGCCACGCCCATACCCGAATCTGCTTCGTCTGCCAAGTCCACACTTGTTAAAAAACCGATTGTCAACAATAGCGCTGAAGTACTGAAAACATTGCACGAATGGGCCGAAGTATGGTCGTCCCAAAATGTCAAAAAATATTTAGATTTCTATGCTGCCGATTTCAAAACTCCGAATGGCGAAAACCGTGAGCGGTGGGAAGCCGAAAGCAATGCACGTATCAGCACACCTAAATACATCGAGATCAATATCAGTAATGAAAAAGTCAACTTCTCGGATGAAAACCACGTCACCATCACTTTTCATCAATCCTATCGCTCCGACTACCTCAACACATCCTTTGACAAAATCATGTTTCTGGTAAAATCAAACAATAAATGGATCATTCAAGAAGAGCGTGCCGTAAAATAATTTGACATGTTCTTCAGCCTAGCTGCCGGCAGCTCCCAGTGTCGGATTTTGACTCTTGCACCGATCTTCCTGATTCAATCCATATCTCCCAATTTACCGAAAATTTAAACCCGATGCCGCTATATATAAGAAATACCACAGCAAAACTTCAAACCTACCACTCTCCCTACTGCTTAATTGCGTACGATGGTGCACCACACCAACTGGCACTCTTCCCAACCTTCAGCAATCAATGGAAAATCTAGCATGGTTAAACTACATACCAATTATGGAATAATCACTCTTGAACTGGATGCCGAAAAAGCACCTGCCACTGTTAAAAATTTCCTCGAATATGTTAACAGTGGTTTTTACTACAAAACCATATTTCATCGCGTGATCGATGGATTCGTCATTCAGGGTGGCGGCTATAACTACGCGTTGGGAACAGTCTCAATGAGTAGCATTGCAAAAATGTCACCCAAATCTACCAATTCACCTATAAAAAATGAGGCCGCAAACGGCCTGAAAAATGACAAATATACCATCGCCATGGCGCGTCGATCCGCCCCTCACTCCGCCACATCTCAATTCTTCATTAACTTAAAAGATAATGATTCCCTGAATTACACTGCGGCCGATAAGCAAGGCTATGGTTATTGCGTATTTGGCAGAGTAGTGGCGGGCACAGAAGTGTTGGATGCCATCAGCAAAGTGCAGACCGGCAATCGCTATGGACTTGAAAACGTCCCATTAGAGGATGTCGTTCTCAAAAAAGCAGAAGAAGTGCAATAATAAAAGTACCACCTGTGAACCGGTCATCTACGAGGAAACCACATCATGAAACTTCAACAAATATTCACTACGCTGCTGCTCAGTTGCCTGCTATTGTGCACAGCGCAAGCCGCTTCCATTTCTCAACAACACTCCGCACAAAAAGGAAAAATCAGCATGGTCAAACTGCATACTAACCACGGTAATATCACTCTCGAACTGGATGCTGAAAAAGCGCCTATCACTGTCAAAAATTTTCTCGACTACGTGAACAGCGGATTTTATGACAATACCCTATTTCATCGCGTAATCGATGGCTTCATGGTCCAAGGCGGCGGCTTCGAGTCCGGCATGAAAGAAAAATCTACCAAGGCATCCATTCGGAACGAGGCAGCTAATGGTTTGACGAACGACAAATATACCATCGCCATGGCGCGCACCTCCGATCCACACTCTGCTACGGCACAGTTTTTTATTAACTTAAAGGACAATATTTTTCTCGACTACACTGCATCCAGTAGCCAAGGTTATGGTTATTGCGTATTCGGGAAAGTAGTGTCAGGCTCGGAAGTATTGGATGCTATCCGCAAAGTCAAGACGGGTAATAAATCGGGACACCAAGACGTACCACTGGAGGATGTAGTCATCACCAAAGCCGAAGTAGTGCAATAACTTACAGAACGGCAGACTAAACAAGTTTGCCCAACTTGAAATCTCGAAACAAAAAATAGCCAAGCGGGAATAAATTTCGTCGCGTTTTATTTGAATAACCCAAGACGCGGCGAAACTTGGACCAACAAACGCTTTCATAGTAAATTTATTTTAAATCCTTCAGGGCTCCATCCATTCCGTGGCCTACAGTTTAATTATTTCTGACCTACACCTGTGCGCGGAACAACCGCACAGCATGCAGGTATTTTTGCACTTCATTCAAAAGATTGCGCCTGGCGCCGAGACACTCTACATACTGGGTGATCTATTCGAATACTGGGCTGGCGACGATGACATCGACGACCCATTTAATCGCCAGATTACCCATGCTTTGCACGCACTTTCCGTTAGCGGTACTACCATCAGCATGATGCATGGTAACCGCGATCTGCTAATGGGCCAGAAACTCGCACAAGCGAGCGGCGCCACGCTACTAACTGACCCTACGCTGCTCGACCTATACGGCACGCCGACCTTATTCACCCATGGCGACCTCCTGTGCACTGACGATATTGCTTATCAAGATTTCCGTAAACAAGTCCATGAACCCATATGGCAGCAAAATTTTCTCGATCAGCCGCTGGCACAGCGCAAGGCCGCCATTGCACAACTGCGTGCCCGTAGCGAGAATGCCAAAAAAAACAAGACTGAAGATATCATGGACGTCAATCTGGATGCGGTTGCAAGCTTGCTACGCCAGTATCATTATCCACGCATGATTCATGGACATACTCATCGGCTAAAACGCCACCTGCATACGGTAGATGATCATAATTGCGAGCGCTGGGTATTAGGGGATTGGCACGAAACGGGGAATGCCTTGCGCTGCGATGTAGCAGGGTGCAGCTGGGAAAAGATTACTTTGTAGCACCGCACAAACTTTCGCACGGCACGCCATCATTATCTCTGTCCAAGGATTTAGTTTTACAATTGGATAGATAAAAATTTGCTTCGTCGCAAGAGTTCATTTGTGAACACTTTTTCTTATTACCACAGATAGTATTCTGTACAACATGTTGCGGCTGAGACGTTGTATTGTCCTTGCGCCATGTATTCGGCGGTATCGGATCAGTCTGTGCCCATAACCCGCGCTTGGCTTTTTTAGCCCCGTTTTGCAACTCCAGCAATACTTCATTCTTGTTAAAACGAGAATACACCCACGCCATTCCACGTTGGGCTTGTTCGTGGCTAACATTCAATTCATCTACTTTGATTAGTGCGACCAACCGGCCATAATCATCTATTGCTCGGCTATCCACACGCACCTGTTTATTTAGTACCAACTCGGTCAGCGATTGCGTGGACTCTTCTCCGAACGCTTGCGTTTTTTCCGGCGCATCGATCTCAGCCAGCCTCACTTTAATCGGCATATTGTCGCGCAATACAATCACTGTATCGCCATCCAGTACGATGATCACCTTGGCTGAAAATTCTTCAGCGTAAACGGCATTAAATATCCCGAATAAACATAGCGCAGCTATCAATCCAATTTCAAGGACACGCTTCACAACAGCGCGCTTTTCAGCAGTGCCAAGCTTAGCAGCGTATAGCCTGCCGCAAGAATATCGTCAAACATAACGCCAAGACCACCGTGCCATGTCCGGTCAAAATGACGGATGGGCGGTGGCTTGACGATATCGAAAAACCGAAACAGTAAAAACGCCAGCAATTGCCAAAAAAAACCTTCGGGTGTAAAAATCAGCACGAGCAAAAAAGCTACAATCTCATCCCACACCATTCCTCCGTGGTCTGGTACGCCCAGAGCCTTCCCGGTCTTCTCACACGCCCACACACCCACCGCGAAGGCCAAAACTAACACCAGGATAAACTGCGCATCCGTCAGGCGTTCTGCAAGGTACCAATAAATCGGGAAAGCAACCAATGTACCCGCCGTACCCGGTGATCCGGGAAACAGGCCACTGCCAAAACCAAAGGAAAGGAAATGTGCAGGGTGGCTAAAGATAAAATGCCACGAAGGTTGCACACGAAAATCAGCGGAAGTGGTCATAGCCTGATTCCTCGATATTGACAATACTGCCATCTTCAGCACGCACTGTGCACTTCTTTTCCGCCGTGATGGTGCCAATCCGTGTCAGCAACAAACCAAGACTGGCGGCAATTCTTTCAACTTCGAAACGATGCGCAACAGATGCAGTAAAACACAGCTCATAGTCGTCCCCCCCTGCCAGCAAACAGTGCTTGCCCAACGGTTGCTCAAGATAGCGTTGTAGTGAGGAGGAAACTGGCAGAGCGTTGAATGCAATTTCGGCACCCACATTAGAGCAATCCAGTATGTGACCGAGATCTGCCAGCAACCCATCCGAAATATCGATTGCACTGTGCGCCACACCGCGGAGTGCCCGCCCAAGTGCCACACGCGGCATGGGCCGATGCAACGCCAAAGCACAAGCCGCAAAATCCTCCGCAGCCAATTGCATACGCCCTTGCATATGCACCAAGGCCAGCGCAGCATTACCCAATACGCCGGACACCCAAACATCGTCACCCACCTGCGCACCCGAACGACGCAACGCCGTCCCGTGCGGCACTTCACCCATGATCGTGATGCACAGATTAAGCGGCCCGTGAGTGGTGTCACCGCCAATCAGCTCTACATGATGTTCATCTGCTAACGCAAACAATCCCGCGCTGAATTTTTCCAGCCACGTCTCATCGACCTCGGGCAGTGACAAAGCCAAAGTCGCCCAACGCGGCTGCGCCGCCATCGCCGCCATGTCAGACAGGTTTACTGCCAAGGCCTTGTGCCCAAGAAAAAAAGGATCGTTATCCGGAAAGAAATGTGTCCCGCTCACGAGCATGTCGGTTGACACTACCAGCTCCATCCCATTCTTTACGTGCAGAAGCGCGGCATCATCGCCCACGCCCAACACCGCGCCGGGCGTGGCACGGGTAAAGAAACGACGGATCAACTTGAATTCTGAAACCATGAGCTAATTTACCGCAACTCTGTTGTCAATCCTGGCTGCTGTACGAAAAAATACTAAATAAGATACTGTCCGCCATGTGCAATGATTATGGCAAATTATCAATAAATTTTTTCATGGAAATTTTAAGCGTTGCAAAATTCGGGTTAACCATTAAACGGCGCAGGGTACCGACCTTAAGGTTTTCCTCAGTTAACTCGCCTTGCAAATCCTGTTCAGGGGTTTTGTTACACTCATCATATTTTTTAATATCATCTGGGTAATAGTGTATGCAACTTGAATACTCTCCCTTCATGCCATAGTACGCGTCATCTGAAGGCAAAATCATCGACGTGTGTGCTGCACTTAATATTTTTTGTTCAGGGAAAACACTATTCACCAACTCCAATTTTTCTACTGGAATATTCGGCGGAACTTTCTTGGTATCGGTCGTATAAAGAACCAGCTTATTTGATGCATGAGGCGCATGAACCATAAAATCCAACGTGGCCGAAGTATAAACAGTCGTATCGTCCTGACTTGCAGCGGTAAATACGGGGATATTAATCGCACGCTTATGCAATTTAGCTTGTACTTCCTGTATCAACGCGTATATCTGGGCAGCGGCATTATTGGGAAAAGATTCATATTTGTAGAGAGCCTTGTCGGGCATGATATCGACCCACTTTGCTGATGGTATCAACCAACTATAAATCTTATGAACAGTGGCCAAGGAAGCCATTGGCGTAATTTTCAACGCGGGAGAAAAAAGGAACAATCCGCGTATTCTATTATCGCCCAATGCTTGGTGAACGCTTAGCGTACCCCCCGTAGACAACCCAGCCAGATAAATTTCATCAACCTCAGCAGCGAGCTTATCGGTGCCATAGGCCTCTGCCTTTGCCCACTCTTGCCAAGTTACATCAAGCAAATCCCCAGGTTGTGTGCCATGACCGGGCAAAAGTATTGCCATGACGCGAAAGCAATTTTCCTGGAAAAAAGAGGCCAGTGAATGCATGGAATAAGGTGCATCAGTCAATCCATGGGTAAGCAGAATACCGCGTCGATAGGGTTTTTCACTTCCTTTTGGACAACTCTCTGCTGGCTTTAATTCAAAAGGTGCATTGCCATTAACCACCTTTTCCAACTCGGCCTTATTATTTTTCGAACGTACTTTTGTAATCATTGCGCGACGATCTGTCACATAATCCGAAAACGTCAACTGACCACTATTGAACTGAGAATTTAAGCCAGAAGACTGATGCCTCGCCTCCAGTGGCGGAGTCGCCCCGCATGCTTGCAAAAGCAGTAGGATAGCGCCTAAAAAAATTCTGCTAAATCGATTCATATCTGCTCACTATTTTCAGTACTCGGTTTTATAAATCAGCACTCCGATATCAACGAATTCTTTTCACCTATCCAACGGACTCACCACACCCTTACCACCTTTGTTCAACACATGGGTGTAAATCATCGTGGTGGATACATCCGAGTGGCCAAGCAACTCCTGCACGGTGCGAATGTCATACCCCGCTTGCAACAAATGCGTGGCAAACGAATGACGCAAGGTATGCGGCGTAGCGGGTTTAACCAGCCCGGCATCGCAAACCGCCTGCTTCATTGCACGCTGAATACCCTTCTCATCCAGATGATGACGGCGTGTTTTACCAGCGCGCGGGTCAATCGATAAATTTTTGGATGGAAAAATATATTGCCAGCCCCACTCACGTCCCGCATTGGGATATTTTTTGTCCAGCGCAAAAGGTAAATACACCTCACCCAATCCTGCCGCCAAATCTTCTTCATGCAAAGCTTTAACCTTAACCAAATGTGCTCGCAAAATTGCCGCAATTGTTTCAGGCAACATCGTCACCCTATCCTTAAAACCCTTGCCCTCACGCACAATAATCTCATGCCGCGCAAATTCCACATCTTTCACCCGCAACCGCACCGCCTCCATCAAGCGCATACCGCCACCATACAACAACGAAGCGATCAACAAATGCGAGCCACTCAAGCGCGACAAAACCGCTTGCACTTCGCTCACCGTTAAGACAACGGGCAATTTTTTCGGAGCTTTGGCTTGTGTGACGTTATCCAACCACGGCAATTTAATTTCCAACACCTCACGGTATAAAAACAACAATGCCGATTTCGCTTGGTTTTGGGTTGAAGCAGAGACCTTACCCGCAACGGCAAGATGCGTCAGAAACGTCTCGACATCCTGCGCAGCTAAGTTTTTCGGGTGGGTCTTGCTGTGGAAGTCAATATAACGTTTAATTCAGTTCACATAGCTTTGTTCAGTTTGGATAGCATAGTACTTTACCCGCAACTTATCGCGTACTTGATCAAGCAACTTGGGGGGATTAGGCATGTCGTTTTTATCAGCAAAATTAGGGTGTGCTAAATTTTCACATTCAATTAAAACAATACATTACGCAAATAATTTTAGATTATACACCTCGAAGGTGCTTTTATCGGTATTTTAGTATGTCTATACTACGTTGAACTAAACCGCTACGCGGTGGCACTCCGATCCCATCGCATCCTGCTTCAGTCCTCTGATTTATCTTACTGCAAATGATGTAGAAATCTTCGATCCTTGATCGCGGGGGATATCCCCGATCAGATCAAGGAGACGAAGATGAAGACGTTACGTGAGCAGATGAATGATGCAATGATCTTGCGTGGGTTTGCGGCGCGCACACAAGAATCTTACTTGGCAGCGGTACGCGCACTCGCGAAGCATTACCGCCGCTCGCCGGACACACTGTCGGCGCAAGAGGTCGATGCCTACCACCTACACCTGATCGTCGAGCGCAAGCTCGCTTATTCCAGCGTGAACCAGTCAGCCAGTGCCTGTCGTTTTCTGTTCGACAAGGTGTTGCGTCGGCCACAAGCCCGATTCGACATCCCGATGGCGAAGGTACCCAAGTCCCTCCCATGCGTGTTATCGCGGAACGAAGTAAGCCACCTGCTCGCTGCGGCGCCCAACCCGCGCGCCCGCGCCTTACTGATGGTGACCTATGCCGCCGGGCTACGCGTTACCGAGTTATGCTCGCTGCAAATGGCGGATATTGAGAGTGACCCGGATCGGATGTGCATCAAGGTACGCGGTGGCAAGGGCGGCAAAGATCGCTATACCCTGCTATCCCCGGTCTTACTGCAAACCCTGCGCGAATACTGGCGCTCGTATCACCCGCACACATGGCTGTTTCCGAACATGACCGGGACTGGGCCGATCTGCACTACCATGGCGCAACGCATGTATTACGCTGCGCGCGACCGCGCCAAACTCGGGTGCCAGGGCGGCATCCACACCCTACGACATTGCTTCGCCACACACCTGCTTGAGTCCGGCGTAGATATACACACCATCCAGCGGCTACTGGGGCATGGCCATGTCTCGACCACCATGCGTTATTTCCATCTGGCGCA
This sequence comes from Candidatus Nitrotoga sp. HW29, assembly GCF_924101635.2. Classification (GTDB taxonomy): domain Bacteria; phylum Pseudomonadota; class Gammaproteobacteria; order Burkholderiales; family Gallionellaceae; genus Nitrotoga. Next base: position 19,478 of record NZ_CAKMAA020000093.1, on the reverse strand, counting down.
AAACAAGCTGACCGGCACCACGTCGCCGCTGGAGTTACTCGACACCGTCCTGCGCTAGCCGTCGTGTCCCACGGTGTGGGCTTGGCTGACATCCTGCGCGAACACGGCCAGCCCTATCTCGATACGCACGCTCTGTCCGTTGTCCAGGACAAGGCGTGGCGAGCTATCGTCGCCTGTCGTACCCAATCTCTGGGTGGGCATATCGAATGCTGCGATCGCTGTGGCACACTGCGTTACTGCTACCATTCATGTCGCAACCGCCACTGCCCGCAATGCCAGACACGCGCCAAGGAAGCGTGGCTTGTGGCGCGGCGACGGGAGCTGTTGCCGGTGCCGTATTTCCATCTGGTGTTCACCTTGCCTCACGCCCTGAACAGGCTGGTGGGATACGATGCGCATATGCTATACAAGCTATTGTTCAGCGCAGTGGCTGACACGCTGAATGCATTCGCTGCCAATTCGAGTTGGCTGGGCGGCACGCCCAGTTTCACGCTGGTGTTACATACCTGGAAGCAGGACTTGGGTAAGCATATCCATATCCACGCTTTATGTGCAGGCGGAGCGCTGACTACGGGGGGCAAGTGGGTGAGCGCGAAGCGCGGTTTCCTGTTCCCGGTGAAAGCGTTGTCTGCTGTGTACCGGGGCAAGTTCATGGACGCGCTCGATGCGGTGCGCAAGCCGGGCAACTTACGCTACGATGCGGCGCGAGATGATGCATCATGGCACACACTTATCGCCGCTTTACGCCGCCACGACTGGGTGGTGTATGCCAAGCAGCCGCTGGGCGGGCCGGCACAGGTGCTGGAATATCTCGGGCGCTACACGCACCGGGTGGCAATTTCCAATGAGCGCATCCTCGGCATAGATGGGAATCATGTGCGCTTCAGGATGCGCGATTCGGCCAATGGCAACCGCAAGAAGGTGATGCGCCTGGAAGCAGGCGAGTTCATCGGACGTTTCATGCAACACATGTTGCCTAGTGGCTTCAGGTGTATCCGACACTACGGCTTGCTCGGCTCCGCGCACAAAGCCGCCAACCTGGCCGCCGCGCGCGCGGCGCTGGAAGCACCCGCGCCTGACCCGATCGTGGTGGAATCGGTGGAAGCATTCATGCGGCGGGTGACGGGTATCGAGTGGCTGAACTGTCCGCACTGTGGTGAAGGCGAGTTACGGGTAGTAAAGGCGATTCCCCCACACATGCCGCGTGCGCCGCCTCGGGAGCCGCCATGAAATCTCTCTATTTTTTTATTGCGGCGCCCCGACAATCATGTGTTTGTACCTGCCGTGGATTTGCTCGCCCATACGGCAGGAGCGGCGTTCGCACTTATCATTTTGTGCAATATTCAGGCAGCAATGAGCGCAGAAAGTTTGCGCTGGAGTATCCGCTTATTCCTTACCCACTGGCGTACTCCCCGATCATGCAGTTGACGACGCGCCGCAAAACCTTACAATCCCCATAGGTTCCGCTCTCCGTAAGGTTCAGTCCAACAAGGTTTATCTGCCGCCAATACAGGGCGCGGGTTAAACCAGTTTGGGCGGGGCGGCAGATAAACGCTATTCGTTAGGGCGCATAAACGAGACCTCTGCTTGCTCGCAGAAGCGAACCCCTCAGTCCCCATTAGCCCAGCCCTAAACGCGAGTGCAAATAGCGAAGCCTACAGAGTGATGTTGTCTTCTTGTTGTACCTTGGAGTTCTCTATTAATGCTGTGCCGATTCATATTTATCCAATCAGCAGTTGAATCACACAGCCACACAGGAGCGGAACGTGTTAGCAACTCTCAAAGCAATTGTACTTTCTCTTCTCATAGCTTTTGCCGGATACCCATCGCCAGCTCGGGCAATCGAGATATCAAGCAAGCTAACTGTAAAAGGCATACTTGAATTTGGAATTGCCCCGGAAACGAGAGCCCTTATTGAATCCCTTCCAACCAATATAAGGGAGCAAGTCTTTATTTTGCTCCAGCAGTCGCTACCCCTGATTGACAAGAGTGTCCTGAAGTATATTGACGCACTGAATTCGAAGTTACTTGAACAGCAAATGTTCCTTGATTGCACAATAGACGGAGCGATGGAGCGCGCGATCACCGATTTAAGAAATGTTGGCCTGTTCTCAGATCAATATCAAGGAATGATTGCCAAATTGCAGATTCGAGTTGATGCGCTGCCGACGTCGCTGAAGTCGAGTTCAACCATCAAGGATATTCGACAGGCCTATGCAGATCTGCTGACAAAGGCCCGCTCTGCTCAGTGCGCAAATCGCGATGTCCCGTTTGCACTCAAGGAAATCGCGCCCATTATTTCGGAACTCTCATCTGGGTACATAACCTGGGCAAGACTTGAGTCGCTTGAGTGCTTTGAACCAACGGCCTGCATTTCTTTATTGAAAGCTCGCGTCACAGAACAAATTCGAACCAATGATCCACGTGATTTAGAGCAGTCTAAGGCTATTTCCAGGCTTGACGCGGTAAAAGCTCCCAGGCAAACGAAATGGCCATTCAAGAAGTATGACTTCAATCCTTACGAAGACATACTGAGTGAGCTGTTTTCAATCTCGGATCAAATGCGCATGGCAACATACATCAGGAGCACTTCAGCACAATCGAATATCGACGACGCGCAGAATATCGCCAATGCCTACGCGGAAGCGACGCAGCGCTCTAGGAGCCTGATGAACGGAAGTCTCGCTCAGAGACGCACGGCAGTTGCCATTGCAAGCCAGGCAGACGATTCGGCAGCACGGATTCAGCCGATATTGACCTTAGCGGTTGAAACACTGCCATCCACCAAAAAGCGCGCTGATGAGATTCTCGCCAGCTTCCCATCGTTAGTTAGTGAAAGAGGCATTGTAGCCGCTCAGTCGAAGAGTTTGCTTTCGGCGATGGAAGCCGAGTACGAGCAACAATGCTACAAGAGATGCCCGGGAAGTAGAAATGAATTGTGCCCGAGTCGTAGACCTATACCTATGAGTCAGTGCATATAGTCATGGGGAAAGAGCCCGAACTGGTATTATCTTCTCGCAGGTTCTGTCCTGCCAATGCGCCCTCTTAAGAAACACCTCCCAACCAATTGATTTTAAAAAGTGGAATTAAGCGGGTTGTTCATTGACGACGAGTTTCATCCCCATTTTTTCAGCGCGCTGAGCTAGTTGTCGCAACACTCTTTCGCGATAACGTTCTTCGTAATAATTCTGTCCTTGATCGGTATATTCTTCACCTTTGGTAAGCATGGTGTAGATTAAGCGCGCCAACTTGTGCGCGGCGGCGGTTACGGCTTTAGGTTTGTCCATGCGCCCGCACATCCTACGGAAATAAAATTAGCGTAAAATTTAAAATTAGGGTCAGACTCTGAGGTCTCCCCTCAAAGTTGCAGCACAGGATGATCATACCGCAAGGACTCAAGAGCTTCGCGAAACTCACGCGGCGGGAATGCAGCCATCCCATGCTGTACCAGCTGCAACGCTAGTGAAATAACAGAGAGCACTGGGCGTGACCGCCGCGTGTTGCTCTGGAATTGAAATTCCATCTGTCGTGTTTTACCCGCCTCACCGATCAAGCGCAATACGAACGAGGCAAGACATGCGACCAGCAGCAACACCCCCAAGCGATGTTTTTGTGTGGATCGGTTAGCAGAGAATCCCAAGCCGAAACGCTCACTCTTCAAATCGCGGAACGACTCTTCAATCTGCATCCGCTGGGCGTAAACGGCCACGGCGGCTTGAGTGCTCAGATGATCGAGCTTTGGACTCACTGCCAATAACCACGGCTCACGTTGAGCGCGTGCATTCTTCAGGCTACGGCTCGAATGTACCAGCTTACCCAATTTGCTCTTCTTATGACGATCTCGTTTGATGCGCTTAATCAGTACCAGACGGCATGGCACCGGATGATTGCGCACGTAGTTGTACTGACCGAGCGACTTCGCCGTGCCCGTGGCGAGCGCATAGAGCGTTTTGCAGCCAACCCAAGTGTCGTTGTTCGCCAGACTGACCATGTCGCGGTTGCGAATACGGCCGATCCAGTACCAACCCATGCGATTGACCAATCTGAACCATACCCCACGGAAACCGGCATCAGTAATCAGAATGGGCACACAGGCGGGCGGCAGCATGGTGGCGAGCTGAGTGAGAAACGCCTGATGCACGGTCAGAGATGTCGCGCTTGATTGCGGATGCACCTCTTCATACAGGGTCATGCTGCGACCTTCAATGGCGACCGAGGCGCGTATCAATTGCCATTTCCGATCACGTGTTAAATCCGACCAGTCGATGACGATCAGCGGCATGGAGATTCCATCCAGACACTGCCGAACGAGTGCCTCATACAATTTGGGTATTTCAATGTGTAGCGAACTGTTGCCGAGCAGACGGTCGATGCGTTTGATGTTGTGCTTGACTGCAACTTGGCCGTGCAGGCCACGTCCCATATCGCTTAACGTGAGCCGACTGCCTGTTACCACAGCCTCAACGGCCGCCAATAAACTGGCTAAACGTTTCGCGTGGATTTTTGGAAAACTGGTGGAAAGAATGCGGTGTAAAATAGTGAGCACATGCATGGTGGGTTCTCCTTCGCAGTTTGGACGCTACGGAAGAGACAAATAACCTGCCTTGCATGTGCTGTTTTGGTGCGGACAGTACGCCTTAGTTTATTGAAATGCAACGGCGTTTTGTGGGGAGACCTCAGAGTCTGACCCCATTTCTCGCCACCATTTCCCGCCAGAATTTACAAAGTACATCCCAACCGCAGATGGAGGGCTTCGCGGTCACGTGCCCGCTCGCCCGGATGCACCACGCCTCATATCCGGTTTTTGTTCATCGCCCCGCAGCTTTGGGTTCAGCTTCCTCCAGACCCTGCCTCGCGGCAACGCCCTTGCCGTTTCCCTAGCCTTCGGCTCTGCGAAAACCTGGCTGGCGTACTTCCACCGCCATAGTTACGTGCCATGCTCGGCACACACGTCTGAATTCACTGGGGCCTGCGCGGCTTTTTGCGCAGGTCTGGTGGAATGATGTGTTGGGCGTCAACTTTAGGGCTAGCCTCTTACACCTGCGTTTGGCCCGTCGGTGCCGCGAGGGCCTTGAGGGCCGGCCGGACCAACCGCCCCCGATTGCCCAGCGTTTGTACCTCCGCAATAGCTTGTGCCTGGAGCGCCGGGGCCTCCTGTACCACCATCACCTCCCGGCCCACCTGGTCCGCCCGGGCCGCCGAGTCCGCCACAAATTTGCCCGCCACATTGCCTAGGTTGCCCGTCAAGGCCAACGTTGGTAAGCACAGAAATATATTTTCGTGCATCGAAGGGCACATCAATTGTTACATCACCAGCTCCACCTCCCGGAAACCCGGATGTACCAGGATACCCGGCCCCTCCCTGGCCACCACTTCCACCATCTTGACCACCCGCGCAGCCAGTTGGCACTAGATTGCAAACATTGCTTATGAAGGGAATATTCCCGCACACACTTGTTTGTGTCGTTGTTCGACCTACACCAGGACCACCATAGCTACCTTGAGGCCCCTTTTGTCCCGTTAAACCTGCACCCCCACCTTGCCCCGCATTCAATATTGTTAAGCCCTGACCTAGAAACTCAGAGGCCGTTATCTGGATGTTTCCAGCGAACTTTCCGGCTATTGATGTAGTTACTGCGATGGAATCAAAGGAAACTATTTTGAGCGGACCAAGCAAATTGAGTTTGTCGGCTCGAATAGTTAGAGGAAAGCCATTGGTAATGATCCTTGCATTTGCCGCGATCTCGACTTCCTGGCCGGATATGAATAGAGGCTCAGACAAAATGATTTCTTTGGGGATTTGCAGTTTCGGTAAGCGAACTGCGGCACTCGCGCTACACCCGCCGCGTGTAGTCGTTAACGCGAAAGCGGCGGCCTTTTCTGTCGCTGTACAGAGCACGGGAACACCACCTTCCGATATGAACTTACCCTTTGCGAGTGAGCCCGCATCCAGACAATTCGTGTTAACCGGCGTAAAGCTTACAACCTGAGGTGGGTTGCCTGTCTCCCCTGCTGTACGACGCCATCGAGCTTCAAAAACATAGGCCGACTGTGTTTCAGTCAATGTGCATCGCAGAGCACTGGCCTGAGCAACGTCAGCATCCACCTTGAACCCCCGATCAAAACACTCCAAAGCTGCTTTTGCCGTGATCGGATCGATTGCGTATACAGCCGAGTAGTAACTCAGGTTGGACGCTGAGTTCTTCTCTTCATTAGTGCAGTTGGCAGATTTCCATTGTTCAACTTTTTGCTGATTCCAGTTGGCTGTAAAAGGAACGGGAAGGTCAAAGATGGGAATTGTGGCTTCAATGCCCGCTGCCTGTGCTTCTTGGGCACTCTTCCAGTTGGACGCACATTGAAGTCGTTTGAAACTATCTCGCGATGTGGTACTAGATTTAATCGTGCTATTTGTAAAAATTGGCTTTGAGAGAAACGCCGTACAGACGCTTGCAGAAGTCTGTGCCGACACGGTGTAGACGGGAAAGATGGTCCCAACAAGTACTAATCCTCTACTTAGTATTCGCATACGAATCTCCTTGTGATGGTAGAGGAGGTTGGAGCCCTACCTACTCCGTGTCGTTGACGCTCAACGTAAAGTAGCCCCCAATAAACAACTTAATCTTTTATCAGGGCCGGTGGATAAAATTATATGCACTTATAAATCTTGCTTTCTATGGGCAAGTTGGGTCAGACTCGATTTAGAATAATACACTGACTCCCTCTCTGTAACCAGTCATTACATGATGGCTCGTCTTCCCCGCTTATATCTACCCGGTCAACCTTTACACGTTATCCAATGCGGTAATAACCGCGATCTTATTTTTGCGGCGGATGCCGATTATCAGTTTTATCTACTTTGCCTGTACGAGGCGGCTGACACGCATGCCCTTTCCGTTCACGCTTATGTGCTGATGACGAATCACGTGCATTTGTTGGTTACGCCCGCCACGGAATCCAGCCTATATAAAACCTTGCAGTCGATTGGGCGACGTTATGTGCAGTATTTCAATTTCACCTATCAGCGTACAGGGACGTTGTGGGAGGGGCGTTATAAAAGCACGTTGATTGATAGTGATCGTTATCTGTTGACTTGTATGCGCTACATTGAGTTGAACCCTGTGCGTGCTGAGATGGTGGCACATCCTGGTGATTATCCTTGGTCGAGTTATCGTGCCAATGGGCAAGGGAATGCCGATAGATCGATTGTTCCACATGAGTTGTACCAAAGTCTTGGTCGCACGGATGAGGAACGTCAGTATGCTTATCGGCAGTTGTTCCGGGCACAGGTTGTTAAGGCGGATGTGGAGGCTATACATAATGCAACAAACAAAGGATGGGTATTGGGCGATAGTCGCTTTGGCGCGAAGGTGGCTGCACTCACGGAGCGACGGGCAATGCCGCTGCCACGAGGCAGACCGAAACGAGAGACGGTAGATTAAATCGAATCTGACCCTAGTTTACTATTAGGTGTTAGGTGGGGCAAGATCAAAATGGCAAGAACAATGCGGTCGACAAAGTCTGCACCACGCGTGTAATGCCGCGCTGCAATTTTTCCGATAACGTAATTGCGAACAAATCGAGGCTACCGATAATTTTCCCGAACTCCCGTTCAAAACTGAGGTTACGCTCGTGATCATTCAGTTCATTGGTTAATAGCCTCAGCTGTCCTTTATCATCCCGGGTATTAGAGAGCTGCCACACGGCGATCTCGACGTTACGCGCAGCATTAAAAATATTTTGTGGCTCAATGGTATCGGTAAAATAGAATTCCGTTTTTCCGCCATGTGCTTTGATCAACATCGTTTGTAAGCCTACGATCAACGACATTACCCGGTCACCTTCATAGTCAAGCCGGAACGCCTGTTGAATAGCATAAGCGCCCTGCGCTTCGCCAATTTCCTTGAACCGCCAGCCATGCTGGTTTTCGAATATTGATTTCACCGCATCTTCTGCAGTCGCTGTGGTGTTTTTCCTGAGTTCACGCGGATTACGCTTGTATAATTTTGTCATTAACATACTCAGGATTTGAGTATTTTCACGCATCTCTACATCAGCCAAACGATCAATATCGGATTTACCAAGCTGACTAAGCAAATTACGATCACTCTGTTGTGGAATATGCCTACTGTTTTTATCAGGGACTGTGGTGGTGCAGGCAGCCAGAAATAAGACTACGGTAATAAAGGCAAGCAAACGGCAATTACGGTGCAATTTTGGAATCATACGACTCTACTATTATCATTTTATAAAATTGTTCAAGAGATCAACCACGTGAGCATGGTAGCCTCTTAGACATCCATGCAGAAAGAGTATAAATGAATAAACACGTGCACACTTGCGAGTAACGATTCGGATTACATACAATTTCTGCTAGTCTTGCATCATAATCTGCTCATAACATCATTCGTGAATCAGCCATGCAAAGTTACTTGAACCGCATTCTCACCGCTCGCGTTTATGACGTGGCTGTTGAAAGCCCATTGGATGTTGCGCCCAATTTGTCCGCCCGTATCAGCAACAATGTTTTGCTAAAGCGTGAAGACATGCAGCCGGTATTTTCTTTCAAGCTGCGCGGCGCCTATAACAAGATGGCGAAGTTGACGCCGGCGCAGCTTAAGCGTGGTGTCATCGCTGCCTCTGCCGGTAATCACGCGCAAGGCGTGGCGCTATCAGCCCAAAAACTGGGCTGCAAGGCCATCATCGTCATGCCTGTAACCACACCGCAGATTAAAGTGGAGGCCGTTGCCAGCCGCGGTGCAAAAACAATATTGCATGGCGATTCTTATTCTGATGCCTATCTGCATGCGTTGGAGCTGGAACAGAAACTCAAACTGACCTTCGTCCATCCTTATGACGATACTGACGTAATCGCCGGGCAGGGAACGATTGGTATGGAAATACTGCGGCAGTGTAGCCAGTCCATCCATGCAATCTTTGCGCCCATCGGTGGCGGCGGCTTAATCTCAGGCGTTGCTGCTTACGTCAAAGCGGTGCGCCCGGAGATCAAGGTTATTGGCGTGCAACCCGTTGAATCGGATGCCATGAGCCGTTCGATTAAGGCCGGTCGGCGCGTCAAGCTTGAGCATGTCGGTTTGTTCGCGGATGGCGTGGCTGTAAAACAAGTCGGACAGGAAACTTTCCGTTTATGCCGCGAATTGGTGGACGAAATTATTCTGGTGGACACCGACGCCATTTGTGCGGCGATCAAGGATGTGTTCGAGGATACCCGCACCAATCTTGAGCCCGCCGGAGCGCTGGCTATTGCCGGTGCAAAATTATATGCAGAACGCGAAAAACTAAAAGGCAAAACGCTCGTGGCAATTACGAGCGGTGCCAACATGAATTTCGATCGCTTGCGTTTCATCGCAGAGCGGGCAGAGCTCGGCGAAAAACGCGAGGCTATTCTGGCGGTGAGCATCCCGGAAACGCCCGGCAGCTTTCGCAAATTTTGTTCCTTGCTGGGTCACCGTAACATCACTGAATTCAACTACCGTTATGCAAATTCCAACGAAGCGCATGTATTTGTCGGTGTGCAGGTAAAAGATCAGTCCGAAACGACCAAGCTTGTTACCACGCTGAGAAAACATAAACTAGCCACGCTGAATTTTACTGATAATGAGGTAGCCAAGCTACATGTACGCCATCTGGTAGGGGGGCATGCGCCTGGTTTGCAGGATGAAATCCTGTTTCGCTTTGAATTCCCTGAACGCCCTGGCGCATTAATGGCTTTCCTTAATAGCATGAACCATAACTGGAATATCAGCTTGTTCCATTATCGTAATCATGGTGCGGATTACGGCCGCGTGCTGATCGGCATGCAAGTGCCAAATCATGACAAAAAACCGCTGCGAATTTTCCTGGATAATCTGGGTTATCGCTATTGGGATGAGAGCGATAATCCGGCATACAAATTGTTCCTGAGCTGACGGTTAAATTGCAATAAGCGCGAGCAAATTTGGATTTTTCCTTACCCATAAAACCTGTAGCGATCTTCCAAAAGTTCATTCTGGAACGATTTTGTATCATGAATGCCATTCGCGGTAGCGCCATGCTTTTGATTTGTAATTAACATGAATGCAAATAATTTTTGCCATTCCGAATAGCGTTCCAAAGACTCAACCGAATTTCTTGACAGACTATTTAAGTCAGCGTGTTGCCACGTTCACCGAAAAAACTTGAAGAACGACTGCGAAGTTTCCATCGATATTCTAAAAGAAACCGCCCGCTTAAATACATGAATAAGGATAATCTGCCCATGACAATACAGGTTATGAAACAGGCTATCAGACAACGTATAATTACTGACCGCGAACAATTAACCGCGGCTGAAAGAGCGTGCTTGAGCCATGCCATCTCGGAGCGCATCGCCCACCTGGATACTTATCGCACAGCCAATACGGTATTGGCTTATATGAGCTTCGGCGCAGAGTTCTCCACCGATAAATGGGTACAGCAGGCATTGCGCAATGACAAGTGCGTGCTGTTGCCAAAGGTGAACCGCACCACGAAAGAATTGGATATTTATCACGTGACCAACTTGCAACATGATTTGGCACCCGGCCAGTGGGGTATACGCGAACCATTGGCTGAGCGCTGTGCCAAAATGGATGCGTTGCAGAAAGTGGATTTTATCTTGCTGCCGGGCGTGGCATTCGGACGCAACGGTGCACGACTAGGTTACGGCGGCGGATTTTATGACAAACTACTGGCGCGAATTAAGGCTTCAAACCAAAACTGCCGACCTGCGCTGATTGCCGGGGCATTTGCTATTCAACTGGTCGAAGATATACCGCAGGAAACCACCGACCATAAAGTGGAATGGGTGGTGACGGAGAACGAAACGATACAATGCATTTCTAATATGCATATAGGCAGATAGCGCCCACTGTGCGCCATCACAAAATAAACGGCTTAATACATCAATGCACCGACCAACAACAAGTGATAGAGAGTAGATATGGCAGATTTACCTGATAACGATCCACAGGAAACACAAGAGTGGCTGGACGCACTGGACTCCGTCTTAGAGCATGGAAGCACGGAACGCGCTCATTATCTGATCAGTCAACTGGTTCGCAAAGCGCAGTTGGCTGGTGTCGCATTACCGATTAGTACAATCACGCCTTACCTGAACACCATACCGCTCGACAAAGAACAACGCTCGGTCGGCAACTATGAGCTCGAACATCGCATTCGTGCCTTAACGCGATGGAACGCAATGGCTATTGTGTTAAACGCCAATCGGGAATCATCCGAACTGGGTGGCCACATCGCGACCTTCGCTTCTGCGGCTACGCTATATGACGTGGGCTTCAACCATTTTTTCCATGGTAAAACCGAAAATCACGGCGGTGACCTGGTTTATTTCCAGGGGCATGCATCACCCGGCATGTATGCACGCGCTTTCCTTGAAGGGCGCCTCAGCGAGGAGCAACTGTACAATTTCCGCCAGGAAGTAAATGGCAGCGGCTTATCTTCTTACCCGCATCCGTGGCTGATGCCCGATTTCTGGCAGTTCCCCACTGTTTCCATGGGGCTGGGCCCGTTAATGGCTATTTACCAAGCGCGTTTCATGCGCTATCTGGAGTATCGGGACATCGTCAGTACCGAAGGACGCAAGGTATGGGCATTCCTCGGTGATGGCGAAACGGATGAACCGGAATCGCTAGGGGCGATTTCAATGGCCGCACGCGAAAAATTGGATAATCTGATTTTTGTCATTAACTGTAACCTGCAACGACTGGATGGCCCCGTCCGCGGCAACGGCAAGATTATTCAAGAGCTGGAAGGTGTATTCCGTGGCGCGGGCTGGAACGTGATCAAGGTGGTATGGGGAGGGAAATGGGATCGTTTGCTCGCAAAAGACAAGACCGGACTTTTGCTAAAGCGCATGGAAGAGGTGGTAGATGGCGAATATCAAACGTATAAATCCAAAAATGGCGCCTACGTGCGCCAGCATTTTTTCGGCAAATACCCTGAGTTACTGGAGTTGGTCGCCGATATGTCGGACGATGAAATCTGGTATCTTGATCGTGGCGGCCACGACCCGCATAAAGTTTTTGCCGCTTACGCGGCCGCAGCAAACCATAAGGGGCAACCCACCGTCATTCTGGCCAAGACCATAAAAGGCTATGGCATGGGTGAAGCCGGTGAAGCCCAAAACATCACTCACCAGCAAAAGAAAGTGGGCGATGAAGCATTACGCAAATTCCGTGATCGCTTCAATATTCCCGTGACCGATGATCAGCTCAGCAAATTGCCATTCTGTCGCCCACCCGATGACAGTTTGGAAATGAGCTATCTGCGCGAGCGCAGCAAAGCCATGGGCACAGTACCCAATCGAAAAACAGTGGCAGAGCCTTTGCAAATACCCGGGCTGGATGCCTTTGAAGTGTTACTTAAAGGCACCGAAGAGCGTGAAATTTCCACCACTATGGCTTTTGTGCGCATGTTGGGCATTCTGGTAAAAGACAAAAATATTGGCAAGCGAATAGTGCCCATCGTGCCGGACGAATCCCGCACTTTCGGCATGGAAGGGTTGTTTCGCCAGCTCAGCATTTTTTCTCAAGTTGGCCAGCTGTATACGCCACAGGATGCCGATCAACTAATGTTCTACAAGGAAGACAAAGCCGGCCAAATTTTGCAGGAAGGCATTAATGAAGCGGGCGCGATGTCATCATGGATTGCCGCATCCACGGCCTACGCCAACCATGGGGTAGCGATGGTGCCGTTCTATATCTACTATTCCATGTTCGGCTTTCAGCGTATCGGCGATTTAATGTGGGCGGCGGGTGACCAGCGTGCGCGCGGCTTTTTGCTGGGCGGCACGGCCGGGCGCACCACATTGAATGGCGAAGGTCTGCAACATCAAGACGGCCACAGCCATCTGATGGCGGCGACCATTCCTAATTGCGTGTCCTACGATCCAACTTTTGCTTATGAGTTGGCGGTAATTATTCAGGATGGTATGCGTCGCATGTATCAGGAGCAAGAGGATGTGTTCTATTACCTCACAGTGATGAATGAAAATTACGCGCATCCGGCCATGCCAGAGGGTGCGGAGACCGGCATTATTAAGGGTATGTATTTGTTCAATGAAGGTACAGCTCAATCTACCACGGCACCCACGGTACAACTTCTAGGCAGCGGAACTATTCTGCGCGAAGCCATCGCAGCAGCTGAATTATTGGTGAAGGATTTTGGTGTGGCCTCCGACATCTGGAGCGTAACCAGCTTCAATGAATTACGTCGGGATGGACTGGATTGTGAGCGCTGGAACATGCTGCATCCCGAAGTTGCCCCACGCATAAGCTACGCCGAGCAATGCTTGGGCAAGCGCAAGGGACCTGTCATCGCAGCAACCGATTACATTAAAAGCTACGCTGACCAAATTCGTGCCTTCTTGCCTGGCACTTACAAAGTATTGGGCACGGACGGTTTTGGCCGCTCTGATACGCGTAAAAAGCTTCGCTATTTCTTCGAGGTTGATCGTTATTACATAGCCGTCGCCGCGCTGAAAGCGCTGGCTGACGAAGGCACGGTAGCCATGAGCGAAGTCAGCAAGGCAATCAAACTGTACAATATCAATCCCGATAAACCGAATCCAACTACGGTCTAAGCGAGCAGGAGACACGCGTGGCAGAAATCAAACAAGTACTGATGCCGGACATTGGCGATTCCAAGGATGTGCCGGTAATAGAAATAATGGTAAAAGCGGGGGATACGGTTAAGACTGAACAACCCCTGCTTACCCTGGAAACTGACAAGGCTACGATGGATGTACCCGCCCCATTTGATGGAGTGGTGAAAAATGTTAGCGTTAAAGTGGGCGACAAAGTATCAGAAGGCACACTGATTTTATCGATAGAAACCAGTGCAACAGAAACGTCTGCTGTAGCTATCTCCACCACCCCACCAGTTTCGGTACAGGAAACCGCAAATCCGCCTCCAGCAAGTTCTGTTGCCGTACCGATTACGCCAACCCATTTGCCAAACAACCTTACAAGTAAGGTGCATGCCAGTCCATCTATTCGGCATTTTGCACGCGAACTGGGGATTGATCTTACACAAGTAAAAGGTAGCGGCGTAAACGGACGCATTACCAAAAATGACGTACAAAGCTTCGTTAAAACTGTGCTTGCACAATCGCAAAGTGGCGCCGGTGGCGGCGGTTTGCAAATATCAGCCATGCCGGTAGTAGATTTTTCCAAATTTGGTGCCATTGAAACCAAGCCGCTCTCGCGCATCAAAAAACTTTCTGGCGCCAATCTTCACCGCAATTGGGTCTCCATACCACACATTACCCAGCACGATGAAGCCGATATCACTGAGATGGAAACTTTCCGCAAAGAGCTTGGCGAGGAATACACAAAACAAGGAATAAAAATTACTCCACTGGCTTTCTTGCTCAAAGCTGTAGTGACAGCTATGCAACAATACCCGGATTTCAATTCATCATTAGATACTAGTGGTGAGAACTTGGTGCTGAAAAAATATTTTCACATCGGCGTGGCAGTGGATACACCGGATGGCTTGATGGTGCCAGTGTTACGTGATGTGGATCAAAAGGGTATTGTTCAACTGGCTAAGGAATTGGGCGAAATTAGTACCAAGGCGCGAGAGAAAAAGCTTACCGCAACCGCCATGCAAGGTGGCTGTTTTACTATTTCCAGTCTGGGTGGTATCGGCGGAACCGCGTTTACACCGATTATTAATGCGCCAGAAGTGGCGATTCTGGGTGTATCCAAGGCGAGCATAAAACCTGTATTCAAAGAGAGTGAGTTTGTACCACGGCTAATGTTGCCACTGTCGCTGTCATATGATCATCGCGTAATTGATGGTGCGGAAGCAGTGCGTTTCACGAGTTATCTTAGCAAAGTATTGTCGGATGTTCGCCGGCTGGTGCTATAACCTGTGAATCAGGCTCCCATCGGTATCTTGGGCGGTACGTTCGATCCTGTACATAATGGCCATCTGCGCTTGGCACAAGAAGCGTTAGAGCAATGTAATTTGGCCGCAGTACACTTCATTCCCAGCGGTACGCCACCGCACCGCAATGCGCCGCGCGCTAACGCAATACAACGTTTGGACATGGTTCGCCTGGCATTACAAGACAACGCAGCATTTGTGCTGGATGAATGCGAAATTTATCGCACCGATCCGTGTTATACGGTGAATACACTTTCTGCACTACGTGCCAAGCACGGTATACATCAGCCGCTGTGTCTGTTGATGGGCGGTGATGCCTTCCTGCTGTTACACTCTTGGCATGAATGGAAAAGCTTATTCGAACTGTCACACATAGTAGTTATGCAGCGTGCCGGGCACCCGCTTGGTAATGCCATCAATGGGGCTAACGAAACTTTGCGCGATGAATACAGGACGCGCCTCGTTCCGGCACCCCGAATTCTGCGTGAGTCGCCTGCCGGGGCGATCCTGGTGGCGAATATGCCTGCTCTGGAAATTTCCGCCACTGATATTCGTAAACGTTGTGCCGAAAATAAAAATATACATTACCTGCTGCCAGACGCAGTAGCCGATTACATCCAATTACATCACCTATATACCTAACATGCTAACCATTGAAGAAAAAACCTTGGCCGTAGTAACTGCATTGGAAGATATTAAGGCCAATGATATCAACGTCCTCGATACCAGCAAAAAGAGTCAACTATTCGAGCGCATGGTGATTGCTAGTGCCAACTCACCGCGCCAAACCAGGGCCTTAGCCGACCATGTATCCAAGCAACTTAAATTGCGCGGTGAACCAGCACTTAGCATAGAAGGTGAAGAAGGCGGGGAATGGGTGCTAGTGGATCTTGGCGAAGTGGTCGTGCATATCATGCAGCCTGCAGTACGTGCTTTCTACCAGTTGGAAGAACTATGGAGCATGAGACATTTACCGCCAAAGTCGGCTAACGAACAAAAATGAAACTGTGGCTGGTGGCAGTCGGACACAAGATGCCGGCTTGGATTACCGCAGGCTTCACCGGGTATACCAAACGCATGACACGCGAGGCCCAAATCGAACTTGTAGAAATAAAGCCGGAACCGCGAACGACCGGCAAGAGCTTGGCACAGATGATGGAGGCAGAAGCGCAGCGTATACTAGCCGCTTTGCCAAAAGATGTGTTATGCATCGCGTTGGATGAACGCGGTGTTCAGTCCTCCACCAAACAGCTGGCACAACAAATGCAAAATTGGTTGGGTAGCGGACGGGATGTTGCCTTCATTATTGGGGGCGCGGATGGCTTGCACGAGTCCGTTAAAAATAGTGCGCAGCAGCTACTGGCGCTGTCGGCAATGACGCTGCCGCATGGCTTGGTACGAGTATTGCTCGCGGAACAGTTGTATCGTGCCCACAGCTTGTTGCACAATCATCCTTATCATCGTGAATAATACAGTCCGCTAATACAGGATTTTAAAAAACCATGACTTCCCACCCACGCATCTATCTCTCCTCACAAAGCCCGCGTCGCCGAGAGCTACTGAAGCAAATTGGGATTAATTTTGAAACACTGTTGTTACGTTCCAACTCATCCCGAAAAATGGATGTGGATGAAACTCCGCACTCAGATGAATCACCGGAAACCTATGTACGAAGGGTTTGCCAGGAGAAAGTGAATGCCGGATGGAGGTTTCTGCAATTCCGCAACTTACCCCCACTTCCGGTTTTAGCGGCCGACACCAGCGTTATTTTGGACGGCAAGATTATAGGTAAACCGCAAGGCCGTGAGCAAGCCTCCGCTACATTACGCGCTCTTTCCGGACGTCAACACCAAGTATTAAGTGCCGTCGCAGTTATCTTCGAAGAACGTACGGAAATACGTTTATCGGTTAGCACAGTTACTATTGCCACGCTTAGCGAAGAGCGCATCCGGCGCTACATCCTCACCAGCGAACCACTAGATAAAGCTGGGGCGTATGCCATCCAAGGTTACGCTGCAGCATTCATACAACACCTAAACGGCAGCTACTCAGGCGTAATGGGCCTACCCCTGTTCGAAACAGCCGAGCTGCTACAAATATTCGGTTATCCCATTCTGTGAATGACGAAATTCTTATCAATGTTACCCCGCAGGAAACCCGCGTTGCAGTGATGCAACAGGGAATAGTGCAACAACTCCACATTGAGCGCGACAGCCATCTTGGAATTGTCAGCAATGTGTACGTCGGACGCGTCAAACGCGTACTACCGGGCATGCAATCCGCCTTCATCGATATTGGGCTGGAACGCTCTGCTTTCCTGCATGTAGCAGATATCTGGGAAAACCGTAATAACAGCGATGCGGCTAAGCCCATCGAGAAAATGCTGTATGAGGGACAGAGCCTGCTAGTACAGGTTATCAAGGACTCCATCGGCAGCAAGGGTGCCAGACTTTCCACCCAGATCAGTATCGCCGGACGTCTGCTGGTGTTTCTACCACAAGAATCGCATATCGGCGTATCGCAACGCATTGAGAATGAAGCCGAACGCGAACTACTACGTACCAGACTGCAACAGTTACTGCCGGATAATAGCAGCGGCGGCTATATCATCCGCACCATGGCAGAGTCTGCTACAGACAAAGAGTTGCTCGCCGATATGGAATATCTCAACAAGCTGTGGATCAAGCTTCAAGAACAAGCGAAAACATCCACAGCTCCTTTTTTATTGTACCAAGAACTCAATATTAGCCTCTGCGTACTGCGCGATTTCGTTAACGAAAGCACCACACGCATCTTGGTAGATTCACGCGAAACTTATCAGCGAATGGCTACTTTTGCACAGGACTTTATCTCCAGTGCGATGTCACGGCTGGAACACTATATCGGTGAGCGGTCGCTATTTGAATTGTATGGCGTAGAAGAGGAAATTGAGCGTGCGCTATCGCGCCGCGTAAATCTCAAGTCGGGAGGATATATCATCATTGACCAGACCGAAGCACTCACCACGGTCGACGTTAACACCGGTGGCTTCGTCGGTTCGCGCAACTTTGACGACACAATTTTCAAGACAAATCTGGATGCGGCACAAGTCATTGCACGCCAGTTACGCCTACGGAATTTGGGCGGCATTATCATTTGCGACTTTATTGACATGAATAACCAGGGACATCAGGACGCCGTACTGGAAGAGTTCAAAAAGTCGCTAGCAAACGACCACACCCGTATAACCGTAAATGGTTTCTCCGCTTTGGGGCTGGTGGAAATGACTCGCAAACGCACGCGCGAAAGTTTGGCTCACATACTGTGTGAATCCTGCCCCACCTGCGATGGGCGAGGTGAAGTAAAAACCGCGCAGACCATATGCTACGAAATTGTGCGTGAAATTATGCGCGAAGCGCGCCAATTTAACGCTCGTGAATATCGCATCTTGGCTTCGCAACTGGTCATCGATCTGTTTCTCGACGAAGAATCGCAAAGTTTAGCTCAGCTTTCTGATCTTATCGGCAAACCGGTGTCACTACAGGTAGAAATCTTATATAGCCAAGAGCAATACGACATCATTTTAATGTGACTTTGCTGCAAATCTATGTTCAGAAAACTCGTCCTGCAAACAAACTGTACCTCAGGTTAATGCTCGGATCGACAGTGCATGTATAAAAACGACGCAAGAAGAAACAGACATCGTAGAGGCAAATCCAACTCTCTGGTTACCTTAGCCTCCAGTAAAGCCAAAACCCGCTTAAACCCAATGCAAACAATACAAGCGACGCAACGTCCATCACCCATATCGCATAGCGCCCAAAAATACGGCCGCTATGCACATCCAGCAATATACGCTGTAGCGGTATACCCGATGCAAGAATGTCAGCCGAACGACGCTTCACATCAGCAGGAAGGTCTTGTAACGCAGATAACGTCATTCCGGTACTACTTGATTTTCCCCAATTCAGACCATCAACACTAGCAAATACGGCAGACGGAGTTTGCAGCATCACATTACTACCCATCTTACCAAGCGCCAAAATTGGGTAGGCGGGTAGCGATTGCTTTTCCACCTTATTTAATAACTGTCCATCCGATTGATACAAATAAAGGGCGGTGGCGGTGGCAACATAATTAATGCCCTTAACCTCGATTGCTCCAACTGGTTGTCCCGCACTACCAGGCAATAATTTATCGTCTAAAACCCATCTGTCGTCATCCCAAGATAAATAATTTTTACCAAGCAGATATCCTTGAGTTGGATCAGCAACTTGAATCCCGTACCAACGCATTAGCCAAGGAGAACTCACTTCCTGTTTATCTAATTTAAGTATCTCAACATGATTTATAGCTAACCCTGACACCAAAAGATAAACTAAAAAAAATACGATGGCAGCTCCAACAAGGCCATGCCACCGGCGAACAGCATGAATATTCATTGCTTAACTCACTATTGATTGAACTGTGTAGTACCTGCGGTTACATTCGCAACTTGACTGAATTCAGCCCCCCTCTTTCCCCTCGTTTTCAGGCTGAGCGCCTAAAAACTTTGCGCACCTTTCGGCAAC
>NZ_CAKMAA020000092.1 GCF_924101635.2 Candidatus Nitrotoga sp. HW29 | reverse complement strand
TTTCGACCCAAACATTAACCTTAAGTTCAATCTATTTGTGGGCCGAATCTATAGTCGTGCACAGCTTGCAATGAACGACCTTGCTGTAGGTATCGTGAATGTCTGCTGACAGCTTATTCTGTGCCTTCGTCAACACGGTTTTTAAGATTAGGTATCGGCGTTTGCGATTGATGAGTCCCTCTGAACCATCGGTTTCAACGAGTTCTTGATAGCGATAAAAAATGGCTCTTGATACGCCCATAATCTTGCAGGCTTTGGAGACGTTTTAAAGTTCTGAAGCAAGCTTGAGTAATCCTGCTTTATGTTTTAATGATTGGGTTGCCAGTTTGAAACATGGGCGTTACCTTTCTTTAAGTTTGATGACAGATTCGACACCTATATCAAACTCGGTAATGTTCACTTTTACAAGCGTATGGTCAGATCAAATTGAGGCTGGTTCAGGTCTTGTCATGAATTATAGAAGTTTCAATAATAAGACTTCTCCCAACGCATCCCACCGTGACGTTGCCAGTCGCTCGTTGCTCCTCCCATACTGGCTTGCTGGTAGCTGCTCAACGTACACACCCAAGATGCGTTCTGAAAACGGGAAATGAAGAAAATGGCTCGAAAATCATCGTGATTCATGCCAAAAACAAGCCAGTTCTCCGACCAAAACTGCAAAACTCACCCCGAGAGCTCTGGCGGAGTGAATTATTCAGTGTTTCCTCAATATTGGAATACGTTGCGCAGTGTGGGAGGCAGTAGCTTCAGAATTGAATCCACCAAATAATAAAATTTGTTATATGCGTGTTAACGCACGGACAAGTCTTTACAAAAAAGTGACGATTCGCTTGGCAGTCACGAGCGCTCGGATATTTATTACAGACGGACAATTATTTCTCTCCGGCTTACCCGCAATCCTAATGATGTCTGCGTGAAGAACTCTGCAACTGTTAATTTTGAAGGCAACAAGTTGTCCAGATTTAACTGAAGTAAGGTGGTATCAATGGTCAGCCGATCTGATATTCTTAATGCAAATGTTCTGATTGTTGATGATCAGGACGTTAATATTCGCTTGCTCGAGCACATGTTGAGTGGGGCGGGCTATGTTTCTATCACATCTACAACGAATCCGTTTGATGTATGCGAGTTATATCGCATACATCGTTATGATTTGGTCTTGCTTGATTTGCAAATGCCCAGAATGGACGGATTTCAGGTAATGGAAGGTCTTAAGAAAATTGAATCGGATAACTATCTTCCCGTGCTTGTGATTACTGCCCAGCCAACACTAGAGTTGCGCGCGCTACAAGCTGGTGCGAAGGATTTCATTAGCAAACCTTTTAAGGTGGCCGAAACGTTGGCAAGAGTTCATAACTTGCTGGAGGTACGTCTGTTACATAAGAAGGTGCATAATCATGCCAAAATACAGGAATCCAGAGTCAGACCGTCCATATTACCGCCAGTATAGGCGTCAGTATTATTCCATGCATGGTCGTAATACGGAGGCTCTTTCGAAGAGTGCAGATCTGGCGCTATATGATGCCAAGCATGCAGGTAGGAATAACTGTTAAATTTCAAACCGTACAGACTTGTAAAGGGCTGTTCTAAAATTCACCATCAACTATTTTTAAGGATACGGACGGGTGCTGAGTTCTAGTTCGAGATGTTGGCAGCGATGTATGCTTTAAGCTTCTCCAAATCTGCGTCCATAACCTCGACGCGCTGCGGTAATTTCTCGATAGATTCTAATCCGGCTGGTCGTTCCGGATTGCGTCCAAGTGCTTCAATGATGGTGTCTTCAAACTTGGCGGGTAATGCAGTTTCCAGGCATACCAGTGGCAAGCTGGGGCGGCGTTGTTCGAGGCCAACTTTGATTCCATCCGCGGTATGGGTATCGACCATTACATCGTAATCTCCCCACAATTCGCGAATGATTTTGAGGCGGTCGAGGTGCGTACTTTTGCCGGAGGCGAAACCAAATTTAGATAGTTCATACCAATAAGGCGTGCCCTTGATATCGAACGCACCCCCTGCATCAATGCTGCTCCAGAATTCACGTACTTTGGCTGTATCGCGTCCAACCAGATCAAATATAAAACGTTCGAAGTTGGATGCCTTGGAGATATCCATCGATGGGCTACTGGTGTGATAAGTATGATCCGTCGCGCGCGGTCGATAAATACCGGTTCTAAAGAACTCATCCAATACGTCGTTTTCATTAGTGGCAAGGATAAGCTGGCCGATGGGCAAACCCATCATGCGTGCAATGTGGCCTGCACAGATGTTACCGAAATTGCCGGAAGGCACAGAAAACGCAACTTTGTCATCGTTGGATTGTGTCGCGGCAAAGTAGCCTTTGAAATAATAGACGATCTGCGCCGACACACGCGCCCAGTTGATCGAATTAACCGTGCCGATTTTGTACTTGGCTTTAAAGGCGTGATCATTGGACACTGCCTTGACCAAGTCCTGCGCTTCGTCAAACACGCCACGGATGGCGATGTTAAAGATGTTTGGATCTTGCAACGAATACATTTGCGCACGCTGAAAAGCGGACATTTTGCCGTACGGTGACAACATAAATACACGGATACCGCGCTTGCCGCGCATGGCGTATTCCGCCGCTGAGCCAGTGTCACCGGAGGTGGCGCCAAGGATGTTAAGCTCTTCGTGCTGCTTATCCAGCACGTATTCGAACAAATTACCCAGTAATTGCATCGCCATATCCTTGAACGACAAGGTTGGGCCGTTGGATAATTCTAAAATATGTATTCCCGATTCCAGCGTACGCAATGGAGCAATTTGCTGAGTGTCAGAATCAGCGCGGGCGTTGTGATAGTTGGCAGCGGTATAGGTCTTACTAACGATCACTTTAAGATCGGCTGCCGGAATATCTGTTGCAAATTTGGATAATATGGCATAAGCGAGATCAGCATAAGGCAGATTGCGCCAGTTATCCAGCTCGGCTCGTGTTACTTGTGGATATTCTTCCGGCAGGTACAGCCCGCCATCAGGGGCGAGCCCACCGAGCAAGATTTCGGTAAAATTTTTGGCGGGTGAATTGCCACGTGTGGAGATGTATTTCATTGTGTTGTCCGCTTTGCTTTTAATCCCTGCGCTTTTACAAGAGGAGTCGGGAATAGGTTTTACAAGTGTATTTCCGTAGAGAGTGCTTTATTTGCCCAATTCTTCCATGCGAATACGCGTCACTTTACCCACCACTACTGACAGTTTTTCAAGCCTGACAATAGCTGCATTGACGCGTTTTTCGAGTGTTAAATGGGTCAGCAAAATCAAGTCCGTTTCATCTTCACCATCACCCGGTTCTTTCTGAATCAAGGCATCAATCGAAATCTGCTCATCAGCCAGTACGCGTGTGATATCGGCCAGTACGCCAGGTTCGTCATGCACTCGCAGGCGCAGGTAGGAACAGGTGTGCACCTCAGCTATTGGCAGAATGGGCAGATCAACCAATTGATCTGGTTGGAATGCCAAGTGCGGCACCCGATGTTCCGGGTCGGCAGTGTGCATACGCGTCACATCAATCAGGTCGGCAATCACCGCACTGGCCGTGGGTTCCGCACCCGCGCCCTTGCCGTAATACAACGTTGCCCCGACTGCGTCGCCCTGCACCACCACGGCGTTCATCGCGCCTTCCACGTTGGCGATCAGTCGTTTGGCGGGAATCAAGGTGGGGTGTACGCGTAACTCAATACCTGCCATCGTGCGCTTGGTAATCCCGAGCAGTTTGATGCGATAGCCGAGTTGTTCAGCGTACTTTATGTCCTTTGCATTAAGCTGGGAAATGCCCTCAATATAAACCTTGTCGAACTGCATCGGAATACCGAACGCAATCGCAGAGAGTATGGTGATCTTGTGCGCTGCATCCACTCCTTCGATGTCGAAAGTCGGATCAGCCTCGGCGTAACCCAAACGTTGTGCTTCTTTCAACACGGTATCGAAACTTAGTCCCTTATCGCGCATCTCGGATAGGATAAAGTTGGTCGTCCCATTAATAATTCCGGCAATCCATTCAATGCGATTGGCGCTCAGACCCTCGCGTACCGCTTTGACAATCGGTACACCGCCTGCCACTGCCGCTTCGAATGCAATCATCACCCCTTGCTTTTGTGCCTCGGCAAATATTTCGTTCCCGTGCATGGCCAGTAGTGCCTTGTTTGCAGTAATCACATGCTTGCCATTCGCAATGGCCTTGAGCACCAATTCTTTGGCTATACTGCAGCCACCGATGAGTTCAATAACGATATCCACTTCCGGGTCGCTCACCACAGCGAAGGCATCGTTAACGACACGGCAGGCACCCTGTGTAATTTCCTTGGCACGTGCTACATCCTTTTCCGCCACCGCGACAATGCGTATGGGACGACCCGCGCGGCGGGAAATTTCTTCAGCATTGCGTGACAACACGGTAAATGTGCCCGCACCTACGGTGCCTATACCCAGTAGACCTACGTTCATTGGCTTCATTATTTTTTACTCCAAAATTCAATTCGTTTATTCATTCCCACTTAGCCCCCTGACAGTAGAGATTGGAAAGGGTTAGGGCAAATTTCGATTTCCTTTTTATTTCTGCCCATAACGTTTGCGGTAATACTCCAGAAAACGTGCAATTCGGCCAATCGCTTCGACTAAATCATCCGCATTAGGCAGAAATACCACGCGGAAATGGTCGGGATTAGGCCAGTTAAACCCGGTACCTTGAACCACTAACACCTTTTCTGTTTCCAGCAACTCAAGGATAAATTTTTGATCGTCATGGATCGGGTACATCTTGGAATCCAGACGTGGAAACATGTATAGCGCGGCTTTCGGTTTGACGCATGTCACACCCGGAATAGCGGTAAGTAATTGATATGCTAGATCCCGTTGCTTACACAGTCGTCCGGAAGGAGCGACCAGATCATTGATGCTCTGATAACCTCCCAACGCGGTTTGGATGGCAAATTGTCCTGGCACGTTTGAACACAGCCGCATCGAAGCAAGTATGCTCAGACCATCAATATAATCCTGCGCGTGCTTTTTTCTGCCCGATACAATCATCCAGCCGGCACGATAACCACAAGCGCGATAATTCTTGGATAAACCGTTAAACGTAACGAACAGTACATCATCTGCCAGCGAAGCAATTGAGGTATGACTCACGCCGTCATAGAGCACTTTGTCATAAATTTCGTCGGCAAATACAATGAGCCTGTTTTTGCGTGCGACTTCGATGATTTCTTGCAGTAACGAATCCGGGTATATCGTACCAGTGGGATTATTCGGGTTGATCAGCACGATGGCGCGCGTGTTGGGTGTGATTTTGCTGCTGATGTCAGCTATGTCCGGTAACCAGTCAGCCTGCTCGTCGCATAGATAGTGGCGCGGCGTACCGCCTGCCAGGGTGACCGCCGCTGTCCACAGCGGATAATCCGGTGCTGGTACCAGCACTTCATCACCCGTATTAAGCAGTCCTTGCATGGACATTACAATCAATTCGGATGCGCCATTGCCAATAAAAATATCCTCCAACCCTACGCCGGCGATATTTTTTTGTTGGGCGTAGTGCATGATGGCTTTGCGCGCGGCGAACAGTCCTTTTGAATCAGAGTAGCCGGAAGAATTAGGCAGATTATGGATTACATCCTGCTGGATTTCTTCCGGCGCATCGAAGCCAAATGACGCCAAATTGCCAATATTCAGTTTTATAATACGATGACCGTCTTCCTCCATCTGTTTGGCGCGCGCCATTACAGGGCCGCGAATGTCGTAGCAGACGCTGGTCAGTTTGGTGGATTTCAATATAAGGGGCACAATCTCCATATCTGTGCTGTCCGGATGTTCCAATGGGTTCTCTCAATCTGTTACTTCAAAATTGTGGCATCAATCCACTGGATGGTAGAATTTGATACGAACGAAAAACGTCATAAATACACTTATGGCCCTTGCAATTACTGACTACAAAGGGTGTGATTCTAACCGAGCGCGCTTGGGTCGGCAAATGGAGAACTCGCGTGAAACTGCATCTCAATACCCGCACAGACCAAAAAATTTTCACTGCCCACGGTGCCGGCTATGTTACGGTTAGCGGCCAGCGCTTTGAACATCCTATAGTAGTTACACCGGAACAGGTGTTCAGCGATTGGCAGCCGCAAGGTTTCGATGCATTAAATGAATCGTACTTTGTCTATCTTTTAGCCATAAAGCCAGAAATTGTACTGCTCGGAACGGGCGCGCAGCAGCGTTTTCCGCATCCACGCCTATATCAGCAATTAACTGCGGCCGGCATTGGCGTGGAAAGCATGGATACTCCCGCCGCTTGCCGCACTTACAATATCCTTATGGGGGAAGACCGCAAAGTGGTTGCCGCTATCTTGCTGTAACTTGTTACGAGCTATGGATAGTAAATCACACCACACAAAGCTCCACCTTTCAAGTTGACACTTTCTACCACCTGAATTCAATTTGCCCGTTTAAGTAGCCCCGATCGTAACGCAGCTCACCACCTGAATTCTCTTACAAAAGTTGCACTTCAGAGTTGAATCTGCCATAAACGCAACGGCACGACGATATTATTTGCCGCCACTCAATGTGCTCGACGATCAGGTTATCGCGCAGTGCCGGCAGCAACATCGCCATGGTGAATGGCTGAAATTTTTGAAGAAAATCGAGCACGAAACGCTTAAGGATAAAACATTGCACCTGATCGTCGACAATTATGTCACCCATAAACATCCGGTTGCATATGATGAATACATTGTTCAACACAACACCAGCCTCAAGCCATTCATCTGGATTGCCAGTGCTCGCGATATCCTACAAAAAGTCATCCCGGCCAATAGCCGGTTAAGTTCCAAACAGAATGCAGCACTACACCAGGCGAGGATATAGCACACCGTTTGGAGCATTTATTGAAATCAAGCCACCATAAGGAGGCGTACTTAAAATTTTTAATTTGCAGGCTATCTTAAGGAGAAACTAAATGTCCAGGGTATCAATTGCTAGCATAATTGTAGTGAGCTTCTTATTAACATCTCTAAATGGAGTTGCTGCGCCTCGGGATGAAAAAGTCACAACGGTGTCAGATCAAAAGGAAGTGGCTGTTACGATTTACAACGATAACCTGGCTTTAATTAAGGATACGCGCAGGATAAAACTGGATCGTGATTTCAATAAACTGGCCTGGCGCGAAGTTTCTGCTCAAATACGGCCCGAGACGGCACTGCTACGCAATCTTACTAATCCTGGTGGTTTCTATTTGCAGGAGCAAAATTTCGATTTTGATCTGTTGACGCCGCAAAAATTATTGGAAAAATATCTCAACAAAGAGGTGACAGTAATACAAACCAACCCAGCCACCGGTACGGAAATCAGGGAAACAGCCACCGTGCTTGCAACCAATGGGGGTACCGTACTTAAATTTGCCGATCGTATAGAGACCGGCGTCCCCGGTCGTCTGGCATTCTCCGGTGTTCCAGAAAACTTACGCGATAAACCTACGCTGGTTGTTTCACTCAGCAACCCGGTTGCGGGCGAACAAAATCTTGAGCTTTCTTATTTGACTGCCGGACTATCATGGCATGCCGATTATGTGGCTGAATTAAATGAGCGCGATGACCGCCTTGACCTCAATGGCTGGGTTACGCTAACCAATCAAAGTGGGGCAGCGTATCCGAATGCCAAGCTGCAACTGGTTGCCGGCGATCTGAATCGGGTACGTCAACCGCAATCCATGCCGCGTAACATGATGGCCATGGCGTCAAAAATGGCTGATGCGGAGGAAATGAAAGAAGAATCCCTGTTTGAATATCATCTCTATACGCTACAACGCTCTACAACATTAATGGAGAATCAGACCAAGCAGGTGGCGCTGATGTCTGCATCCAGCATACCAATAAGTAAAGAGTTTTTATTGACAGGTGCGAATTACTATTACTCTGGACAGTATGGAGACATTGGTCAGAAGCTTAAAGTGGGGGTCTTTGTAGAATTTCAAAACAAGGGCGAAGGCTTAGGGATTCCGCTCCCCAAGGGAGTAATCCGGGTTTACAAAAAAGATGCTCAGAGTAATGCCCAATTTGTAGGTGAAGATCAAATTAATCACACACCTAAAAATGAGTCTATTCGCCTGAAATTGGGAGAGGCATTTGATGTAACGGCCGACAAGAAGCAGACAGATTTTCAAAAATTAGCCGGAGCAGGGCGTTCTAGTAACATCTTCGAAAGTGCCTACGAGATCGTATTGAAAAATGCCAAGAACGAGGCAGTCACTGTGGTGGTAAGAGAGCCCATGCCTGGGGACTGGACGATGATATCCGAATCTCAACCTCACACCAAAGCGACATCCGGCATGGCGGAATGGAAAGTAGCGGTACCCGCTGACGGCAAGGCCATATTGACTTACCGGGTGCGTGTCAAATATTGATATTGAAAGTGGACGAGTCTCAGATTGAAACTCGTCCACTTCAACGATTTTTTATATGACCTTAGCCTTTATCAAACTTCATTATCCCGCCCAAGCAATGAATCTTGATGGTGTCTTTAGCAGCAAAGCGACCTTCCAGAAGTTGTTTGGCAAGCGGATTCTCCAGTTGCGATTGTATAGCGCGTTTAAGCGGACGGGCGCCGTACGTAGGATCAAAACCGGCGGTGGCGATTTCTGTTAGAGCCGCATCGGTAATTTCAAGTTTCATATCCATTGCTGCTAAACGGGTTTCCAAATAGCCCAACTGAATCCGCGCGATAGATTTGATATTTTTTTCATCCAGTGCATGGAACACCACCACTTCGTCTATACGGTTGATGAACTCAGGACGGAAATAATTTTTTACCTCGCCCATCACCGCCAGTTTGATGACTTGGTAATCGTCGCCTGATAGCTGTTGGATCATTTGGCTACCCAGATTCGAGGTCATTACAACCACTGTGTTTTTGAAATCTACGGTACGCCCTTGTCCGTCCGTCATTCGGCCGTCATCCAGTACTTGCAGGAGGACGTTGAACACATCCGGATGCGCTTTCTCCACTTCGTCCAACAATATGACGGAATAGGGTTTGCGTCGTACGGCCTCGGTAAGTCCACCGCCTTCTTCGTAGCCCACATAGCCTGGCGGCGCACCGATCAGTCGCGATACGGAATGCTTTTCCATATACTCACTCATATCGATGCGGATGAGATGATCTTCCGAATCGAACAAAAATCCGGCCAACGCCTTGCATAATTCGGTCTTGCCAACTCCAGTGGGCCCTAAAAACAGAAAAGATCCATAGGGACGGTTAGGATCTCCCAGCCCGGAACGCGAACGACGGATTGCGTCCGAGACCAAGCGTACCGCCTCGTCCTGTCCGACCACGCGCTCGTGCAACTTGATTTCCATGTGCAGCAGTTTGTCACGCTCGCCTTGCATCATTTTGGAAACCGGAATGCCAGTGGCGCGACTCACCACTTCTGCAATTTCTTCCGCACCCACGTGCGTGCGCAGCAGCCGATTCTGAGGCTTGGCTGCCTCTGCTTGATTTGCCTCTTTTAATTTCGCTTCGAGTTGCGGGAGTTTGCCATATTGCAACTCGGCCACTTTGTCCAATTTGCCTTCGCGTTGCACTCGGATAATTTCGGCACGTACGCGTTCGATTTCTTCCTTTACCTGTGCCGTGCCATGAGCCGAGCCTTTTTCTGTTTTCCATATTTCTTCCAGATCAGCATATTCACGCAACAGTTTCTCAATCTCGTCTTCGATAAGCTGCATGCGTTTTTTCGATGCTTCGTCCTTTTCCTTCTTCACTGCTTCGCGTTCAATTTTCAACTGAATCAAGCGCCGGTCAAGTTTGTCCATCACTTCCGGTTTAGAGTCAATTTCCATCTTGATGCGGGCGGCGGCTTCGTCTATCAGATCAATGGCCTTATCCGGTAAAAAACGGTCGGTAATATAGCGATGCGACAATTCTGCCGCTGCTACGATAGCCGGATCGGTAATTTCCACGCCGTGATGTAACTCATATTTTTCCTGTAAACCACGCAAAATAGCGATGGTCGCTTCCACGGTCGGTTCATCTACCAGTACCTTTTGGAAACGACGCTCGAGTGCGCCATCTTTTTCGATGTATTTGCGGTATTCATCCAGTGTCGTGGCACCGATACAATGCAACTCGCCACGCGCTAGCGCTGGCTTTAGCATGTTGCCCGCATCCATTGCACCTTCAGCCTTGCCTGCGCCAACCATGGTATGCAGCTCGTCAATAAATACGATGATCCGTCCTTCTTCCATGGCAGTTTCTTTTAGCACAGATTTCAGGCGTTCTTCGAATTCACCGCGATATTTCGCCCCGGCCAGTAGCGCCGCCATATCAAGCGACAACACGCGTTTGCCCCTAAGGGATTCCGGTACTTCTTCGTTAACAATACGCTGTGCCAAGCCTTCCACGATGGCGGTCTTCCCAACGCCCGGTTCGCCAATCAAAACGGGGTTATTCTTGGTGCGGCGTTGCAGAACCTGAATAGCACGCCGGATTTCATCGTCACGTCCAATCACCGGATCCAACTTGCCTTGACGGGCACGCTCGGTCAGGTCCACAGTGTATTTTTTAAGTGCTTCGCGCTGACCTTCAGCTTCCTGGCTACCCACGTTTTGTCCACCCCGGACCGCATTGATCGCTTGTTCCAACGCTGAACGGACGACACCGTGTTGCTTCAATAGCCGCCCGCTTTCACCTTTATCTTCGGTTAGCGCCAATAAAAACATTTCCGAGGCAATAAATTGGTCGCCACGATTTTGCGCTTGCTTGTCGGTGAGATTAAACAAATTAGCGAGATCGCGTCCGACCTGCACCTCACCGCCGTGTCCTTCTACTTTAGGTAAGCGCGCCACGCTCTGCGTCAGTGCCTCTTTTAATGGAACAACATTTCCACCTGCGCGTGCAAGCAATGAGGCTGCGCCACTATCGGCATCATTAAGCAAGGCCAGCAGTAAATGCTGCGGCTCAATAAATTGATTGTCACTACCCACAGCTAAACTTTGGGCATCAGCTAGCGCTTGTTGTAGCTTAGTCGTAAATTTGTCAAATCGCATAATCGCTCCTTGAATAAAAGTTATGGATTAGTAGATGGGGGAACTGGCAAAAATTTCAAGTATCCCAAAGCCATATTCGATTTAATTAATACAAATCGGGTTATGGCTTAACCGTTAAATATTGAATTTAACAACACGTTGATAGATTGTGCATGAAACGACAAGACGGAAGAACACGAGTTGAAAGACACAGGTGTAAAGTCAAATTTCGGGACGATCCGTTACTTGTGCAAGCTATAGAAAATACCGAACGTGTAAAAAATTGTTTGGAACAAGTTTCAATAATGTATACGGCTTCAGTCCAAAAAATTGTTGCTGAAACTTGATTTTTGTAGCGCTCCTAAAGCATAGTACTACTTATGCTCATGCAACAAAATCAGCAAAGCCAATGAAGTTTTAATCAAGAAGAGCGTATTAGTGAACTCACAGTGATTCTTTGTAACGGCCAATGCCATCGCATGCATTTTACAGAGGTTAACATTGACAGAAAAAATTCGTGATCTTGCGATTTTAAATCGCACCATGTGTACTTGGAGAGGTGTGATTAAAGCTCGGCGCCAGGAAGCTTTGCTAAAAAAAGGTGTTCTACAGAGCGCGGTTTTTAATAGCACCAATTTCTCGAGTATTGTTACTGATGCCAAGGGCATCATTCAAATCTTCAATGTCGGTGCGGAACGCATGCTGGGCTATACGTCCGCCGACGTCATGAACAAGATCATTCTGGCCGACATTTCTGATACGCAGGAAGTAATCGCGCGTGCCAAGGCTTTAAGCGCCGAACTTGGCATCCCGATCACGCCGGGTTTCGAAGCATTGGTGGTTAAGGCTTCGCATGGTATCGAGGATATTTACGAACTGACCCACATTCGCAAGGATGGCAGCCATTTTCCGGCCATTGTGTCGGTCACGGCGCTACGTAATGATCAAGACACTATTATCGGCTATTTGTTTATCGGTACCGATAACACCCCGTATAAACGGACGGAGCAAACTCTTCGCGAAAGCGAGAAATATATTTTATTTATCAAAAATTTGATCGAAGCGACGCGTACGCTGATCAATTCGTCGCAAATTATGGCCGTGATGGCGTTGAGGTTAGGTGAACATTTACGCGTTTCTCGTTGTGCCTACGCGGATGTGGAGCAAAATGGTGAGCAATTCACGATCTTGCACGATTATACCGATGGCTGCGCGAGCACGGTGGGTAGTTATCAACTTTCACTTTTAGGCGCGCGGGCCGTGGCTATGCTCTCCAACGGGCAACCTTTGATTATTCGTGATGTGGAAGCTGAGCTTTTGCCGGGCGATGGAGTGGAAATGCTCAACACCATCGGTATCAAAGCGATGATTATTTGTCCGCTCGTAAAGGACGGCAGCCTTCGCGCCATGATGATCGTGCATCAAACGACGCCGCGCGCATGGAAGCCGAGCGAGATCACCCTCGTACAGGATATCGTTGAACGCTGTTGGACTACGATTGAGCGCAGAAATGCAGCGGAAAAAGTGGCACGAGAGCAGGTACGCATGCGTCGGCTTATGGATTCCAATGTGCAGGGCGTACTGTTTTGGAATATGAAGGGCTTAATCTTCGAAGCCAACGATGCGTTTCTCCGTATCGTGAACTACACCCGTGAGGATCTGGGGGCCGGCCGCCTTGCCTGGACGGAAATGACGCCCTCCGAATACGCGCATCTGGATCGGTACGGTCTTGAAGAAATCGCCGCGACTGGCGTTTGTACTCCGTTCGAAAAGGAATATATCCGCAAAGACGGTTCGCGAGTGCCTGTTTTGCTCGGAGCAGCCATTTTCGAGGATCGTCCGGACGAAGGTATTTGCTTCGTGCTCGACATGACTGCACGCAAAGAGGCAGAAGCAGCGGTACGCAACAGCGAGCAGAGACTGCGCAAAGTGATCGATGGGCTCGGCTCCAACTCATTCCTTGGGCTGATGACTCCGAATGGTATATTAATTTAAGTGAACCGTTCCGGGCTCATTGCTGCTGGATTGCGTGCCGAAGATGTCATTGGCAAATCGTTTGATCAAACCTTTTGGTGGTCTTATTCCGAACCGGCGAGAGAACAGCTGCGCGCAGCTATGGCCCGGGCCGCAGACGGCGAACCTTCCCGCTACGACGTCCAAGTACGTGTAGCAGGAGATACGCTCGTTTGGATCGATTTTTCGCTTAATCCCGTACACGATGTTGATGGCCGGATGGCCTACATTGTGCCGTCAGGTAATATTATCCATGAGCGTGTGCTGGCAAAAGAGGCAGTTGAGGCAGCTAAAGTTCGGCTAGATCATTTGGCTCATCACGATGCGCTCACTGATTTGCCGAACCGCATGTTGTTCCAGTACCGGCTTAACCAAGTGATTGAGTTGGCCTATCGTCAAGGCAGGCAAATTGTAGTGATGTTTGTGGATCTCGATCAATTTAAGCACATCAATGACTCGTTAGGACATGCGGTTGGTGACAAACTGCTGCGATCGGTTGCGCAATGTTTGTTAGGTTGTGTGCGTCATTCGGATACCATTAGTCGTCAAGGTGGCGATGAATTTGTGCTACTCCTACCCTCTATAACGCATCCGGAAGATGCCGCTATCTGTGCTCAAAAGATACTGACGGCGCTCGCGCTACCACACTACATTGATCAACACTATCTTCATATCAGCGGAAGTATTGGGATCAGTATTTATCCTGATGATGGGAAGGATGGAGAAACCCTCATCAAGAACGCGGATATCGCGATGTATTTTGCCAAGGAAAACGGTCGTAATAATTACAAGTTTTTTAAACAGGATATGAATGATCACGCTGTCCAGTGGCAATCCATTGAAACCGGCTTGCGTCACGCACTTGAACGGCAAGAATTTGTGTTGCATTACCAGCCCAAAATAAATCTTAAAAATGGTGCAATTATTGGTGTCGAGGCGCTTATCCGCTGGCAGCATCCGGAACGAGGGCAGCTGACACCCAATCAATTTATGGCCATCGCCGAAGACTGTGGTCTAATTTTGCCAATGGGCCGCTGGGTTTTGCGTGAGGCTTGTCTCCAAGCCCAGTCTTGGCAGCGGGCTGGCCTACCGCCTGTTATTGTTGCGGTTAACACCTCCGCGCTCGAATTCCGGACCAAGGATTTTCTGGATAATATTCGCACGGTGCTCAAAGAAACGTGCTTGGAGCCGTGCTATCTGGAATTGGAATTAACCGAAAGCGTTCTCATGCAGGACGCCGGGCCTATTGATGCTATGCTTCATACGCTTGCAGATTTGGGCGTAAGGCTTTCAATCGATGATTTCGGTACCGGCTATTCCAGCCTGAGTTACTTAAGGCAATTTCCGATCGGTACCCTGAAGGTCGACCAGTCGTTCGTGAACCAGATGTGCAGCAACCCGGACGATGCTGCTATTGTCAGTGCCGTGATAAGCATGGGTAAAAGTCTCAAGAAACGCATTATTGCAGAGGGCATAGAAACACAAGAGCAGTACGAATTGCTTCTGGCCCAAGATTGCGACGAAGGTCAAGGTTACTACTTTAACCGTCCGTTGGAGGCACAGGAAATCGCCACTTTATTGCAAACCAGTAGTTCGCTTATTGCGAATTAAAACCAAATAATTGATCAGTAGATTCTTGTCATAACGAGCAGAACGGGTAGATATTTGAGGTTAGCTCATAATTATTGAACCAAACTATATATCGTCGTGAAGCCGGTTGGTAGAGTGGAGTCCAACTGGTTATCATAAGCAGCGAGTTATTTTAATAACATTGCAGCGTGAATGCAGTCGGTGACCGGTAGTCAAGGCGAGCGCGCTTTCTCCATATGAACAAATCCTTCAGGCCAGCCAGGTACAACAGTCTTAGTCCGTAGCAATCCAGATAATGTCGCTTACCCATGTGAAAAATATGATAAGAAATTTGACCATTCAATCACGCTTGATCTTCTATTTTTGCTTGATGGGAGCAATCTTGCTGGGAATTGGATCGATTATTCTGTGTGAAATGAACAGTGCTAAAGATAGCCTGAAAAATATTTATGATGACCGCCTCCTTGCGCTTGATCAGATAACGGATATTGAATCGTTGATATTGGAAAATCGCCTCGTTATAGCGAGTAGTTTGGTGACGCCAACGCCTGATGTGATTAGGCTTAATACCGTAAAAATCGAAAAAAATATCGCGGAAATCAAAAAAATATGGAAAGCTTATATGACCAGTTACCTCACGTCCAAGGAAGAGGTACTGGCGGCAAAATTTGTCGATGACCATAACAAATTAGTTACACAAGGTCTGAAACCGGTGATAGTCGCATTGCGGGCCAATGACATTAAGAGAGCAAATCAAATCGTCGTGGAAGATATCCAGCGCTTTTATCAGCCGGTTGGAAAGGGTATCAAGACACTCGGCAAGCTGCAATTGATCGTGGCAAAGCAGGAATATGACGAGGTACGTAATCACTACGAAACGATTCGCAGTATTTTAATCGCTACGGCGATCATTGGTTTAGGGTTCGTTTTATGGGTTGGGTTTCTACTTGTTCGCGTCATTATTCGTATCGCAGGTGACGCCAGGGAAATCACAGATCGTAAAAATTATGAGCGCGAAATTCTCGCGACACGAAATCAGCTGCAAGCTACGCTCGATGCGATCCCCGACTTGCTCTTTGAGGTAGGATTGGACGGACGTTATTATTCTTATCATTCTCCGCGTGTTGAATTGTTAGCGGCTCCCCAGGAGGAGTTGCTTGGTAAAACAATATTTGAAGTTCTCCCGGCCGATGCAGCGGCGATTGGAATGTCTGCATTGCTAGAGGCTAATGAAAAAGGTCGTTCGCAAGGCAAACAATTCGAACTTATACTTCCGCAAGGCAGGCTGTGGTTCGAACTGTCTATTTCCCGTATGCCTACCGAGCCTGGTCAGGAACCACGGTTCATTTGTCTTTCGCGCGATATCACTTCACGCAAGCAAGCCAAGCATGAATTGACCCGCTTGGGACGTGTTCTTGACGAATCATCGAACGAAATTTATGTGTTCGATGCGCAAACATTGCATTTCACCATGGTCAACGCCGAAGCACAGCGCAACTTGGGTTACACCATGGATGAACTTAAGGGGTTGACCGTGTTAGACCTCGAACCCAATCTTACGCATAACCTATTTGAGCAGCGTATCAGCCTTCTGCGGCTTGGAAAGCAGGATGTTGTGATTTATGAGGCCGAGCATCAACGGAAAGATAAGAGTATTTACCCCATAGAGGTCCGTTTACATTTACCCGCTAAGGAATATCCACCCGTATTTGTCGCGATTATCCAGAACATCACCGAGCGTAAAAATATCGAATGCATGAAAAGCGAATTTATTTCTACCGTCAGTCATGAGCTGCGCACGCCGCTTACCTCCATCCGCGGTGCGCTCGGGCTTGTCACCAGCGGGATGGCGGGAGAGCTGCCACTGCAAGCCAAGATGCTGGTGGACATTGCGCACAAGAATAGCGAACGCTTGATCCTGTTGGTCAATGACATTCTCGATATGGAAAAAATCGA
This sequence comes from Candidatus Nitrotoga sp. HW29, assembly GCF_924101635.2. GTDB lineage: Bacteria > Pseudomonadota > Gammaproteobacteria > Burkholderiales > Gallionellaceae > Nitrotoga. Next base: position 31,815 of record NZ_CAKMAA020000092.1, on the reverse strand, counting down.
GGCTGGCAAGATGGATATTCACTGCGAACCGGTTGAATTGATGCCTCTTCTACATCAGGCGCTGGAAGCAAACTGCGCCTACGGGGGGCAGTTCAATGTGAGTTACGAACTGGAAAACGATGTGCCGGGCATTATGGTGAACGTGGATGCGAACCGCTTGATGCAGGTTCTGGCCAATTTGCTCTCCAATGCCGCCAAATTTTCGTTTGCAGGTGACAAGGTGATAATTGCTGTTATTGTCAATAACAACCGGGTTCGTGTAACGGTGAAAGATCATGGCAGCGGAATTGCTGAGCCATTCCGTAGTCAGATTTTTCAGAAATTTGCCCAAAGTGATTCATCGGACACCCGCAAGAAAGGGGGAACGGGCTTGGGGCTTTCCATCACTCGGGCGATTGTCGAGAAGATGGGGGGAATGATTGGTTTCAGTTCAGAACCCAATGTGTTGACCACTTTTTTTGTCGAATTTCCGATACAGGCAGAGATAGCTGATTTTTCTTCGGGCAAGGCTGGAGAAAAAAGCAAACGAATCCTCATTTGCGAGGACGATCGCCTCATCGCCGCGTTGCTACACTTTATGCTGGAACAAGATGGATTCGTGGCTGATGTCGCCTACGATACCGGACAGGCAAAGCTCATGCTGTCACAGAGTTATTATGCAGCCATGACGCTTGATTTGTCGCTGCCTGGCCAGGACGGTATCGCGTTTATCCGTGAGTTGCGCATGGAGGAAAAAACCGCCAAATTACCGATCGTAGTCGTTTCGGCCAGGGCGGTGGCGGGTAGTCTGGAATTGGATGGCGAAGCGTACAGTATAATCGACTGGATCCCCAAGCCGATCGACAAAGAGCAGATGGTGTTAGCGATAAGACGCGCAGTGGGGCGGTTTTCCGGCATCCGTCCTCGAGTACTGCATGTCGAAGACGATCCTGATATGTTTAAAGTGATGCATGGTCTCATAGGCGATATGGCGGATCTTGACCATGCGGGCATACTTGCCGAGGCGAAGCACTTGCTTAAGCAGTGCCGTTACGACCTGGTAATCCTCGATCTCACCTTACCCGACGGTTCAGGCCAGGAGCTTCTACCCCTATTGAATGGTGCAACGCCACCGATTCCGGTGATGGTATTTTCAGCCCGGGAGGTTGAGCGGGAAAAAATACAAAACGTGGCTTCCCTGATGGTGAAATCGCGTACCAGCGATGCGCAATTGCTGGTAACCATAAAACGATTGATCGGGATTGAATAGCATGGTGAAATTAGGAAAATTCCGGTAATAGTGGCGAAATAATGGCAATAGTTATGAACGACGTATCCAACGACCAGAGTAAATATGGATAAAGTATCTGCGGTGATAAAAAAAGAAGCGACTGATTTTATGATCAAGCCACTTAATCCTGCCAGCGTCTTGGACAAGATAGCGACATGTCTTAAGAAAAAGAGATCGTAATGGTAGACAAGTTGGTGCGTATTTTGTACGTGGAAGATGAGCCGGATATCCAGATGGTGGCGCGGCTCGCCTTGGAAGCGCTGGGTGGATATACCGTGGCGATATGCAGTTCGGGTGATGAGGCTTTGCAACTGGCACCAGGGTTTCAACCCCAGCTATTTTTGCTGGATGTAATGATGCCGGGTATGAATGGGCCAAGTACGCTCAAAATATTGCGTGCCCTGCCCCAATTTGCCCGCACACCGGTAATTTTTATGACTGCCAAGGTTCAACCCGGTGAGGTTGCAGGCTACAAGGAGCTTGGGGTAATCGATGTCATTCCCAAGCCTTTCAATCCGATGAAGCTGGCAAGCAGGGTGCAGGAGATATGGGAGCGCTATCATGACTAATCCGAGCATGCTACAAGCAAAGTTAGAACGCCTATGCGACGTCTATGCCGCGCAATTGCCTGAAAAGCTCAAACATATCGAGCAGATGTGGGCGCAATTACCTCAGGATAATTGGGATGCAGAGGGATTTCAAACCTTGCATCGCATGGTGCATAGTTTGACCGGATCAGGAAAAACCTTCGGCTTTGCTTTACTCAGTGATGTAGCACGCAATCTGGAAGAGCATTTAAGGCAGATTGTTCAGACAGAAACAGTATTGAGCGAAGACCAGCGTCAGCATATACAAAAATTGATGAGTGAGTTACGTCAAGTCGCTATTTACCGGGAGGCTTTGTTTAATAACCAGGCTGATTCAATCGCAATTGCGCCACCCAACTACGATGCGCTTAGTCCTCGTCGTATTTTTTTATTGGAGGATGATCTCGAACAGGCAGAAGAACTGAAAGTTCAACTCGGCTACTTTGGCTATGAAGTCACGGTATTTCATACGCTGACGGATTTCAGAGTTGCCATGCAGCAAACTGTTGACGTGGTAATACTAACGGATATTTCTTTCCCAGATAATAGTTTGGGTGGGGTGGAGGTCGTAAAAGAAATTCAGGCAGGACGAGAAACACCCCTCCCTGTGATTTTTATCTCTGCGAACGATGAATTTTTGATACGACTTGAAGCGGCACGCGCCGGTGGTATTGCCTATCTGAATAAACCGCTAAATATCAGCAAACTAATTGATAAACTCGATGCCCTGACGTCGACTTTAACAACGTTGCCGTACCGTGTCATGATTATTGATGATTCGGTAGATATTTCTACCTATTACAGCGAAGTGCTGGAACAGGCTGGAATGGTGTCAATGGTAGTTCACAACCCGCTTAACGTGATTAAAACTTTACTTGAGTTTGCTCCCGATCTGATCTTGATCGATCTTTATATGCCGAAATGTAGCGGGATGGATTTAGCCAAGGTCATTCGACAACTTGATGCTTTTGTCAGCATTCCGATTGTATTTCTTTCGGCAGAAATTGATCTCGACAAGCAGTTGGTCGCTATGAGTTTGGGTGGTGACGATTTTCTTGCCAAACCCATACTACCGCAACACCTGATTTCTTCCGTGAATAGCCGTATTCGACGTTCGCTTATTTTGCGTTCCCTCGTGCTACGCGATAGTTTGACCGGATTGTTCAATCACACTGCTATAAAAGATGAATTGGACCGTGAAGTTATCAGATCAAAACGACATGGAACATCCTTAGCCTTTGCGATGATTGATATTGATCACTTCAAACAGATTAATGACACCTATGGTCATCCTATTGGGGATCGTGTAATTAAAAGCCTTGCACGTTTGCTTAAACAGCGGTTGCGCGCGAGTGACTTGGTGGGACGATATGGAGGCGAAGAATTTGCGGTAATCCTGGTAAATGCCGATAGAGCGACGGCATTGCAAGTGCTGGATACTATTCGTAAGGACTTCTCTCAATTGCGTTATTTATCAGATAGAAAAGAGTTTACCGTTACGTTTAGTTGTGGAATCGCTGACATATCTCAGTTTCGTGATGTTACCGAGTTAATTGAGGCGTCAGACAAGGCTCTTTATAATGCCAAGCATACCGGACGCAATCAGGTGGTACTGTCGGATGCGCCTGCAGTAGAAGCTGCGGGTTCTACCTAATCAATTTATTGGTCAGAGAAAATACAGGCGGATTAAATTCGAAGTGCAACTGTAGTGGTCAAGTATTTTCGGACACTAAACCAGATTGCTTTGCGGCCATTTTTTGTTCATAGACAGCAAGAGGCAGATTCCCCAGTTTTGAATGCAGGCGGACGTTGTTGTAGAAGGCCGCGATATAGTCCGCGATATCATTCATGGCCTCGGCATGGTTCTTCGCATAGCCCTTACGCCACACACGCGTCATAACTGCGTTTTGGTTACCCGCCAGACATGTAATTGCTGGTTATTGAAACGGCGTTAAAGCAAGCTGAGATGTTGATCAATGAGTTGGCAGGTTAATTACCCGGTGAATAACCAGGCGTTGCGCCAAATGAAGGTCCATTATTTGATTATCTGAGCCATTAAAAATGGAGTAAGATAAATTCCTGCATTACCAACCAATGGTTAGAACATCAATAAATTCATATGGAGTTATCGACCACATGACAAAGAAGAACGCATTTTATGCCCAATCCGGTGGCGTAACCGCAGTAATCAACGCATCGGCTTGCGGTGTGATCGAAACGGCCCGTGCACATAAGGACAAAATCGGTAAAGTCTACGCAGGCCGTAACGGCATCATTGGCGCGCTAACTGAAGACCTGATCGATACGACCAAGGAGTCCGCCAAGTCCATCGCGGCACTGCGCTACACCCCGTCCGGTGCATTCGGTTCGTGCCGCTTCAAGCTGAAAGGTATCGAAGAAAACAGATTGCAGTACGAGCGGCTGATCGAAGTTTTCAAGGCACATAACATCGGTTATTTTTTTTATAACGGCGGCGGTGATTCCGCTGATACCTGTCTGAAAATTTCACAACTGGCTGACAAAATGGGTTATCCCATTCAGGCAATCCATGTACCCAAAACAGTCGACAATGATTTGCCCATCACAGACTGTTGCCCCGGTTTTGGCTCGGTCGCAAAATATGTCGCCGTATCGGTACGCGAAGCCAGTTTTGACGTTGCCTCCATGGCCAAGACCTCAACCAAGGTGTTCGTGGTGGAAGTGATGGGCAGACATGCCGGCTGGATAGCCGCTGCCGGTGGTTTGGCCTCGGATCCGAATTGCGAGTTACCGATTGTCATTCTGTTTCCCGAAATTCCCTTCAACAAAGAAAAATTTCTGGCCAAAGTCGATGCTATGGTAAAGCGGCATGGCTATTGTTCAGTAGTGGTGTCAGAAGGGGTGCAAGGTGCGGACGGCAAATTTCTTTCCGATCAGGGGCTGCGGGACGCTTTTGGTCATGCCCAGCTGGGCGGTGTAGCGCCAGTGGTAGCCAACATGGTCAAGGAGGCGCTGGGTTACAAATTCCATTGGGCGGTGGCGGATTACCTGCAACGTGCTGCACGTCATATTGCTTCCAAAACCGATGTCGAACAGGCCTATGCACTCGGCAAGGCTGCGGTGCAGTTGGCGTTGAAGGGTGAAAATGCGGTTATGCCGACTATTGTTCGGCTCGCCGATAAGCCTTATAAATGGAAAATTGGTGTTACACCGCTCAAAAAAGTGGCTAATGTAGAAAAAAAGATGCCACGCAACTTTATCACCAAGGATGGCTTTGGTATCACCGACAAGTGTCGTGCATACCTCACTCCGTTGATCAAGGGTGAAGATTACCCACCCTACAAAGACGGCTTGCCACAGTACGTTCGACTTAAGAATGTGGCGATCCCCAAGAAACTGGACGAGTTTAAGATGTAGTTTAAATACTGCACATATTAATATTAGCCAATCTATTTAATTTTTAAAAAGGGCATCATAACAAGCAATACCTACCATTCCATTATTCCGGCTTTTGCGGGAATAATGGCTGCTGAAAGGGCATTTGTCACGAAATACGTAAAGGTCAATAACTGATTTTAGTTTTTTGTGTTTTTGTAGTTTGCCGGTTTAACAGGCTGGTTTAACTAGGGAGAAACTTATGTCTGATGGTCTGATATTTACGCTGTTATGTGCAATGGCGGCTCTCATATACGGAGCGGTTTCTATCCGATGGATTTTGGCTCAGTCCACCGGCAATGATCGCATGCGCGAGATTGCTGCTGCGATACAGGAAGGTGCTTCTGCCTACCTGAACCGGCAATACAGCACGATAGGCCTCGTTGGTGTAACACTGTTCCTGATAATTTTTCTAATACCGGATCTGGGCTGGAAAACAGCCATAGGCTTCGCCCTCGGTGCGATTTTGTCAGGTTTAACCGGCTACATCGGTATGCACGTGTCGGTGCGTGCCAATGTGCGTACTGCACAGGCTGCACACGCCGGTCTCAACGTGGCTTTGAATGTAGCCTTCAAGGGGGGAGCCATCACCGGCATGTTGGTAGTCGGCTTGGGTCTGCTGGGTGTGGCGGGTTACTACGCCTTTCTCACTATTGCAATGGGCAGCACTGCTATGGAAGCGACCCACGCCTTGGTCGGTCTGGCTTTTGGCAGTTCATTGATTTCTATCTTTGCCCGTCTTGGCGGCGGTATTTTCACCAAAGGCGCTGACGTAGGCGCAGATTTAGTGGGCAAAGTCGAAGTGGGCATCCCTGAAGACGATCCGCGCAATCCGGCGGTGATTGCCGACAACGTCGGCGACAATGTCGGTGATTGCGCGGGCATGGCTGCCGACTTGTTTGAGACCTACGCCGTGACCATCATTGCCACCATGCTTTTGGGTGGTTTGCTGATATCTAATTCTGGCTCAAATGCGGTGATTTATCCATTGGTACTGGGCGGGTTTTCGATCATCGCTTCTATCGTCGGCACCTATTTCGTAACGGCACGGGAGGGTGGCAAGATCATGAATGCACTCTATCGCGGCCTGATCGTATCTGCCGTGTTGGCGCTGATCGCTTTCTATCCCATCACCCAGTGGCTAATGGGCGACAACGGCGTTTATTCCGTTAATGCGTTATATGGTTCAGCTTTCATTGGGCTGGCGCTGACGGCCACGCTGGTATGGATTACCGAATACTACACAGCAACCGAGTTCAGTCCGGTAAGGTATATTGCTGAAGCCTCCACCACTGGCCATGGCACCAATGTAATTGCCGGCTTGGGTGTATCGATGAAGTCGACTGCTGCGCCAGTATTGGCGGTGTGCGTGGCCATCTGGAGCGCCTATGAACTGGCCGGTTTGTACGGTATCGCTGTCGCCGCGACCTCAATGCTCTCTATGGCGGGGATCATCGTTGCGCTCGATGCCTTTGGCCCGATCACCGACAACGCCGGTGGTATTGCCGAAATGGCCAAGCTGCCGGATAACATCCGCGATATCACTGATCCTCTCGATGCGGTAGGCAATACCACCAAGGCCGTGACCAAAGGTTACGCCATCGGCTCTGCCGGCCTTGCGGCATTGGTGCTATTTGCCGATTACACCCATGCGCTTTCCTTTGATCACCCGGGATTGACTTTCGATTTATCTAATCACATGGTGATCATTGGTCTTTTCATCGGCGGTATGGTGCCCTACTTGTTCGCTGCCATGGGCATGGAGGCGGTCGGTCGTGCCGCCAGTTCTGTGGTGGTGGAAGTACGCCGCCAATTCAAGGAAATTCCCGGCATCATGGAAGGTACCGGCAAGCCTGAATATGGAACCTGCGTTGACATGTTGACCAAAGCCGCTATCAAGGAAATGGTCGTACCCTCTTTACTGCCGGTCGCGGTTCCGATAATCGTCGGTCTAACCCTTGGCGTACAAGCTTTGGGCGGCATGCTCATTGGCGCCATCATCACCGGTATTTTCGTGGCAATTTCCATGACCAATGGTGGTGGCGCATGGGATAACGCCAAAAAGTATATCGAGGAAGGCAACTTTGGCGGCAAAGGCTCGGAAGCCCATAAAGCTGCGGTAACGGGCGATACCGTCGGCGATCCCTATAAGGATACTGCCGGCCCTGCTGTCAACCCGTTAATCAAAATCATGAACATTGTGGCGCTAATGATCGTGCCATTGTTATGAACCAATTAATCAGCATCTCCCTAGGAATAAAAAAGGCCTGCATCGCTGCAAGCCTTTTTCTATATGGTGGGTCGTCAGGGACTTGAACCCCGGACCAAAGGATTATGAGTCCTCTGCTCTAACCAACTGAGCTAACGACCCAATACTGTTTAGAGTACTCTTTAAAAGTACTCATTATAATTAACTTTCGCCGTCAAGAAAGCTTTTCAGCTTGTCTGAGCGAGACGGATGGCGAAGCTTGCGCAATGCCTTGGCCTCGATCTGACGGATACGTTCGCGTGTCACGTCAAATTGTTTGCCCACCTCTTCCAGAGTGTGATCAGTATTCATTTCTATACCAAAACGCATGCGTAACACCTTGGCTTCACGGGGGGTGAGCGAATCGAGAATATCTTTGGTGACATTGCGCAAGCTGTCATATACCGCTGCTTCAATAGGTGCCAAAGTATTCGAATCTTCAATAAAATCACCCAAATGCGAATCGTCGTCATCGCCTACAGGCGTTTCCATGGAAATCGGTTCCTTGGCAATCTTCAAGATCTTGCGAATCTTGTCTTCGGGCATTTCCATTTTTAGGGCCATCGTTGCAGCATCCGCTTCCAGACCGGTTTCTTGCAAGATTTGACGCGAAATACGATTCATCTTGTTGATGGTTTCAATCATGTGCACTGGGATGCGTATGGTGCGAGCCTGATCGGCGATGGAACGGGTAATAGCTTGGCGTATCCACCACGTGGCATACGTCGAAAACTTGTAACCACGGCGGTATTCAAATTTATCTACCGCTTTCATCAATCCGATGTTACCTTCCTGAATCAGATCGAGAAACTGCAAACCACGGTTGGTGTATTTTTTGGCAATGGAAATCACCAGACGAAGGTTAGCTTCAATCATATCACGCTTGGCGCGACGTGCTTTGGCTTCACCGTTAGTCATCTGCTTATTAATTTCTTTCAGATCGCGAATGGGAATACCCACACGCTGCTGCAAATCGAGCAGCTTCTGCTGTTGCTCGATGATGGCAGCCTGGAAACGTGACAGGGTTTCGCTGTAAGGTTTTTTAGCGGCCACTTCACGCACGACCCAATCTAACCGCTCTTCGTTGCCGGGAAAGGTCGAAATAAAATGGGGGCGCGGCATACGCGACTTAGTAACGCTTAACTCCTGAATAATACGTTCATGGCTGCGCACTTCTTCCACCAAATGGCGCATGGTGTCGCAAAGTGAATCTACCTGCTTGGCAGAAAAACGAAATTGCGTCAGTTCATTGGAAATCTGTTCTTGCAGTTTGTTGTACTGCGCGCTGCGGTAACCATATTTCTCGTAAGCTTTGCCGATCTTAATAAAAAGATCGCGGATGATTGCGAAACGCTCCAGCGCATCAACCTTGAGTTTGGCCAGATTGGCTGCGGCAATAGCCTCGGTATCTTCTTCGTCGTCCTCTACATCTTCTTCGTCATCCTCCATCGCGTCATCGTTAAGCTCCTCTTCAACGATTATGGTTTCATCTTCAGGCTCAATAAAACCATCGACAATTTCATCAATACGCAACTCGTCACGCGTAACTTTATCAACTAGCGTTAGAATTTCGGCAATGGTGGTTGGACAGGCAGAAATCGCCAGAATCATATGCTTCAGACCCTCCTCAATGCGTTTGGCAATGACGATTTCATCTTCGCGCGTGAGCAAACCCACTGTGCCCATCTCACGCATATACATACGCACCGGGTCAGTGGTACGGCCGAATTCCGAGTCTACTGTAGAAAGCGCCGCCTCAGCAGCTTCTACCGCATCTTCGTCGGCTACTACAGGTGGCGCATCCGACATTATTTGATTTTCAGCATCGGGGGCATCATCACAGACAGTGATGCCCATGTCGTTGATCATGCTGACAACGCCTTCAATCTGCTCGGCTTCCAACATTTCCGGCAGATGATCGTTGATTTCGCCGAAAGTCAAATAGCCGCGCTCCTTGCCCAAGATAATCAAAGCCTTCAAGCGCGTACGCCGTGCCTCAATATCCTGCAACAACTCTACAGAGTCAGCAACCTGCTTTCCAATTGATGCCTGCTTGGCTGAAATGGGTGTTTTCTTGTCTTGCTGAGTTGCCATATTCGGTGGATTCCCATTTAATTAAATGAGTTAACACATTGCGGGTCAATACAATGCTTTTGAAAAGGGTGCAGATTATACACGATTTTGCAAAAACTTTCCGCGCACCAATTTTACAGTACCTTCATTTGAGCTCACTGCGTTGTAATAGTTGCAAATAGAGCGATCGTTCTTGTTCGTTTAAACCCTTCATCCCTGTGTCATGCATTTTTACATGTAACGCCTGCAATTGCTGTTTGCGCTGCTCATTACGCAATCTGGTCAATACGTCTTGAAATTCTGCTACCACATTAAAAGTTTCACCCCATTGCATAATTTCAGCCAGTTCTGTCCCTAATAATAATTCATACGTTGTGCCTTGAAAATTCTGAATCATGGCCGAACTGCTTATCGCTCCTTCTTGCATGCGCGACCATTCAATCAGCGCAGTAATCGCTGCTGCCTCCGCTCCTACTGGTATCCAATCTTCTGGTAACTCGCGTGCGAGATCAGGCTGGAATAATAAACAGCGCAGTAATACGCGCAAATTGGATACAACAGGGCGCGCCGCTTTTTGTAGCGCACGGCGTGGCAAAGCACCTATCGGTTTGATCGCATACAACGCTTCCAATTCTGTTTGGGTAATTCCCGCCAGCGACGCCACCTCTTTACGCAGCAACAGTGCAGTAGCAGGTGCAGAAATGACCGTTAGTAAAGGCTTGGCGCGCTGCAACAAAGCAGTGCGCCCTTCCTGGGTATGCAGATCAACCTGTGTTGATAATTCACGTAACAAATAACTCGACAGCGGCAAAGCCTCTTGCAGCAGCTGCTCAAATACCGCTGTTCCCTGCTCTCGTACAAAGCTATCTGGATCATGCCGCGAAGGCAGAAACAGGAAACCGATGTGCTTTCCATCGACCAGTTGTGGCAGCGCATTTTCCATTGCACGCCACGCCGCACGCTGCCCAGCTGCATCACCATCAAAACAAAACATCACTTTATCGGTCAAGCGCAACATCTTCTGCACATGATAGGGCGTAGTCGCCGTTCCCAATGTAGCGACGGCGTATTCAATACCATGCTGGGCAAGTGCTACCACATCCATATAACCTTCTACTACCAAGACCTGTCGTTTAGCGCGTATCGCTTTAAGTGCCTGGAACAGGCCGTATAACTCGCGTCCTTTTTCGAATAGCACGGTCTCCGGCGAATTAAGATACTTGGGATCGCCCGAGTCCAGCACTCGCCCACCAAAACCGATCACTTGACCGCGCGCATTTACAATAGGAAACATGATGCGGTCGCGAAAACGGTCATACCGTTTGCCATCCTCATTTTCTATTACAAGACCCGTCTCCAAGAGGCTGCTGTCCTGATAGTTTACAAAGGCGTTTCCCAAATTTTGCCAGCCCTCCGGCGCATAGCCGATACCAAAGCGTAACGCTATTTCACCACTCAATCCACGTCGCTTGAGATAGTCGATAGCACGTGACGATTGCTTTAGCTGGTCGCGATAATAACGGGTTGCCGACTGCATTACTTCGTATAAATCAGGGGCAATCTTATGCTGTGCTTGTTCCGGTATAGATGCTTCGTGCGGCACCGTCACGCCAGCACTGCGCGCCAATTCTTCCACAGCATCGACAAAACCTAATCCACCATGCTCCATGACAAACCCTATAGCCGTGCCATGCGCGCCACAGCCAAAGCAGTGATAAAACTGCTTACTTTGACTGACGGTAAAAGAAGGGGATTTTTCGTTGTGAAAAGGGCAGCAGGCAACATAATTACCACCTGCTTTTTTAAGTGGAACGTAACGCTCGATTACATCCACAATGTCGAGACGGTTGAGCAAATCATGAATGAAGCTTCTTGGAATCATCCTAGCTCCGTCTCACGTTTTACCTATGCGTTATGTGCACTAGGAAAATTTACTTATTGATTTAACGTAATTAGTAACAGACTAATGTTCACCGCAGCTATAATTTTCGTGAAGACAATAAAGACTGTGTGATTAGGTGGTGGACTACGATGTATAGGGTAATTTAACATGATATTCGTATTTCTAACATATCAGAAGAAATACTGAACATGTTTAATTTACTATGTTACTAAGGTAAACGCGCCTTCACTAGTGCTGAAACTTTGCTCATGTCTGCTCGACCCGCCAGTTTTGGCTTGAGCAGCGCAATCACCTTACCCATTTCCTGGGCACTCTGAACACCACTACTGGCAATCGCATCGTTGACAGCAATTCCCACTTCGGCATCAGTCATCGGCTGCGGCATATATGTCTGCAGCACGCTGATTTCAACCTTCTCAATGTCGGCCAGTTCTTGCCGAGCTGCCGCTTCAAACTGGGTAATTGAATCGCGCCGTTGCTTGATCATTTTATTAATGACTGCAATTACGTCGGTGTCTGATAATTCAATGCGTTCATCTACCTCGCGTTGTTTGATTGCGGCCAACAACAAGCGGATAGTACCAAGACGCACTGAATCCTTGGCGCGCATGGCGATCTTCATATCTTCTCTGATTTGCTGCGTCAGATTCATGTTGGGTTCAATCTCGCGGAAAACTTAACGACAGGCTCCGCATCAACGCGTGTCGCTAGCTATTGGAGGATTAATATAATTTCGGCGGCAAAACTTGGCTACGCAAGCGCTTGTAATGCCGTTTCACGGCCGCAGCCAACTTACGTTTACGTTCTGCCGTAGGCTTTTCATAAAATTCACGAGCGCGCAATTCAGTTAGCAAACCAGTTTTTTCCACTGATCGCTTGAAACGGCGCATTGCAACTTCAAACGGTTCATTTTCCTTAACACGCACAGTCGTCATAAACAAACTACCCTTCAACAAATTTTTAAGGGCGCGATTCTACCAAAATATCGCCCTGTTCCACAACCGGAATTTTAGGTGTTCTTTAATCTAAATCTTCAAGGCATTACATCAAAGATATTACAAACAGGTATTGCAATACACCTAGCCATCCCCAATTTCATCTTTAACATAACCAGTGAACTTCCTGTAATCAGTTTTATTATGCATAAAGACTGTTATGGTATGGGTTAAAATACGGTACTTATTCTATGGGTTAAGGTCATTCTAAAAATACCCGTATATTTCTGCCTGAAGACAATAATGACGTTCAACTGGAAACTTATACTAAAGGTAATAGCAATATGGAAGCACGTATTAAATGGGTAGAACAGGTTTCCTTCTTAGGCGAAACCGAAAGCGGTCATGCCATCCTAATGGACGGCCCTCCTGAAGGTGGTGGTCGTAATCTCGGGCCACGCCCAATGGAACTGGTACTACTCGGCACAGGTGGCTGCACCACTTACGACGTTATTCACATCCTTAAAAAAAGCCGCCAGAATGTAACCAATTGCGTGGTAAAAATCGAAGCCGAACGGGCTACAGAAGACCCAAAAATATTTACCAAAATCCACTTTCATTTTATCGTGACTGGCAAAAATCTTAAACCTGAACAAGTCGAGCGCGCCATCCATCTTTCTGCAGAAAAATACTGCTCAGCCTCCATTATGTTAAGTAAAATGGCAAACATTACGCATGGTTTTGAAGTTATTGAAGAAACATCTTCAAACAATTGAAGCCTAAATCCACATCTGTAATTTCACTATTTCTTAATTTATTCTTATAAATTAAGAACAAATAACCTTAAACGTTATATACTGCCCCCCACTAAGCTACGACTAAATTGTTGGTAATTTTATGAATTACCATAAAATTTAAATGGTTACCTAGTTATTACCATTTTGGTAGTTTCAGTTGAAGATAATGAGTCCGATCGGGTTTAACGCACCAAAAACATTGTGAAATGTAACAATTAAAAGTTTTCTAATAAAAAATCGTCATAACATTAAATTTAGGGAGGTAACACAATGAAGCTCAAAAATAGAACATTATTTCAGCAAATGTCATTAATTATTACTCCACTGGCATTACTGGCTCTGGCTCCACAGGCGTATTCAACAGATTATACTGATTATGCGGCAGTTGGCGCCAATGTCGGTGGGCTATACGCACCCGCTCCAAAGGCAGCAGATACCTTTACTGAAGCCATAACTGGCGGCAAGGTTTCCGCCAATTTACAATACCGCTATGAAAATGTTGATCAACCACACCCAGCAAGCGGGGCTCGTCTTAAAGAGGCGAATGCCTCAACTCTCCGACTGCGCCTTGGCTATGAGACAGCAGAATATATGGGATTCAGTGGTTTGGTTCAAATTGAGCATATTTCGGCAAACGATGCATACAACAGCAGAGTAAATGGCAGGACTAATTATTCTGTTGTGGCAGATGCAAATGTCACTGAGCTCAATCAGGCCTATATAAGTTATAGTGGCTTACCTCAGACCAGATTAAAACTGGGTCGTCAACTCATAAGGTTAGACAACGATCGATGGATCGGTAACGTCGTTTGGCGCCAAAACCATCAAACGTATGATGGGTTTACTGCAGTCAACAAATCGCTCACTGACACTACAATTACGGCTGGTATAATTACCAATGTTAATCGCGTATTCAGTGACGCTTCCATTGATAACGCCAATAACGGTAGTGGTTTGGGCAACCATCACATGAGGTCTCCCATCTTCAACGTAAATTACAAGGGGCTGGGTTTTGCTGAAGTGATTGGGTATGGTTATTTCCTGGATTACGATCAGTCTGCTAAAGCGTTTGGTCTGGCCAATTCAACGAAAACAATTGGCGGCAAAATCAAAGGCGATGCGCCAATGGGTGACTATAAACTGCTATATACAGCAGAGTATGCGAGACAGACCGATTATAAAGATAATCCGATTAACTTCTCCGCTCACTATACCCTGTTAGAAGGTGGCATAGATGTCAAGGCTGCTCAATTCAAAGTAGGTTATGAATTGCTTAGCGGCAATGGAAAACAATCGCTCTCGACCCCTTTGGCTACACTATTTGCATTTAATGGATGGGCTGATGTGTTCCTGGTTACTCCAAAAAATGGTCTGAGAGATGTTTACGTGAATGCCAGAACAACAGTTGCGGGTGTTGTTCTTGGGGCTGACTATCATGATTTCAAAGCAGACAATGGCGGTAACAAATATGGAACAGAGTGGGATTTGATTGCAACTAAACAGATCAACAAAACCTATTCTGTAGGTTCCAGATATGCACGCTTCAGAGCAGACAATGCTGTCGACCACGTTAACTGTGCAGCCTGTATTGATACGAGCAAGTTCTGGGTGTATGGAGCAATGAACTTCTAGTTGTTATGTAAGCTTTAAGTAACGTACGTTTTTCTGGTTGTCTATTGCTAGCGAACGTATAAAGATAATAGAGGTGCGATTTTCGCGCCTCTATTTTTTTGATTACCATCGGCGACAATTTGGTGCGAAAATTTCTGACAACAGACCTATCTTGCCCAACAACTCGCGTAGGATGTGCGCCCATTTCAAGTATCCCATTAATCGTTACTTCCCCCCCAAAACCTTTCGACTACAGAAATTTTAAAACCTTTCGTCATGCACAAAACAGATACTCCGTGCAACGTACTACCAGATAGTGATAACATACTGCGGAGGTTGTTGTGGAATTTGTGCAGGAACTTTTTTCAGTTTTTTTAAAGCATCCCTAAGGGAGTTTATTGAATTATCAGTCGCTTATTCTCGCTTCTACTTCAGTTTATCGCCGTGAGCTTTTGGAACGTTTGAAAATCCCATTTCAAATTGCTGCTCCTGACATAGACGAAACTTCCCTACCTGGTGAAAGCGCGAAACAAGTCGCATGGCGGCTTTCCCGTGAAAAAGCACGTGCGGTGGCAACCCATTACCCTGATGCTCTGATTATAGGCTCAGATCAGGTTGCATTATTGGGTGAAGAACAACTGGACAAACCCCTTACTCATGAAAATGCTGTACGACAACTGCGCACTATGCGTGGACACAGCATAACTTTTTATACTGCATTGACTCTGTTAAATGCACGTAATGACGAAACTCAAACTGAAATAGCAACAAATTGCGTCAGCTTTCGCAATTTCAGCGACGACGAAATCGAATCCTATTTACGTAAAGAGCAACCTTATCACTGCGCAGGCAGCGCGAAATCAGAAGGTTTAGGCATCGCACTGATCAGTCGTATGGAGGGTGATGATCCTACTGCTCTAATTGGGCTACCTCTTATTCAATTGGTATCCATGCTGAAAGCGCAGGGAGTTTTAATCTTATAAGCGCAAATGCCATATCCAGCATTATGTCTTCCAGACCCAATTAAAATATTCAATAAGCATATGTAATTGCAAATAAATTTATAAATTAAACGAAAAGATCCTACTAAGGTAGTGCATAACAATAACTTACAAAATCTGACTCACTTTACAAACTATTAATTATTTAACTTGGCTTACAGGCGTTTTTTATGCCAGGGAGTAGGCCTATTTAGTTGCGGTGGTGGTGCATTTCTGGTATTAAAGCGCGATTTTAAATTTTGTGTGTATATTTCTGGAGATATTTGATGTCGGTACAACCCACAAAGCCTGTAGCCCCTTACAAAACAAAAAAGGGGGAAACTTATATGAACCCTAAGCAACTGGATCATTTCCGCAGTATTCTAAACAACATCAAACTTGGTCTGGGTGAAGATATTGACCGTACGGTGCACTCCATGCAGGACGATGCCACTGTGTTTGCCGATCCAAATGATCGCGCAAGCCAAGAATCAGACATGACGCTAGAACTACGTAATCGTGATCGTGAAAGCAAGCTGATTAAAAAAATCAACGAAATGTTAGGTAAAATAAACAGTGGTGATTATGGATATTGTGAAAATTGCGGCATAGAAATTGGACTTAACCGCTTGGAAGCACGACCAACTGCTACATTATGCATAGACTGCAAAACGCTGGATGAGATTCGCGAAAAACAAGTCGCCAAATAACCTGTACGTCATCATCGGCGATGTTGATGCAATGAGCCAAGAAAATGGACACCAACGTTTGGTCAAACCTGAAACGGAGGTGTTCAATGTGGCAAGAACATCGAAGTGATACGCAAATTTAAAGTTTACCGTGGTTTCCTGAAGACTGCCATCTCCAAGAGTCAGCACACATCTGCGCTATAGTTCGCTCAGCTTTCCAACCCAGATCACGTTCCGCTAGCGTAGTGTCTGCGTAACAAGTAGCAACATCCCCGGAGCGACGCCCCACTATTTTGTAGGGTATGTTCCGTCCACTGGCTTGCTCGAATGCGCGCACCATCTCCAAAACGCTATTACTCCGCCCCGTGCCCAAATTATAGGTAACGACTCCCGTCTGATCAGCCAGTTTTTCCAAAGTCTTGACATGGCCAATAGCAAGATCAACGACATGAATATAATCTCTCATACCAGTACCATCAATGGTTGGATAATCATCACCATAAATCGATAGTTCCTTGCGCCGACCTTGTGCTACTTGGACAATGTAAGGAAGCAAATTATTCGGAATGTCCGCAGGATCCTCGCCTATCAATCCGCTTTCATGCGCGCCCACAGGGTTAAAATAGCGAAGCAACGCTATGCGCCATGAAGGATCAGCTATCGCAAGATCACGGAGCACCTCTTCGACCATCAGCTTGCTTCTGCCATATGGATTGGTCGCACCAAGCGGAAAACTCTCCAGAATTGGAACGGTCGCAGGATCACCGTAAACTGTAGCAGAAGAAGAAAAAACCAGCGTTTTTACCTGTGCTTCGGCCATCATCTCAAACAATACCAAACTGCCACAAACATTATTATCATAGTAGCGTAACGGTTGAGCCACCGATTCGCCTACCGCTTTCAAACCAGCAAAATGGATTACCGCATCAAAATAATGCCCTGCAAAGAGGGTTTGCATCGCTTGCCGATCACGAATATCCGCCTCTATAAATCCCGGTCGGCGCCCAACAATACGCTCCATACGATCAAGAACCGTTGCCTTGCTGTTACAAAAATTGTCAACAATCAAAATCTCGAATCCAGCCAGCATCAGCTCAACAACCGTATGCGAGCCGATATAACCGGTCCCACCTGTTACTAAAATCATTCTTCTTCCTTTTGACAGTGGCAGGCTCCAGCTCGAAGGGCAAATTTTGTAAGATTGTTTGTGCGGTAAGCTACATGATTGTCGTAGCTTTTTAAAATTACCAAATAGGCGAGTAGCAAATCAGGAGCAATCACTTTTTCTTGATAACCTAAAATTACGAAGTGAGTAAAACTTACATTATCAGAAAGTTATCCTTTTAAAACATGCTTCATTACTTTGCCCATTTCAGCCGGATTGCGCGTGATCTGTATGCCACATTCTTCCATCACCGCCAATTTATCCTCCGCACCGCCCTGACCTCCGGAAATAATTGCACCAGCATGTCCCATACGCTTACCGCGCGGCGCGGTAATTCCAGCAATAAAACCAACCACAGGTTTTTGCATATTGCTCTTAATCCAGCGCGCGCACTCTTCTTCATCACTGCCACCAATTTCACCCACCATCACCACCGCATCGGTCTCGGGGTCATCATTGAACAATTTCATGACAGACAAATGCTTCATGCCATTGATCGGATCACCGCCTATTCCAACACAGGAAGATTGCCCAAAACCCAGTTCAGTTAGCTGCCAAACTGCCTCATAAGTCAACGTTCCCGAACGTGACACTACGCCAATACGGCCCTTGCGATGAATGTGCCCGGGCATGATGCCAATTTTAATTTCATCCGGCGTAATCAACCCGGGACAATTTGGGCCAATCAGTAACGTTTTTTTACCTTGCATTTTGTAACGCGTACGTAGCATGTCATGTACGGGTATGCCTTCTGTAATGCATATTACCAGCTCCAGCCCTGCTGCCACCGCCTCGTCAATCGCTGCAGCGGCAAAGGGCGGCGGTACATAAATCACGGAGACCGTTGCCCCGGTTTGGGCGCTCGCTTCCATCACGCTGTTGAATATGGGAATACCCTCATAGCTTTGTCCGGCCTTACCGGGAGTCACTCCAGCAACAAAACAATTTGCTCCATTTGCATAATTTTTACAATGTAATGTATGAAATTGGCCGACTTTACCGGTCATGCCTTGCGTCATTACTTTAGTATTTTTATTGATAAGTATGGACATTATGCCCCCTTTGCCGCAGTAACAACCTTCGCTGCCGCATCTGCCATATCAACGGCAGAAATAATTGGCAGGCCAGATTCAGCCAGAATTTTTTTTCCGAGATCAACGTTCGTGCCTTCCAGACGCACCACTAATGGTACTTTTAAATGTACTTCACGGGCCGCTGCCACCACTCCTTCAGCAATCACATCGCACTTCATAATTCCGCCAAATATATTTACCAAAATTGCGCACAAATTTGGGTTTTTCAACATCAATTTGAATGCTTCGGTTACTTTTTCCTTACTGGCACCTCCGCCTACATCAAGAAAATTCGCTGGCATACCACCATACAATTTGATGATATCCATGGTCGCCATGGCTAACCCGGCACCATTCACCAAGCAGCCAATGTTGCCCGTCAGAGAAATGTAGCTAAGATCGAATTGTGAAGCTTCAACCTCGGCCGGATCTTCTTCATCCAGATCGCGTAGCGCCACAATTTCTGAATGTCGAAATAACGCATTACTATCGAAATTAATTTTTGCATCTAACGCCAATAAATTCTGATCTGCAGTTAGCACGAGCGGATTGATCTCCGCCAGCATCGCATCCTTTTCCACAAAAGCTTGATACAAACCTTTAAAACAGGCACGCGCCTGAGCAAGTGCGACATTCGGGATACCAATCTGTCGCGCTACAACGTCTACCTCAGCGTCAATCAGTCCTGACGAAGGGTCTATCCATACTTTGTGAATTTTTTCGGGTGAACGCGCAGCAACTGCCTCAATGTCCATTCCTCCCTCGCTACTGGCCATCAGCACGACACGCTGCTTGCTTCGATCGATTACCATTCCCACATAATATTCTTTTGCAATCTGCACACCCTCCTCAACCAGCAGGCGCCTGACCAATTGCCCATTAGCATTAGTCTGATGGGTAACCAATTGCATGCCAAGAATCTCTCCAGCGCGCGTACCAACATCCTGCACCGAATTCACCACCTTAACCCCGCCACCCTGGCCACGCCCACCGGCATGAATCTGTGCCTTTATCACCCACACCGGGCCACCCAACTGCTGTGCAACAGCAACGGCCTCATCCACACTGAAACACACCGATCCGCGCGGGGTCGGCACGCCATACTGACGGAGGATTTCTTTGGCCTGATATTCGTGAATTTTCATATTTAATTACGTACCTTATTTCATGCGCCAAACAAACGACGCGCTACCAACTCAATATTATCCGATCAGCTCTGATTTAAAAACATAACATATTGATTAAATTTTAATAATTATTGATACTTAATATATATTTTAACTAACATGAGTATGCATTCAAGAGATTGATTACAAAAAATACCCAGCCATTAGGAAATCAAAAATGTACGTGAAAAACACACCTCGGGTTAAGTATATACGAGTCATTTACAGAATACGAAATCGAACAGGAACTTAAAACCGTTTCTACATAGCTGGTTCGGCACGTCAACGCTATAAAACAAAACTTGTATACCGCATAAACAGATCAAAAACACCAAGCGTAATAGCTGAGCATTGAATCAATAATTGCGATCAATTCGGCAACTTTTGCTGCAATTTAGCAGTCAAATTGTCCACATCAACACAATTGATCATTATTTCACACGTCTGTCCTTCAACCTCTTTACAATAGTCGTAGTCTTTTAGATTTCGCATCATGACCAAAAACCACGAGCCTCATTACACAGAAAACGTGCAGGAGCATCTGCATCAGGTGCAAAGCCTGTTGGACAAGCACGAGCTGGTCGAAATGCTGGCACGCAAGCAGGAAATACCGCGCCAGGAACGTCACGAGTTGTTGGACAACATACTGCACAAGCAGCATCTGGCCGAGCTGCAAGATAAGCTGAGCAAACTACATTCCTCTGATATCGCTTTTATCTTGGAGGCCCTGCCCATTGAGCAGCGTTTACTGGTATGGGATCTGGTCAAGGCTGATTGTGACGGCGAAATCTTGATCGAGGTTTCCGATTCAGTACGTGAATCATTGATCGCCACCATGAGTCGCGAGGAACTGCGCGAAGCTGCAGAGCAGCTGGATACCGACGAGATTGCCGATTTGGCGCATGATTTGCCGCATGCGGTAATACGCGATGTATTTAAATCGCTCACCATTGAAGAACGTGAGCAATTGCGTGCGGCGATGTCCTATCCGGAAGATGCGGTAGGCGCGCTGATGGATTTCGACATGGTCACTATTCGCGAGCATGTCACGCTGGAAGTCGTATCGCGTTATCTGCGCCGTTTCGACGAAATGCCCGATCATACTGACCAGCTATTCGTCGTGGACAGAGACGATATTTTTAAGGGTGTCTTACCGCTTAATCGTCTATTGGTGAACGAACCGGACGTAACCGTAAGCAAACTGATGTTGACCGATACCATCAAATTGCATTCGGATGACAAGGCGGAAAAGGCAGCACAAGCATTTGAGCGTTATGATTTGGTTTCAGCACCTGTGGTGGAAGAGGATGGTAAGCTGGTTGGTCGCGTGACCGTGAACACGGTAATGGACTATATACGTTCAGAATCGGAAAGCGACATTTTGAATACAGCCGGTTTGCGTGGAGAAGAAGATATCTTTGCTTCGGTCTGGAAGAGCGTAAAAAATCGCTGGATGTGGCTGGCGCTCAATCTATGTACTGCATTCTTTGCCTCACGCGTGATAGGCGAATTCGAAAATACCATCGAAAAACTTGTCGCACTCGCGGCACTCATGCCTATCGTGGCAGGTATCGCCGGCAACTCGGCAAACCAAACCGCTACTATCATCATCCGCTCGCTGGCTTTGGGGCAGCTTAACCAAGCTAATGCAAAGCGACTAATCGGTAAAGAGCTTACCATCGCCGCCCTGAACGGCTTGATTTGGGGTGGTGTCGCCGGATTATTCGCGTATTTCCTGTATAAAAGTGTGCTGCTGGGCGTGATTTTAACTGGCGCCATGGTGCTCAATTTGGTCCTTGGCGCATTGGCTGGTTTACTGATACCGCTCTCCATGCAGCGTATGGGACGCGACCCGGCCATCGGTTCCAGTGTAATGCTTACCGCCATTACAGACAGCGGCGGTTTCTTCATTTTCCTTGGACTCGCTGCTCTATTTTTAATCCATTAAATTCCATATTTGCGTGACTTGGCGCGATAAATCGAAGCAAGGGTAATTCTTCACGAATGAAGTACTATTCGGGGTGGAGATGCGCTATACCAAGCTAGCATCAGTTGTTGCACTTCGAACTTGAATCCGCCAGAAAGTACTTGCTATGTATCCTGACAATCAACCGACGCTACCACTAGTATCTGTCATCGTGCGCAGCATGGGACGACCAGAACTTCGCTTGGCGCTGGAGTCGATCGCACGGCAGGATTATCCAAACGTTGAGGTCATCGTAGTCGATGCAACGGGTGGAAGCCACCCGGCGCTGCCGGCTATAACCTGGCAATCCGGCCATTCGATACGAATCGTTGGCGGTCATCGCCGTTTGCCACGACCCCAAGCCGCCAACGAAGGATTGCAAGCCGTAAATGGGGAGTGGCTCTGCTTTCTGGACGATGACGACACGTATGATTTTGATTTCCTTTCGGCCATGTTGAGCGCCTCCCATGCCCATCCCGAAGCGCTATTAGTTTACGGTCGAACCAGAATATTTGATGAAAACGGGAAAGTCGAAAAATTGTTTGGCAGCCCGTTCAACCGCGCATTGATGTACTTCGGGCCGCTGTTTTATTGGCAGTCAGCGATTATCCGCAGCAAAGTCATTGAATTGGGCTGCCGCTTTGATGAAACACTTGAAATTTGCGAGGATCGCGATTTTTTGAATCAAATTGCAGAGCACTCCGATTTTGTGTTCGTTCCAGTTGTAGGATTCAATTATCATCCTTACCTAGGCACCTCGGGCACGGGTTCCGCAGCCACCCGGGATGTATCTCGCCTCGAACGTTCGGAAAATATTTTGCGATTAAAATGGTCCGGCGCATCATCCTTTCACACCCGCCGCTTGGTTGAGATGTGCATGGGGGCAGTTCGCGCCTTCCATGACGGAAATTTTGCACTTTCCCGAACCTTATTCAGTAAAACACTTGTAGCGTACCCGGACGATCCCAGCGCTTTACATGGACTCGCCCGACTGGATCTTCACGAAGGTCAACTGGCTACAGCAGAAAAATTGGTTCGGCGGGCAATCGAAATCAATCCATCAGTCGATGAGTTTCGTATGACCATGGCACTCATTCTAGAGGCATCCCATAAATACGAAGAAGCACTTGCTTTTGCCCGACAAGCGGGAATCAATCCGACATTTCAGGCGGCAGCCGATGCACTCGCCCGACGCCTGCCGGTCACTGCCCGGGCAACACCTCCCGCTCAATCTGCCGCTACGGGTGTTCAACAACCGGGGCGACTGGCGCCGTGCCCATGCGGCAGTGGGCACCGCTTTAAGGAATGTTGCGGAGCTATCCGGCCAAATCAAGAGCCCGCCATGGTTAAGGCCAATCTAAACGCTCGCGTTACGATCGTCATGACGATACGGGAACGTTACAGTCTGACAATCCAATCCTTGAAGTCTATTCTGTCCAATACACCCCCCATTTTCCGCCTCATTTTTGTGGACTACCAGTCACCAATCTGGATCCGTAAGCAACTTGAAACGCTGGCCCACCAATACGGAATTGAATTGGTGGATACCGAAGATTCCCTCTGGCCTAATCAAGCCAGAATAAAAACTCTGGATCGCATATCGTCTGAATACACCGTATTCATCGACAACGACGTTGAGGTTGAACCGGGCTGGTTGGAAAAGTTAATCGCCTGCGCTGATGAGACAGGGGCCGGTATTGTGGGGCCTTTGTACCTCTGGAGCGACGGCAAATCTGTTCCAAAAATTCACATGGCGGGCGGCAGGATTAATTTTTACCATGACGTCTGCAGTGATGGACTTGTCATGGAATTGGAGCATCTGCTTATCAATCACCGGCCAGAGGACGTGCCTGAACAGCTTTTCAGGAAGCCCTGGGATTTTGTTGAATACCACTGCATGCTGGTTCGTACACGGCTTCTGCTGGAACATGGCCTGCTCGACGACAAAATCATCTCTGTCAACGATCATGTCGATGTTTCACTTGCGGCTAAGCGGCTGGGTTACTCTACTTACATGGAACCTGCATCGCGCGTGAACTACCTTGCTTTCGCCGATTTTCTGCTAGGGGATCTTCCCATTTTCAGGTTGCGCTGGTCGCGTGAAGCGGGCGAACAATGCATTCTGCATTTTGCAAAAAAATGGGGCGTCTGCAACGATCAGCGTTCCTTTGGCGTATTGCGTACTTTTCTGAGCAAGCATGTTGGTCATATCGATCCGCTCAGGGCAAATATCCCTCCGCGCCAGGAGTGGAATACTACTATGCGTAAAGAGGAGCTACAGCAGACCCGTTCAGGCCTGCTGGATATGGCCATAGACCACGGCTATCAAGCCGCAGAAATTAGCTTGCTAAGCACTGCCTATTTCACTGCACAGGCACTCATGACGGGCAGATACCGCTCATGTGGCCGACCCTTCATTAACCACCTGGCAGGTACCGCCAGCGTGCTCCTGCGCTATGACTTTCGGATTGAAGTCGTAATGGCCGGGCTGCTACACGCGGCATACACCCATTGCCCGGCACATCCAGAAGGCAAGCAGGCAGCGCGCGAAGATATATGCAGTAAACTCGGTGGCGAGGGAAACAAGGTGGAGCGTCTGGTCAGGAGCTATACACTCAGAGGAATGAAATCACCGAAAAGTCAGGCCATACTAACGGATGCCGATCGAATTACTATTTCTGATGCCGAAGTACAGATGATCGCGCTTGCTAACGAAGTTGATATGTACCTGAGTGGTGAAACCCGCTATTCAGCACCTCGTAACGATGAAATGACTCCGGCGCAATTGGATATGGCCGACAAAATTTGCGAGATTATTGGGGTAAGCGGCATGTCCCGCAGCCTGCAGCAAGAACACAACGACCATCGGCTGCCACCCCCGCTCAGCTTGCTCACCAAGCAAGCCGTGAGCTATCAGCTCAATCAAGAGCATTCTGCAATTACACCATCTTTGACAACGCCAAATTCACTGAATAATTTCAACTGATATGCTGAATACCGAGGTTGAAGCGTTCAGGTAGTGGAGTGCAGCTTCCTGGCCGGAGAAAAAAAGAATGTGCTACGCTGCCTGTACTGAAATTTCATTACGTTGGGCAATGATACGATTGCGCTCATCCACATACACCAATTGGGGGTGAAATTTCTGCAATTCCAGTTCGGTATACATTGCGTAAGTGGCGATGATTAAAATGTCGCCTGGGTTGGCCTTATGTGCCGCTGCACCATTCACTGAAATGACGCCAGAACCGCGTTGTGCGCGGATGGCATAGGTGGTGAAACGCTCACCATTGGTGACATTATAAATATCGATCTGCTGGTATTCACGGATATCAGCGGTATCCAATAAATCTTCGTCGATTGCACACGAGCCTTCATAATGCAATTCCGAATGCGTCACATGCACTCGATGCAATTTGGCTTTGAGCATAGTTCTTTGCATTGCGTTACCCCCTACGGGAGAACAAGGGTGAGCATTATATAAGGACGCCTCTATAAATCAAAATTTCGTCCCGGTACTGTTTTACCCAAAAGCTTCATCAAGAAAGTTTTTAATTGATAGCCACACCCGGATCACCCTTCTCTTAAGACCTCCAGATTATCGATAAGTCGAGTTTGCCCCAACCAAGCCGCAGCCAATATGACCAGACTGCACTCGCCCGCGGTGGGCTCGGCCAAGTTGACTTGACTGCGTATCGCCACATAGTCGACCCGCCAACCATGCGCGCCAAGCACTTCCATGACTTGCCGTTCCAACTTCAAGAAATCCGTCGCGCCATCCATAATAGCCTGGCGAGTCCTCACAAGGTTTTGATATAAAAAAACCGCTTCAGTTCGCTCCGCAACATTCAAATATTGGTTGCGCGAACTTAGCGCCAAGCCATCCGATGCACGCACAGTTTCACCGCCGATAATTTCTATCGGCAAATTCAATTGCGCCGTCATTTGGCGCATTAAATACAACTGTTGGTAATCCTTCTTGCCGAATACCGCAATATACGGCTGTACAATATTGAACAGTTTTAGCACGACCGTCGCCGCGCCGCGAAAATGACCGGGACGGAAAGCACCGCATAACTCGTTGGCGACCGGTGGTAACTCCACTGTTACTTGTTGCGGCTGCGGATATAAGTCATGTTCGCTTGGTGCAAAGACCACATCTGTCCCGCACTGTTCCAGCGCTTTGCAATCCTGTTCCAAGGTTCGCGGATATTTGGAATAATCTTCGTTAATGCCAAACTGTAGCGGATTGACAAATATGCTTACCACCACAAACTGGCCGTGCTGGCGCGCAATCCGTACCAGATCAAGGTGTCCTTGGTGCAGATTGCCCATGGTCGGCACCAAGACAATGCCCGTTATCCCTCGCAAACCCACGCGTAGTTCGGCAATGGTATGAATCACCCGCATCAATGTCCCTTAATTATTTTTTCAGAAGCTATGCTCTACCCCGGGAAAAGCACCGGATTTCACCTCGGTCACATAACGCATCACCCCATCGGTAATACCTTGTGCGCCCTGCATATAATTTTTCACAAAGCGTGCTTTTTTGCCTGGGTAAATATCCAGCATGTCATGCAACACCAGCACTTGACCGGAACAAGCCGCCCCCGCGCCTATGCCTATGGTAGGGATAGAAACATTGGCGGTAATTTCCGCAGCCAGCAGCGCAGGCATGGCCTCCAACACCATCAATCCCGCTCCAGCTTGCTCGACGATTACCGCATCTTGCAACAGACGCTGCGCGTCGGCATCATTCTTACCCTGCACTCGATAACCACCCATCTGATGCACCGACTGCGGTGTAAGCCCAATATGGGCACATACTGGAATGCCACGCCCAGTAAGGAAGGAAATAGTCTCAGCCATCGCCGCACCGCCTTCAAGTTTAATCATCTGCGCGCCCGCCGCCATCAGGCGCGCGGCATTTTCAAATGTTTTTTCCGGGCTAACCTGAAAGGTGCCAAACGGCATATCGGTGATTATGAATGCCTGTTTTGAGCCACGTACTACGCAAGCTGTGTGATAAACCATCTCATCCAAGGTTACCGGCAGGGTCGTTTCATGCCCTTGTAATACCATGCCGAGCGAATCGCCGACCAGCAGCGCGTTCACTCCACCTGCTTCGAGCAATGCCGCAAAGCTGGCGTCGTAACAGGTCAATACAGCGATTTTTTCGCCTTTGTCACGCAATGTCTGCAATGATGTCAATGTCGTTCGCATCATGCTCCTCTACTAAAGAATTCACGCTGCCCGCGCATCCCTTCGATACGCTGTATCAAAAAAGCGAAATCTTCATCACTCTCCACAAAATTCAAATTTTCGCTATTCACAATAAACACTGGTGCCGTGTCGTAATGATAAAAAAAATCGCTATAAGCCTGTGCCAGACGCATTAGGTAGGAATCAGCAATCTGCTGCTCGTAAGGTGCAGCACGCCTGTGCACGCGCTCGACCAAGGCTTCCGGCGAAGCTTGCAGATAAATAACCAAGTCCGGTGCAGGTACTTGCGGTGCCAGGTTATGGTAGATGTTCTGGTAAAGCACAAATTCATCGTCACTAAGATTCAAGCGGGCAAATAGCACATCCTTGTCAAACAAATAATCCGCCACGGTGCTGGCGCGGAATAAATCCATTTGCGCCAAATCACGCACCTCGTTAATACGTTGAAACAAGAAGAACAATTGAGTAGACAACGCATGACGTTCAGGATTTTCATAAAATCGTGCCAGAAAAGGGTTTTCTTCAGGCTTTTCCAATAGCGCAGTCGCTTCATAATGTTCAGCAAGACGGCGCGCCAGGCTAGTCTTACCCACCCCGATTGGTCCCTCGACCACTACGTACCGGTATTTATCAAACAACATCTGCAACCCGCTCCAATTGCTGTTGCTGACAACCTAACAATACTTCTGCCACCGCACCCACACCGGGAATAACACAATCCGGCGCAATTTCCAGCAAGGGGCGCAACACAAATGCACGCAGGTGCATCTGCGGATGAGGAATAGTCAGGCTGTGCTCATGGTGACGCAAATCATCATATAACAGCACATCCAAATCCAGGGTTCGCGGTGCGTTATGAAATTCCCGCGTGCGACCACATTTGCGCTCCAGTTCAAGAAGCGCATCCAGCAAGGCGCGTGGACTCAATGTCGTTTCCAATTGCGCTACCGCATTAATGAAATCCGGCTGCTCGAGATAACCTATTGGCGCACTGCGGTAGAACGAAGAGCTCGCCAATACCCGGATATGTGGCAAACCGGCTAATGCCCGCAAAGCGTGTACTAACTGTTTGCATGGGTCGTTCAGGTTACTACCCAAGCCAATGAAAGCCGTATGCTTGGAATTCATTCTTAAAATATGCCTTATGCGATTTCAGCAGGATGTGGGCAGCGAAGCGATATCTATCGCATTTTAACGAAAATAGGCAGACGAAATGACAGCGCATCGCTTACTCCCCATCTGCAAATGACGGTTTCTTTGATACTTATCATTTGGCAGGCAATTCCGTTTGTGCTGTTGTATTCGATTTCTTGCGACGACGGCGTTTCTTGACCCCTTCGTCAGGTAATAGCATTTCGGCACGACGCTCGTCCTTGGCATCCTGAAATTCATCCCACCACAAACCGAGTTGCGAATCTACCTCGCCACTTTCACAGCGCAGTAGCAAAAAATCATAAGCGGCGCGAAAGTGCGGTTGAGACAGCAAGCGAAATGGCCGCTGCCCGCCACGCTGCCCGAAACGGGGTTGTAATAACCACAAATCCTTCATGACTGCATCATAACGGCGGGGAATGGCGATCTGCGCCTGCTGCCTGCCAAGTACCTCGTCCATCGCTGCATGGAGTGCTGTAACTGGACGTTCGCCTGCTTCCTGATGCGTTTTCCAGGCAGACAGTACATCGTGCCATAGTAGCGCGGCAAAAAGGAAAGCGGGCGATGCAGATTTTCCATCACGAATACGCTGATCGGTATTCTGCAAAGCCAACATGACGAACTTTTCGCCCAAAGGCTGTTTCAATATTACATCCAGCATTGGTAACATTCCATGGTGTAAATCCATAGACCGTAGTTTTTTAACGCACTCCAAGGCATGGCCCGATAGCAGCAGCTTGAGCATCTCATCCAGCAGGCGTGCCTGCGGCACGTTACCCAGCAAATCTTTCATTTTTCCAATGGGTGCTGCGGTAGCTGCCTCCAGCGTCATGCCCAGCTTGGCCGATAAGCGCACCGCGCGCAGCATGCGCACGGGATCTTCACGGTAACGCACAGCCGGATCACCGATCATGCGCAGGGTATTGGCGCAGATGTCGGCATAGCCATTGTGATAATCGTAGATTTCCTGACTGGACGGATCGTAAAATAGCGCGTTGGCGGTAAAATCGCGCCGCGCCGCGTCCTGCTCCTGATCGCCAAACTCATTGTCACGCAACAACCGGCCATGTTCATCCGTTTCTGCCTCTTTACTCTCTATTTTGCGGCGAAAAGTGGACGTCTCCACCGTTTCCTCGCCGAACAATACATGCACCAAACGGAAGCGCCGCCCGATGATGCGCGAGCGACGAAACACGCGGCGCACTTCTTCCGGCGTGGCGTCGGTTGCAATATCAAAATCTTTAGGGTGACGGTTGAGTAGTAAATCGCGCACTGCACCGCCCACAACGAAAGCCGTGTAGCCCGCTGCCTGCAAACCATCCGTCACTTTGCGCGCGGCGGGACTAATGCCATCGCGGCTAACGCCATGTACATCAAAGGGGATGATGTGACATTTCCCTTCTATCCGGGTGCGGACAGATTTTCCGAATATGCGCTTGAACAGCTTTTTTATCATTACTTTCTACTGTGACAGAAATGCCGCAACAAAACTGCGACAAAATTAGGAGCGTGGATTATACACCCGCTACAAACCAGCGTTCTCCCTCCACGGACAGCTCGCGTAACGAGCACTGATACAGCGCTTCCAAGTGTGTGCGCGTCAGCAACTCTTGCGCTGTACCATGCAGCACATGGCCGTCAGCAAACTGCATCAGTACATGATCGCAACAGCGTTGCGCCCACAGGGTGTCATGCAGCACCATCATAAGCGCACACCCTTGCTCCTTCAACCGGCTGAACACTTGCATCGTCTGTGCCTGATGGCGCAAGTCAAGATGCTGTAATGGCTCATCCAACAAATAACACTGTACCTGCTGCGCCAGTGTCTGGGCAATTGCGGCACGCTGTTGCTCACCGCCTGACAAAGTATTGTAGGGTTGTTGTGCCAGTCCTTCCAACTCCATCTGTGCCAAAGCCTGTTGCGCCAGCGCTTCATCCTGTACGCTATAACCAAACAACGAAGCGCGATGGGGAAAGCGGCCCAGCAATACATATTCCTGTACACTCCCCCAAAATTCACCGCCTTCATTTTGCAGTAATACCCCAAGATGCCGCGCGAGGTTGCGCCGAGTTTGAGCGGTCAGCACCACACCATTCCAACTTACCATGCCAGACTGTGGCATATGCAAACCGGCCAGCGTTCGGAGCAAGGTAGTTTTTCCCACGCCATTTTGTCCTAACACGCCCCAACACTCGCCGGGACGAACCACCAAATCAAGTTCGTGGCATATCATTTTGGCGCCGATCGCTACCGTAAGTTTACGCGCCTCCAAAAATGCTTGCATCAGCGCCGCCGGCTCAATAACCACAGTAATACCGGCACACCCAGCAGCGCGGTGAATATGCCTACAGGCAATTGTAACGGCGACCACACCATGCGTGCCAAAGTATCGGCCAGCACCAAAAAGCTACCGCCCAATAACGTCGATAATGGGATGAGCCAGCGGTGTGCGTTGACACCGAGGAGGCGAATGGCATGCGGTATCATCAAACCGACGAAACCGATGCTACCGCCGAGTTGCAGCGCCGTCACGGTAAGTACGGCAGCGGCGAAATACAATCCCGCCTGCCAACGACCAACCGCCACCCCGAGGGCCGCCGCCTTGTCCAGCCCACCCGCCAGCACATCCAATCCACCGGACCACACTATGGCGCACGATCCCACTGCCAGCAACATAAACCAGGCAAATGGCAAACCTTGCGCATGCGACAAATCCCCCATCAGCCAGAACAACATACCCTTCACCTGCTCACCCTGTGCTAATGTCAGCAACAGGCTGACCAGTGCACCGCAACCGGCAGAGAGCACCACGCCGGTAAGCAGCAAGCGGTAGATATTTCGTTCGCCGTGTTGAAAACCCAAACCGAATACCGCGACTGTAGCCAGCAATGCCCCCGTAAACGACGATAACTGCGTGGTAGCCAAACCGGCGCCAAGCAACATAGCAGCCAGCGCGCCCACCGCCGCACCGCCGGAAATACCGAGGATATAAGGATCTGCCAGTGGATTACGCAGGAGTGCCTGCAACAGCACACCGGACAAAGCTAACAGCCCGCCACAGACAAATGCCGCCAATACACGTGGCAAGCGCAACTGCCACAATACCTCTGTTGCAGTGTCCTCGTTATTACCCAGCAAAGCGTACCACACCTCAATCGGTGCAAGTGGCAATGAGCCGTTCATCAGGCCAAAACTTAGGCTCAGCGGGACTGCGCATAGCAACAGAAGGAAAAGGACTCGTGGGGACATTATTTATCTGGCAGCGATATCGGGAGGCGGGATCATTACCGCCATTCCCACATCACCGGACGCGGTTCCACATATGGAGGTTCATTGAGCACACTGTAATAGCCGCATCGTATCGATAAGCGGCTTCAGTCCTAAACGATAGAAGTAAGGCCTCGGGGAAATCGGATTCATGTGGTTTGCGTCATTGTTTTCGCCTGAATGGCTTTTTCTAGGCTCGAAGAAAAAATTTTGAGCTTCCAATTGCTGCGACAACAAAGTGAATTTGGCGGATTCAAGTTCGAAGTGCAACAACTGATGCTGGCTTGGTATAGCGCAT
>NZ_CAKMAA020000091.1 GCF_924101635.2 Candidatus Nitrotoga sp. HW29 | reverse complement strand
GGCAGCCTGTTCTTTAAAAGTTTACAGACAACCGACGAGTGTGGGTACATGCGCTGAGGTATGTGTAGTTATGCGATTAATTTGCATAGTTATCATGACTCAAGACATAAAAGCAGTACATCACACGAAGTCGAAGAAATGAAATATTGATTCGCTTTGAGTGAAATCGATTTACCTGCGAGGGTAGATTAAATAAGCATAGAGATTGAACTGAAGAGTTTGATCCTGGCTCAGATTGAACGCTGGCGGCATGCTTTACACATGCAAGTCGAACGGCAGCACGGGGGCAACCCTGGTGGCGAGTGGCGAACGGGTGAGTAATATATCGGAACGTACCCGGAAATGGGGGATAACGTAGCGAAAGTTACGCTAATACCGCATATGCCCTGAGGGGGAAAGCGGGGGATTCGTAAGGACCTCGCGTTTTCGGAGCGGCCGATATCGGATTAGCTAGTAGGTGAGGTAAAGGCTCACCTAGGCGACGATCCGTAGCTGGTCTGAGAGGACGACCAGCCACACTGGAACTGAGACACGGTCCAGACTCCTACGGGAGGCAGCAGTGGGGAATTTTGGACAATGGGCGAAAGCCTGATCCAGCCATGCCGCGTGAGTGAAGAAGGCCTTCGGGTTGTAAAGCTCTTTCAGCCGGAAAGAAAACGCATGGGTTAATACCCTGTGTGGATGACGGTACCGGAAGAAGAAGCACCGGCTAACTACGTGCCAGCAGCCGCGGTAATACGTAGGGTGCGAGCGTTAATCGGAATTACTGGGCGTAAAGCGTGCGCAGGCGGTTTTGTAAGACAGATGTGAAATCCCCGGGCTTAACCTGGGAACTGCATTTGTGACTGCAAGGCTAGAGTACGGCAGAGGGGGGTAGAATTCCACGTGTAGCAGTGAAATGCGTAGATATGTGGAGGAATACCGATGGCGAAGGCAGCCCCCTGGGTCGATACTGACGCTCATGCACGAAAGCGTGGGGAGCAAACAGGATTAGATACCCTGGTAGTCCACGCCCTAAACGATGTCAACTAGGTGTTGGGGGAGGAGACTTCCTTAGTACCGCAGCTAACGCGTGAAGTTGACCGCCTGGGGAGTACGGTCGCAAGATTAAAACTCAAAGGAATTGACGGGGACCCGCACAAGCGGTGGATTATGTGGATTAATTCGATGCAACGCGAAAAACCTTACCTACCCTTGACATGCCAGGAACTTGCCAGAGATGGCTTGGTGCCCGAAAGGGAACCTGGACACAGGTGCTGCATGGCTGTCGTCAGCTCGTGTCGTGAGATGTTGGGTTAAGTCCCGCAACGAGCGCAACCCTTGTCATTAATTGCCATCATTTAGTTGGGCACTTTAATGAGACTGCCGGTGACAAACCGGAGGAAGGTGGGGATGACGTCAAGTCCTCATGGCCCTTATGGGTAGGGCTTCACACGTAATACAATGGTCGGTACAGAGGGTTGCCAACCCGCAAGGGGGAGCTAATCTCAAAAAGCCGATCGTAGTCCGGATTGGAGTCTGCAACTCGACTCCATGAAGTCGGAATCGCTAGTAATCGCGGATCAGCATGTCGCGGTGAATACGTTCCCGGGTCTTGTACACACCGCCCGTCACACCATGGGAGCGGGTTCTACCAGAAGCAGCTAGCCTAACCGCAAGGAGGGCGGTTGCCACGGTAGGGTTCGTGACTGGGGTGAAGTCGTAACAAGGTAGCCGTATCGGAAGGTGCGGCTGGATCACCTCCTTTCTAGAGAAGCCTTGGCGTACGTATCCACACTCATCGGTTGTCTATAAAGCTAGTAGCGAGTGGCTGGTAGTAGTTGACGTTGCTACACTCTACTGGCTACGGGCTGTTTTGGGTCTGTAGCTCAGCTGGTTAGAGCATTGTGTTGATAACGCAGGGGTCGTAGGTTCGAGTCCTACCAGACCCACCAGTTTTGCCTGGTAATTTTAAAAAATTATTTGGTAAAGCTTGAAAGCCAAGCAAATCAAAGTGCGAAGCTGTAACGTGTACAGATGTACTCGATCTGTCGAGCAACGCGAAGTTGCGCAGGCTGTTAAAGTTTAGCGGGGGATTAGCTCAGCTGGGAGAGCACCTGCTTTGCAAGCAGGGGGTCGTCGGTTCGATCCCGTCATCCTCCACCATTTACACCGTAATATTTAAAGTGAGAACCTATATCCAAGCTATTTGTTTTGATATTGGCTTTTGCTAATAGTGGTTTTTTGTAGCTCTTTAAAAATCTGGAAGAAGTAAAAAGTGATTCACGCACAAACGTTAATAGGGTAACCCGTTAATGTGTGTGTATGAAAAGCTTGGGTTTTGATTGTATCAAGCCGTAACCATTCAAGTCGGATGGAAGCGGTCACAAACGCAAGACAAAAAACTTGTAATGAAAAGCTTTGGTCTCTAAAAGGCCGAAGGTTTAATGTTATAGGGTCAAGCGAATAAGTGCATGTGGTGGATGCCTTGGCGATTACAGGCGACGAAAGACGTGTAAGCCTGCGAAAAGCTACGGGGAGCTGGCAATAAAGCTTTGATCCGTAGATATCTGAATGGGGAAACCCGGCCCGCAAGGGTCACTCCTGACTGAATACATAGGTCAGGTAGAGCGAACCCGGTGAACTGAAACATCTAAGTAGCCGGAGGAAAAGAAATCAACCGAGATTCCGAGAGTAGTGGCGAGCGAAATCGGAAGAGCCTTCAACCTTTAGCTTCTGAATTAGTGGAACAGTCTGGAAAGTCTGGCCATAGTGGGTGATAGCCCCGTACGCGAAAATTCAGGAGTGGAAATAGGGTTGGAACAAGTAGGGCGGGACACGAGAAATCCTGTCTGAATATGGGGGGACCATCCTCCAAGGCTAAATACTCGTAATCGACCGATAGTGAACCAGTACCGTGAGGGAAAGGCGAAAAGAACCCCGGGAGGGGAGTGAAATAGATCCTGAAACCGCATGCATACAAACAGTGGGAGCGGACTTGTTCCGTGACTGCGTACCTTTTGTATAATGGGTCAGCGACTTACATTCAGTAGCGAGCTTAACCGAATAGGGGAGGCGCAGCGAAAGCGAGTCTGATAAGGGCGATAGTTGCTGGGTGTAGACCCGAAACCAAGTGATCTATCCATGGCCAGGATGAAGGTGGGGTAACACTCACTGGAGGTCCGAACCCACTAATGTTGAAAAATTAGGGGATGAGCTGTGGATAGGGGTGAAAGGCTAAACAAACTTGGAAATAGCTGGTTCTCTCCGAAAACTATTTAGGTAGTGCCTCATGTATCACTCTCGGGGGTAGAGCACTGTCATGGCTAGGGGTCTATTGCTGATTACCAAACCATTGCAAACTCCGAATACCGAGAAGTGCGAGCATGGGAGACAGACATCGGGTGCTAACGTCCGGTGTCAAAAGGGAAACAACCCAGACCGCCGATTAAGGTCCCCAAGACATAGTTAAGTGGAAAACGAAGTGGGAAGGCTAAAACAGTCAGGATGTTGGCTTAGAAGCAGCCATCATTTAAAGAAAGCGTAATAGCTCACTGATCGAGTCGTCCTGCGCGGAAGATGTAACGGGGCTCAAACTATGCACCGAAATCGCGGATATGTACTTGTACATATGGTAGGAGAGCGTTCTGTAGGCCTGCGAAGACAGCTTGAGAAGGCTGTTGGAGGTATCAGAAGTGCGAATGCTGACATGAGTAGCGATAAAGGGAGTGAAAAGCTCCCTCGCCGAAAGCCCAAGGTTTCCTGTGCAACGTTCATCGACGCAGGGTGAGTCGGCCCCTAAGGCGAGGCAGAAATGCGTAGTCGATGGGAAACAGGTTAATATTCCTGTACCTCAATACAATGCGATGTGGGGACGGAGAAGGTTAGGCAAGCCAAGTGTTGGACGTCTTGGTTTAAGCGTGTAGGAAGATCTCTTAGGCAAATCCGGGAGGTCAATTCTGAGACGTGATGACGAGTGCCATTATGGCGCGAAGTTGCTGATACCAAGCTTCCAAGAAAAGCCACTAAGCTTCAGTTGTATAGAGACCGTACCGCAAACCGACACAGGTGGGCAGGATGAGAATTCTAAGGCGCTTGAGAGAACTCGGGTGAAGGAACTCGGCAAATTTGCACCGTAACTTCGGGAGAAGGTGCGCCCCGGTAGAGTGTAAGACTTCGCGTCTGAAGCTCGATGGGGTTGCAGTGAAATGGTGGCTGCGACTGTTTAATAAAAACACAGCACTCTGCAAACACGAAAGTGGACGTATAGAGTGTGACTCCTGCCCGGTGCCGGAAGGTTAAATGATGGGGTGCAAGCTCTTGATTGAAGCCCCGGTAAACGGCGGCCGTAACTATAACGGTCCTAAGGTAGCGAAATTCCTTGTCGGGTAAGTTCCGACCTGCACGAATGGAGTAACGATGGCCACACTGTCTCCACCCGAGACTCAGCGAAGTTGAAATGTTTGTGAAGATGCAATCTACCCGCGGCTAGACGGAAAGACCCCATGCACCTTTACTGTAGCTTTGCATTGGACTTTGAACAGATCTGTGTAGGATAGGTGGGAGGCTTTGAAGCGGTGTCGCTAGACGTCGTGGAGCCAACCTTGAAATACCACCCTGATGTGTTTGAGGTTCTAACCTAGGTCCGTAATCCGGATCGGGGACATTGCATGGTAGGCAGTTTGACTGGGGCGGTCTCCTCCCAAAGAGTAACGGAGGAGTACGAAGGTATCCTAGGTACGGTCGGACATCGTACTGATAGTGCAATGGCAAAAGGATGCTTGACTGCGAGACTGACAAGTCGAGCAGGTGCGAAAGCAGGTCATAGTGATCCGGTGGTTCTGTATGGAAGGGCCATCGCTCAACGGATAAAAGGTACGCTGGGGATAACAGGCTGATTCCTCCCAAGAGTTCATATCGACGGGGGAGTTTGGCACCTCGATGTCGGCTCATCACATCCTGGGGCTGTAGTCGGTCCCAAGGGTATGGCTGTTCGCCATTTAAAGTGGTACGTGAGCTGGGTTTAAAACGTCGTGAGACAGTTTGGTCCCTATCTGCCGTGGGCGCTGGAAATTTGAAGGGACCTGCTCCTAGTACGAGAGGACCGGAGTGGACGGATCTCTGGTGTACCGGTTATGACGCCAGTCGTATTGCCGGGTAGCTAAATCCGGAAGAGATAACCGCTGAAAGCATCTAAGCGGGAAACTCGCCTTAAGATGAGATTTCCCTGGGGATTTAATCCCCCTAAAGGGTCGTGGAAGACCACCACGTTGATAGGTCAGGTGTGGAAGCGCAGTAATGCGTTAAGCTAACTGATACTAATTGCCCGTGAGGCTTGACCCTATAACATTAAATATTACAAGTTGTGTTGCAATTAAAACTCATTACTTCTTCCAGTTGATGGCTGATTGATTATCTGTTTGATCAGATAGCTAATTAGTCGACAGTTATGTCTGACGACCATAGCAAGTTGGCCCCACTCCTTCCCATCTCGAACAGGACAGTGAAACGACTTTGCGCCGATGATAGTGTACATACGTATGTGAAAGTAGGTCATCGTCAGACTCCTTACTAAACAACAAAGCCCTCCCAGTGAGGGCTTTGTTGTTTATAGCCTATCTTAATAACTTTAGCTTTCGTTTTGTGAGTG
>NZ_CAKMAA020000090.1 GCF_924101635.2 Candidatus Nitrotoga sp. HW29 | reverse complement strand
AGATGCGCTATACCAAGCCAGCATCAGTTGTTGCACTTCGAACTTGAATCCGCCTAACTTAAATTTTTCTAATTTGCTGATTTATCATCATTATCAGCGGCCATCTTCTCAAAAAATATAAAAAAATTAACATGCATTACGTATTAAATGCTGCCCTATGAAACCTTATTCTGAATCATGCGAACAAAACCAAGCTCCTATACTTGAAGTCCTACAAGAGATAATTATTAATCAAAAACATGTATTGGAAATAGCCAGTGGGACCGGCCAGCATGCCGTCTATTTTGGACGTGCACTGCCTCACTTGATCTGGCAGACCAGTGAGTTAGCACAAAACCATGCGGGTATCCTGGCTTGGCTCAACGAATCGAGACTACCCAATGTGCTTCCACCTGTAATCATCGATGTAAACGATGATCAATGGCCTATCGAAATAGTAGATACAGTATTTAATGCCAACACGGTGCATATTATTTCCTGGACAGAAGTAGAACGAATGTTTGCAGGCATCGCACGCGTTTTAAATGCGGATGGCATTTTGTGCCTGTACGGACCTTTTAACTATGAAGGCAAGTTTACCTCCGAAAGTAATGCACGTTTCGATACATGGCTTAAATCACGTAATAAAAGCAGCGGGGTACGGGATTTTGAAGCTATCAATCGGCTCGCCGAAATGTATGGGTTTTTTCTACTAAGGGATGTGACCATGCCCAGTAACAACCGAACTTTGGTGTGGCAACGCGCTCCCAAGGTCCTTGAAGCATTATGAGCATAAAAATAATTGAATCCATAGCGGATATTACCGAGACGCAATGGAATTCTCTCGCGGGAAACAATCCGTTTCTTTCCCATGCCTTTCTACGAGCACTACAAGAAAGTGGCTGTACCGCTCCGCATACTGGCTGGGAGGCGCAATTTCTCACGGTTTGGCAAGACAACCTTCTTACTGGCGCTATGCCGATTTATCGTAAACACCACTCCTTTGGCGAATTCGTTTTTGATTGGGCATGGGCTGATGCTTATCAGCAACATGGACTGAACTATTATCCAAAATTATTGTGTGCCATACCTTTTACGCCTATTACCGGGGCAAGGCTTCTGGCGAAAACAACCGAAGTGCGGGCACAGCTCATCCGTTCCGCTTTGCAAATGGCACAGAGCTCAGGCGTATCTTCCTTGCATTGTCTATTTCCCGATGAAAACCAGGCATTGGAAATGCAACAGGAAGGAATGCTGTTGCGTCGCGGAGTGCAATTTCACTGGCAAAATCCTGGGTACGCCGATTTTGATGCTTATCTGTCCAGCCTGCGCCAAGACAAACGTAAAAAAATCAAACATGAGCGACGCAAGGTGAACGAAGCCGGCATTAGCTTCGAACGTATACGCGGAGAAAAAATCGCCGAAGCACAGTGGGATTTTTTCTTTCAGTGCTACACCCATACTCGTAGCCAATACAACGCCCCGCCATCATTGAATCTGAATTTTTTTAAACGCATTGGCGCGACCATGCCTGAAAACATTCTGCTGATCATCGCATCGCGCAGTGGCAAGCAGATTGCCAGTGCACTCAACTTATTTAACCATGATGTTCTTTACGGGCGTTCATGGGGTACGCTGGAATATCATTCTGGTCTGCACTTCGAAACCTGCTACTACCAAGCCATTGAATTTTGCATTCAACATAAAATTGCCACCTTTGAGGGTGGTGCCCAAGGAGAACATAAACTTGCCAGAGGATTTCTGCCAATCACAACTTGGTCGGCGCATTGGCTGGCACAGCCGCAATTCTCACGAGCAGTAGAAAATTTCCTAAGGCATGAAACAGGAAATATTATCCAGTATGTGGATGAACTAAACGACAGCAATCCCTTCAAATGCCAGCCTGTTAGCAACAAAGTAGATTTGCCCAATTTTTAACACGACAACTCTCTTCATTCTAACTTGCCCTACTATTATAGTCGCTGAAATCATCTTCTTAACTGTTCACCACCCGACATGAGTGACCTTCAAACGATTTACCAATGTTATGCTAGAATATATAACGGCTTAGATCGATAAAATCCATAATAACCACCTCTTCAATTCGAATTAAAAGCAATACTTGGCAAGCCTTTATCGAAAATGGCGTTAATGAGTGGGGAACGAATTTGCATAACAATGAAAGTGATCTAACAGTATGCATGTATCTATAGCGATACTGCCTTTAATGTTTTTTCTCATAAAATTAATAACTTTTCTGATTAAAGAACAAAACCTAAGCTCAAAGCTCGCGGAGATAAAAAACCAGAGCTGTACTAAAGTTTTTCATGCTTCATCCGATGAGCTGTCATCAGCTTAGTGAAAACTAAGTATAGTTATAATTGAAGGTCTGGCAACGAAATTACAACTTTATCTAAAAATCATGACGGGGGTGACACATGCGCTTAACACACCTGTCATCAGCATAATGATCGCAAATTTAAGGAAATTCAGATGAATACTCTACATACCAATATCATGAAATGGCTAGTTTGTTTTGTTATAGTATTTTCAGCATTAACCCTTGGAGGTTGCGCTAACACAAAACGTATAACTCTTTCTCCATCAGACGAGCCTCCCTCACATGACTACATAATTGGTCCGGGGGACAACGTTAATATCATAGTCTGGCACAATCCAGAAGTCTCCATGTCAGTTCCAGTTCGTCCGGATGGGAAAATCACCACTCCTCTAGTAGAAGACCTGCCCGCCATGGGAAAAACGTCAACACATTTAGCTCGTGATATTGAAAAAGCACTAGCTACATTTATTCAAGACCCAGTTGTAACAGTTGTTGTTACTGGCTTCATTGGGCCATACACAGAACAAATTCGTGTAATAGGAGAAGCTGGCAAACCCCAAGCTCTTAACTATAACAAAGGTATGTCACTAATGGATGTCATGATTGCTGTAGGCGGCATAACCAATTTTGCCGCAGGCAACAAGGCCAGCATTATTCGCAACATTGATGGAAAAGCACAATATATTGCAGTCCGGTTAGACGATCTAATTCAAGATGGCGACATTTCAGCGAACATACCCGTGCGTCCAGGGGATATTTTAGTCATTCCTGAAAGTTTCTTTTAATTTATATTTTCTTTCTTAAATTTATGGGAATGCTTTAAACAATCAAATGTCACACCTAATTTTTCAATACATTCCATAATTAAATGACTACTCCATTATGTAATCGCGGAGTAGTGTTAAATTAAAAATTGATACCCGCATCATAATGGAGAGCTTGACAAGATGGAGGAATTAATAGCCCTGCTACTTTCCTACTTAAAGGGAATATGGAAATACCGATGGTACGCGGTGGTTATTGCATGGATCATTGTCTTAGCTGGAGGGTTCAAGATATATTCTTTACCTAACAATTATGAGGCTTCCGCGAGAGTTTTCGTGGATACGCGAACTATCTTAAAGCCATTACTGGCAGGTATGACAACTGTTCCCAACATGGAACAACAAGTTTCAATCATGAGTCGTACTCTTCTTAGCCGTCCAAATGTTGAACGAGTCATGAGAATGGTAGATTTAGACATTAAAGCAATCGATGCCAAAGATCATGAGCGACTAGTTAGCAATATGATGGGACAAATCAAGATCAACGGAAGCAACAGTGCTGATCTCTATGTTATTTCCTATAACCACCAAAATCCAAAAATTGCAAAAGATGTAGTTCAGTCCTTTCTTACTATCTTTGTTGAAGGTAGCTTTGGAAATCAAAAACAAGACTCCGAAAAAGCAATTAAATTTATCGATGAGCAAATAAAAAATTATGAAGATAAATTAGTCACTGCAGAAAAAGCAGTCACAGACTTCCAAATAAAAAATAGTGGTCTATTGCCTCGGGACGGTGATTATGGATCACAACTACAAACAGTAACGGATAGTCTGAACGAAGCGAAATTAGGATTACGTGAAGCAGAGCAAGCACGCAATGCCATCAAAAATCAAATTGAAGATGGTGCACCTCCTGAAGACCCGACGATAGCACCAGCTCCCTCAACTATCGCTAATCCGGAAATTGACGCTCGGATACAGGCATTAACAAATGACATGGATGCCTTGCGACTCCGCTTTACAGAGCGTCATCCAGATGTTATTTCAATCAAACGACTAATTACAAAACTTGAAGAACGTAAGGTGGAAGAAGCTAAACTTAAAAAACCTGCCACTGACCGGGATCGAGGTAAGAGCTACAGCCCAATGCTACAACAACTGAATGTTTCTTTATCAGAGGCCGAAGCCAGAGTCGCTGCGATGAAGGCTCGAGTGGAAGAATATTCTTCACGCAGCGCCCAACTCAAAGCACTAACTATTGCAAAACCTCAAGTTGCAGAGCAGTTTTCGCAGCTCAACCGTGATTATCAGATCAACAAAACGAATTATGAAAGCCTCATAGGACGCCGAGAGTCTGCAAAACTGTCAGGAGAATTGAGTGCCACTTCAGATATGTTGACATTCAAGGTCATTGATCCCCCTACGGTTCCACTTGTTCCTTCAGGGCCGAATCGGTTAATGTTATTCAGTTTGGTTTTTGTTGGTGCTTTGCTGGGTGGGATAGGTAGTGCGCTCTTAATGAGCCAAATCAGACCTACTTTTTTAAGTCAAAATAGTCTACGAGAATCAATTGGTTTGCCGATACTAGGTACTGTGACTATGAATTGGACTGCCAATGAAGTAATCAAGCGGAAAAGAAGTCTTTATGCTTTCGGCCTCTCTATCTCTCTGCTGGTAGCCCTATATAGCGTGGTAATGGTGTTTTTGTTCCTTAAACTATAACTTAGGAATCCTTTTAACGACATAAAAACTGCAATTTAGAGCAATTAAAATACAGATGATATTGAAAATAAATGTTTGTTAATTAACAAACCAAAATCTAAAAGCGAACAACGCAGCCAGACCGAATACCGTTGGGAGATTATGTGAGCATTATTGAAAAAGCAGCAAACAGATTTGGGCAGAATAAAGGGGAGATCACGCCCGCACCAAAAATAAAATCGGATAATCTAGATGAACAAAGTTCAAAAATAATTAATAAGCACAACATCCACAATTTAGACAAGCCAATGATTGCGCAAGTCGAAATCAATCTTGCCAAATTGCATCAATTGGGAATGATCACGCCGGACCAAGGGAAAACTTTAGCCGCGCAGGAGTTTAGAGGAATCAAACGCTCATTGATCCAGAATGCCTTAAATAAAGGCGCTGGTGCAATACACCACGGAAATTTGATTATGGTAACCAGTTCGTTACCCCGAGAAGGAAAAACATTTTGCGCCATTAATTTGGCCATGAGCATCGCAACAGAAATGGACCACACAGTTCTGCTGGTTGATGCAGACGTAGCTCGCCCA
Source organism: Candidatus Nitrotoga sp. HW29 (assembly GCF_924101635.2). GTDB lineage: Bacteria > Pseudomonadota > Gammaproteobacteria > Burkholderiales > Gallionellaceae > Nitrotoga. The sequence continues at coordinate 29,354 of NZ_CAKMAA020000090.1, read as the reverse complement.
TCGGTTCTCCGCACATTAGGATTGAAATCAACTGTCGGGTTGATGGATATTCTTCTCGACGACAAACTCGATTTAGCAGACGTGATGATTAATACTAACGTCGATACTCTCAGAATTTTACCTGCCGGAACAAGTCATAGACACGCAACAGAACTATTGGCAAGCCAGGCGATGAGCAGCTTGTTAAATGAAATTTCAAACCGATATCCAGACCGCATTGTCATATTTGATTCTCCTCCTTTGCTCCCCACAACTGAGGCTCGTGTTCTGGCCAGCCAGATGGGTCAGATTGTCATGGTGGTAGAAGCCGAAACCACTACCCAGCACGCAGTCAAAGAGGCACTTCGGCAGATCGAAACCAGTCCTCATATTAATTTAGTCTACAATAAAGCAAGAGCATTCCCAGGCGGAACCAATTATGGTTACGGCTATTATGACTGACGTAAGTAAGAATCATGTATTTCACAAGCTTTTCCTTAAGACAGTTCAAACAACTGCTACTATCTTACTGATGTACCCTGCCTACTCCACCGCTGCCGAGTGGAAAATAGTACCCCGGCTAAATTTATTAGAAACTTATACCGACAATGTAACACTGGCTGAACGAGGACAAGAAAAAAGTGATTTCATCACACAAATTATGCCTGGAGTATCATTATCTGGAACCGGGGCGCGCTTAAAAGTCAACGTTAACTACACAATGCAAAATCTTTTTTATGCAAATGAAAACAATCGAAATAGAACTGTTCATCAGCTAAACGCAAAAGAAAACGCGGAGTTAATTAAAAACTTTTTTTTTCTCGATAGTACCGCGAACATAAGTCAGCAAAACATTTCTCTCCTTGGCCCACTAACAACCAATAATGAAAACATCACGAACAACCGAACCACTATAAAAACCTATAGTATTAGTCCCTATATACAGCACAACTTCTCCAATTTTGCTTCAGCTCAAGCACGCTACTCACATAACGCAGTCTACGCAGACACAGGGGGGCTATCTGAAAGCCAATCGGATAATATTCTATTAAATCTTACCAGCGGTTCTGCTTTCAGCACACTAGGCTGGGGTTTAAATTACAGTAAGCAAAAAATAGACCGACTAGGCACATCCATAAATGGTTTGAATAGATCCGTAGAAAATGAACGATCTACGGCTAATCTACGTTACCGAGTCTCATCACGATTCAGTCTGACTGGGACAGGTGGGTACCAGAAATTTACCTATCAATCAATAACCGGAAAATCGGCTGGAGCTTTCTGGACAACTGGTTTTGTTTGGACACCAGGCGAAAGAACGAGTATCGCGGCCAATACTGGTAAAGCTTTTTTTGGCACGACCTACATGCTTAAGGCTAGCCATCGCACCCGCCGATCAACTTGGAGCCTAAACTACAATCAGGATATCACTACAACCCGCGATCAATTTCTGATTCCCGCCACAACCGATACGGCACACTTCCTAGATCAGCTTTGGACGTCCAATATCCCCGACCCCATAATGCGACAACAAACAATAGATGCCTTCATTAGAGATAATGGGCTTTCAGCCTCCATTTTTGATCCTATCAACTTTCTCACCACTCAATTTTTTCTGCAAAAACGCTTACAGGCCAGTGTTGCTTTAAGTGGCACCAGAAACACACTCGTACTTAGCATTTTCCATATGTTGCGTGAGCCACAAACACTAGGAGATGCAAATGATAGTTTGCCTGGAATAAACAATCTTGGATTGAACAGCAATACCAAACAAATTGGCGGCAATGCTCTTTGGAGCTGGAAGGTTACTCCAAGAACCAGCGTCAATATCGGCGCCATGTTCATCAGATCCAATATACTCGCCATAAACCGAGAGGACGAAACCAAAACTTTCAGGGTCGGTCTGACAAAACAAATACAGCCCAAGCTTAATGGCTCAATTAATTTTCGACATGTCGAGCGGACCTCTAACCAAATTGGCAGTGACTATCGCGAGAATGCCATCATCGCATCTCTGCTAATGAGTTTCTAGCTGGAGCAATCAAATAAATGTATGAATCTTACTATGGATTAAGTGCCAAACCATTCCAATTAAATCCTGACCCACAGTTCTTTTTTGGCAGCAGAGGTCATAAGCGTGCCATGGCCTATTTGGAATACGGCCTCTCTCAAGGAGAAGGTTTCATCGTCATCACCGGTGAAGTCGGTGCAGGCAAAACCACCTTGGTACGTAGCCTTTTTTGTAAACTTGAATCAGAAAAAATTCAAGCAGCACAAATCGTCAACACCAATCTTGACGCAGATGACACATTAAGAATGGTAGTCGCAGCATTCGGACTACCCTACGAAGATGACTCCAAAGCCTCACTGTTGACCAGACTTGAGCTGTTTCTTCGACAATGTGATCAAAAAGGAAAGCGTGCACTGCTGATAGTAGATGAAGCACAGAATCTTTCATCTCAAGCAGTGGAAGAATTAAGGATGCTGTCCAATTTTCAAACTGCTGACAAATCATTGTTGCAAATATTCCTGTTAGGGCAGCCTGAATTCAGGAGAACCCTTCTTAGTCGCGACATGCAACAATTACAGCAGCGAGTAATTGCGACCTATCACTTGGGGCCATTGGATGCCTTGGAAACCAAGGATTACATCGAACACCGGTTACATACCGTTGGCTGGAATGGAGATCCTTCCTTGAGCGAAGATGCTTTCTTTGACATCTATAATTTTACTGGGGGCATTCCACGCAAAATCAATACACTTTGTGATCGCCTTTTTTTAATGGGTTATCTCGAAGAACGTCACAATTTCAAAAGTTCTGATGTAACTGAAGTTCTAGGTGATATTCAACAGGAACTTGCACTTCCTATATCGGAGACCGCGACACGAGATTCATCCAACATCCCGCAGATCGAACAGAAAGAAGATACCCAAGGAAGTTTGGGAAATATGGACGAAAGACTTTTCAAGATGGAAAACTCCGTCATTTCCGTTCTGGATCTGCTTAAACGAATTCTTTCTCGCTCCAATTCAAACATCAATAATCTTACAAAGTAAGTGCCATATCAATAAGTATGACTATTTTAATAGGGAGCAGATTCACTTTGCGACTGAGATTGAAGTAGATAAATCAACTCACATGAGAGGCAAGCAAATAGAATCCAAGGCAAGCCCGAAAATTACAGAATGAGCACTTTCAAATATCTGTCGGCACACTGCCCTTCTCGCTTAAAAACTAAAATAAAATGTAAGACACTGATTAATTGCAACATAATTTCAATAAACAAACGCACTCAGCAAGTTTAATAAAAATTCAAAGAGTACAACCGCATGTTATTACCTTACAAATCATTTGAATAAACTCATCTTACCAATAACCGCTAATGTCCATTATTAAATCACCAGCCTCTAGACCTTATAGCATTCTATGTGTTGTAGGCGCGCGCCCTAATTTCATGAAAATGGCTCCTATCATGGCGGCCTTTTCCGCTCTTGGACCAGAACTCGATGTATCCCTGGTTCATACCGGCCAACATTATGACGTAGCCATGAACCATCAATATTTCGAAGCACTTGGTATACCGCAACCCGATATTAATCTGGAGGTTGGCTCTGGAAGTCATACAACACAAACCGCCAATGTGATGCTCCGTTTCGAATCAGTTCTGGACACAAAGCATCCTTCCGCAGTACTGGTCGTTGGAGATGTAAATTCCACTCTAGCCTGCACGCTTGTGGCAGTAAAAAAAGGCGTCCCTGTAATTCACGTTGAGGCTGGTTTGCGCAGTTTTGATCGCGCTATGCCGGAAGAAATCAACCGGGTTTTGACTGATCAGATATCCGAACTGCTTTTCATCACTGAGCGCAGTGGCCGCGAAAATCTGTTGCGCGAGGGAATAGCCGAACATCGTATTCGATTTGTCGGCAATGTCATGATCGACACCTTGCATCACAATTTGGAAAAGGCAGTCCCCGTATCTCAAATTCTACAAAATGCCAACAAAAAAGAATTTCTGGGTGGCCATGATGGATATGCCATCCTCACCGCACATCGGCCTTCCAATGTGGATGAACCGGACACCTTGCGTTCATTACTTGAAACCACTCTCAAGATTAGTACCAAATTACCCATTATTTTTCCGATGCATCCACGCACTCGTGACATGATTCAAAAATTTGGATTGAGCAAAATACTGGATGTTCCTACCGTACTGCAACTTCCTCCAATGGGTTATCTGGAAATGCTGGGACTTATGAAGGATGCACGAGTTGTATTAACCGACTCGGGGGGTATTCAGGAAGAAACCACGGCCCTTGGCGTACCCTGCATTACACTCAGGAATAATACAGAACGGCCGATCACAGTAGATGAGGGTACCAACACTATCGTCGGACTGGATCCTGCAAAGATACTAGCAACATTTGACGAAATCATGCTTACCGGCGGGAAAGCAGGTCGAATTCCTGAATTCTGGGATGGACATGCCTCGACACGCATTGCAGCGGAAATTCTCGATTGGCTAAAGAATGGTTTGCAAAGTAAATAACTATTGAAGCCTTTGCCAATATTGAGAACGTATTATTTTAAACATAAAAATATAATGACCACAGCACTAATACGTAATGCGATGACGATTGACGTGGAAGATTACTTCCAAGTCTCGGCCTTCGCCTCCACTATCCCGCGCGAGCAATGGGAGAATCTGCCGTGCCGGGTAGAACGCAATATTGATATCGCATTAGCTTTACTGGATGCAAGCAATGCACACGCAACTTTTTTCACTTTAGGCTGGATCGCTGAACGCTATCCCAGCATGGTGCGCCACATCGTAGACAATGGACATGAGCTTGCCAGTCATGGCTATGGACACCAGCGCGTTAGCGAGCTAAGCCGCAATGAATTCAACGAAGATATATCCCGCGCAAAAAAAATATTGGAAGACCTCTCAGGTAGCCCGGTAATTGGCTATCGCGCCCCAAGCTTTTCCATCGGCGCTGCTAACCTGTGGGCGCTTGATTTACTACAGGAGGCAGGCTATCAGTATAGCTCTAGCATATATCCGATTAAACATGACCATTACGGCATGCCCGAGGCACCTCGCTTTGCCCACTACCCGCGCGGCACAAACGGCATGCTGGAACTCCCCCCCACCACCGCAGCATTATTGGGCCGAAATCTGCCAGCGGCGGGGGGAGGCTATTTCAGATTATTACCTTATCAAGCATCTCGTTGGCTTATACGCCGTGTCAATCAGCAGGACAAAGAACCCAGTATTTTTTATTTTCACCCATGGGAGCTTGATCCAGACCAACCGCGTCAATTTAACATCTCAACAAAAACACGATTTCGCCATTACATCAATTTAAAACATATGGAGTCCCGCCTACAATCATTGTTGCAGGATTTTCACTGGGACCGCATGGACCGCATATTCATGAAAGCAAGCGTGTGAAGGAATTTTCAGCGGTTACATCCACACTGCGGGTACGCGTGATGACATTAAATGACGCCGCACGTTGGGACGAATTCGTTTATGCATGTCCTGCCGCAACATTTTTTCATCGTGCTGGCTGGAAAGAAGTAATCGAACGTGCCTTTGGGCACCGCACTCACTTCCTGCTGGCTGAAGAAAATGGAACCATTCAAGGTGTCTTGCCGCTGGCAGAGATTAACAGCAAATTGTTCGGGCACTCATTATCTTCACTACCGTTTTGCGTATACGGCGGTATCATCGCCAGTACCGAGTCAGCGCGAATAGCGCTGGATAATGCGGCTCAAATGCTAGCTGCGAAACTAGCCGTGGACTTCCTAGAGTATCGCAACATTACGCCTTTTCACACTGACTGGCCAAGTAAGAATCTCTATGTCTCTTTTCGCAAAGTCATCGAGCCGGACGTGGAAGCAAACATGCTTGCCATCCCCCGCAAACAGCGGGCGATGGTTAGAAAGGGCATTAAAAACGGTCTCGTTAGCGAAATTGACGAAAACGTAGAACGATTTTTTTCCGTGTTCGCGGACAATGTACACCGCCATGGCACGCCCACATTACCGAAACGCTATTTCGTACTGCTTAAAGAAATATTTGGCAGCGACTGTGAAGTACTGTCCGTAGTTAAAGACGGTCTCATCTTAAGCAGTGTGCTGAGCTTTTATTTCCGCAATGAAGTATTACCCTACTACGCGGGCGACACCGTGGAAGCTCGCGATTATGCAGCAAATGATTTTAAATACTGGGAGCTAATGCGACGCGCGTGCGAACGCGGTATTAAAGTCTTTGACTATGGACGCAGTAAGCGCGGTACTGGTCCATTCGATTTCAAGAAAAATTGGGGGTTCGAGCCGCAACCATTGCATTACGAGTATCAATTGCTCCGGGCGAAAGCTGTGCCTGACACCAATCCATTGAATCCAAAATACCAATTGTTCATCAAGATGTGGCAAAAATTACCCCTGCCAGTAGCTAACTGGCTCGGACCGCACATCGTAAAAAACTTGGGATAAGGCCAGTGGATCATTTGCTGTATCTTACCCACCGCATCCCCTACCCACCCAACAAGGGTGACAAAATACGTTCATACCATTTGCTAAAATATTTGGCACAACACTACCATGTTCATCTTGGCACTTTTATCGATGATCCAGACGACTGGCAATATATAGATACAGTCAAGCAATTGTGCGCAGATACCCATTTTGCATCGTTAAATCCCCGCACGGCGCGTCTGCGAAGTTTGGGCGCACTCATGATGAATCGTCCTCTAACTCTTGATTATTATCGTAATAACAATTTACATAAGTGGGTACGGAAAGTAATAAAAACACAGGCAATTCAGCGCGTTCTAATATTTTCCTCCGCGATGACGCAATATGTAACAGACATCCAACAAGCACGCTGCATTATCGATTTCGTCGACATAGACTCCGACAAATGGCGTCAATACGCAAAAAGAAAACCATGGCCAATGAGTTGGCTATATCAACGCGAAGCTCGCTTGCTACTCCGCTACGAACGGCAAATGGCGCGCGCACATGATGCATCTCTGTTCGTTTCGAAAGCTGAAGCCGATCTTTTTAAACAACTGGCACCAGAGAGCGCTGAGAAAATTGGATTCTTTAATAATGGTGTGGATAGTGATTATTTTTCGCCTAACCGAGAATATCCTGACCCCTATCAGCCAAACATGGCGACCATTGTCTTTACCGGCGCCATGGATTATTGGCCGAATGTAGACGCCGTGCGCTGGTTCACCCAGGAAATTTTTCCCGCGGTACTTGCTAAACATCCTCATGCACACTTTTATATCGTAGGATCTCGACCAACCGCTGCCGTACAGGAACTGGTTCAGCTACCTGGAGTCGTGGTAACAGGCGCAGTAGCAGATGTCAGGCCCTATCTCGCCCATGCACAACTAACGGTGGCACCCTTACGTATCGCCAGAGGTTTACAAAACAAAATTCTGGAAGCCATGTCTATGTCCAAGATTGTTATTGCATCTCCGCAAGCCGCAGAAGGCATTTTGGCGACCTCAGGACAAGAGCTGCATATTGCCAACAGCAGTCAGGAATTTAGCCGCATTGTTATATCGATGCTCACACATAGAGCCGAAGAACATTCTGGCGAAACTGCACGCGCCCGGATTCTGGCTGATTATGAATGGGAACGCAGCCTTGCGCATGTCAGGGCCTTGCTTGATAAAACTCCCATCACTACGACTCAAGTCTGTAAATCAGACAAAAATCCTTGGGTAACACAAGAAATTCCACACTTGGCCACTTTCAAGGATGAGCAACAATGACTGGCACAACGCCCCAAATATTAGCTCCGTCCAGCATTAACAGCCAAACCGGGCAGCCAGTATTGCAATGGCATTTTATAGCGATCCTCACACTTGCGGTTATTGCCGTAATTCTCGTCATTTATCAGCAAACCGTATTATCCACCGTCGCTATCTGGCTGCGATCCGAGACCTTTACCCACGGTTTTTTTATTTTTCCAATTAGCGCCTATCTCATCTGGATAAAGCGCAAATCGCTTGCCGGGATAGCCCCATGCCCGGATTATCGTGGCTTATTGATCATGGCAGGACTAGGTCTTGGTTGGCTGCTGGCCGATGCCGGAAGTGTGCAGGTTGTCGCTCAGCTGTGTTTGGTTGCAATGATCCCGGTGGCTGTCTGGACTATACTGGGACTGCGGGTGGTCCATGCGATTACTTTCCCCCTCGGATTCCTGTTTTTTGCAGTTCCTTTTGGGGAGTTTCTGATTCCTCCATTGATGGATTTCACCGCTGATTTTGTGGTAACCGCACTACAAATAACAGGTATTCCGGTTTACCGCGAAGGAACGTTTTTCACCATACCCAGTGGTCAATGGTCCGTTGTAGAAGGTTGTAGCGGTTTGCGCTACCTGATCGCATCTTTCACTCTGGGCACCTTGTATGGGTACCTCACCTATCGCAGCAATAAACGCAGGCTCATTTTTACCGCACTGTCATTGATTGTCCCCATTTTTGCCAATGGAATGCGCGCTTATATGATCGTGATGATCGCCCATTTAAGCAATATGCAATTGGCATTGGGAGTCGATCATTACATTTATGGCTGGGTCTTTTTCGGAATCGTTATGACGTTGCTATTCTGGATTGGTGCTTTCTGGCGAGAAGATCAATCAGATCCACAACAGCAAGAAAACAGCATAGCTGCTAATACGACTCGCGGCACGATCACGAGCCGCAGCTTTGTCATGGCGGGTGTCATCACCATTCTCGTTACAGGCTTGTGGCCTGCTTACGCAGCTTATTTGAACAACCGTCCAATCAAAACCGATGGACTCACAATTAAGCTACCCGCATCAAATCAAGGCTGGAATTTACAATCTACGCCACTTACAGATTGGCAGCCACACTATGTAGGCACTCATGCACAAACCATGCACACCTACCGCAAGGGGGATAAAATCGTCAGCGTTTATCTCGGTTATTACCAGACTCAGCGCCAAGATGCGGAATTAATCAATTCCCAAAACTATATGATCCAACAAAAAGATTCAGTATGGAGCAATGTAGGAGACACTCAGCGCAAAATTTCTCTCCATAACAAAAATGAAATGATCCAACAAACATTATTACGCGCCTCCAATAACCGCTTGTTAATTTGGAGTTGGAATAGCTTGAAAGGCACATATACGATTAACCCGTATCTGGCGAAATTACTTTTGGCAAAGGCCAAACTACTTGGGCAACGTGACGATGGCGCAGTGATCATTATTACTGCCCCCTATGAAGGTACACCGGAATCAGCAGCAGTATCACTGCAATCTTTTGCCAACGATATGCTGCCGGTAATTGATACCAGTCTTAACGAAGTAGCAGAGCACGAAACACATGCACACTAATAGCCTCCCCCCCCTAATTGTGCATGTCATTCATCATTTTGGCGTGGGCGGCATGGAAAATGGCATCGTGAATTTGATCAACCATATGCCCCCGGAACGCTATCGCCACGCCATCGTCTGCCTGACCGGATACAGCGAATTTCGTCAACGCCTGAATCAACCCGTGGAATTGATAGCACTCAATAAACGCGCCGGTAATGATGTCGGCCTGTATGGTCGATTGTTTCGTGAGTTGCGTCGGCTCAAACCAGCCATTGTGCATACACGCAACCTCGCGGCCTTGGAAGGACAAGTTGTTGCCGCTGCCGCTGGCATCAGCAACAGGGTACATGGCGAACATGGACGTGACATGTTCGACTTGCAAGGCAAGAATCGTAAATACAATTTGCTAAGGCAAGCAATCCGGCCACTGGTCAAGCATTACATCCCAGTGAGCAAAGATCTTGAACGCTGGTTAATCGATACCGTGCATGTTAATCCGGCAATCGCTACCCAAATTTACAACGGTGTCGATAGTATAAAATTTACACCGTCCACTACACCAAGAATTAATTTCGGCCCGCCTGGGTTTTGCCCGCCAGATGGGTTTGTGATCGGTGCCGTGGGGCGTATGGCGGAAGTAAAGGACTATCCAAATTTAGTGCGTGCGTTTCTACGCATGCTCGAACTTAAGCCTGAGTTCCATGCCCGCGCGCGGCTGGTTATTCTGGGCGAAGGCGTGGCGCGCATGGCTTGCCTGGCCTTGCTCAAACAAGCCAATGCCGAACATCTCGCCTGGCTACCGGGCAGCCGGGACGACATAGCGGATTTAATGCGTCAATTCGACGTATTTTGCTTATCATCGTTGGGCGAGGGCGTATCCAACACTATTTTGGAAGCAATGGCATGCGGTTTACCCGTGGTTGCAACCGCTGTCGGCGGCAACAGCGAACTGGTAGAGGCCGGGATTACAGGCACATTGGTACCCTCTGCCGACCCAAAAGCAATGACGCATGCCTTGCTAATGTATTATCAAGATAACGTACTTACCCGCACACATGGCGCAGCGGGGCGAGCCAAAATTGAAGCACACTTCTCAATGTCGGCTATGGTACGCGGTTATCTGGGCGTGTATGACACAGTGCTAGGTAATTAAATAAAGACAAATAGAATCTAACAATGAAAACAAAATTATGTGTGGCATAGCCGGTATATTTGATACGCAAGCCAAGCGCCCCATTGACCAGGCGCTACTTGCGCGCATGAACCAGACTCAACATCATCGCGGCCCAGACGAGAGCGGCTTGCACGCTGAGCCAGGAATCGCAATGGCGCACAAGCGACTCTCGATTATAGACCTCTCCTCCGGTCATCAGCCCCTGTTCAACGAAGACGGTAGCGTGGTGGTGGTGTTTAACGGCGAAATTTACAATTTCGTCGATTTGATCCCCGAGCTGCAAGCACTGGGGCATACCTTCCGCACCCGCTGCGATACTGAAGTCATCGTGCATGCCTGGGAGCAATGGGGTGAAGCCTGCGTCGAACGTTTCCGCGGCATGTTCGCATTCGGATTATGGGATCGTAATAAAGAAACGTTTTTTCTGGCGCGCGATCGCCTCGGTGTAAAACCACTCTACTATGCACTGCTCGACGATGGCCAACTTATTTTCGGTTCAGAACTCAAAGTCTTGACTGCCCATCCAGCATTGCGGCGTGACATTGATCCGCGCGCGATTGAGGAGTATTTCGCCTACGGCTATATTCCCGAACCACGCACTATTTATCAACAAGCTTTTAAGCTATCGCCCGCTCATACTCTGACCGTGAAGCGCGGTCAGCCCATTCCCCAGCCGCGAGAATATTGGGACGTACCCTTCCACCCCCTCACCCCAATGACGCAAGCCGAAGCGCAAGAAGAACTCATCCCCCTGCTACGCGAATCTGTAAAAATCCGCTTGGTCTCAGAAGTACCGCTGGGGGCATTTCTCTCCGGAGGTGTAGATTCCAGCGCCGTGGTAGCCATGATGGCTGAACTATCCACTGAACCGGTGAATACCTGTTCTATCTCATTCGGCGATCCCGCATTCAATGAATCCGAATACGCAGCGAAAGTCGCAACACGCTATCATACAAATCATCGAGTGGAACAAGTTGATGCCGACGATTTCGATCTCATCGACAAATTAGCGGCACTCTACGATGAACCTTATGCGGACAGCTCCGCCATCCCCACGTACCGCGTATGCCAACTGGCGCGGAAAACCGTCACTGTCGCACTTTCCGGTGACGGTGGCGACGAGAGTTTCGCTGGCTACCGTCGTTATCGCTGGCATCTTAACGAAGAACACATGCGTAGTTTCATTCCATCTGCTGTGCGTCGCCCCGTCTTTGGCCTGCTAGGCAAGCTCTATCCAAAAGCAGATTGGGCCCCTAAAATTTTTCGTGCCAAATCCACGCTCGAAGGCATGGCGCGCGATTCGGTAGAAGGTTATTTTCATAGTGTTTCGCTTTTGAGCGATGCAATGCGCGCGCGCCTCTTCAGCCCAGACTTCAGTCGGACGCTGGAAGGCTACCGTGCAGTAGAAGTGATGTACCGGCACGATGCACGCTCGCCTGCTCAGGAACCCTTGGCACGAGTGCAATATCTCGACATCAAAACCTATCTCGTGGGCGACATTCTCACTAAGGTAGACCGTGCCAGCATGGCGCACGCCCTCGAAGTACGCGAACCGCTGCTTGATCACAAATTGGTGGAATGGGCCTCGCGCTTACCCGCATCGCTGAAACTTCAGGGAGGGGAAGGCAAGTATCTATTCAAGAAAGCGATGGAGTCACACTTGCCAAATGAAATTTTATATCGCAAGAAAATGGGTTTCGCGATCCCCCTTGCAAACTGGTTTCGCGGCCCCCTGAAAGAGAAAGTGCGACAGGCGGTACTAGGCCCAACACTGGCTGCCACTGGTTACTTTAATGCGGATTACCTCCGTGAACTGGTCGACCATCATCAAGCCGGCGTACGCGATTACAGCACACCCTTGTGGACCCTGTTAATGTTCGAGGCATTTCTTCGCAACATGCAGCAAAGCAATTCCATGACAGAATAATCAAGTTTGCCGATTTATTCCGAATGCATCCTGCAAGATTTTTTTACAGCATGTATACATTTGGCTCATGTTTCCGCTTCAGTTAATTAATAACACACTATTTTGCAGTGCATCTATTTAAGGAAATTGTAATGAAAAAGGTTTTGATCCTTGGCGTAAACGGCTTCATCGGCCACCATTTATCCAACCGCATTCTTGCTACGACAGACTGGGATGTGTATGGCATGGACATGAACGCTGACCGTATTACCAGCTTGCTCGATCAACCCCGCTTTCACTTTTTTGAAGGTGACATCACCATCAATAAAGAATGGATGGAATATCATATAAAGAAGTGCGACGTGATTTTGCCATTAGTGGCAATTGCTACGCCTTCCACCTATGTTAGGGAGCCTTTGCGTGTATTTGAGCTGGATTTCGAAGCTAACCTACCTATTGTGCGCGCAGCCGTTAAATACAAAAAACATCTCATATTTCCTTCTACTTCTGAAGTATATGGCATGTGTCACGATGACGAGTTTGACCCCGAAAATTCTGAACTTATCTGCGGCCCCATCAATAAACCACGGTGGATTTATTCCTGCGCCAAGCAATTAATGGATCGCGTAATTTGGGGCTATGGAATGGAACAGGGATTAAACTTCACCCTCTTCCGTCCCTTCAACTGGATCGGCGCTGGACTGGACTCCATCCACACGCCTAAAGAAGGAAGTTCGCGCGTACTGACACAATTTTTCGGCCACATCGTGCGCGGCGAAAATATAAGTCTGGTAGACGGCGGACAACAGAAACGCGCATTCACTTATATCGACGATGGTATAACCGCACTGATCAAAATTATTGAAAACAAGGATGGTATCGCTTCCGGCAAGATCTACAACATCGGCAATCCGGTCAATAACTATTCCATCCGGGATTTGGCTACCATGATGCTGAAACTGGCCGAGGAATACCCGGAGTACCGCAATTCTGCAAGCAAAGTGCAATTGGTAACAACCACTGCGGCGACCTATTACGGCAACGGCTACCAGGACGTAAAAAACCGTGTTCCCAAAATCACCAATACTTGCGAAGAACTGAAGTGGGAGCCAGTCATTTCGATGACCGATGCCCTACGCAAAATTTTTGATGCATATCGCGAACAAATCAATGACGCACGCGACCTGATGGAGTGATATACAAGATGCTGAGAATAGAAATCTGGATAGACACCCCTCAAAATAAAGATACGCTATACCAAGCCGCTATTCATTATTACACTATGAATTCACGATTAAAAAATACGCAAATCATTTAAAAAAGCAATGCGCATCCTACATATCCTCGATCATTCCATTCCATTGCATAGTGGCTATACTTTTCGCACGCTTTCCATTCTGAAAGAACAACGTGCTTTAGGATGGGAAACCAGTCACTTAACGAGCCCAAAGCAGGGTATCTGTAGCACAAGCGAAGAAACTATCGATGGCTGGCATTTTTTCCGCACACACCATGCAAGTGCCAAAATGACAAAATCACCTTCGTTGAACCCAGTATCCGTCATTAACAGCCTTACTCGTCGCCTGAACAAAGTAGCAAGCATTATTAAACCGGATATTTTGCATGCTCACTCCCCTGCTCTGAATGCCATCGCTGCTTTACGCGTTGGCCGTAGCTTGGGCATTCCAGTGGTCTATGAGGTTCGTGCATTCTGGGAGGATGCGGCGGTAGATCATGGCACCAGCAAAAAACAAGGGGTGCGTTACCGCCTCACTCGTGCACTTGAAACCTATGCCTTAAAACGCGTGGATGCCGTTACCACGATTTGTGAAGGCCTGCGCAACGATATTGTGATGCGTGGCATTTCGGCGCAAAAAGTCACCGTCATCCCCAATGCCGTGGATATTGAAAAATTTGCCTTTGAAAGCACACCTGATAACGTACTGAAACAGCAACTCGGTCTGACAGACTACCGTATCATCGGTTTCATAGGCTCATTCTATGCCTATGAGGGACTGGATTTACTGCTGACTGCATTACCGCACATACTCGACAAAGCGCCGGATATACGTGTTTTGTTGGTTGGCGGTGGACCACAAGAAGAAGCATTAAAACAACAAGCTCGCCAACTCGGTATTGCAGATAAGGTCATGTTTACCGGTCGAGTGCCGCACAGTGAAGTAAACCGCTATTACGACCTGGTGGACATACTCGTTTATCCACGCCACTCAATGCGTCTCACGGAATTGGTTACGCCATTGAAACCGCTGGAAGCGATGGCACAAGGCCGTTTGTTTGTAGCTTCCAGTGTGGGCGGTCACAAAGAACTAATCCGTGATGGTGAAACAGGCGTGCTGTTCCAAGCCGAGTCTCCGCAAGACTTGGCGGACAAGGTGCTCGATTTGCTTAGCACACCCGAGCGCTGGCCGGCGATAAAAGCTGCCGGGCGGCACTTTGTCGAGACTGAACGTAACTGGAAAGTATCCGTAGCTCGCTATCGCGACGTTTACAACCGCTTAACCGGCAAGGTGACGGGATAAGCAGGATGCGAATTCAAGATTTAAAAATTGCTCTCGTTGGGCCGCTGCCACCACCTGCAGGCGGCATGGCCAACCAGACACGGCAACTGGCTACGCTGCTAAAGCAAGAAGGGGTCAACGTAGAACTCGTCCCAGTGAACGCACCCTACCGACCACACTTCGTTAGCCACATCAAAGGGCTGCGTGCGGTGTTTCGCTTACTGCCATATTTGCTTCATTTATGGCGGGTTGCAGGTAGGGTTGATTTATTTCATATCATGGCCAACTCTGGCTGGTCTTGGCACTTATTTGCGGCACCGGCGGTATGGGCCGCAAAATTCCGTGGCAAGGCAGTATTAGTCAATTACCGCGGTGGCGAAGCAGACGATTTTTTTACTCGTGCATTTACCTGGGTACAGCCGACGCTTAAGCGAACCAATATAATCACCGTACCTTCTGGTTTCCTAAAAAAAATATTTGCAGATCGAAATTTCAACACTCATATAGTACCCAATATTGTTAATTTAAGCCGCTTCATCCCTAACCATACGCGCAAACAAAACCTTTCGGCACCGCATATCGTGGTCGCGCGTAATCTGGAACCTTTATACGACAATACTTCTGCGTTGGGCGCATTTAGTATTGTTCGTAAAGCTATTCCTGATGCGCATTTAACTATCGCTGGCTCCGGCCCCGAACGTGCGAAATTGGAAACGATAGCAAAAGAACTGGGCGTTGCTGATGCTGTAGTATTTGCAGGTCAAATAGATAACGAACATATGCCCGCACTTTATCGCGAAGCAGATATCGCTCTTAACCCCAGTCTGGCAGACAATATGCCGATCTCGATTTTGGAAGCATTAGCAAGCGGTGTACCGGTGGTCAGCACCGATGTTGGCGGCATACCATTTCTGGTGGAAAACGGAAAGACCGCATTGCTGGTGCCACCACGTAATCCAGAGCGAATGGCCGAGGCTGTGCTGCTTGTATTGCGTGATGAGTCGTTACGGGAACGGATGATTAAGGATGGCCTGGATCACGCGCACCGATTCGCATGGGAAAGCGTACGAGGTGAACTCTTTTTAGCATACAGAATGGCACTGGATGGGGCGACATTGGCTGTTATCCCAGATGGAAAATAAACATGGCCAGTCTTTATACCCGGTTGGTAGCTCATACCCTGTTTCCTCTGCATGAACGACTGATGCAGCGCCCCACTTTCGGCTACGTGGACGAGCTGGAAAAAAACCAATGGTTGTCTCGCGCAGAAATCGAGCAATTACAAATGCACAAGCTCAAACTACTGCTCCAGTCAGCAGAACAGCACAGCCCATGGCATGCTGAGCGCATCCACGCCGCTGGTCTGGAGCCGCAAAGTGATACACCGCTTACTCTGGAAACACTACGCCGCTTGCCCACCATGTCCAAGCAGGACGCCACCCGCAACATTGAGCAACTGGTCTGGCGTGATATTCCCGGCGGGGCCTTCAAATACAATACTGGCGGCTCCAGCGGCCAGCCGCTGATTTTTCACTATGGACGCCTGCGCCAAGCCTCTGATGCCGCGGGGCGCATACGCGCACGGCGCTGGTGGGGCGTCGAGGTGGGTGATCGAGAAGTCTATCTCTGGGGCGCACCGGTGGAGTTAAACAAAACCGGTCATATCAAGGCACTGCGTGACCGGCTGCTCAACCAGCTGGTGCTGAACGCTTTCGACATGTCGGTAGCCAATATGGATGCCTACATCGAAGCTATTCGCGGGTTCCAGCCCAAATGCATTTACGGTTACGCCAGTAGCTTGGCTCTGCTGGCGGCACACGCCGGGGAACGCGGCATCAGGCTCAGATTACCCTCGCTCAAGGTGGTGTGTACCACTGGTGAACCACTATATCCGCATCAACGCAAACTGATCGAAGAGATTTTCGGCGTTCCCGCCGCTAATGAATTCGGCAGCCGCGACATTGGTTTCACTGCCCACGAAACTCCGGATGGCCAGATGCTATTGATGAGCGAAAGCATCATCCTTGAAGTCCTCGATGCCCAAGGTAACCCGGTCGCACCTGGCGAATCCGGTGAAGCGGTTATGACCGGACTTTGTTCCCACGCCCAACCCTTTATCCGTTACCGCACCGGCGACGTGGTACGCTATGTGAACGACACCTGCAAAGCCGGGCGCGGACTGCACGTGATCGGGGAAGTGATGGGCCGCACTACAGATTTCGTGGTGCGCTCCGATGGCACGATTATGCATGCGCTTGCGGTAATCTACGTATTACGGGCAACGGAAGGCATCGACGAATTCAAATTCATCCAGCACAGCATTCAGGATGTAGAAATTTTTGTGGTGCGAAACCCTGATTGGACTGCGCAATCTCGCGACAAGACCGTGAGCGGAATTCAAGCTCGATTGGGCAGCAACGTGCGCATTGAGCTACGATTTGTAGACTCAATTCCACCGGAGGTTTCGGGCAAGTACCGCTACGTGGTGAGCCACGTACCACTACAATCAGGTCTCGATAGTGCGCTCCAAGAGTCACCGCCCATCATACAACCGGAAAAAATTTAACAGGAAAACGAGTAACATGAGCCTTACCAATTTACTTGCACTGCCTTTCCGTTACCGTCCTTGGCGGCCACGGCATATGCGTTTGATCCTCAATGACATTACGACACCAGCCCAACCCGAACTTGACCATACAACCCATCTTGCAAGCGTAATCGACTGGCTCTGCCGCGCCCAGGACATCAGAGATAGTCACCCCGACGCAGGCGGTGTCTCGGCAGGATGGAGCTTTGAGGACGGCTGGCTACCAAGCTATCCGGAAACCACCGGCTACATCATCGAAACCTTCCTTGCAGCGAGCAAGGTATTGGAACGCCCTGATCTGGTGAAACGTGCCCGACGCATGATCGACTGGGAACTCTCCATACAACAGAAAGATGGCGCATTTCCCGGCCACTTCGGCGAAGCAGGCAGCCGCCCGGTGATCTTCAATACCGGTCAGATCATGCATGGCATGCTGGCCGGATATCTGCAACTGGGTCGTCAAGAATGCCTGGCAGCAGCAGTTAAAGCCGGTTTGTGGCTGGTTCATCAGCAAGATGCCAATGGCTGCTGGCTTCGCTTCGAACACAATGATGTACCGCACGTGTACAACACCCGTGGCACTTGGGCGCTAGCGGCCACGGGCCTGATCGCGAACGAACCGGAACTCATCCAGGCGGCACGACGTAATCTTGATTGGGCACTCACCCAGCAAACAACTTCCGGATGGTTTCGCACCAATGCTTTTACTCCGGACAAAGCACCGTTTACTCATACCATCGCCTATGCGATTCGTGGTTTTTTGGAGAGTGGGATATTGCTGGACGATGCACGTTATCTTTCAGCTGCGCTTACCGCTGCTCGCGGCATGGCACGGGTACAACGCACCAACGGCTGGCTTGCCGGCACGTATACGGATAATTGGATACCCCATGCGAATTACAGTTGTATCACGGGCGTAGCGCAAATGAGCCTCAATTGGACACGCCTGGCGCAAGATGGCAGCGCACCGGAATTTCGCGAGAACGCGCGCCGCGCAATCAGTTACGTAAAACGCACGCAACGTCTTAATGATACTGACGAAGCGGCACGAGGAGGTATCGCTGGCTCCTCGCCAATCTGGGGCGATTATTCCCGTTTCGAATATCCAAACTGGGCGGCAAAATTTTTTGCCGATGCATTGATGATGGATATGCAAGATTGTGCCATTCCTCCCATCGCTACGCGAATTGCCAGGCCAGAGGAGTATCCGCATGGCTGAGCTTTCTGTCATGGTGCTATGCGGACGGGCGCCACGGCATCTTTATGTCGCAAACCGGCTATGTCGTACCGCACGGGTAGTCGCTATCGTACAGGAGGCAGGCAGCCACTGGACGTACAAAAAAATATTCAAACTACTACGCCCGGATAACCTATGGCGCAAAGTATGGCGCTGGCTACGCGACCGCAAACGTTACGCGGATGGGGGGGAAGGTAAATTTTTCTTTGGCGATGCCGAACCACGACTCGACAAACCAGAATTGACCACCGAAGTGCCACATATCAATCATCCAAGTGTAATCGAACTTGCCGATCGGCTGCGGCCCGACGTAATTGCCGTGTTCGGCACCTCGCTCATCAAAGGAGCACTGCTTACGCGTGGTTCTTTGGGAATCGTCAATCTGCATGGTGGATTGTCGCCCGAATATCGCGGCGCAGATTGCACATTCTGGGCGCTTTATAACGGCGAACCGGAAAAAATCGGTTGCACGTTACACTTCATCGACAGTGGTATCGATACCGGCAAACTGCTCGCCCATATTTGCCCCGAAGTACATGAAGGCGACGACGAGCTCACCCTATTTTGGCGCGCGGTGCGCGATAGCGCCGAAGCTTACGCCGAAGTGATTGAACGCCTCGCGCGAAACGAAGCGCTGGGTACATCACAGTCAGGCAAGGGCAAGTTGTATCAAGTCAAGGATCGCGGCTGGCATCATGAGCAACATCTCGCACAATGTTTACACAATGGCCTGCTCAAGAACATACATTTAAAGAAGCGCGTGACATGGTTTACTGCCCCTCCTTCCGAGAAAGAACAGGAGTAAGTCAGTGCGCGATTTGATCGTCACTGCCATCGTGTTTGGGCTTTTGCCTATGGTCTTATCACGTCCACATGTCGGTCTTTACCTTTATTCCTGGCTAAGTTACATGAACCCCCATAAGCTGGCTTGGGGTTTTGCGACCTCAATGCCCTTTGCCTATATCGTGGCAATCACGACATTAATTAGTATATTCACTTCAAAAGAACCGAAACACATGCCGTGGACGCGCGAGATGACGGTGCTGCTTATGTATGTTGTATGGATGTCAGTAACCACATATTTTGCTCTTTACTCCAATCTGGCCTGGGAGCAATTACAAAAAGTCCTCAAAATTCAAATCATGATCTTTCTGACACCTTTGGTAATAACTAATCGCCAACGGTTGCATGGACTGGTTTGGATAATAGCGCTATCACTTGGTTTTTATGGAATTAAAGGCGGAATTTTCACAATAATGAAAGGGGGCGCACATCGTGTTCAGGGTCCACCAGGAACCTTCATTGATGGTAACAATGAAATCGCTTTGGCTTTGTTAATGACGATTCCTCTGATGCGCTATTTGCAATTGACTGAAACACGCAAGTGGCTACATCAGGGATTGGGGGCGGCAATGGTACTAACCGCAGTATCCGCCATTGGCACGCAATCTCGGGGTGCCTTGGTAGGTGCAGCAGTAATGGGCTCGATCTTCTGGTTGAAAAGCCGGAATAAATTCTTCACCAGCGTTATGCTTGTAGCCGCAGTCGGTGTTGTGGCCATGGTTATGCCGCAAGAGTGGTATGACCGCATGTCAACCATTAAAACTTATGAGCAGGATACCTCTGCTCGAGGCCGAATTAACGCTTGGTGGACAGCATGGAATGTGGCTAAAGCTCGCCTCACCGGTGGGGGATTTGAAATGTTTCAGTATCAAACATTCCAGGCGTATGCTCCAGATCCGATTGATGTCCATGATGTGCATAGCGTATATTTTGAAGTGCTGGGTGAGCATGGATTTATCGGACTCGGGCTATGGTTATTGCTTGCTATTTTGACGTGGCAAACCGGCTCTTGGACAATCAAACAGGCGAAACTCGATCCTGACAAAAAATGGGCAGCGGATTTAGCTGCGATGGGACAGGTAAGCATGATAGGCTATGCGTCAGCCGGAGCCTTTCTTGGGCTGTCCAATTTCGATCTCTACTACCACCTACTGATGATTATCATATTGACTAAAATAATCCTATTGAAAGAGCAAGCGCAGACGAAGAATACATTGGCAACTACACGTTAATCCAGAATCTACAGTTATGCCAAGCTTAGAAAAATCTTATGGGACACTTGATAAATAATCAAATATTTACAACCATAAAAGGTTCACAAATAATTATTTTCTGATTTGTCCAGCGAGTTAAACGATCATTGACAACACCACAAAACCATATCCCAGGCAAAAAATTATTCGACATTTCTTAATCTAATAAAACATGATGACAAATACACTTAAAATTGGTCTTATTTCAATTAGCGACCGAGCCAGCAGTGGCGTTTACCAGGATGCCGGCTTACCCGCATTGCAAGAGTGGTTTACACAGACGCTGACTAGCCCATGGCAATGCGTCACACGCTTGATACCGGATGAACAGCCGATGATTGAAACGACCTTGATCGAGTTGGCGGACCAGGAGAAGTGCCATCTGATCTTGACTACTGGAGGAACCGGTCCGGCGTTACGCGATGTTACGCCGGAGGCTACATTGGCCGTGGCACACAAGGTGTTACCTGGTTTTGGAGAGCAAATGCGCGCAGTTAGCCTGCGTTATGTTCCTACGGCAATTTTGTCACGCCAGCTTGGCGTGACACGCGGACAGTCGCTGATTCTAAACTTACCCGGACAACCGAAGGCAATCAAGGAAACACTGGATGGAATTTTTGCCGCTGTGCCTTACTGCATAGATTTGATTGGTGGCCCCTACATAGAAACAAATCCCGACGTATTAACGTCATTCCGTCCCAAATCAGCACAACGACAAAAATAGGTTATGCCGCTTGCCAATGTCCCGAACGCCCACCCTGTTTTTCCAGTAAGCGTATCCGGTTAATTTCCATACCACGATCAACTGCCTTGCACATATCATAGATCGTTAACAGCGCAATACTGACTGCGGTCATGGCCTCTATTTCGACCCCAGTACGGCCAAATGTTTCTGCGATAGCGATACATTCCACCGTACTGCTCTCTTTGTCAAGATGAAACTCCACCGCAACATGGGTCAGATACAACGGGTGACATAGTGGAATTAATTCAGCGGTACGCTTGCTCGCCTGTATTGCAGCAATACGCGCTATACCCAGTACATCACCCTTCTTGGCTGTGCCGGAAGCAATCAATTCCAGTGTACTAGAGCTCATTTTGATGTTGCCGGACGCTTTTGCGATACGCTGGGTTTCGCTCTTACCAGCAACATCGACCATATGTGCCTGTCCGTCTTGATCGAAGTGCGTCATGCCATTTGTCATGCTGATTTCCTGATTGTATCGTTATGCCAATGTTCCATGCGTTTCACGTCTGTCTCACGTGTTTCCAACCACTGTGAACCTTCCCGGGTTTGTTCTTTTTTCCAGAATGGAGCGGCAGTTTTCAAGTAGTCAATGATAAATTCACAGCCTGCAAATGCTTCACCACGATGTAATGCCGTAGTCGCCACCAGCACAATTTGGTCATTTGCAAACAATTGCCCAATGCGGTGAATGACACGAACATTTATTAAACTCCAGCGTTCAGTCGCTTCAGCAATAATTTTATTCAACGCCTTTTCAGTCATACCGGGATAGTATTCAAGATAAATACTTTCTATCGTTTCATTATGACTAAAATCGCGCACTAAACCGACAAAACTAACCATGGCACCCACTTTGGAGTTACCGGAACGCAAAGTCGTCAATTCAACGGCTAGATCAAAATCATCTTCCTGTATTAACACGCTCATTAATCAACCTCCGGAGATTGGAGAAAAAATAGCAATCTCGTCATGCTCATTAATAGCGGCAGGCAAACCGGCAAACTCTTGATTG
Organism: Candidatus Nitrotoga sp. HW29; assembly: GCF_924101635.2. Taxonomy (GTDB): domain Bacteria; phylum Pseudomonadota; class Gammaproteobacteria; order Burkholderiales; family Gallionellaceae; genus Nitrotoga. Next base: position 6,722 of record NZ_CAKMAA020000090.1, on the reverse strand, counting down.
ATCGCGCAACGTACACGGCTGTCTGCCAGCTCCTGTGCCCATATATCTCCACGTAAACGCAGCCATGCCAACAGGCCTGCCAAGGTCGATGCTTCTGCTGGCACATCCGCCGTTTCGCGTGACATCTTCAAATGTTCTCTCGGTCGACCGAAGTACACTAATTCAATTTTCATGGTTGTTCCTGGAAAAATTATTCAAAATAAATACGGCTAATTTCTTTGGCGTCTCTAGATCATCAAGCATGGACATGAAAATATCTATAGCGCTCAGTAAATTTCACTCATACATCAAGAACATGGATTCTCTCTAACGCGTGGTTGCTTTGGCCTTAAGCGGGGATCATCAATCCAAAATTCTGAACAGCCATGGTAATGGGCGGTGATGGCAATTTCGTCATTGTCATTCAATGGTCTTGCCAGACCAGCAAACTCCTGATTAACCGCGCAACGCACACGATCTTCGTTCATTTCTTGTGCCCATACTCCTCCACGCAAACTTAACCATGCCAGCAGGCCGCTAAGTGTCAACGACGCTTCGGGAACATCTACCGTTTCCTGCGACAGATTCAAGTTTTCTCTCGGCTTGCCAAAATACACGATCTCAATTTTCATAACTTTCCTTGAAAATAATTCAGAATAAACGCGGCCACTTCCTTTGGCGCATCAATATCAAGCACAGGTAACGGGAATTTATCTTTACTATTTGTCACCACTGCAATAATACCCGGTTCAGATGGATATAAACTGTCAGCTCCAGTTTCTTTGCGATGCACCTCCAGCTTTGGTATGGCCGCATGCTTGTAACCTTCTGCCAATATAAGGTCATAGGTTGAAAACCGTGAGCAGAGATATTCCAAACTAGGTTCCGGCTCATCGTTCAGCTCGTGCATTAGCGCCCATCTTTGCGATGAAACAATCAATACTTCGCCTGCACCTGCCTTGCGATGACGGTAGGTATCTTTACCCGGTTTATCGATATCAAAATCATGATGAGCGTGCTTAATAACAGCAATTCGCAAACCTTGTGCAGTCAAAAAAGGAATAACCTTTTCCAGCAACGTCGTTTTACCGCTACCGGAATAACCCGCGAAACCCATTATTTTTTTATCAAACATAAAATTTTTTAATTATTACACATGACCAAATTGATAGTGTCAGCGTAGCGTACAGTGAACCTATCCGTCAAGACAGAAGTCAATCTGGCTTCAGCTGTTCTGCATACCTCAGCGCAGCTCTGCTATGCTACTTTATTCTTGTTAACCAACTTGCCTGCCCTTACTTACAAGTTGTCCTGTACCATAACTAATATACAAATTTAAGAAGCTATAAAAACTTTTGTGCAAATTTACCCCACATTTATGAGCAATTACTGCACAGCCCAATTTTGCTTGTATGAGACAACCTCGTGAATTCAGCAAAACGCCAGGAAATTTTTCTACGCCTGCAAGCCGCCAATCCTCACCCTACCACCGAGTTGGAATACCACTCGGCGTTTGAGCTTCTTGTGGCAGTAATCCTCTCGGCACAAGCCACCGATGTCAGCGTAAATGCCGCCACCCGACAATTATTCCCGATAGCTAACACGCCACAAAGCATTCTCGATCTGGGCGAAGAAAAATTACATAGCTACGTGCAACGCATCGGCCTTTATAAAACCAAGGCCAAGCACATTATTCAAACCTGTCGACTAATATTGGAAAATCATGATGGTAAAGTACCGCAAACACGCGAGGCGCTGGAAGCTCTTCCAGGTGTAGGACGCAAGACCGCAAACGTAGTGCTCAACACTGCATTCGGCCACCCCACCATCGCAGTAGATACACACATTTTCCGCGTATCCAACCGCACCGGCCTTGCTCCCGGCAAGACCGTACTGGAAGTGGAACAAAAACTGCTCAAGTTCGTACCGGACAAATTCAAACACGATGCACACCATTGGCTGATTCTGCATGGACGCTATGTATGTCAAGCGCGTAAGCCAAAATGTAGCATTTGTAGCATCGTTGATTTATGCGAATACCGCAACAAGGAAATATAATGTTCAACCCCAGCAGAGATGAAGCACGGCTATTCCTCATCGATACTTGGCGCAAGCGTCGCGCAGGCACGCTACTCTCCCCACTGGAAGACCTCACTGCGCAACTAATCGAAAAGCATCCAGAATATTACGCCATGCTGGAAAATCCGGAACGCTATCAGGATAAAGACTACACGCCGGAGCAAGGCACAACCAACCCATTCCTACACCTGATGATGCACCTCACCATCGAAGAACAGATTTCCATCGATCAACCGTACGGTATTCGCACGCACTTTCAGCGTCTTGTTGCACAACATCAATCAGAACACAACGCCCAACATCGCATGATGGAATGTCTGGGTGAAATGATCTGGCAGGCGCAACGTAATGGCACGGCTCCAGATGCAAACGTATACTTGAATTGTCTGGAGCAGCAATAGTGGCTAATCGCTTAAGCAAAATCGTCACCCGTACGGGGGATAAAGGAAGTACCGGACTAGCCGACGGTACGCGCGTGGAAAAATATTGCGCACGCATTCACGCCATCGGCAACGTAGATGAACTCAATAGCCACTTGGGCGTACTACTAGCTGAAACTGTACCGGATGACGTACGCAACTTACTGTTACATATACAGCATGATCTGTTCGATCTCGGCGGCGCATTGGCATATCCGGCTGCGCAATTTACCGAAGACAAGCTCCTGCACATGGATGCCGCCATTGCTCACTACAATGCTGACCTGCCCCCACTTAAGGAGTTTATCCTTCCAGGGGGAACTCGTGCAGCGGCACAATGCCATGTAGCACGTACCGTGGCACGCCGCGCCGAACGAGACTTCGCCGCACTCACTCAGCTCGAAGCCGCACCACAATATGGCCTGCCTTACCTAAACCGTCTTTCTGATTTGTTGTTCATACTATGTAGGGTACTCAATCGCACCATGGGGCAAGAAGAAACTTTATGGCAAAGAACTTCCTGATTAGTTACATACCTCAGCCGCGCGTATAGTAATTTCAGGGCATGGGGTGGTAGTTGCTGCAGCGCGAACCAGGCGGGCGTTCTTATCGGGGGCGGGCAGATTGCGAAAATCGTATCAAGGAACTCAAAGCAGACTTTGGGTTGGACAGCTTCAACGTCAATGATGTTTACGCGACTGAAACGGCATTGGGCTTTGCCATGCTGGCATACAACCTGATGAGTTTGTTTCGGCAAGCTGTGTTACGAGGCTCGGTACAACATACCCTTGTCACCTTGCATCACAAGGTATTTGCAGTAGGGGCTTTTTGGCACAAAGCCCCAGATACGCGACAACTAAACTTGGCGGTGAGCCGACGACGAGCTTGGTTTGAGGGACTCTGGAGTAATGCAGGCAAGGTTTGGAATGCCGACAACATTGCCCCGCAGAATCTCTAATGGACAATCTGGGTTCAAATTTCACCTAGCCGTATCAATAAGTAGTTTAGGCATTAAGATGTCGATTACTCTTACACATCCATTTGGACTCATACTTTTAATATTTAGAAGCTCAACATTTTTACAAATTAAGCTATTGTAAATATTAAACTACTTGTTTTAAACATACATATTGGCATAACTTATGCTTACAATTTAACCTAAAAGCACACAATAAACATTGTGCTATGCTTATTCTGAGGTCATAGGATTTCAAAGAAATTGCTAGAATTTGACACTACTACCAACGTATACTTCCATCTGAATTCGCAGAATCTGAATGCCTTATAATAAGGCCTGTCAAGCTCAATTTAACCAACAACCTAGGAGATTAACTTGTTTAATAAATCCTCATTGGTATATTTACCTACTCTTTTATGCGCTTTAATAATTACCCCTGTGCAGGCTGCTCAACGGGCCTTCGTCGCTTCTTACGGAAGTGACTCCAATAGCTGCGTCATCCTCTCCCCATGCCGCACGTTTGCCCAGGCGATGACCGTGGTCGATCCAAACGGCGAAGTCGTGGTGCTTGATTCCGCCGGCTATGGTTCCGTCACACTCACCCAGTCAGTCTCGCTGATAGCAGCCCCGGGAATCTACGCCGGCATTGCCGTCTTTCCCGGAACATCAGGAGTGACGATTGCGGCAAGCGTGGATGTAGTACTACGTGGCTTGGCAATTAATAGTCAAAATGGTAATAACGGGATTCTGATGAACGGCAGTAGCAGTCTTTCGATTGAGAACTGTGTCATTTCTAATTTTTCAGGTATTGGCCAACATGGCATTTTCGTCAACTCGGCGGCGTCAGTACGAATAACTGACACTCTAGTTCGTGACAATGACACAGGCATTCAACTTCAAGGGGGGGCAATCACCGACATATCTAACTCGAAGTTTCTCGGAAATAATACTGCCATCCTTGCGACAAGCACTACAAGCCCGTTCACGAGCGTCACCATTAGCAATTCCATCGTGACTGCGGGAGGTACTGGCATTGAAGCAATTTCAAGCGGTTCTGGAAGCTCCCGGATAAGCATGATTCGTTCATCAGTCACAAATAATCTAAAAGGTGTCGCATCATCCGCCACTGGTGGAACTGCCCCGGTTATTTTTAGCGATAGCATGATAACGGGAAACGTGATTGGATATTTTAAGGGTACCGGCGGTACGCTAACATCGCTGATCAATAACACCATAACGGATAACGGCTCTGATACCGGCCCGCTTGGTACGACACCTCTCCAGTAAAACCGGCCTAACCCCGGGCGTATCCAAGGCTCCCGTACAATCCCGCGACCTTAAACAAACAGGAGATCAGTATGTTTAGATTCCCAGTCATCTATTTAATTGCTGTTCTGTGCACCATTTTAGTGCCCCCTGCGCAGGCTGCCCAACGGGCCTTTGTCGCTTCTTACGGAAGTGACTCCAATAGCTGCGTCATCCTCTCCCCATGCCGCACGTTTGCCCAGGCGATGACCGTGGTCGATCCAAACGGCGAAGTCGTGGTGCTTGATTCCGCCGGCTATGGTTCCGTCACACTCACCCAGTCAGTCTCGCTGATAGCAGCCCCGGGAATCTACGCCGGCATTGCCGTCTTTTCCGGAACATCAGGGGTGACGATTGGCACTCCCAACGTAAATATAGTTTTACGCGGCCTGACTATCAATAGCCAGGACGGTAATGCCGGGATTTTAATGACTGCTGGCGCCAACGGCGCCAAGCTTTCAATCGAAAATTGTGTCATTTCTAATTTTTCGATTATTGCTAGCAGTGCTAACCAATACGGTGTTTTAGTCCAAGCAGCAGCAACGGTACGAATGGTTAACACCTTGATTCGCGACAATGACATAGGTATTCAACTTGAAGCAGGCGCTACGGCCGACATTTCCGGATCGAAGTTTTTTGGTAATTCCACATATGGCGTCGTTGCGTACAATTACATAAACGGCACGACCACGACCGCCGCTATCAGCGATACTGTCGTGTCACAAGGTGGCGGCGTCGGCATTTTTGCGATTGTGGACTCAGCCTCCACCGCCATCGCTAGGGCAGAGATAGTCCGTTCGATAGTTTCAAATTACAACGAAGGCGTTCGCGCTGAAAGCCAGAATGGAGCCGCTTCGATTAGTATTCGCAAAAGTATGGTGACGGGAAGCAGCAATTACGGGCTTGGACAGCTCGGTATTGGTGCAACGATGACATCTTACGGAAATAATACCCTGTCGAATAACTCTAGCAACCTTTTCGGCACATTAACTACTGCATCTCCCCTCTAAGAACATGTTTACGATCTGAGAAATATCCCTGAAACTATAGGAATGAGAGAAAAGAAATACGCCAGCGACATCAGTCGGGAAAGATTTGCGGAGATAGAGCTCCTTTTGGCCAGCGTGCGTCGACGTACCAAGCCCACGACAGTAGATTTGTACGAGGTGTTCTGTGCGGTGCTGTATGTGCTGCGCACGGGCTGCCAGTGGAGGTTTCTGCCCAGTGAGTTTCCGAAATGGCAGACGGTGTATGCCTACTTTGCCAAGTGGAGCAAGCCCGACGAGCACGATATCAGCGTGCTGGAGCGGGCTTTAAAAAAATCAGGTTGGCGCGGCCCGCGAGAAACAGGTGCGCAACGCACAGCCGACGCTATTGATCGTGGACGCGCAGAGCGTGAAGAACACGGACACAGCCGGGAGTAAGGGCTATGACGCGGGCAAGAAAGTCTCCGGCATCAAGCGCCACATTGCAGTGGACACACAGGGGTTGCCCCATGCCATTGCCGTCACGACTGCCAAAGTAACGGATCGCAAAGGTGCATTACAGGCGATACGCCATTGCAAGGCGAATCTGAGCAAAACTCAAAGCGTGTTAACCGACAGCGGTTATATGGGCCAGCCCTTCGCGCAAGGCGTGCGGGAGATATTGGGCCAGGCTGTCACGGTGCAGATTGCCAAGCGCAGTGAACTGCACAAGTTCGCGGTGATCCCCAAGCGCTGGGTGGTGGAGCGCAGCTTTGCCTGGCTGGAGAAGAATAGAAGGCTGTGGAAGAACTGCGAGCGAAAGCTCAATACCAGTCTGCAGTTCATCCATCTCGCATTTCTGGGGCTGTTGCTCAGGAGATCGTAAACACGTTCTAGCCAGCCCCCCTTCAAGATACATCAGCAAAAGCAGGAGGTTTATTAAAATAAGCCCTCCAAAAAACAACCTGATTAGTTACCTGCCTCAGTTGGATGCAATTTTCTACGCACAAGCTCATG
>NZ_CAKMAA020000089.1 GCF_924101635.2 Candidatus Nitrotoga sp. HW29 | reverse complement strand
CAAGTAACAACCCCGAAAATATCCACAATCTGAAATATTTTTCGGTCAATGTCATTTGATGTCATCGATAAGTCCGTTGCGTACCCGCTTCTGCCAGCCCTCCATCCAACTGGGCAAATCCTCTGCCAACATGGGGCGTGATATGAAAGCTCCCTGAGCGAGATCACATCCCGTACGAAGAAGGAGATCCCAATCATCTCTGTCCTCAACCCCTTCGGCCACGACCTCCATACCCAACTGCCTTGCCAAAGCCAAACTAGCATCATACATCGCCCGCAACGTCTCAACAGTCCAAGCACGGTGCACGAAACCTTGGTCGATTTTAAGTTCATCGAAAGGAATGTCACGTAACTGGGCCAAGGAAGAATGCCCGGTGCCAAAATCATCGATTGAAAGACGAAAGCGCTTCAGACGTAGCCGGGTCAAAATTTCGAGTGGAATCCGCGCGTCACCCATTAACTGGCTTTCCGTCACTTCCAATACTATCTCCTGCGGCGGTATACCTATCTTAGCGGTAAGCCCAGTAACAAAATCCAGAAAATCCAGGGACGTTAGGCTGTCCATAGATACATTGACAGCCACCCGCAATGCTAGCCCTGCTTCTTGCCAAACTTTAGCCTGAGCTAACGCGCTGGCGAGCACCACCCGGGTCAAGCTGTCAATCAAGCCATTCGCTTCAGCTACGCCGATAAACTGATCGGGTGGCACTATCCCGTGAACTGGGTGACGCCAGCGCACCAAGGTCTCCACGCCCGCCACTCTACCGGTGGTAACCATCACCTTAGGTTGATAGTAATTAACCAGCTCGCCATTATTAATAGCAGTACGTATTTCGTCCGCACCGTAAATTTTTTGTGTCACCCGAGGGCTATCCAATGGAGAAGGTGCCCACTTTTCTAACAATGCAGACAATGCCTCCGGTTTGACCGGCTTATGTATATGCCCAAGCACTGTAATTTTATGGGCCTGCACCAACTTCTCGACAGTCTGCAGCATCCGTTCATCTTCACCGCTGATCAAGATGAGACTACCGGTATAACTCCGCTCGACCAAATGACGAACAAATTCGATTCCATCCATTTCCGGCATGTTAAGATCCAGCAAGATCAGGTTCGGCCGGGTGTCCACGTCATCTATCCGATCCAGAGCAGCTCGCCCACTTTCACAAAGTGTAACCGATGTAAACCCTTGGTTTGCCACCATACGTGCCAACAGTTTAAGCATGAATGACTCATCGTCGAGCACCAAAATTTTTACCATACTTCTTTCAATCATCACCTTTTCTCCCTAATTTTTCCCAGCACGGAATTATGTTTATAAAGAACCAAGATATTCGTCCACAATAACCATTTCCGCCTCGAAGCGAGGCAACAACACCGCCAACGCTTCGATGTCACCCGCCTTCCCCGCCTGTTCTATTTCGGCACACAGTTCGCCCAACATGAGCGCGCCGACCGAACGAGCTGATGATTTAAGCTTATGGGCTGCCGCACTAACTGCCGCCGCCTGTCTCAGCTGAAAAGCGGTTTGTAACTCTACCGCTATTCTGGCTGAACTAGAGCGAAAGTCCCGCAAAAATTCGTTGATCACAGCTGGATCGTTCCCTACCAGCCCTTCCAGAACACTCACATCCACCGGTCCTATTGCCATGGCCGGTGTGTCCGGCATCGCAGGCGTAATTGTGGGGTTCAGACTAGGGTCAGCGGTTGGCAACCACTGCTCCAACATAGATTTTAAATCAGTAAGTTGAACCGGCTTGCTCAAATAATCGTCCATGCCTACGGTACGACAATGCTCGGCCTCGCCTTTAAGGGCATTGGCAGTCAGGGCGATAATCGGAATGCGCCACTTGTCAGCTTTGTTGGCCTCGGCGACGCGGATAGCCGAGGTCAATTGATAGCCGTCCATTTCCGGCATATGCAAATCGGTGAGCAGCAACGCATAGTCACCGCTCTCCCAGCGTTTCAGAGCTTCGCGACCATCGCTGGCGATATCTACGGCATATCCTAGCAACGCAAGTTGTTGCCGGATCACTTTTTGGTTGATTTCATTATCTTCAGCTACCAGAATCAACCTGCCCTGCTGCAGAGCCATCGCGCGCGACGGTGGGGTGATCGTTGTCTCGACCTTGCCGGAGAGCGGCGATTCGTCTTCCTCATGCACTCGCCCTGCAGCAATAGCCACTGCCCGAAGAAAGGATTCGGGGTGCATAACATCACCATCCAGCGTCACAAGTCCCATCGTTTCGACACGCCCCCGACGACGATGCCCGCGCCGAATGACGACAAAGCGGGGGTCAATATCAGGCTGTTGGTGCCCATACTCAACCACCACGAAATGTAGATTCAAATCAGATCGAGCACGACAAGCAGCACGCAATTCCTCGATCGGTGGTGCATCGTTCCCTGCATCAATAATGAGCAACCACAAACCGGACGGTAGTGTGTTGATCCGTTTACGAGCTGCGATCAGATTCGGCACTCGCTCAACGATCGCACCGCTATCTCTCAGATAGACGGCTAAGTCGTCGCCCAGTCCAGTGTCATCACCTAGCACCAAACAAGAAAGCCCAGTCAGATTAACAGTTTTGCTGCCAACGGTGTGGTTGGTCAATGGCAGCGCAAACGGCAATCGTACGGTAAAGGTGGCGCCCTTGCCCGGCGCGCTCTGCACCACGATCTCCCCGCCCATTAGTTCCACCAGATGACGTGAGATGGCCAATCCCAATCCGGTGCCGCCAAAGCGCCGGGTGGTAGAAGCATCGCCTTGGGTAAAGGAGGTAAAAAGTCGGGACTGGGTCTCCTCATCCATGCCGATACCGTTGTCGGTTATCTGAAACTCCACCGTCACCTGATCGAAGCCAGACTTGGCCAACAATGCACGCACCGACACTCGGCCTGGTTGCTGTTGTTGTCCGCTGGAAAACTTAATAGCGTTATTGGCGAGATTGACCAGCACTTGACGCAGACGCAGAGCATCACTCAAAACTTCTTCGGGAATCGCCGGATCAATGAACAGGGTAAGCTCCACGCCTTTCTTTACGGCCAGGTGCTCCAACATATCGCAAGCCTTTACAACCACGTCCGCCACATGCGTAGGCACGCGCTCGACCTCCAATTTGCCGGCTTCTATCTTGGAGAAATCGAGAATATCCTCAATGATCTCCAGCAAAGCAAAAGCCGACTCTCGGATAAGATTGACCATCTCCATTTGGTAACCATTAAGACTGGTTTGCTGTAGCACGTCGGCCATGCCAATCACACCATTCATAGGCGTGCGGATTTCGTGACTCATGGCCGCCAAAAAAGCCGATTTGGCCTGATTGGCCTGTTCGGCCTCAAACCGAGCCTGCTCCAAGTCTTTCATGATGCGTGCACGTTCACGGACGTCGCGCAGAATGCCGGTGAAATAACGTTTTTCTCCAACAAAATATTCACTAACGGCAAGATATAGTGCAATGCGTTCGCCATTCTTGTGCAGGCCTTCGAGTTCACGTCCAATACCAATAATGTGTGCCTGCCCGGTTTGGTAGTACCTCTCCATATAACTATCGTGGCCGCTACGATGAGGTTCTGGCATAAGCATAGAAACATTTTGCCCGATTACTTCATCGCGGGTATAACCGAAGAGTTTTTCTACGACCGGATTAGCTGAACGGATGATGCCTTTTTCGTCAATGGTAATAACGCAATCCACCAGGTGCTCAACCACAGAACGAATTTCTTCTTCCTTAATTGCCATGGCTACATTGGCCTGCTCCAGATCGGCAGTACGCTGTGCCACTTGATGTTCCAAATCAACTGACACGCGTCGTAAGCGCGTGACTACCAGTGCAAGCGCCCCTAATCCCAGTGCCAGCAGCAAGC
>NZ_CAKMAA020000088.1 GCF_924101635.2 Candidatus Nitrotoga sp. HW29 | reverse complement strand
CGTGATCGAGGAAATCCAGCCCGACTCCAGCCAGTTCTTCGGCCAGCAGGAAAACGTTCGCGCCGCAGCGCCTGCCGACGAATCCGAGGGAGCACCGTCATGAGCAGCCCGCCGCGCGATCAGGGCTTGTCGGCCCCGCTGGCACTGGAGCGTCGCGTGCGCATGCTGCGCACGGCGATGGGGCCGGACATTGCCAAGGCCCTGAACGACCCCGACGTGGTGGAAGTCATGCTGAATCCTGATGGTTCGCTGTGGGTGGACCGACTGGGCAGCGGACGCGAACCACTGGGCGTAAGCCTTACGCCTGCCGATGGCGAACGCATCATTCGACTGGTCGCCGCCCATGTGCATGCCGAAGTGCATGCGGGCAAGCCGCTGTTATCCGCCGAACTTCCCGAAACGGGCGAACGTTTCGAGGGCGCATTACCACCCGTGACACCGGGGCCGGTGTTCGCGCTGCGCAAGCGCGCGGTCGGCCTGATTCGACTCGACACATACGTGGCCGACGGCATCCTGACCGAGGCTCAGGCGGCCTTCCTGCGGAGCGCCGTTCGCGAGCGCCAGAACATCCTGATCGCAGGTGGCACCAGTACCGGCAAGACCACGCTGGCCAATGCCCTGCTCGACGAAATCGCCGCCACCGGCGACCGCGTGATCGTTCTCGAAGACACGGTGGAGCTGCAATGCACGGCACTCGACCACGTCCCGCTGCGCACCCGTGCCGGTGTCGTGACCATGGCCGAGCTGGTGCGCTCGACCCTGCGGCTGCGGCCGGACCGCATCGTCGTGGGTGAAGTGCGCGGTGCCGAAGCGCTCGACCTGCTCAAGGCTTGGGGCACCGGCCATCCGGGAGGCATCGCGACCGTCCATGCCGGTTCCGCAGCGGGCGCGTTGCTGCGGCTGGAACAACTGATTCTCGAAGTCGCGGTGACCGCACCACGTGCCCTGATCGCCGAGGCCGTGAACGTCATCGTCTACATCGCCGGTCGCGGCCATGCGCGCCGCGTGCAGGAAATCGCCCGCGTCACCGGCTTCGACAGCCATGGCTATCAACTCAGCGCCGAGCTGATGCCTTCCATCACTTTACCTTTATCAAATCCCGGAGAACCATCATGACACCTTCACGCATTTCCGTAAAACCTGCCTTGCAATTCGTGGCTCTCGCCGCGCTACTGCTGTCCATCGCAATTCCCGCGCATGCGGCAGGGTCGAACATGCCGTGGGAGGCGCCGTTGCAATCCGTGCTGGAGTCGATCCAGGGACCGGTGGCCCGCATCATCGCGGTGATCGTCATCATTACCACCGGCCTGACACTGGCCTTTGGCGACTCCAGCGGCGGCTTTCGCAAGCTGGTACAGATCGTATTTGGCCTGTCGATCGCGTTCGCCGCGTCCTCGTTCTTCCTGACCTTCTTCAGCTTCGCCGGCGGAGCGGTGATCGCATGAACGCGCTGCCTGCTGACGCACCTGGTTTTGAAGTGTCGCTGCACCGTTCGTTGACCGAACCCATTTTGCTGGGTGGCGCACCGCGCACGGTGGCGATTGCCAACGGCACGCTGGCCGCTGCGGTCGGTCTCGGGTTGCAGCTTTGGCTACCCGGCATGGCGCTATGGATTGTCGGGCACTCGCTGGCGGTGTGGGGCGCGCGGCTGGATGCGCAGTTCATGGCGGTTTTCGCTCGACACATCAAACACCGTACGTTGTTGGACGTATGAGGCAAAGACCATGATGCACCTTGCCGAATACCGCAAACGTCCCGCCCTGCTGGCAGACTGGTTGCCCTGGGCTGGGCTGGTCGCGCCGGGTGTCGTGCTCAACAAGGATGGCTCGTTCCAGCGCACCGCACGATTTCGCGGGCCGGACCTGGACAGCGCGACACAGGGTGAACTGGTCGCGACATCTTCGCGCTTGAACAACGCGCTGCGTCGGCTCGGTTCCGGCTGGGCGCTGTTCGTGGAGGCCGAACGGCGCGAAGCGGCGAACTACCCGGAGTCGGTATTTCCCGAGCCACTGTCCTGGCTGGTCGATGAAGAACGCCGCGCCGTTTTTGAGGAAGCCGATAGCCACTTCGAGAGCACGTACCATCTGACGCTACTGTACCTGCCGCCCGAGGAATCAACCGCTCGCGCCGCCAAGCTGCTGTACGAGAACACCAAGGTTGAAGGCGTGGATTGGCGCGAACGGCTGGAGGGCTTCGTGTCGGAGACCGAACGCTTCTTCGGTTTGCTCGAAGGGGTAATGCCGGAGATCGCTTGGCTCGACGATGGTCAGACCTTGACCTACCTGCATGCCTGCGTGTCCACGCGCCGACATTCGGTGGCCGTGCCCGAAGTGCCAATGCACCTTGATGCGCTGCTCGCCGACGAACCGCTGACGGGTGGGCTTGCACCGATGCTCGGGAGCCAACACCTGCGCGTGGTGTCAGTGCGTGGCTTCCCCAACTCGACCTGGCCGGGCTTGCTCGACGACCTGAATCGCCTGGGCTTTGCCTACCGCTGGAGCACACGCTTCCTGTGCCTCGACAAGGCCGAGGCCGAGCGCGAGTTGGGTCGGCTGCGCCGCCAGTGGTTCGCCAAGCGCAAGAACATCGTCGCGCTGCTGCGCGAAACCATCTTTCAACAGGAAAGCCCGCTGGTGGATTCCGATGCTTCTAACAAGGCAGCGGATGCCGATGCAGCACTGCAGGAACTGGGCAGTGACCAGGTGTCATTTGGCTACGTCACCGCAACCGTGACGGTACTCGATACCGATGCGACGGCCGCCGACGAGAAGTTACGCGCAGTGGAGCGGACTATCCAGGGCCGCGGCTTTGTGACGATCCCCGAAACTTTGAACGCTGTCGATGCGTGGCTGTCGTCGATTCCGGGGCACGCCTACGCCAATGTGCGCCAGCCCATTGTCTCAACCTTGAATCTGGCCCACATGCTGCCGGTGTCGGCAGTGTGGGCCGGGCAAGAGCGTAATGCACATCTTGACGGCCCGCCGCTGATCGTAACCCGCACCGATGGCGCGACGCCGTTCCGGCTGGTCACGCACATCGGCGACGTGGGCAACACGTTGGTGGTCGGCCCCATCGGCATGGGCAAGTCGGTGCTGCTCGCGACGCTGGCATTGCAGTTCCGCCGCTATGCCGGATCGCGCATCTTCGCTTTCGACATGGGACGCTCCATTCGCGCCACCGTACTTGGGTTGGGCGGCGAGCATTACGACCTGGGTACGGACGGCGCCATCGCCTTCCAGCCGCTGGCCCGCATCGACCAGGACAGTTACCGCGCGTGGGCGGCCGAGTGGGTCGAAGGCCGCTTGATTCACGAAGGCGTTACCGTTGGGCCAGACGAGAAGGCCGCTGTGTGGTCGGCGCTGAACAGTCTCGCCAGCGCGCCGCTTGATCAGCGCACCATGACCGGTTTGTCTGTATTGCTGCAATCGAACGCGCTGCGGCAAGCCCTGCAACCCTATGTGCTTGGTGGTACATATGGCAAGCTGCTCGATGCCGACCATGACCGGCTCGGTTTCGCCAACGTGCAAGCATTCGAGATGGAAGAGTTGATGCATAGCAAGGCGGCTGCGCTGGCCGTGCTGCGCTATCTGTTCGCGCGCTTCGAGGAACGCCTTGATGGTGCCCCAACACTGTTGATCCTTGACGAGGCTTGGCTGTTCCTCGATGACCCGGTGTTCGCCGCGCGCATTCGCCAGTGGCTGAAGACGCTGCGCAAAAAGAACGTGTCGGTGATCTTCGCCACGCAATCGCTGGCGGACATCAAAGATTCCAGTATTGCACCAGCCATCATCGAGAGCTGCGTGAACCGTATCTTCCTGCCCAACCCGCAGGCGACCGAGCCGCAGATTCGCTCAATCTACGAGGGCTTCGGCCTCAATTCGCGGCAGATCGATATCGTGGCGACCGCCCGGCCCAAGCGCGATTACTACTACCAGTCGCGACTAGGCAACCGGGTCTTCGATCTGGGACTCGGGCCAGTGGCGCTGGCATTTGTCGGTGCAGCCACGCCAGAAGACCAACGCGCTATCGACACCGTTTCCACGTCGGTGCCGCCTGCAGACTTCGCCGCCGCCTGGCTGCGCCATCGCGGTCTCGACTGGGCCGCTGACCTCATCCCCTCTTACCCGTCATTTCCCTTCACACTCCAGGAGAAGCAGCCATGAAAAAAACCTTGCTTGCCATCGCCGCCGCCGTGCTCGTGACCATAATGCCCGCAACTCATGCGGCGTTGGTGGTCATCGACCCATCAAACCTGACGCAGAACATCATGACGGCCGCACGTTCCCTGGAGCAGATCAACAACCAGATCAGGCAGCTCCAGAACGAAGCGCAGATGCTGATGAATGACGCCAGGAATCTGACCAGCCTCAACTTCAGTGCGCTCAATGAACTACGTGCAGCGCTGTCTGCGACGAACCAGCTCATTCAGCAGGCGCAAGGGCTGGCCTTCAACGTATCACAGATGCAAACCGAGTTCGCACAGCTTTATCCCAATGCCTACTCAGCTTCCATCTCGGGTAGTCAGATGACCACTGATGCGCGCACGCGCTGGCGCAATTCGTTGGAGGCGCTGCGCACTGCGACCAAGGTGCAGTCGCAGGCTGTGCAGAACTTTGCATCCGACGAACAGACCTTGACCGGCCTCGTGAACCGCAGCCAGTCGGCGGTCGGCGCGTTGCAAGCCACTCAGGCGACGAACCAGTTGCTGGCCTTGCAAGCCCGGCAAGCGATTCAGGCGCAGCAGCTTCAGATCACGCAAGACCGTGCCACTGCCCTGGAACAGGCGCGGCAGGTCGCGGTGCAAGAGCGTGCGCGTGAAGTGCGCCGCCGCTTCCAGGGCGATGGCACGCCCTACACGCTGACCACCGTCAACTACTACAGCCACTGAGGACGCCCCCATGAAAACTTTCTTCCTCACCGTCGTCGCCTGCACCGTGCTGCTGGCTGCGTGCAACAAGCCGGTACCCACCGAGTCCGTCGAGTCGCTGATCGCGAATCCCGAGCGCTTGAAAGAGGTACGCGCCCAGTGCAAAGCCGACCACACCAAGGTCGGTGATGCGGTATGCAATATGGCCGCCGAGGCCACGCGGCGGCGCTTCATGGGCGGCGGCACGCCGTACACGCCTGCGCCACCGGCTATTCCACCTTCCGCGCCGAAGGAATGAGCCATGAACGACCTGTCGGTCATCGACCGCTTCCTTGATGTCTTCTCGCGCTACATCGACTCTGGTTTCGGGCTGCTTCATGGCGAGGTGGCGTTCCTGACCGCGACGCTGGTAGTGATCGACATGACGCTGGCCGGACTGTTCTGGGCCATGGGCGGCGAGGACGTGATCGGCAAGCTGATCAAGAAAACGCTCTATGTTGGTGCCTTCGCTTTCATCATTGGCAACTTCAACCATCTGGCGGGCATTCTATTCCGCTCCTTTGCCGGGCTCGGGCTGGTGGCGTCGGGTTCCACGCTGACGCAAGCGCAGTTTCTGCGGCCAGGTCTACTGGCCAAGGTCGGCGTCGATGCAGCGCGGCCCATCATGGCGCAAATCAGCGACATGACCGGCTTCCCGGAAGTGTTCGCGCACCTCGATGTCATCACGGTGTTGTTCCTCGCCTGGCTGGTAGTAATCGTCAGCTTCTTCGTATTGGCGGTGCAGCTCTTCGTCACGCTGATCGAATTCAAGCTGACCACACTCGCGGGCTTCGTGCTGGTGCCGTTTGCGTTGTGGAACAAGACGGCATTTCTGGCCGAGCGCGTATTGGGCAACGTGGTTTCATCGGGCATCAAGGTGCTGGTACTGGCGGTAATTGTGGGCATCGGCACAGGACTGTTTGCGGAGTTTCATGTGCCGCCCGGCACCGAGCCATCCATCGACCTGGCACTGACCATCATGCTGGCCTCGCTGGCGATGCTGGGACTGGGAATCTTCGGGCCGGGGATTGCGACCGGGCTGGTGTCAGGCGCACCACAGCTCGGCGCTGGTGCTGCGGCCGGAACGGCGCTGGGTGCTGCTGGTTTGGCTGTCGCTGGCGGCGCTGCTATCGCAACAGGTGGTACAGCGGTAGCAGCAGGTGCGCGCATGGTGCCGGGTGCCGCACGTGCGGCCATCGGTAGCGCCGCATCGGCCGGGCGTGAAACCAACTCAATGGCAAGCAGTGCGAAGTCTGCTTACCAGGCCGGAGCTGCGGCATCGGGTGGAGGCGGTATTCGTGCTGCTGGCGCGGGCCTTGCCAATGTGGCCAAGAGCGGTGCCGGTGTTGTCGGCCAGCGCGTTGCAGCCGGTGCGAAAGCGGTCAAGGACCGTGTAGCGAATTTCGTCGCGGAGGCTGCTGCGCCTGCGGCGGCAGCCGGTTCTACCGAATCGGCCGAAACCAGGCCTCCTGCGGGCGAGCCCGCTTGGGCCAAACAAATGCGGCGCAAACAGCAGGCAAGCCATGCGGTCTCGACGGCGGCACACACGCTGCGCTCGGGCGACCACGGCGGCAGCGGCGCCAGTCCAAGTCTGCGTGATGACTCCAACACCTGACTCGAACCCTTGAGGAGATAAATGCATGCGATTCAAACGACCCCAGGTACGGTACTCGGACACCCCCGACCCGGTTACCCCTTACCAAGCCGCCGCACAGGTGTGGGACCAGCGCATCGGCAGTGCCCGCGTGCAGGCGAAGAATTGGCGGCTGATGGCCTTTGGCTGTCTGTTGCTCGCCT
>NZ_CAKMAA020000087.1 GCF_924101635.2 Candidatus Nitrotoga sp. HW29 | reverse complement strand
AATGGCGATATTTTACCAACTATCAACACGGCTGGCGTTTTTCAGCAGCCTGCTAAACAAGACTAGGCGCGAATAAAAAATGTTGACGCAGCATATAATTGATATGTAAGGAAACATTTTTTGTGAGCAACAACGTATTGTGACGAAATTTGAATTTTTAGAGGTGCCCTGAAGAACTCATAAAGTATCGAGATGATCGATTACTGACTGAGCAAAGGCGCGATTCTCTACCACCACCAGCCGCTCTGACGCTGGCACACCCTCAGCACCGATCGGTGTTGTAATGACGTACGCGCCCGCGCCGAGCATTTGCAGTACCTTAATCTTGACGCCCGCACCAAAACGCAACGGCGCGACACATAGGGTTGCAGCGGCAAAAGCTGGCATCGGATCGTCGATGGCGCCGGTAACACGAACTCCTTTGATGATGCGTGCCAAGAGCCTAAGGGTCCAGCGCGGGCCAAGCCCCAAGATCCACAATTGCACATCGGGGTGGTGGCGGCGTATAACCGGGAATGAAGAGATAAGAAAATGCATTATCGACTTATGGTTCTCGGGACGTTGCATGTTTCCGAAGAATACAAGGTTCCTGCCTCCGGTAAATTCGTTAAGAATCTGGGAGATTGGGATCGATGCACCTACCTCACCCACTTTGAGGTTTTGGGGCGGCGAAACAACGACCGAACCAGCAAAGCCCAATTCGAGCAGCAGACCTGCATCTTTGTCCGACATAACATGGCAGCGCTGGATACTCGCAACCAGCCGCCCCTCTACCCCGGCAACCCATGATTGAAGGCATTTCAACAGCGGCTGTCGTCCTACCTTCTGGGAAACAACATCATGCGCAAAATACTCGACCTCACAACCTTTGAATACTGGCGTAAAACCAAGACAGGAAGGAAATTCGATCCAAACATGCCTGATATGCTCACAAGATAGCAGCTCGGTGACAGCAGTCACGTTGCGAGTGCTGCCTCGTGTAAAAAACCAGGGTGCGATTAAGCCTCCGTCAAGAACATGATTGAACACCCCTAGGATCGTCTCCCAACGCGAGTGATTCAATGTGGTATAACTAGCACATAAACCGACAACCGCACGATTAGCTGACTGAGTGGGCGGCGCCAGACACAGCACGTGGACTTCATGACCAGTATCAATCAGCACACGGAGGTTGCCTTCACTGATTCCCTCGCCGGCCCCAATCATACCCCTTCCGCCCGGATGGGCTGAGGTAAGGAAAAGTACTTTCGATGTCACACCGACTCCATACCGATAGAACGCGCAAGTTTGGCCAACCTTTCGGCCAGATCCAGCCGGAGGCAATCGACCTTGCGGAGATTGGTTGGAAGGATACAGCCTAAGCGCCCAATTTCACCAGACAAACGGTGCTCAAAATAAATACATCTAGCCTTTACCGACAACAAACGATCACCGATCTCATAATGCCCAAGACCCGGCCAACGAAATGCGGGAGGTCCATAGACCAAAAAGGCTAGAATAAACTCACGAAACTGGGGCGATAAGGCATGACCCCACTGCGACGAAGTCATGAGCAGCTGGTCACCTAGACCATCCGCCTCGGCCAGTCTGTCAATATCCTGCAGGATGGGTAGCGCTGCAAAATTGAGGGCGAAGCAGTATGTAGACACATAAAGACCCAAGTTACTCCACGGATTGACATGGCAAATGGTAGCATAGCGATCAACCTTGCCAGCTATAGTCGGCGTTTCAATCTGGCCGAGTAGAGGCAATTGCCGCAAAAGCGCACGAAAATTCTCCGTTGGTTGATGATTTTCGAACAGACTGTCATTCACGAAGACAATTACTCTAGGTAAACCATCACCATTCCGGATTCTCTCCAGATGAGCCAGCCCTTCGACATATGCAGAGAAATCATGTGTTCGGTTTGAGCCGGCAAGCACATCCCAGTTAGAGTCACTGTGACCATCTGAACCCTGGCGGTTCGAGACAACCACCCCGCTGAAGGTAACGCCGCAGCGACCGGCCATCGCGCGCAGCTTATCCTTCATTAAGTCGGGTGCGATACTGTAGCTGCACGCGACAACAACTATACCAGAAGTCAATGCATCAAACCCGGGTACTGAAGAATCGCCGGGATTCACAACGAGAACTTCCTGACCCTGATGACGTACTGGTACTCGAAAAAGGGCTTTAGCAAAGACAGTGTCAGACGATTCAGGTAACGGGCCTTGCGTCCTGGCTCCATACCAGTCGCCGAAACTACCTCTAGTTGTAATCCCGAACACTGAACCAGTTCAAGCGCACTGCTACGCGTAAAGAAACGCAGATGGGTACGGTCAAGGATGCCATCGTCCTCATAATTCCATTGACCCTTTGCCAGAAGTGACCAGACGACTTTAAAATAACGTATGTTGGGAATACTGGTGACCATGACACCCCCTGGTGCCAGCAGTTTGTGAATCCTCCGAACTGCCTGCCAGGGATCAACCAGATGCTCCAATACATCCAGGCAAAGGATTAGATCGAACGAGTGAAAGTCATCAGGAAAATCTAGAGCTTCGAAGTTGCCAGTTATTACATGATCGAGTTTTTGTGCCGCAGCTACTGCGGCACAAGGATCAAGCTCAATGCCACAGACCCAAGAAGGATTGTGCGATTGTTTAACCCACGCTGCTGTATCGCCCCGACCACAACCGATTTCAAGCATGCGGCACACATGCCCGGGCAGAAGCTGTCCAATCTCTTGGCGCACATGAGAATAATAATCCCGATCTTCAAGCTTAGCCATGATGTTCTCGTCGATCCGCATAATCCTGCAGGTCTTGTGAAGCATGCGGCGTTCCAAAGACCCGGGCAACCGCCTCCAGGAAGCGGTTGCCATGCCGAAGGTCTGGCTCCAGATGACAGCCTTCTGCCCACTCGTTCCAAGCATTGATAAAGACAAGTTGCTCGTCCTTGGGGTTATCTTTAACACGCTCAGCACAATTGCGCAGCCAAGCCTCGAACAAAACTGGATCATCGTTTTGTATTACGGTAGCGCCCGATCGCCGCCGTGCGGAGTTGTCCCAACTTGGGATCACGCATGGGAAGAAACGAACTGCCGATTTACCTGCACGCATTACTTTTCGCACAAATTTACTGTAATCGAACACGTGGAGGACTGGTCGCTCGTGAAAGTAACGACCTAACCCCAGCCTCCGCAAAAGGTAATTGAAGCTACGCGGCAGCAAATAACGAATGCATGCCCAAGTTTTCTGGCGCAACAGTACCCGCGAATGAGGCTCAAACCCAACGATGGCATCGAAACCAAGTGCAATGGTTTCGATGTCACTAAGTGAATGCATATGGCTTCGCACGGCGCAGAGATAGATACCTGGCAACCCGAGCGCAGCCGCTGCTTCCCGCCATGCCTTGACTGTCGAGCAGATGTCAGGAAACTGGTCAATGCGGTAGACGAGAAACAATGGCTTCCCACTGATCCGAATATAACGCCGATCCCGGAACGACGAGGAGAGATATTCAAAATGAGCGCTCGGATCATATCGGGCGAAATCTTGAGTTATGAGAATCTCATGCTCTTGGCCGTCCCATCGCCGGCTCCAAGTCTCATTAGCCCAGCAGTAACAAAAAGGAAAGTCGGGCTGCCCTTCTGCAACCATCGCCTCAGCAGGCTTCTCTAGAAGTAACTGACCGTTAAACCAGTAGTGATAGTAGCAGAAACCCTCCACACCATACTGAGCCGCCATTTTTGCTTGGGCAATCCGGGTCTCGCCAAGTCGGAGGTCGTAAAAACCCAGATCAGCCGGAATATGTGGCTGGTAATGTCCCTCAAATAAGGGTCGGCCCTTCGCCACATTGGTCCACTCGGTAAACCCCGGCCCCCACCAACGGTCGTTCTCTGGGATAGGATGAAACTGCGGCAAGTAAAAAGCGATGGCCTTCATGGCGCCTAGGAAAACTGGGGCTTCAAAGAGAAAATAGCCCGGGCGGGAACCCCGGCATAGATGGCATTCGCAGGTATGTCATGGGTAACCACCGAATTTGCCCCAACCACGGCATTATCACCAATCGTCACCCCGGGGAGGATGCAGACACCCTCCCCGATCCAAACTTTAGAGCCAATATGTATTGGCCCTTTAGAAACCAGGCAGCGCCTAACCGGGGGAAGGTCCCGGTCAATTCCTGAATTACTGCCGTGACCATGATCGGTGATAAACACATGACTGGCAATCAGTACGTCGTCGCCAATTACGATCTCGGTAATGCACCCGATATGGCAATAGTAACCCATCGAAACACGGTCACCAATAACCAGGCGGGGATCGAAGCACTCGCCGGCGAATCCGCTAATCGCTTCGAGCACCAAACCTGGCTCCGACGTCACACCCTGACCAAGCTTAATGAATTGGGCATTGTGAATGCGAGCAGGCCGGCGTATATAAGACGCTGCACCAACCTCTGCAAAACCACGCGCCTGAACACACCATACAATATATTCAGCTGCGCTCGTCAGGAAGCGTAACAACCTCGCGGGCACGAAATACGCTACCCAACTTAAAAAACACCGAACGGCAGGTCTAGGCAAAGCCATACAAAATCCTTAAATTTAAATAAGGAACGATCCGATTCATAGCTTTGACTTCGGAACACGTCGCAGGCTGTCGAATAAACCATGCGCCATAACACCAAAAAGCCCACAAAACACAAAAAAAACTACCAGCAGCAGCACCGACGAGCACAACAGCACGATCAAACCAGGCATGGCAGCATGCTGCATAAAGCTTATACCACAGCCAGCCAGTGCATAGGCAAGCACAGTAGCCATACCGATTTTGGCCAGATCTCCAAACAGCGTCTTCCACCGCAAGGATATACTGTAGCGGACCACCAGAAAACCGAACGGAAGAAAATAAAGAATCTCCATCGTCAGCTTAGCCCATGCGAGACCGATGTAACCCATGGCAGACACCAGCCACCAGACGACGAAAATCGAGATGAGGTGACCTAGCGAGCCGAAGAGAGATGGAACCCTCGTGTTTTGGAACACCAGCGACATGCGGCCGTTGATCGCAAACAAGACGATCCACGGAATGGCTAAAGCCAGAACCGACATTGAATGCACAGTTATTGCAAGACTGGATTGCAAGTAGGCCCCCCGAGACAACAGAATCTCGCTGATAGGAGATGCATTCAGAGAAATGATCAAACTGATGGGCAGCATGACCAGCAAGGAGAGCGTAAGAGACTGCAAGTACAACCTTTGCACCCCCTCACTTTCCTTTCTGGCATGCAACGTGGAAAGCTTTGTATTGAGGATTTCAATCACTGGCAAAGCCAGCATAGACACGGGCAGCATGTATATCTTCTGAGCAAAAGCGACTGCCGTCAGCTGCCCCGCAGGCAAACCGCTAGCAACATAGTCGTAGAAAAATACGGAGACTGTGCTGATGATGCTCGCAGCCCAGTAAGGGCCCGCCAGACGCCGGAACTCTCTAAGGTAGAAATCAGACGCCAGATGCAAACGGATTCGGACACCCATGCGATACACCCGCCAAAGGAGATAGACACACTGGATGCAACGCGATGCTGCAGCAGCAACCGCCAAACCATGCACGCCCCCAAAAACCGCCAGTACCGCCATCAGAGCCAGGTTCGACAGAGCCTGCAGCAAGACGCTAGATGACGCTGCCACATAACCTTCGTGTGCCAAGAGGATCACCCTCAAGAACTCATTGATTACTGTAAGGGAGAAGACTAGTGAAAAATAGGTAAGAAGACCCTGATTTTGAGCCAAGATAGCTGGATCGAACTTCGACACCCAGCTGAAAATTGGTACCGGTGCAATCAACATGCACAAGCCGACCAATACGGTAAGTGCCAGCAGGCGGGCAAAAAATGAGCAAGCAAAATTCCCAGCTTGTACAGTACCATCGGGCTGATGCAACAGTTTGATGTACAGGGGCAGGAAGATCGCACCAAAAACGGTTGTTATTAGGGCCGATACCACTATAACGAACGATAGGGCAAACAGAAAGATATCCGTCTGGACGGTCGCTCCGAAGAGGTAAGCAACGATTACGAAGGACAGGTAATTCAGTACAGCCCCGGCGGCGCTGATCAGAAGATTACGCCACGCAGCCACAAACATCTCCCCCGCCGGCCAAGTCAAGTGACGGATCACGAAACCACTCTCACCTGGCCCAGTTGATCGAGAAATCGCGAATAGACTGCATCAGCACTCATCTGCTCCGTGGCAAAACGATATCCTTGCTCGGCAATAACCTCAAGCTCACCACGACGAGCCTGGTAGTAAGCTACTTTCTCGACCAGCCCCTCGACCGTGCCGTCATATGCAACATAGTGAACACCCGGCACCATACCAAGATCGCGATACATCGGGTCGTCTAGTCCAAAGTAAGCACTGCCACACGCCATACCTTCAATGAATCCGATGCCCGGAAGGTCGCAAATTTCTTCAGGCACGGCAAACATCGTATAGCGGTTAAAGAACTCCACAATGTCGACACTATAATAGCTCTTCTGCCGAGCCATGGCCTCTTCATGGGTCTTCCTGGCATTTTTTGGGGAGTTGGCCAGCGTTTTTATCTCCATCTGGCGCGACTCGTCGAGGTCATAGATCAGGCAGTCGATGAGCCCCTCCAGTCGATCGCGCTCCTCATAGATGCGTCGGCGCATTGGCTGGAGTTCATTCTGTCTGAAAAACTCCAAGAACTCTGGATCATGCATTTTGTAAGTTATCGAACCCGTGACGCCAAGCTTGTGAATTCGCTGCGATAGCTCTTTGCGCTTTTGAAACCGATGACCAGCCACATATGGCAGACACTGAAACTGCGCGGGAATATCCGAGAAATAGTGTCGGAAAAACATGGAGTTCCTGATGAGGTTGTTCTCGGCTACAAAGAGGTCTGGCTTGAGCAGACGCAAATTTTCCGCACCGATGGACGGAAGATATGCAAAATGGGTCATGTGTACAATTTTCAGGACTTGGCTTGCCGAAAAAAACTCGGCCAGCTCCTTGCCATCGGTCGCTATGGGAAGCTGCTCATGCGTAAAATTCCCATAGTACATAAAGAGTACAGCATCCATCTGTTCGAGCTGCTTCCTTGTTAGAACGATCCCCACCCGTCGAGGATCGATTCGATGAATGAGCATCCAAGCGAGAATTCTGATCGTATCCCTCAGCCTATCCAGCCTGCCTATCCAGCCCGGACGAAACTTGAGTCGCGTGGAGACAAACAGCCGACCGTGCGTTCTTGCCAAGTAATCGAAAAATGGCTCATACTTACTAGGAATGGTTTGCTTTCGCAAGATCCGTCGCACCGGATTCTTGAACCATATCTCTTGATACGGCTTGTAGATGACAATCTTCACCACAAATCACCCCGCCCCACTAAGGACTTCAAAATGCCAGCACATACCCTTACTCGAAGTATTCGATCGAATCATTGATCCTAGCACGGATGCCGTTCCTGATTTCCTCATTGTAAATACCTGCCTTCAGGATAACAGCCGCGTTCTCTAGCCCGGCAAGGATTTCAGGAGTTGCAACGATCAAGTCCGTGCCATAAAGGCGCCGACCCTGCTTACGACTGTCGTTGTCAAGAATACAGCGAATACGACGGGTATCGAGACCAAAGGCAATTAAGTACTGGGCAAATACGTGGGCGCCAAAGAGAAAGACCTCCCCTTCCCATGCATCAACCTTCGCATTGATTTCATGCGTCAGCGTTTGGTAATACTCGACAAACTCTTCATAGAGTCTACGGTTTTGAGCGTACAAGTCGTGTGATAGTCCCGAACTCTCTATAGCATCATCCCTCATGGCCGCGTAGAAGATACTATGCCCATCCATCACATGTCGCTTCTCCAAGGTTCGAAACCCGTACCTAGCCAGCAACTCATCTACGTATGGCTCTGTCAAAAAAACCGTATGCTCAAAATTGATACAATTAGTGAATTTTCTCTTGAGCCATTCGTATAGATCTGGCACAGAAAAAACCATGATCTGACCAGGTGCCATGAATTGGCATAGTCTCGCCATAAATTGAGCGGGCTCATACAAATGCTCGAATACATGCGAGTGAACCAAAACATCGTAATCCTCGTCGAGCCTACACTCCTCGTCAAAAAATCCCTTAAGGAATCTGGCACGGCAGCCTTCGACAGGTGCTGGATTTGGCTCGAGAATCGTCCACGGAATCTGTATCTGGCCGACCCGCTGGTGGTACTCTACGGATAAAATACCATGCGCGCCACCTAACTCAAGCACGCTGCGCGGAGAATAGGCTCTTAGAAACTCCGCGAACGCGCGGTGATGCGCCATCCAAGTGGGGCCCACGGCGCTCGTGGTGGTCTGTGCCTGATAGAGCAAATCTAAAGGTAACAGATGCTTAAGCTGGATCAAACCTGAGTCGCGCGAAATTGACCATGACATGTCAGCAGTCAGATCATTAGAACGCGCTTGGTCAGTCGTTCCCATGAAGATGGGAAAAGCTGACAAGGTATGCAGGTCTTCCAAATTTGGCGATCCAGTGACAACATCCGTTGTTCGCTCGATCAGCTGAATCATTTCCCAATCTCCTCAAAAAGCATAGATTTACCCAATGCATAAAGCAATTCACAATAAGGGTGATGGTGCAGAGCTGCGATATTGAGATAGATCAGAGCGGTCATGATACAAACCTTTCGCCTGTCATATTCTCGCTCGGTCAGCCATCCATGAAAAAAATGCTCACACTCGACGAGGGATTGCTTCCGATGAACATCGAAATCTATTCGATCACCGCACCAATCCACCCGGTACAGATTAGATGCAATGAGCTCGTGACTGACGATTAGTCCATGCATCAACTTGGCGAGATCATAATAGATATCACCGACTGATAGATCTCCTGCAAAGTCTTGCCGCCAGTCCAGAAAGACGAATCTCTCATCCGGCGTGAAAAGGATGTTCTCAAAATGGAAATCACCATGAAAGCGTCCAGGAGATCCGTCCGCCAGATGCTCCCAATCTACCTTCTGCAAAAGGTTTTCAAGCGTAGGCATTGACACGCCATTGATCGCCTGATCACCGTCAGCGTGGCCAAAGTTCTGGTAGAACTGTTCTACACGCTCCAGTGTCTTGTCGCGATAAAAACGGAGGCAATTGTCACGAAAAGCGTCTGACTGCGACTGCGACAGAGGCTTCCGGATCCAGAATCCCAAGCAATGCTCCAGCAGTCTTCGGAATGTTGGTAGATTCGCCACTTCGGACAAAATACAACCATGCACCTTCTTATATCGATACATATGATCGCTTGAAGCGGTGATTGCCGGTACGTATTCCGCTATCTCTCGTACGCGTTTCACGCGATTCGCGATGAAACTGGTGTCATCTGAAAACTTGATAACCGAATCACCTACGAACCAGATAGCCTCGTTGGGTTTCTCAAGGATATTCGGTTCGTCTGGCTGCCTGTAGTGCATACGGGCTTGCGAAAGCGTATTGGTGTTACCTGTGTCATGCCAAGTAAAGCCATGTGCCCGAATAGCGCACGGTAGCAGGCTACGTAACCCGAATGCCTCACCTGTCTCAATGGCCACTGCACCGCCCTCGATCATGGCGTCCCAGAAGATCCCGTAATTGTGAATGCCTGCGAGGCCTATGTATGGCCGATGAGTAGCTGGGTCAGCCAGACCCTTCTCGGTAATTGACAGTACTTGGTCACCGAGAATTTGCAAAGTGCGGTAGGGGCGAAGGTCATCCGTTTTGGCATAGCCCATCCAATTTTCGCTAGGTGCCGGGATTGATTCGTCTACCAGCGTGTCGCACGAGATGAAAACAAAGGGCTGCTGCAGATACAACCTGCAGGCCAGTAAACTCAGTCCCAAACCCGAACCCGGACCTTCAAAAGGGGCCGCATCGGCGAAGAAGAAACGACGATGGGGATAGGCCAGCTCGAGTAACTCTCGTACAAGGTGTCCCTTATAGCCGAGCGCAATTACAAACTCCGCATCGGCCGGAAAGTGGTCTATCAGGTGCGACAAGACCGGCCGGTTTGATATGCTGACCAGTGACTTGTTGATAAACCGGGTAGCTTCGCCAAGGCGCGAGCCTGTCCCAGCACACGGGATGCACACCCGAAAACTCATAAGCCTGTCCGCTGGTAATCATCAACCAGACGAACGACATCGTCCATCTCAGGTGTGGACGCCTCCAGGTAGACGCTGTCTTCTACACCCTCCATTCGGTGAATCAAGCCCGGAGGAATAGTGATGGTGTCACCCGCCCGATACAGTGCCTCGGTCAATGCGTCCTGGTTGGTGCCCTGGATGATCTTTAAGACACCCGACAGGACATAGATGGTCTCCTTCTTAAGGTTGTGGTACTGGAGACTGCAGCGGTGGCCGGCCCACATAGTGAGCTTCTTAACCATGTATTTTTCATTGATCTCGACAACTTCTTCATGCCCCCAAGGCTTCTCTATGATCTTAGTATTATTCATATAAACCTTTCCTTTCAGATTTTGTAAGCAGTGTATTCAGGGTGGAACTCAAAGAATTTGTCATAGAAGGCCTTGACGTATTGCTGCATTGACCAGTGGCTGTTGAAGCCATACTTACGCCGCATCCAACACCGGCCTTCTTCAACATAGAGACGCAAGTTCTCCTCGTAACCTTCCGTTTTGATCTGGTCAGCATGATCCAACAAATGTGACTCGTTTTCCGATGCCCAGACCTCGGTCGTAATAGCTGCCGCCCAGTCGTTAGCATACGCCTTTGCAATCAATTCATGCTCGGAACCATAGCCGCGGAAGTTATTGCCGTCAAAAAGAAAATTCATCAGCGTAGGTTTTTCTACCTCACAAATAGCCTCAATAAACTCTCTGCGAAGAAGATAGGCATTGTTGTGGATAAACCAGAAGTATTTAGTTTGCTCCTGTCGAAGCAACAAGCGCTCGCCCCAGCGTTCCGAACACGGCGACAGCAGGCCAACACGTGGATGCCGTGCCAGTACATCGAGCAATGGTCCAACCGTTGGTCCATGAGCGAACTCTGTGTCGTTAGTTAGTAGCAAGAAAGAATCGTAGGAGGAAAATCTGTTCTCTTTAAGAAGCTGTAAAAGGCCAAAATTCATCCCGCGACCGTAACGAAGGCCATGCTTCATCACCTCAGGTGCATTGACGTGCCAAGTCGAATGGCGACTGAGCCGGTTCATATCGGTGCCAGCCTCCACTACGAAAATATCCGTCAGGCTACCGTCATGCACCATAAGATGTTCACACAACCGGTCGGCAACATCGGGCAGGTTCCGGTTAAGGATGATGGTAGCGACTGGTTTCATGCTACCCCTCACAAGGCAAGACGAAAACTACGCAGATAGCGCAGAATACTTTGCTTGACCTGTGCTTTCAGGTAATCGTCTAGGTCAATTTGCATAACTGCCAAGGCCTGAATTGCTGCTGCCCTGATCTCCTGACATTCTGGTGTGGAGAAAACGTAGTGCCCAGCGATCAGGGCTCGCTCCCTGTCCGTGGCCCGTGTCCCTTCAAGCATCCACTTGTCCCATTTGTGCGACCGGTAAGCAAGCGCAAGAAATTTCTCCGCCAAATTCGCTAGGCCGTTGCGCTCGAGAATGCCCACCAGCGCTGTACTTTCAGCGACACCGAACTCCGGCGCAACGTTGGCTGCGTGAATTCCAAGCCGCGGATGCCACTGCAAGGCTTCATCGGAAAGATAATCAGCATTATGTTCTTTCATGAACACTCCATGCCGATTACAAATCTCCAACATCTTCGGCAACTGAATCTCGGCCGGAATTTCATTAACGACCCGCACCGGCGAATCAAATGAACCAACGTTGCGCATCTCCATGACCCGAGTGCCACATTGAACGACAACGAAAGCTGGTGGGTTTATACGGTTAGACTGGCAAAATTTGCTGATTGCGTTGAGCGTGTAATCAAGCACTTCTTGCGTATTTGTGCTACCACTCTGTTCCTCAGTACCAACCTCGAAAATCACTTCCTGATGCTTATTTGCAGCCTGCGTCCAGCAATATTCATAAAGGTCGAACAGGCGGTCAAGAACCTCATCCACATCCGGCACTCCATGGATGTCTATGCTGGGGTCGATGTGAATAATCTGGAAGCCGGCTGCAATATCGGCCCGATAAGAAACCTTCGCAGAATCCATGGCCCTACGAAGACCTAGGTTCTGGTCTTTTTCCCGCGTGTTCTGCCATGGTCCTCCATGATCGCGAGCGAGCAAAATATTTCCCTTCTTATCCTTGTCTGTGACATAGCGAGCAAATTCTTCGGTAGTCCAGTTATTGACATACCCGCCACCGAAATCCTCAGAGTCAATCTGACGCCGGCTGGCGATTATCATAATTGGTACTTCGTACTCGTTGGCCAACTCAATCGTCGCATCAACGCAGTTGACACTCATCGGACCAACACCCAGCAATGTACAACGGCGCCTTTCAATGATGTTGCGTAGTCTGTGCTGAATCATACAGCCCACTCTCCCGAAAGTTTTTCTTGTGAGTCTGGCAGCTTGCCCGGATCAAAAGGCTGGAAAAACCGTTCGAGCAAGTGCAGGCATGCCTCAGCTACGGCCCTGTCACCCCCGGAACGTTCTGTAACGAAGGATGCATGCGCTCTGGCATTGCTGTCGGCATTGGCTGGAGCAATGCTGTAGCCGACTTTGCACATGACATAGTGGTCAAAAATTCCATCCCCCATGTAAA
Source organism: Candidatus Nitrotoga sp. HW29 (assembly GCF_924101635.2). Classification (GTDB taxonomy): domain Bacteria; phylum Pseudomonadota; class Gammaproteobacteria; order Burkholderiales; family Gallionellaceae; genus Nitrotoga. The sequence goes on along the minus strand of NZ_CAKMAA020000087.1, from coordinate 13,399 downwards.
TAACCGATTGAAGGGGATAGCGCTCTTTAATCCATTCAACCCGACGGATAGTACTGACCACATCGAGTTCAAAACCCATATCATCGACAATACGCTTCTTGCTGATTGCAAAGCCCTTCTTGTCTCCCGTGACAAATCGAACTTCCACAAAGCCCTTCAAAAGGGACAGACCATCGTTATCGTCTGGACCGAAAACTTTCATCACTTTACCCTCAGCAGTGTAGAAAAACTGCCCGCTCGTCATGACACCGTCGACATCGAGTATAAAAACCACTGGTAAGTGCTCGTTGACCATTTTGACTCAGATCCCCTCACTCCAAATAAAACCATGAAGATAACGCCAACGGTGTATTTAGCCGCCCGCTCATTCAAATACCCAGGCCTGCACTACAATTTCACATTTAAAACCAACCTTCGTTAACGGCCAATGGGAAAATACTCAAATCCATGCGCATTTATTGCAGCCGACTCATACAAGCTACGGCCATCGAAGATTAGTGGGGTTTTGAGCTTTGTTTTTATTATTGCGAAGTCCGGATTGCGGAACTCTTTCCACTCAGTGACGATAACCAATGCATCTGCATCTTGACAGGCTGTGAGCGGATTGTCTGCAAAAGAAATTCTGGAGTCATTGCCAAAGATTCGTTGTGCTTCTGACATGGCTACCGGGTCATACGCAGAGACAGTAGCGCCTGCTTCTAATAAATCTGAAATCAACTTACGACTCGGCGCGTCGCGCATGTCATCCGTATCAGGCTTAAAAGCAAGCCCCCAAATAGCAAATTTTTTTCCAATCAGACTGGTACCGAATCTGGCTTTTATTTTTTTCGTGAGAACTTCTTTTTGTGCATCGTTGGCTGCTTCTACGGCATTGAGTACTTTAAGAGTAATACCGGCATCATCGTTGGCAGTTTTGATGAGTGCTTTTACATCTTTGGGGAAACAGGATCCCCCGTAGCCGCAGCCTGAATAGAGAAAATGGTAGCCGATACGGGTGTCAGAACCAATACCGAGTCTTACCATTTCAATGTCAGCACCAAGTTTTTCTGCAACATTGGCCAGTTCATTCATGAAACTGATGCGTGTGGCAAGCATGGCATTGGCGGCGTACTTAGTAAGTTCGGCACTTCTGACATCCATGATAATAATACGGTCGTGGTTGCGATTGAATGGGGCATACAACTCACGCATTTGTTGGATGGCATCTGCATCATCTCCACCGATGATGATGCGGTCCGGGCGCATAAAATCTTCAACTGCCCCGCCTTCTTTAAGAAATTCCGGGTTGGAAACAACGCTATATCTGAGCTTAATATCGCGTTTTTGCAACTCTTCTGTGATAACTGCGCTGACCTTGTTGGCAGTACCTATAGGCACAGTACTTTTATTAACGATAATTTTATCTTCGATCATGCGACTGCCTATGTTTCTAGCTGCTGCCAGAACATATTGCAGGTCGGCGGAGCCATCTTCATCAGGGGGGGTACCGACGGCAATAAACTGGATACGGGCATGCGCTACAGCACGGCCTATGTCTGTAGTAAAGCCAAGACGACCCGCAGCAACATTGCGGCGCACAATGTCACTCAAGCCGGACTCGTGAATGGGGATATGCCCATTTTCCAAAATACTTATTTTTGTCGGGTCAAGATCGAGACAGAGAACATGATTACCAACCTCTGCAAGGCATGCGCCAGTAACTAGGCCTACATAACCGGTTCCTACAATTGTGACTTTCAAACGTTTTCTCCAATAAAATTGGCCCATCTGGAACAAATGGCTGCACTGGCAATGCAGTTGTATAAGCTGTGCTTTAATCCCCGTACTTATCAGTACACACAATATTCATCTCTTCAAAAATCAAGAAACGCTGCACTTCACGCCATACAAGAAACGCCCTTTGTTCAGCAAACAAACGGGCACATTTGCCCAGTGATGCCAACAATCAGAGCTGCTTTGTTCATTAAAACAACCTTCATAAAGATTGCGGTGCGTAAGACTTCCACTCCTAAATATTGGATTGCGGATTATAATTCAAGCCATGCATCCCAAGAGATGTTTATCATTAACCTTTGAAAGTGGCTATGCTCTATCCTGTTATTTTGTCTGGAGGTTCTGGCACCCGTTTGTGGCCCTTATCTCGCGCAGCATTACCTAAACAGTTTTTGCCGCTAATTTCCGAGCACACCTTATTCCAGGAAACATTGCTACGCCTTAAAGACTATCCCAACATAGCCGCACCATTAGTGATCTGTAACGACGAACATCGCTTCCTCGTCGCCGAACAATTACGTGCCGTTAACATTAATCCTCTATTGCAGATACTCGAGCCGTTAGGTCGCAATACCGCACCTGCAGTGGCCATTGCCGCATTCGCCGCACAAGCTAAAGATGCTGAGGCAATCTTGTTAGTGTTACCTGCAGATCATCTCATTCAGGATATTGCAGGCTTTCATACGGCGATTCAAGCAGCGTTCGCGTTGGCACACCAAGATAAACTGGTGACATTCGGTATTACACCCCACGAACCTGCTACAGGATTCGGTTACATTGAACGCGGCGCAATATTAGGATCCAACGAACACAGCGTTGAAGTGGCACGTTTTGTGGAAAAACCAGATTTAGATACGGCTAAACAATTCGTGGCTTCAGGAAGGTTTTTTTGGAACAGTGGCATGTTCGTATTCAAGGCATCTGTCTACCTGAATGAGTTACAACGCTACCGCCCGGACATTTATGAAGCGGCACTAGAAGCATGGCAAAATAGCACACATGACTTGGATTTTTGTCGTCTGAATGAAAAGGCTTTTGCCACTTGTCCATCCGATTCTATCGATTATGCAGTGATGGAGCACACTCGGGCAGCGGCTATGGTGACAGTGAATATTGGCTGGAGTGATATTGGTTCATGGTCATCACTCTATGACGTCAGCCCACAAAATGAACAAGGCAATGCGTTACGTGGCGATGTTTATACCGCAGAAACCACAAAAACTTATGTTCGTGCCGAAAGCCGTATGGTGGCAGCTATCGGGGTGCAAGACCTGGTCATTGTGGAAACTGCTGATGCAGTATTGGTGATGCATAAGGACTTTGCCCAGAATGTAAAACATACCGTGGAATATCTTAAACAGGCCGAACGCACCGAACATCTAATCCACCGTCGCGTCTATCGGCCCTGGGGTTATTATGAAGGCATCGATATTGGCGAACGATTCCAGGCCAAGCGCATTATGGTGAAACCCGGTGCCAAACTGTCTTTGCAAAAGCACCACCATCGCGCCGAACATTGGATTGTGGTTTCCGGTTATGCCAAAGTAACTCGTGGCGAGGATATTCTGCTGCTACAAGAGGATCAATCAACTTATATTCCGATTGGCATGAAACACCGTCTGGAAAATATCGGCACAGGATCACTTTATCTGATTGAAGTCCAATCCGGCTCTTATCTCGGCGAAGATGATATTGTACGGTATGACGATGATTACAAACGTAGCTAACTCCCTTACGGTTTTATTCGCTAATTCAACGTAACCAATGAAATTGTTAACCGGATTATTTCATTTTTGATATACGTTCTCACTATAATAGTGCATAACAAAAAATTGGCGCGTGATCATCACGCAGCATAATAAAAAATTCGGCATATGAAAATGAATGCCGTTTACACTGGCTCCTTATCTGGATGATTCACTCGCACTTCGTGCAGGCCTGCAAAATCAATTCTGGTGGTAAACATTCGCTTACCTATGTTTAACCCTCGTCAGATTTATACTCTTCTGCTGTGGCTTTTATTGCCATATGTATTTTTCCATCTGCTCTGGCGCGGACGCAAACAACATGAGTACCTACAGCATATTGACGAACGCTTCGGGCACTATTCTGTTCACAGCAATCAGCCAATAATCTGGCTGCATACCGTATCAGTTGGAGAAACACGCGCAGCGGTCAATCTGGTCCAACGTTTACGGAAACATTACCCGCATCATCAATTGCTACTTACACACACCACCCCAACCGGCCGCGCAGCCAGTGAACAACTTTACGGCGACGATATTCTGCGAGTTTATTTGCCTTACGACTACCCATTTGCTGTCAGGCATTTCTTACAACACTTTCGCCCACACATCGGTATCTTGATGGAAACTGAAATCTGGTTTAATCTGATCCATAGCTGCCACACGATGCAAATTCCCTTACTGCTGCTTAATGCACGATTATCCGAGAAATCTGCTGCACGTTATGCACGCTACCCAAATTTGACGCGATTGGGCTTGAACGAACTAAGCGCTATTTCTGCGCAAAGCGAAATCGATGCTACACGCATGAAGGAATTAGGTGCAAACAATGTATCTGTCATGGGCAATCTGAAATTTGACATTCAACCACCATCAGCGATGCTAGAACTGGGTTCACAATTACGCACCCAATTTGGCAAAGACCGGAAGATTTTTTTGCTAGCCAGTACCCGCACCGGGGAAGAAATCTTACTGCTATCCATGCTTGAGCAAGTAGACATTCCCCATCTGCTAACCGTCATTGTGCCACGTCATCCGCAACGCTTCGACGACATAGCTGACATGCTCACCCAGCAAGGCATTCGCTTTCAGCGTAGAAGTGAGAACGTTCCGATTACATCAGATACCCAAGTGGTATTGGGTGATAGCATGGGAGAAATGTTTGCCTATTATACCGCCTGCGACCTCACCTTCATCGGCGGCAGTTTATTGCCATTTGGCGGACAAAACCTCATTGAAGCTTGCGCCGTAGGCAGGCCTGTTTTTATAGGCCCACACACATACAATTTTGCACAAGCCAGCCAGCTTGCTGTCGAATGCGGAGCAGCCGTGCGAATACAGAATGCATCTGATCTAGGGCAACGTTTACAAAATTTGCTTGCCCATCCCGAACAGCTGACAAAAATTGGCCAAGCTGGACTGCATTTTGTCCATACCCATCGTGGCGCAACAGAGCAAGCACTGCGTCACATAACCTATTTTCTTGATGAACACTTTCAATAAGATTACGCAGATAAAATAATATATCGCCCCTCCAAACCATGAAAAAAATCCTTGTTACCGGCGGTGCCGGCTTTATTGGCTCCGCAGTTATTCGCCAACTAATCACAGAAACCGACGCAACAGTCATTAACGTCGATAAGCTGACCTATGCTGGCAATTTACAGTCCTTAAGATCGGTTGCAGACAATCCCCGCTACCACTTCGAACATGTGGATATTTGTGATACGGCTGCAATCGCGAAACTATTTCATGAACATCAACCAGATGCGGTGATGCATTTAGCTGCGGAGTCCCATGTCGATCGATCCATCACTGGCCCGGCAGCCTTTATCGAAACCAATATTATTGGCACATACACGCTCCTGAAAGCAGCGCGGGAATATTGGAGCGAGCTTGCCACAGAACGCAAAAATACTTTTCGCTTCCACCATATATCCACAGACGAGGTCTATGGCAGCCTCGGTGAAACCGGTTTTTTTACCGAAAACACCGCTTACCAACCAAATTCTCCTTACTCGGCAAGCAAAGCGTCTTCAGACCACTTGGTGCGTGCCTGGTATCACACTTACGGCTTGCCCGTGGTCACCACCAACTGTTCCAATAATTACGGCCCTTATCATTTCCCGGAGAAGCTTGTTCCATTAATCATCCTGAACGCGTGCAATGGGAAACCCCTTCCCATTTATGGCAAGGGTGACAACATCCGCGACTGGTTGTATGTGGACGACCATGCGCGTGCGTTACGCTTGGTGCTCAAGCGGGGCCGGGTGGGAGAAACTTATAATATCGGTGGCTGGAATGAAAAAACCAATCTGGAAGTGGTGTATGAGATTTGCGCTATTCTTGATGAGCTTCGCCCTCAAGGTGCGCCGCATGCATCCCTTATCACCTACGTACAGGATAGGCCCGGACATGACCATCGCTACGCGATCGATGCCGGTAAAGTTGCCCATGAGCTGGGCTGGAAACCGCTAGAGACATTTGAAACCGGATTGCGCAAGACCGTGCAATGGTATCTGACTAACCCGGATTGGGTTAATGCTGTCATTAGTGGAGAATACCAAAATTGGATTCAACAAAATTACAGCGATAGGGAAGCATCATGAAAGGCATCATACTCGCAGGCGGCTCGGGCACACGACTTTACCCGGCCACCCGATCCATCTCCAAACAATTATTACCCGTTTACGATAAACCAATGATTTACTATCCGCTGACCACGCTCATGCTGGCCGGCATTCAGGATATCCTGATCATTTCCACTCCGCAGGATATACCGCGTTTCGAACAGTTGCTAGGCGATGGCTCACAGTGGGGAATGAATTTTTCCTTTGCTATACAGCCTTCACCGGATGGACTCGCGCAAGCATTTATTATTGGCGAGTCTTTTATCGGAAGTGACGCCTGTTCGTTGGTGCTGGGAGATAACATTTTTTACGGCCACAACTTTGAAAAAAATCTTTCAGCCGCCAGAAGCAAACTAGAGGGCGGCACTGTATTTGCCTATCATGTCAACGACCCCGAACGGTATGGAGTAGTGGAATTCGATACTACAGGGCGTGCAATCAGTCTGGAAGAAAAACCCGTAAGGCCCAAGTCCAATTATGCCGTGACAGGTCTCTATTTTTATGACAACAACGTTGTTGAGATTGCTAAATCCGTTAAGCCTTCTGCACGTGGTGAATTGGAAATTACCACTGTCAATCAGATTTACCTCGACAATGGAAAACTGGATGTACAGGTTATGGGGCGTGGCTATGCATGGCTGGATACGGGTACGCATGATTCATTGCTGGAGGCTTCAATGTTTATTCAGACACTCGAGAAACGTCAAGGATTGAAGATTGCCTGCCCGGAAGAAGTTGCATATCGCCGAGGTTACATCACAACGGAGCAAATGGAACGGTTGGCCGAGCCGCTGGCAAAGAATGGTTATGGTCGGTATCTGCTTGATATTTTAAAAGAGAAAGTTTATTAAAAATGCACGACGTTACCCAAACAGCAATAGCCGATCTTTTAATTATAGAACCTAAAGTGTTCGGTGATGCCCGTGGATTTTTTTTCGAGAGTTTCAATCAAAAAGTCTTCGAGAGTATCACAGGGCGATCCGTCAACTTCGTCCAGGATAACCACTCCCGATCGGCTCAGCATGTACTGCGCGGATTGCATTATCAAATCAAACAACCACAAGGCAAGTTAGTGCGTGTTGTGGCAGGAGAGGTATTCGATGTGGCGGTAGATATTCGTAAATCATCACCCACCTTTGGTTTATGGGCGGGCGTTGTGCTTTCTGCTGAAAACAAACGGATGTTTTGGGTGCCGGAAGGATTTGCCCATGGCTTCGTCGTGCTTAGCGAGCATGCAGAATTTCTCTATAAAACAACAAATTATTGGGCGCCTGAATATGAGCGCTCTATCCTATGGAACGATCCAGATTTGGCGATTGATTGGCATCTTGACCAGACCCCCCCCATTTTGTCTAAAAAGGATCAAGAGGGCTTGCTTTTTGCCAAGGCTGAACTGTTTCCATAAAATTTTTTGTGGCGGGTAGAAGTAGACACAGTAACAGCAAGTTGACCATTCTCCAGGCAAACAAGTTCATCCTGTTTAAAGATGCACAATAATATACAAAAAATACAATGGCTTGAGCAGGTCAATCAAGTCTTTTAATTTGTTTTATATTTTCATGTTTTTAAGTTAATCAAGTATAATGGCGGATTGTTATAGCAAAAAATTCACAAAAAGGAAGGCAAATAATGTCTATCAATCGTATTACTTTCTTCCCGGTCGGCAATGGCGATACCACCTTGATTGAAGCAAATGATAAAACAGTGCTCACTGATATCAATTATCGTTGCGAACGATATACGGATCGCTTTAGAACATCCATTGATGTAAACGGTAATATAGGAAACGCTGCCACTCTTGGACTAGAAGAGGCGTCAAAACCATTCCAGTGGATCTATTACGACTTTGCGCTTGACCTTCAATATGCTTGTTATCAATCCAGCTATCGGAGTAATCGTGAGTATCGATTGTCGCTCTTAGTTTTGACTCACCCAAATCAAAATAACCTGACCGGTTTTGACAAACTTTTTTATCGCGGTGACCCTGCTGAATTTGAGGACCGGCCACGAGAAGACGATAAATTAATTCTTATCGAGGAAATGTGGATCAATCCTTGTTTTGCAGACCCACAATATGAAACTGATGAATCTGAACCATTATTCCAGGAGATTAAACGTAGGTTGAGTCTTCAAGGTAGTAAAGAGTCAGAACTGAATGGCAATCGAATTAGCAAATTGGACGCAACGTCATCATCCGGATTAGTTAAAACTTTTTCGCGAAATATTGAAGCGCATATTATTTCTCCTATCCAAAAAGAAGGTGAGGTATCCAATGCTATATCGGTTGGTGATCAACCCACTCTTAACGACAATAGTATGGTCATACGCTGGACAGTTAAAGTTTTCGGTGGAGCGAATCGCATTATGTTAGGAGGCGATGCGACAGTTGAGGTTTGGGATCGTATTTGGCAAAATTACAAAAATAGTGCTGATAAACTTAATTGGCATATCTTGCTTGCACCACATCATTGTTCTATTGATGTTATGGCACGAAAAAATCAAGATGGCAAGTATGAGTATTCTGAGAATGCACTTAATGCGCTGGGCCAAGTGGAAGGTGATGGTTTCGTTGTATCTAGCAGTAAAGAGGTAAAGCACAATGATGACTTATTACCTAGCTGGGAAGCCAAGCAAAAATATCTTGAAATATTGAAAGATATGGATGGAGCACGGTTTTTAAACCCTGATACTCGCGCAAATGCCCCTTTGCTTTATTCACCGCTACAGGATGATAAGCCTGAACCAGTCGTATTCACCTTGACCAAAGAAGGGCCTTCTCTCGATGAATCCGCACCCGCTTCACCACACACCCCTCATAAAATAGTGCCGGTTGAAACGGGTAATGACGAATTCGGCTATAAATGGAATATGAAAGTATAAAGCGCTCTTCCCTCAGTCCGGACAATAATTAAGCTGAATGGGCTGAGGGTGGACAATCAACACGTAGTGAAATAGTGTTTACCTCTTAAGCTAAACAAAAAAATTTTGCTACTGTTAATGACAGTGCTCAAGTTTTGTATGAAAGCCAGTATATTCAATAGAACATTGAATATACTTTAAATTCATCCAAAGCTGTCGTATCAACCCCCGGTTACTGTCTAGTTCGTGATAATTATCTTTAATCCCTGCTCTGTAATTACTGCGTACAGGCTATATATTGAACAATAGCGGAGAAATATCGTGGAGAAAACTACAGAAATTTTGAACACCGCACAAAAACGCGCCAAAGAAATGAATGCCCCCTATAAAGGGGCCCTACTGCCGAACGAGGCTTACGAACTACTGCAAGCTGCGCCCGGCTCCAAATTGGTCGACGTGCGTACACGCGCTGAACTGGACTGGGTGGGTCGTATCTCCAATGTTGTAGAAATTGAATGGGCTACCTATCCCGGTATGAAACCCAATCCGCATTTTATAGCTCAGCTTGAGCAGCAAATGGACAAAAAGGCATTAGTATTATTCATGTGCCGCAGCGGTGGCCGATCTCATAATGCCGCTATAGCTGCGACCGAAGCCGGTTATGTCGAGTCCTACAATGTGCTGGAAGGCTTTGAAGGCGACAAAGACGCCAACAAGCACCGCAATACGCTGGATGGCTGGCGCGCACGTAAATTACCATGGGAACAGAGCTAACAATAGAGTTCTTGGTAACTCATAATTTCAATAGTTTACCATTCTACAACACCGCTATAGGCTGTAACCAAGACTAGCAGACCAAATACAATACGATACCAGGCAAACCCCACAAAAGTATGATTGGCAATAAACTTAAGTAAGGCCGCTACTGCCAGATAAGCGCTAACGAACGCCGCAATAAAACCTACTACGAATACCGATAGATCTGTGGCTGCTAACAAATGCCAGTTCTTGTAAAGGTCGAGGACAGTTGCCCCAAACATAGTAGGAATAGCAAGAAAGAAAGAAAACTCGGTTGCAACCCGTCGGTCAAGTCCAAAAATCATCCCACCCATAATGGTTGCACCAGATCGGGAAACGCCAGGAAACATGGCCACCGACTGGGCCAATCCCACCTTGATCGCATCCTGCCAACACATATCTTCAACACTTTTAATGTGCGGGTGAAACGCTCGTTTTTCCACCCACAAAATCACCAACCCACCCCCGACTAGTGCCATCGCCACGGTGTAAGGATTAAACAGGTAAGTCTTGATCCAATGATGAAATATTAGCCCAAGCACGACTGCTGGCAGAAATGCCACCAACACATTACTGGCAAAACGCCAAGCAACAGGTTCACGCGCCGCTAAGCCACGCGTTACTGCCAATAACTTGGCTCGGAATTCCCATACCACTGCCAAAATAGCCCCCAACTGAATTACGATCATGAATACTTTGCCCCTCTCATCATTAAAGCTGAGCAAGTCACCAGCAATAATCAGATGGCCAGTACTAGAAATAGGCAGAAATTCGGTCAGGCCTTCAATAATGCCGAGAATGAAGGCTATAACAAGCGGGGTGATATCCATAATAATTTAAAGACGTATCACGTCGGTGCGGGCCACTCTGGCATGGTTTCCAATTCGGGATGAGTGAGTTTTAACACCGCCATAGTGCCTCCTGGCATACTTGCGCCAACCGGCACCAAAGCGCAAAACTCAACATTCAGTGTCCACGAACCCCCATCCAAAGCTATCACCTGCGCCTTCAACAATCGATCATCTGGTACACCTTCCAGAGCCTGCCTCAATTCACCGATAGTTTTCATAATTCCCCTCTTTATTGTAATAATCCAATTTAACGGTGAAAGAACTTCCCACTACACACGCCTAACTTATACTGACGTCAAGCATCAAATTTTTTACTCGTAAACAGATTCACTTTTTCACCAAACTGCTGGGCAAAATTACGCATTGACTTTGCTACTTCTGCCTCTCCAGTAGCACGTTCAAAAGTATCAGCCATTGATAAAAAAGTCTGGTGATAAAATTGACACATTTCATCAACCATCATATCTTTTGTCCAAAAATCAATCCGCATCGTATTGCTTTCCTTGGTATCCCAAACTGAAATCATTACGCCTTTGCTCGTGTTGTGCTCCTCTGCACCAGAAGCAGTCCAATCTATTTTTTCTGCCACCATGTTGTCATCGAGAGTGACTGTAAATTTAATTTCAGATTTCGTCATTTTTTAATTAATCCCTTAAAGAAATTTTGATTAGAAGGTTTTGAGCTATTTAACTATACTCAGTAACATATATCACGTTAGGCAATCTTATACAGTATTTCCTGCTCTCTTGAAGTATGCATTAGCCCGTTACACATAGAATACCAAACAGATGAAATTGCAAACATAGACGTGTAAAAAAGCTCATAAGCTTAACTTAAAAAATAAAATATAAAAAATATTATGCATACAAGAATTCAGGCGCAATATGTAGCAGTCCCTGAAGTAATAGTGCTGGATTATTGATGCGTTAAAGTGCGATGCTAACTTTGATTGGTTTAATCGCTTTTTAAAGCAACAAATTTATTTTCCATTACCAGATTCATTTTTTCCCCCAGCATCTGGGCAAAATTTTGCATCGCTCGCGAGGTTTCTACATCTCCGGTAGCACGTTCAAAATTATCTGCCATGCATAAAAAACTTTGATGATAAAATTTTTTCATATCCTCTTTCATCATGCTTTTGGTCCATAAATCAATACGCAGCGTATTTTTCTCCTTGGCATCCCATAGAGCAATCATTACTGCATTGGCAGTCGTAGTTTGTTCCTGAATATCAAATGCGTCCCACTCTATTTTTTCGGGTATTTTTTTATCGTCGAGAGTAATGGTGAATTTAATTTCAGATTTCTTCATTTGGCATTGATTTAAAAACGTCGTCGAAGATCAGTTGGAAATTTACGACAAATACTACTAAAAAATGATCTCAAAACTCAATTACCACCTACTAAAGTAGGTGGATTGAGGCTTCGACCGCCGCCCACTAAAAGTGGGCAAACCGTGGCGGACTCCGCTAAAACCATATTCACAGAACGTATGATGAAATTCATAGTGTTTAAAGCCTTAAATGCACCAGCTAAAACTGGTGGTTTTTACCAATTGATAGACAATAAATTCCATCAAGAATGCAGCACTACCTAAATCTTTAAATTAATCTTTGGAATAGCCAGATTATTTTGGCAGAAGGAGAGTTAGTCGCATACCTGATATTTCGCCCCCTTCTAAGCTGCCCCGTCCCGTATGGCCATATCAAAATACTGTTCAGTTAGATAATTTCTGCATATATTTTTCAACGGTATAGATAGTAGCGCCAACAATTAATGAACCGGTTGTGCAAACAGCATTCCCAATCTTTGAATAGCCCGATGACTTATGCTGTTTGCTCTAGAGTCATACCCTACTGAAATGGCAGAACCGCCGTCTGTGCTTGCCGTAACTGTTCAATCGTCGTCACTAAAACAATGACTTGGGTGCGCTATCAAGCACTCTTGTGCCTCGCGGTGGTCGTGACATACATTACCCCCCCGTTTATTCGATGGGGTAGTAATTGTACTATTGATGTATAAATTTACCCAATTTAAAGTAATTGATTCGTTTTCATCCAAACATTGGATCGGCGCAGTGCTTCCGTAATTTGACCGGCGGTCATTTGTTCTTCCACAACTCCAAGAAGATCTCTTCCCTCCTCATCGACTGCAAGATCGCCCCCTTCCTCATCAACAGCTCGACCAGCAATATTTAGCCACATAAATGCCTCAATAAGATCCTGCTCAACCCCATTCCCTTGAGAGTACATAATTCCTAGATTAATTTGTGATGGCGCAAATCGCTGCTCCGCAGATTTACGAAATAAAGCCACTGCTTTCCGCTCGTCCTTCGTAACGCCATAGCCATTATTGTACATATCACCCAGACAAAACTGAGCCTCTGGGTCTCCCTGCTCTGCAGCTTTCCTAAAGCACTTTTCCGCATTGATATAGTCTTTATTCAAGAAATAATTCAACCCCTCTTTAAAATCATTTGATTCACTCATATTTACTTCCTTACACGATTTTACTATTGACTTGTTCTGACATTTTTCTTGTACTTCAATTTCTTACCGACAATCAAACTGTTTTATCTTATTTATACATCAAACTTACAAACAAAAGTAAAAGCAATCTACGTAAACTCATCAAATTAGATAACCTGTCTTACAGTTATAATGCCAACGATACCTTCAAAAACTTTACGCTTTCCCCTCGTTTTCAGGCTGAGCGCCTAAAAACTTTGCGCACCTTTCGGCAAC
>NZ_CAKMAA020000086.1 GCF_924101635.2 Candidatus Nitrotoga sp. HW29 | reverse complement strand
CGAGACACTGAACATGATCTTTGCGGTATACGGCGCGAAGCGACATTCATTGGAAAGGCTATCGGGCAGCTTAACCACATTATCAAGAGTGATGGTAGCCCCCGATGAAAGCATTCTACGAGTGGGAATCACCGTGGCGACCAAACTTTGAAGCGACGATGTCTGCATCGTGGGCAGGTGCTGCGTTGTTCACACTGATTGCGGCCAAATACATGCCAGTCCCGCTCCCTGTGAAATTTAGCGCAATTGCGATGACTGTTTGCACCTGCATGGCACTGTATCGCGGTATCGGCGCTTGGCGGCGATACGCCAACCTGACGCGCCTGGACAATTACGGTAAAGAGTTCATCACCATTCCTGAGCTGATAAACAAGACAGCGGCGGCGACCAAAAAAAACTCTGTGTGGCTTGGCAAGGGTTTTGACTGGACGGATGTTGAATCGCAGAAGATGCACGCGCTGATCGGGCAGGGCGTTGCACAGACCATCGGCAAGATCACCAACGAGCGCCACTTGGACGGCGCGTACTGGATACATGGTCTGGACAAGGAAACTGACCGGTTCATGGACATCGCTAATCTGGTCGGCCATACCTTGCTGGTTGGAACGACGCGGGTTGGTAAAACCAGAATGATGGAACTGTTGATTGGTCAGGCGATCATTCGCAACGAAACCGTCATCATCATTGACCCGAAAGGGGATCATGCCTTGGCGGAAAACGCCAAACGGATATGTGCGGCGATGGGGCACCCGGAGCGCTTCGTGTACTTTCATCCCGCCCACCTGGAGAAGTCTACGCCCATCGACCCGATGCGTAACTGGAATCGCCGAACCGAACTCGCCAGTCGGGTCGCCGCTCTGATTCCATCCGAAACCGGCGCAGACCCGTTTGCGGCCTTTGGCTGGAAAGTGCTGAACGATATTGTGAATGGTTTGGTGGCAACGGGTGTGAGCCCCAATCTGGTTCACATGAAGCGTTATATCGAGGGTGGCGCGGACAATTTGCTGCTGAACACGTTGCGCCATCACTTTATCGACACCGTGCCGGAATGGGAGACGCGCTCCAGCAGTTTTGTGAAAAAACATCGTGACCGAATACTGGAAGCCTTTATCGGTTTCTACAGGCAGGTCGCCATCCACGAAGCGCAGTCATCAGACTTGGATGGCCTGATTTCCACCTTTGAGCATAATCGCGACCACTTCCAGAAGATGGTCGCATCGCTCATCCCGATTCTGTCCATGCTGACCTCCGAGCCGCTGGCGGAGCTTCTGTCGCCGGAATTCAAAACAGGGGATCAAAAACACGCGACCGACATGGCGAAGATCATCAACAACAACCAGGTGCTTTATCTCGGTCTTGATAGCCTGGCTGATGGCACGGTCGGGAGTGCCATAGGCTCAATCATGCTGGCCGATCTGACCGCAGTGGCCGGTGA
>NZ_CAKMAA020000085.1 GCF_924101635.2 Candidatus Nitrotoga sp. HW29 | reverse complement strand
ATGGGATGCTGAAAATTCATAAAAATTCATACTTTATTGGGCCGGATCAATAATCTCAATACCCTATAAGCTGCTCATTAATACCTGCATGAATGTAATAACCTCATAAGACTTGCGCAACCGAACGAGAGAGCTATGCAGCTTAAGGGGATGCGTAGCACTGTGGCTCAACAACAATGAGAAATCATGCAACTTCACTAGCGAATGTACCTATTTCTTCTTTTCCGGGGTGATTGTTTTGTGTATGGACTTTGCCACAACTTTCACATTAAGCGGAAAAACATTCCACCGATCCACAAGTAGCATACCCAATAAAAAAGCGCCGTATAAGGCGCTTAAATACTAAAGTCTTGGCGGAGAAGGCGGGATTCGAACCCGCGTTAGGATATTATCCTAAACACGCTTTCCAGGCGTGCGACTTAAACCACTCATCCACCTCTCCGAAGGTCGCGCAGAATAAACCAGAAAGGGCTTTATCGCAATCTAAAATAATTTTTTAGAAATTATTTTTTAAAGTACGCAGGGCGGTAAAGATACTGACTTCATCGGTTTCTTTAATTTGTGTCATACGTAATGTGGTGGCGATGATGCTTGGCTCAGCGCAGCGCAAAAAAGGGTTGGTGTCTTTTTCCAGGGCAATCGTCGAGGGCAACGTTGGAAAACCGGCAGCACGTAATGCCTGCACATCTGCTTGACGTTGGTTGAGCCGAACATTGCCGGGTTCGCAGACTAGTGCGAAGCGGATGTTAGCCTCTGTATATTCATGTCCGCAATATACTTTTGTATCATCAGGCAAATTTCCCAACCGTTGCAGGGAATAAAATAATTGCGGAGCTGTTCCTTCAAATAATCTGCCACAGCCACAACCGAACAAGGTGTCACCACAAAACACGCCACCGGCGCCCAGATAAGCGATATGTCCGTGGGTATGACCCGGGATATCCATAACACTCAGTTTTATTTTTAATTCCGGGATTTCAATTACATCACCATCGCCCAGCATATGACTGATGCAGGGGATATCTTCAAGCTGTGGCCCGTACACAGGCACGTTGTATAATTCAACCAGTTTGCAGACGCCACCGACGTGATCATTGTGATGGTGAGTACACAGGATGGCGATGAGTTTGAGTTTATGTAGCTTGAGATAAGCCAGCACCGGCGCTGCGTCACCCGGGTCGACCACTACCACATGTTGGTGGTCATGCAACATCCAGATGTAGTTGTCCTTAAATGCGGGGATGGGAATAATGTCTAACATGGGAATGTCCGTTTATTATTTGGCAATACTCGAGTGAAAGAGTATTGCATGTCAACCACAAATACGCTGAATGATTGGTTTGCCACGCCCCCGGGCAAATATTTGCTGGAGTGCGAACAAATATTATTTGATCACAGTGTGACCGATATTTTTGGCTTCAATGCGCTGCAACTCGGACTTGCCGAGCATGATTTTCTGCGTGCCAGTCGTATGCCACTACGCACCATAGTGGGCAACGAAGCCGGCGTACAAGTCCGGCTGAATATGCACGAATTGTCATTCGAATGCAGTAGTTTGGATTTGGTGCTGCTGCCGCATGTACTCGAATTCAATGCCCATCCCCATCAAATTTTACGCGAGGTTGAGCGTGTGCTAAGACCAGCGGGAAATATCATCATCAGTGGCTTCAATCCGCGTAGCTTGTGGGGGGCACGACGCATGTTGGGTTCGCGTACCAATTTCCCTTGGCGTGGAGATTTTATTGCGTTATCACGCTTAAAGGATTGGCTGGCATTACTGGGATTTGTAGTGGTAACTGGACGTTTTGCCTGTTACGCCCCGCCGTTCACCAATCCCAATTGGCTAAATCACTTTAATTTTATGGAACCGGCGGGCGACCGCTGGTGGGCAATGTGGGGGGGGGTATATTTTTTACAGGCGATTAAACACGTACCGGGAATGAATCTGATCAAACCCAAATGGAATGAAGGGCTAGTTGGCAAGCTGCTACCGGCAACACCCAAACTGAATAGAGAAATATCGCAACGTAAAAAAACGAAATTCGAATGAATGAATTTGTGACAATGAATGAAGAGATAGTAAAAATTTATACTGATGGAGCTTGCAAAGGTAACCCCGGCGTGGGCGGCTGGGGCGCGCTATTACAAATTATGGGCAAAGAGCGCGAGCTATGCGGTGGTGAGGCGCATACAACCAATAATCGCATGGAATTACTGGCCGCGATCCGTGCGCTGGAAGCATTAAAACGGCCATGCCGGGTGATCCTGCATACCGATTCAAAGTATGTGCAGCAAGGTATTAGCGTCTGGATACATAACTGGAAGCAACGTGGCTGGAAAACTGCTGACAAAAAACCGGTCAAAAATGAAGACTTGTGGCGCACGCTGGATGAGCTAGCGAACAAGCATCATATCCAATGGGTATGGATAAAAGGACATGCCGGGCATGACGGAAACGAGCGTGCGGATGAATTGGCCAATCGCGGAATTGAACAGTTTTTGAATGGAAGCATCAAATGAGACAAATCGTATTGGATACCGAAACCACTGGCCTGGATCCCGGGAAAGGCCACCGTATTATTGAACTGGCGGCTATTGAATTATGCAACCGCAAAGTTTCTGATCGGCGTTTCCACCGCTATCTCAACCCGGAACGTGAAATTGATGCGGGAGCGGCGGAGATACATGGCCTGACACTGGAACGTCTGCAGGACGAACCGAAATTTGCTGAAATTGCACCAGCACTTCTCGAGTTTATCAGCGGTGCGGAACTCATCATTCACAATGCGCCGTTTGATATCGGATTCCTCAATAAGGAGCTGGAACGTAGCGGGCTGCCTGTGTTAAATAACTATTGTGTAAGCATCATTGACACACTGAAACTGGCCAAGGAGTTGCATCCCGGCAAGAAAAACAATCTGAACGCTTTGTGTGACCGTTACCAGATCGATAATTCTCATCGCACCCTGCATGGCGCATTATTGGATACCGAGTTGTTAGCGGAGGTTTATCTGTCCATGACGCGCGGACAGAAAAGCTTGCTGGATGATGGGGGCAATGAACAGAAAGAAGAGCCGATCATGGTTTTTGCAGATTTATCGCGTTTGAAACTGCGTGTGCTACCTGCCAGTACTGATGAATTGGTGCAGCACACACAACAGTTGGCCGATATCGACAAAGCCAGCAAAGGCGCATGTCTGTGGAAACAATTGGAGCTTTTGGAGGTACAACCTTGATACACAGTGTTAGCAGTATGATCAGCCTGACAGGCTATTGAGAGCGGTTATTTGTCTGTTGTGATGAGTATCAATGTGGATGTCTTAATCGTCGGGGCCGGTGCAGCAGGCATGATGTGTGCTATCGAAGCTGCGCGTCGGGGGCGTTCTGTGCAGTTACTTGATCACTCTAACAAACTGGCAGAAAAGATTCGCATCTCCGGCGGTGGTCGCTGCAACTTCACCAATTTATACGCCAAGTCAGAAAATTACCTATCGGGCAATCCGCATTTTTGTCGCTCGGCATTGGCGCGCTACACTCCCCAACATTTCATCACATGGCTTAACCAACAAGGCATCGCTTATCACGAAAAAAAACTCGGACAACTATTTTGTGACGAAGGCTCATCAGTCATTATTGCAATGCTAAAAAACGAGTGCGATGCAGCGGGTGTACGTTGGCTTATGTCTTGCAAAGTGCATGAAGTAGCACACTTCAATTCCGCTTTCCCGCAAGCAGGAGAAGGGGTAAAAATAAAAAACACTATGCATCCATCAGCCGAACGATTTAGTTGCAATACTAATCATGGCATATTTCGTGCGCAATCTTTGGTGATTGCCAGCGGTGGCTTGTCTATTCCCAAGATTGGCGCGACACCGTTTGGATACCAAGTCGCGCAACAATTCGATATTCCCGTAACCAAACTCAAGCCGGGGTTAGTGCCATTAAGTTTTCACCCGGATGATTGGGCACCGTATGTTGATCTCGCCGGGATTTCCGTGGATGCGATCGTAAGCTATGGGAAACACGTTTTTCGCGAAAATCTCCTTTTTACTCATCGCGGTCTCAGTGGTCCCGCCATCTTGCAAATCTCCTCTTATTGGGAACCGGGTCAGCCGCTGCATATTAATTTACTGCCGGATCATGACACACTAAAATTGTTCGCACAGCAACGAGACAGCCATGTGTTGCTAAATAATTTTTTTGCGCAGTATTTGCCCAAACGATTTATTGAAACATGGTGTGCCCAGTTGGCCGGAAATAAACTTTCCGGTAACATGCCAATTAACCAATATTCAAATAAAGAAATCGCTGCACTTGCTGCCAAATTACATAATTGGCAAATTACGCCTAGCGGCACCTTGGGTTATACCAAGGCAGAAGTTACCTGCGGCGGTGTTGATACCCATGCCTTATCGTCTAAAACTATGGAAGCCAACCAGGTGAACGGTCTGTATTTTATCGGGGAAGTGGTCGACGTAACAGGTCAGCTAGGCGGTTACAACTTTCAATGGGCATGGTCATCCGGTTATGCTGCCGGTCAATATTGCTGAATTTTGATGGTTGTATTGGTATGGTGAAGCTGGCGATGGCTGTACATCAGGTAAAGCAATGCCGTTGCGAAAACGGGGCCGCATTCATTGCTAGTTAACATCTAACACTCAAATTTAGATACTCAGCTCCATAAGAGTTTAGTGATGTCACTGTTCGTGTAATGCAGAGGAAAGGCTGAATGCCTAAAGTTGGTTAGGCTTAAGTATCTAAACAATTAGATTTTTTGTCAGCTAATTGGATTAAATTTTTGATGCAAAATATTTCATGGCAAGGAGAACGCAGTGCTAAATAAAAGAAATATGTCTACCGCATTAACAATATCTGGCTTTTTACTTTCTGGCCCGGTTATTGCTGCAAAAGATATAAATGATTTCCAAACATGGGGCACTGCAACAGCGGTTGGTAGCCTAGAAAACGTCAATCCGGCATTAAAGAATTTCAAATACTGGGCAGAATTCCAAGGGCGTTTTGGCGATGACACATCACGCTTTTCTCAAGCTATCATTCGTCCAGGGATAGGATATGAAATTAACAATACAACCAGTGTTTGGGTGGGTTATGCATTGGTTCCCACTGCAGAGCCATTTTCCAAAACGACATTCAACGAACGGAGATTCTGGCAACAATTATTGTGGAGCGATAAATTTTCATTCGGATCAATCACCAGTCGAAGCCGTTTGGAACAACGTTTAGCGCCTCGTTTGGGTGATGATACCGCTATCCGTTTTCGGCAAATGATTAAAGTATCTATACCACTAACTGCTGCACCAGCTTATAGCTTGGTGGCTAGCGATGAATACTTTCTAAATCTCAACAACAACGATTGGGGGCCTCGTAAAGGATTCGATCAAAATAGAGCGTTTATAGGGGTAGGTTATAATTTTAACAAAGAAATTAAAACTGAAATCGGCTATATGAATCAATACATTAATCGACCACTGACTTCAGTAAACCGGAACGATCATATTTTATCGATTAATTTTTATTTCAATTATTAATTCTAGTAGTAATCAACACTCTATACAAAATGCACAGCTGAATACCGCTTAAATCAAAAATGTCCGCATACGCGAGGTATTTTCAACTCAAGAAATTCGCATCAGAATGGTAGTTGTAATTCTGAATCGGCATTCAGCAGCACGTGGCGAAAGTCTTGTTTAATTCTGGTTAGTGCTTCTTCATTATCTGCTTCAAAGCGCAATACAACCACTGGCGTTGTATTGCTGGATCGTATTAAACCAAAACCGTCGGCATATTCCACGCGCAGACCATCTATGGTGATAATGTTCTGTACATTGGTAAATTTAGCATCCTTTTGCAGCTGTGTGATCAGTGCGTAGTTCTCTCCTTCCTTTAGCTTAATTTGCAGTTCCGGTGTATTAATTGAATTTGGCAGGCCATTTAGCAAGCCATTGGCATCCGAGAATTTGCTCAAACATTCGAGCAAACGGGCACCTGCATACAAACCGTCATCGAAACCATACCATCGTTCCTTGAAAAATATATGGCCACTCATTTCCCCTGCCAGCAATGCGCCGCATTCCTTCATTTTTGTCTTGATGAAGGAATGGCCGGTTTTCCAGAGCGTCGGTTTACCACCATGTTGAGTGATCCAGCCAAACAGCTTGCGCGTGGATTTAACGTCAAAAATAATTTCTGCACCAGGATTGCGTGTCAGCACATCGGCGGCAAACAACATTAGCTGCCTATCCGGAAAAATAATATTGCCTTCTTTAGTAACGACACCCAAGCGATCTCCGTCACCGTCGAAAGCCAAGCCCAGCTCGCTATCGTTGCTGGAGAGTGCGTGAATCAAATCTTGCAAATTTTCCGGTTGCGAAGGATCAGGATGGTGGTTAGGGAAATTGCCGTCTACTTCGCAAAACAGCTCCGTGACAGTACAGCCCAACTGGCGATACAAAGTGGCGGCAAAATCTCCGGCCACACCATTACCGCAATCGACCGTGATCTTCATGGGCCGTGCCAACTTGATGTCGGAAACGATGCGGGTAATATATACAGGAGCGATATCGTATTGCGAATAAGCGCCCGCACCATGACTGCAATTATTTTCCTCGATACGTATGCGTAAAGCTTGTATGGTGTCACCGGAGAGCGTCTCACCTCCCAGCACCATTTTTAGTCCATTGTAATCCGGAGGATTGTGGCTACCGGTGATCATAACTGCAGAATGTGTATCCAGATGATAAGCTGCAAAATACACCATGGGCGTGGCAACACGGCCAACATCAATAACATTGATACCACTCTTCTGAATGCCACGTGCCAAAGCGGCAGCAAATTCCACACCAGACAAACGTCCGTCGCGACCAATTGCAATCGTGTGCTGACCGCGTGCTTTAGCTTCTGAGCCGATCGCATGACCGATAATCTCGATAATTTCCCGAGTCAGCGATTGACCTACAATCCCGCGAATATCGTAGGCTTTAAAAATTTCTTTAGGTAAGTTTTGCATGGTTTTATTCTATGAATTAGATAGGAATGCAGCATGACGCTATCAAGAATAGCGGAACAGTGAGAGCGAAAATGCTCGATCCTGATGCGATCAACTTAAAGCGCCCCCATGATTTTGCGTCTGACGGGAGTCTTTAATGATGCCCTTTAGGCAATTCGCCCTTGAATTTATATAGGGTGCCGCAATAGGGACAGCGCGCTTCACCGATCTTGTCGACTGGAATAGCCACTCTGGGATGTGCATTCCATAGGCTCGTATTAGGCATGGGGCAATAAAGCGGCAAGTCTGCGGTGGTCACTTCGATATAGCGTAGCTTGGCATGTTCGGTTTGCATGTAATTCCCTTTAAACGTGTGCCAACCAATCGGCATATTGCGAATTTTTTCCACTGACACAATCAAAAAACAGCGCTTGCAGGCGCGTTGTGATCGGGCCGCGCGCACCATTACCTATAGTACGGTTATCCAGCTCGCAGATCGGCGTAACTTCAGCCGCGGTACCCGTAAAAAAAGCTTCATCCGCACAATATACCTCATCGCGCGTGATGCGCTTTTCGATCAACTCTATACCAAGATCAGCCGCCAGTGTGATGATAGAGTCGCGCGTGATGCCTTCCAGGCAGGACGTCAGGTCTGGAGTATACAACTTGCCTTTTTTCACAATAAAGATGTTCTCGCCCGCCCCTTCCGCGACATAACCATCCACGTCCAATAGCAACGCTTCGTCATAACCATCGTGCGCTACTTCTTGATGGGCCAGAATAGAATTGGTGTAAGTACCGACCGATTTGGAACGACACATATTAATGTTTACGTGGTGACGGGTGAAACTGGAAGTTTTCACACGAATACCTTTTTCCATTCCCTCTACGCCAAGATACGCGCCCCATGGCCAAGCTGCAACGGCGACGTGGGTGCTAATAGCAGTGGCGGCGATACCCATCGCTTCTGAACCATAAAATACAATGGGCCGAATGTAGCAGGACTCCAGATTATTGGCGCGCACTACTTCGCGCTGCGCCTCCATCAGGGTTTCTTTGTCGAAAGGCATCTTCATCTTGAAGATGTAGGCTGAGTTGAATAGACGGTCCGTATGATCCTTCAGGCGGAAAATTGCCGTACCCTCAGTAGTTTTGTATGCACGTACCCCCTCAAACACGCCCATACCATAGTGCAGTGTATGCGTTAGTACATGTGTTGTGGCATCTCGCCAAGGCACGAGTTTACCGTCATACCAAATAAAACCATCACGATCAGCCATAGACATGGTTGAATTTCCTTAAAAGTATTACAAAGGCCGCAATTCTAACGTTTTCCGTATACTTTATGAAGCAATAGTATTTTTCAAAAATGAAACAATCCAATTCAAAAAAAGAAGTTTTTAGGCGGCATCCTGAATTTTTTAAGCTTTTTGCCATAAGTATATGACTTAAGGAAACACTGATTTATTCCCACGCACTGGTTAGAATAATTAATCAACCTGAGAAAATATCACTAAACTGATTTTAAAAGTAAATAATGATGAGGCAAATGAGTTTTTCTGAGCTGGAATACGCGACCCATACTTTGTCGGTATTGGTCCGAGTTACAAAACAACACCGGATGCTACTACACGTCTCAATTTCTGACATTTACTGAAAACACATCAACTAACTGAATCAATCTCCAACACGACCAACATCCATTTCACCGAGATTCATGCCAGAAATAAACCAATTCTCCGACCAAAACTACAAAACTCGCCCTAAATTTCTGGCAAAGTAAATTATTCAAGGCTTCCTTCAGCTTTTCAAATCAAATAAGGCTGGTCGGAAAATTTTTATAGAAATTTAATACGGTTAAATTTAAACTTAGCCCTACAATTCTGCATTCGTCATACATGGAACCCCGCAAAATTTAATTAATCTATGTTCAGCGATAATAACTCCTATACCATCCTGAAAATCTGGTTTCTGAGTTACTACAATTTAATTTCAACCTTATGAAATAAAAAATAAAATATGGTTGCCAATAAACTTCGTGTCTTATTAGTAGAAACCTCACTAGAGGATGTGCAACGCACACTCACAAAATTGGAACAAAGCGGCTATGAGGTTCAGCATCAACGAGTAGATAATGCGGCCGCCATGCAAGCTGCCTTGATTGAAAACGAGTGGGATGTCGTGCTGTGTAGCTATGACCAATCCGGATTTTGTGGACTTGCCGCTCTCCAACTAATGCAATCGCAAGGGGTTAATCTTCCTTTTTTATTCCTGTCGCATGATCTACATGAAGAAACTATTATTCGTACCATGCAATCCGGTGCGAATGATTACATTTTTAAAGGAAGTTTAAATAGACTCGCTCCCTCAATAGCACATAATTTGCGCGAAGCACGTATTCGTTATGAACACCGACAGGCGCAAATCGCTTTACAAGAAAATCAGGCACGTCTGCAAGCCTTCATTACTAATTTGCCCGGTATGGCCTATCAAGTATTGCTAAAACATAACGGCGAAATATCATTTCCTTATATCAGTGACGGTAGCAAAGCGCTTCTCGATTTGAACCCGCAAGAGTTAGAAAAACATCCTCACTTATTCATGAATATGCTGCACCCGGATGATCGTTTCTCCTATGAGCAATCCATGCGCACGTCAGCGGATAATCTTTCCTTCTGGAACTGGGAAGGACGTATCGTGATATTGCCGGAAGGCGAGATCAAATGGATCAATTTACGCTGCAGCCCTCGAAAAACATCGCATAATGAGATTATGTGGGAAGGTATTATGTCCAACATCAGTCAAAGCAAGCAGGCAGAAATCGAAATAAAATATTCGCAGGAACAATTGCGTGAACTATCCTCTCACATCCAGCTCGTACGCGAACAGGAGCGACTTAACATTGCGCGCGAAGTGCATGACGACTTGGGCAGCACGCTTACCGCCATTAAACTCAACATCGCTTGGCTGGGTGGACGCCTAAGTAGAGAAACCCCCGAACTGATTGCAAAAATTAAAGATGTTGAAAACCTGATTGATAAATGTACCGCCGCCGCCAACGACATCTCTCACTCGCTGCGCCCCAGCACACTGGACAGTTTTGGAATCATCGCCGCAATGGAAATTGAAGTGGATGAATTTGAACAGCGTACCGGCATTACTTGTGTATTCGATCACCCGGATGAGGATATAACTCTGGGTCCGAATATTGCCATCGCGTTGTTCCGCATCCTGCAAGAAACGCTCACCAATATCATGAAACACGCACATGCCAGCAAAGTACAAATAGCGTTACACAATCAAGCTACTCACGTCGAAATGATCGTTAGCGACAATGGATGCGGCTTTACCGAATCCGACCGCATCAAACCACGCTCTTTCGGTCTGCGCGGTATTAAGGAACGAGTCGCCTATTTCGGCGGCAACGTGCATATCAGCGGCACGCCAGGATCAGGAACCACAATTAAAGCGTGCATCCCACATCAACCCGAGCCAGCAGCCATTGACAGCTTTTGTTTGCCACAGTCCCAGCAAAAACTGTTGTGGTAAACCCTGTTAAAATTAACCATGATTAATATATTAGTAGTGGATGATCACACCCTGATCCGTAAAGGCATGAAGCAGATCCTCAATGATACCGAGGATATACGCGTAACCGGAGAAGCTGAAAATGGCATGGAAGCCATTAAAATGACGCAAGAAAATATTTATGACTTGGTGTTATTGGATATCAGCATGCCTGATAAAAATGGCATCGATGTACTCAAACAACTCAAACTTAATCATCCGCAATTACCCGTGCTGATATTAAGCATGCATGAGGAAAACCAGTATGCATTACGTTCTCTGAAAGCCGGGGCGGCAGGCTACCTCAGCAAACAAAGCGCCCCGACACAACTGGTTAATGCCATACGCCAGGTCGCCTGTGGTAAAAAATATATTAGCAACGAACTGGCTGAAGAATTAGCCAACGGCCTATCACAAGGCTATGAGGAATTACTGCATCAAACCCTATCCAACCGCGAATATCAAACGCTGTGCCTGATGGCATCAGGTAAAAGTCTCAGTGAAATGGCGGAAGCACTGTCGCTTAGTGCCAAGACCGTCAGCGTTTATCGCGCACGTTTACTGGAAAAAATGAAACTGAAGAACAATGCTGAAGCAGTGCGTTACGCAATCATGAACCACTTGATCGAGTAGTGCCCTTTTATCAAATAAAATTAATTTAGCTTCCGCGTGATAAGTTTATTTACACTACCAGACCTGTTTCATTTTGATGACTCAATATCAAAACTGAACAAATTAATTTTTAGGAGCGCATATGAATAAATTGCTATTGTTCGCGAGCCTGATGTTTGTAACTTCAGCGTCTTACGCTGCCGTGCAAGGTAAAGAAGTGACCTATAACGCCAACGGCACCAATCTCAAGGGTTATATCGCCTATGATGATGCTATAAAGGGCAAACGACCAGGTATTTTGGTAGTACATGAATGGTGGGGGCACAACGAATATGCGCGCAAGCGCGCTCGTATGTTGGCGGAGCGGGGCTACACTGCGCTGGCAGTTGATATGTATGGCGATGGCCAACAGGCACATCACCCGGATGATGCGGGCAAGTTTGCCGGCAATTTGGCAAAGAATACTGAACTCGCCAAGGCCCGATTCGAAAGCGCATATAACCTCATCAGCAAGGAAATAACCGTAGACTCCAATCGCATCGCAGCTATCGGCTATTGTTTTGGCGGTTCGGTAGTATTGCACATGGCACGAATCGGTGAGCCTCTTAAAGCAGTGATGAGTTTCCACGGTGATCTGGGGACGGAACATCCGGCAGAGGGGGGAAAGGTCAAGGCGCGAATCGCGTCCTTTACTGGTGAAGACGACCCGATGATTCCCGCTACGCAAGTCGCCGCTTTCAAACAGGAGATGGAGAAGGCGGGCGTGACTTACAAAGCGGTGACCTACCCCACTGCCAAGCATAGCTTCACTAATCCGGATGCAGATAAATATGGTCAAAAATTCAAACTGCCGCTGGCCTATAACGCTGCAGCAGACAAGGCTTCGTGGGATGAAGGCATGGCATTTCTGGCCGATGCACTTCATGTTGGCGCTATCACTAAGCGGAATTAAAAAATCCAACGATCACATCAAAAAATTTAAGGCACCTGGTTATGCTCACGTGGCCAAAACGTTTTACGATCATTTGTAACATTTAATAAGGAGATCATCTTGAACCAATACCAAATTGCCGTTATCGTTGGCAGCCTTCGCAAGGATTCATTCAACCGCAAGCTGGCTCATGCCGTTGCAAAATTGGCGCCACCGGAGTTTTCATTCAAAGAATTGCAGATCGGTGACTTACCACTTTACAAGCAGGACGACGACGCGAACCAAGCCCAGTCCGTCAAGCGGCTGAAAGAAGAAATTGCAGCGGCGCAGGGGGTTCTGTTCGTAACACCCGAATACAACCGCTCTATCTCTGGGGTACTCAAGAATGCAATCGACCACGCCTCGCGCCCCTATGGCCAAAGCGCTTGGGCGAGCAAGCCCGCTGGTATACTGGGTGCTTCTCCCGGAACCACCGGCACGGCCATGGCACAACATCATTTACGCAATATTCTTGCTGCCCTGAACATGCCAACACTTGCTCAGCCGGAAGCATTTATCCAAGTAAAAGATGGGTTGTTTGACGAGGCCGGCGACATCGGCACAGCCAGTAAAAATTTCCTCCAGAACTGGATGGACCACTATGTCGCGTGGGTGAAAAAGCACGCTGCCTGATGCAGTAAGAAAAGGACAGACGCAATATCGCTGAAATCTTTTCATCTGCCATATCGTGACATGCCGCTATGCGTGCGAAATCTACGCCAAGTTACCTTGCTGGCTACCCTGTAGCACTGACAGAGCAAGTGCAGCAACTTATCGAACAAGACCTGCTGCCTAACATGCTGCTGCAGAAATATCCGCACGCGCACGCGGTGCGCTCTGACAAGGCACTTTATCACTATGTGCTGACAGTCAAAGACATATATCTGCGCAACGCCGGGCAACTGAGCAAGGTGGCGTTCGACGGGAAACTACATGTCATCCAACACGCACTCGGCACGCATACCCGCATCTCGCGAGTACAAGGCACAAAACTCAGGGCCAAACGTGAGATTCGCATAGCGGAATTATTCAAAGAAATGCCGCTTGAATTTTTGCGCATGATCGTTGTTCACGAACTTGCACACATCAAGGAACACGAGCACAACAAAGCCTTCTATCAGCTATGCCGGCATATGGAGCCTGATTATCACCAACTGGAATTTGACCTACGGGCTTACCTAACCTATCTTGAAATAACTAACCAGCCTCTTTGGTTTGCCGCCAGTGTCGATGCAGTTCCATGATTAGATGAGTGAAAAGGCCACGAAATTTGCTTGCTGACCAGCCTTATTAGAGCGAAAACCAGCTATCTGCATCACTCAGAGTTAAAACCGTTCATGCGGCATTAAATATCGCCATAACCCCGGCTGTAATTTGGCCATCGAGATTCGTCCGATCCGGATTCGTTTCATGGCCAGCACCTGTAGCCCGACGCTTTTACACATATGTGTGATTTGCCCGGGTTGTGCCCCTTTAAGGGCAAAGCGTAACCGTGTTTCGTTTTGCCAGCTGACCTTGATTGGAGACAGTGCCCGACCATTAAAACTGAGTCCGTGGCTCAGTTGTCGGAGCCCATCAGGGGGCATTTCACCAGTGGTTTCCACAATGTATTCTTGTTCAATCGTGATTGCATCATCGATCAGCTTGCGTGTTACTCGTAGATCTTGGGTAAATACTAACAAGCCACTAGCATTTTTCTCTAATGGTGTACCTTGCTTCAGTCGAGCAAAATGTTGCTTAACAATGTGAATACCTGATGGATCGTCAGCCGTCCGCGTAGCGGCACAAATATGTTGCTGCGCAGAGTTGGCATCCATGCTTGCGAAAAACGGTTGATGAAACAACATGGTCACCGGTGCAACCGGCGCAAGACTGGCTTCGGGGTGGAGCTCGATTTTCTCTTGCGGTGACACCATAACCTGCGGTTTGTCTACCACTTGTCCATTGACCATTACCCAACCACCTGCGATATAAAACTCGGCCTCTCGGCGTGAACACGAGATTAATTCAACAAGGCATTTCGAAAGACGAACGGAGACTGCCATGACAAGTACATATTGAAAAAAGAACGCTATTGTAAATGCTCAAGTCTAGCTATCACATGTAAAATATGATTATGGATGCAAATAAAAAATCAGTAAAAACGCCCAGTTTGGATGGTATTACCCTGGAAACGATTATTATCCAACTATCCGAAAACATGGGTTGGGAAGCGATGGGCGCCGCTGTACCCATGCGATGTTTCACTCATGATCCCAGCATAAAATCCAGCTTGAAATTCTTACGCAGAACACCGTGGGCTCGCAAAAAAGTGGAACAATTATATCTACAACAAATTTAAGCTATTGCTTAAATTTAATTCTGCACACTTAACGGCCAATTTTCGACACAATAAAGTTGGACTGTTTGTAAGTAGACTAGCAAATAACTTCACACATATTCTGGTTAGTGCAATAAAATCAGTGCGGCTCTTGTACACTGACAACGCGAATCTTGCGCTCGGAAGGTGGGTAATCCACGCCAGCAGCGCGAATTTTATCGATTATTGCGCGATTGATCTCCGCTCCCACCGAGCCGTAATCGGGCGCCTTAACCCAAGGTTTAACAGCGACACCGATTGATGCGTCGGTAAGGTTCCTTACCCCAATGAACGCCGCAGGCTGTGTCAACACGCGTGAATTAGCGTTAACCACTTCGGTAATTGCCGTAATAGCGCGCTCAAGATCCTCAGCCCGGGCGATGGCCACACGCAAGTCAAGTTGCCGAATATAACCGTAATTTTGCAAAATCTCCCCGATAATTTTGCGGTTGGGCACTATAACTACTGAGCAATCCCCTTGGCTCAGTTTGGTGGAAAAAAGATCGACTTCCTCGACTTGACCCTCGACACCGACTACAGCCACATATTCCCCTATCCGGAACGGTTGGGTAAAGATAATCATGAGTCCCGCCACGAGATTACCCAGTACCGATTGCATCGCAAGTGCAATCCCAGCCCCCACCACACCCAACCCGGCAATTAGCGGCAGCAATTCAATACCAAGGTTTTGCAACGCAATGATCAGGAAAAGACCTAACACCATCAAGCGCGCGAGACGCACCAAAAGTAATTGTACCGGGGGCTCAAGTTGAAACCTGCCAAGCCCGCGATTGAGGACTGTACCGACCCAGCGCCCTGCATAAAAGCCTATTACTAAAATAAGGAGAGCAACAATGACCTTCGGTCCAAATTTGATGGCTAAGTCGATAAGTGTTTTTTGCGCTTGTTCGATGACAGCGAGTTGATTGGGCATGGTTCGATTCCCGTGTTGGTTTAATTACATAGCTATAGCAATCTGTGAATTATTAGGCTATGTATGGAGTATCCCGTGAGACCGTTTTGAATTTATAGAAATACTACTTTTTAAACGTCTACTATTTGGGATATTGATCACTGCGGTATTTGATTGATCATCTTTGTTAATTGCGGCAGATCGTTTGAGCTTTTTGCTGTCAGTTTCTGGCTCTCCATTTTCTTTTGGCTCCAGTCCACCGCCTCTCCCGCACCCATTGAAATCAAGGAGGCAATTACAAATACCAATATGCCGCGTTTTGTGCCGTTGTGTATGCCTTGCTCATCCAAAAAACGGCGAACAAACCAAGCAACAATGAAAAACACGACAGTGGAGATTATCAGGTTCCATACGGAAGGTAGCGAGAACATTATTTATTTGCAGGTTAAAGCATTAACATGATTATTTTCTTGGTTTTTTGCCATGGGAAGCCAGAAAAAACGAGACGCCAT
The DNA here is from genome assembly GCF_924101635.2 of Candidatus Nitrotoga sp. HW29. Classification (GTDB taxonomy): domain Bacteria; phylum Pseudomonadota; class Gammaproteobacteria; order Burkholderiales; family Gallionellaceae; genus Nitrotoga. The sequence continues at coordinate 2,306 of NZ_CAKMAA020000085.1, read as the reverse complement.
CAAAATCAAAATTATAACGCCACCAAGATAAAGAATATCTAAGTGGAATTAATATTTGTTTGTTGCCATTGATCGCGCAATGCAGTGAGTATATTTCCGTATCTACCGCAACCAGACTGAAACCCGCGCTACCGACTGAGGCAGACCGCCCCGATAAAGAGACAAAAAAATCCAACGGACAAGCATATGTTCGATGTTACCTGCGCCGACAGAAGCGTCAAACTCACCTGCCGTCACTCCGCCATCCTTAAAACCATAACATAATAAAAATTTTTAACGGGCGGATCAGCAGCTTAGTCAGGTAAATATGCTCGCCTCCACGACAAAGCCGGAGATAACAACTCCGGCTCTTCTATTTTAATATCTATGTTCACTCTACCCCGCAGCGTATTTTGAATCACCGGATACTCGTCCATGTCATTGCAAAAATGATAGATACAAACCAAACTTATTTGCTAAACAAATTTATAAATCAGCGTTTGACTTAGTAGCTATCCACTCATTTGCTCGTCGTTGCGCCTCTTCAATTGCAGATGGTGTCAAATAGGATTCCGCAATCTCCAGCCCATCTTTTGCATTCTCGTCCCCATCTACGCCAGCAATGCGAAACCATTTATATGCTTCAATAAAATCCTGTTTAACATCATTATCTGGTGAATATATGGATCCTAAATTCAATTTAGCCACCTTGAATTGTGCCGCTACATCGCCCTGTTCTGCAGCTTTACTTAACCAAAACATAGCCTGCTGATAGCTCCGTGAAACACCTTCGCCGTTCGCATACATAAACCCTAAACTATACTGTGCTTCCGCATCTCCTTGCTCTGCGGCCATTCGGAACCAAGTTACAGCCTTCTGATAGTCCTGTGTAACACCTAGCCCTTGCTCATACATCAGTCCTAAATTATTTTGTGCTAGCAAGTGCCCTTGTTCTGCAGCCTTGGTCCACCAAGACACAGCTTGTTGCTCATCTTTTACGACACCTTGCCCCCCCTCGCACATAAGTCCTAAATAGAATTGCGCCTCAGCATGTCCTTGCTCAGCAATTTTCTTAAATAATTCTGCCGCTTTGATGTAATCCTTATTAGCGACAAATTTCATTCCTTCCTCAAAGCTTTCAGCCAAATCCGGATGTGTTTGCGCTACCATGTTACGCCTATCACTATTAACAGCTGCATAATTCTTCTCCCTATGAAGTAACGTACAAATTCTTAAAAAATACTTATTTTTTAAATTGTATTATTCATTCGCGCGCAGCTGCAGGGCGCTGCCCCCACTCTTGCTAGTTTGCCCATAATCCTTGCCACCTTCACTTGCCCCCGCCTCAGGTCGTTTGAACGCCCGATTATCTAATCAGCTAACGTGCCTTCACCATTATAAAACACAAAGTATTCAAATTAGCGATGTCATCAGCTCAGTATTTTTCAATCCAGAAAATAAGCCTAGACATAATGCGCCCATCATATTTCAGAAATAACATATTCATTGTTCAGACAGCATGTTAAATGTATCAATCCAAAGTACGGTAAAAATCATCGAAACAAAATTCATCCGCAAGCTTTTGGGGCATGTATTTGCGCAAACAGGAGTCGCAAGCGCACATGCTTAACCTGTTCGCTCCAGACTCATTCCTCGTTAAAATACAATCCTGTTAGGCTCATATCCTCATAACGAGGAAGCTGAAATTTGACCTTTTGTGTGTACTAAGGTAATCTGCTCGGCCTTATAGGAGAGATGGCCGAGTGGTCGAAGGTACTCCCCTGCTAAGGGAGCGTAGGGTTTATAGCCTTACCGAGGGTTCGAATCCCTCTCTCTCCGCCACGGCAACAATTTTAAAAAACAGTTTTGCGCCCGTAGCTCAGATGGATAGAGTACTTGGCTACGAACCAAGGGGTCGGGCGTTCGAATCGCTCCGGGCGCACCAGTAAATCAAAGGGTTAGGCAGAAATGCTTAGCCCTTTGTTCTTTTCCTGTAGTTAAAAACGTACCACTTTTTTGTAGATTTTCAACCAAAACGGCTGGGGTGCGATCTACCCATTGTGCGAGATGCTCACTTGATAGGTGCGCATACTTCTGCACCATCTCTGCTGTTGACCATCCGCCCAACTCCTGCAAAACATGTAGCGGGGTGCCTTCTTGAATGTGCCAGCTTGCCCAAGTATGTCTGAGATCATGCCAACGAAAATTCTCGATGCCTGTCCGCTTTAATGCCTTATGCCATGCCTTGGTATTCACCTGCGTCACGGGCTTATAATGGTCAAGTAATAACGGACACATCGATAGGTTGTTTTGCTGCGAACTGTATT
>NZ_CAKMAA020000084.1 GCF_924101635.2 Candidatus Nitrotoga sp. HW29 | reverse complement strand
CGCGCGGTGTACTCGGGATCGGACGTCATCTCAAAGCTGCGCGCATCGGCCCAGGCTTCGAGGTCGACGATGGCGTACATCACGCGCCGACCAAACTTGCGAAAGCGCGGCCCGCCGCCGATGACGCGCTGCTTTTCCAGCGTGCGCGGCGACAGCCGCAGGAATGCGGCGGCTTCGTTGTTGGTCAGGTAACGCGCTGGCTGCGCGGATTGGGCAAGCTGCTGGGTGGCAGTGGGTGCGGGATACGGCCGTAACGGTACGGGTCTCATGGCATGGGCCTCCATCGGTCAAGATCGCCGACGAAGCAATCGCCGCCGGATGGAAGCAGTTTCGGGGAAGTCAGGCGTTCTGCGCAGGGACGTTGTGCATCGTCGCGTTAACGTCCCTGTGCGGCCCTGAATAGTTAGAGTAGGCGGTGGTATCCACCCCCCATGAGCGATTGCCCGCGCCGGATCAAGCGACGGACTTGAGCGCGCAGATCGCTGTCTTCGTACCAGCGCTCGGCGACGGCGGTGATGCCGAACAATACTTCGGCCACGCCGCGCTGCGAAGCACCGGCCAGCGTACCGTCGAGCGCCTGCAGGGTGCGCATGTGGAGCATTGACGTGCGACCTGGCCGACCTGTGACGATTGCAGTGCGGTGCACCTTTGCGGTATCGAGCAACGCCAGCTCGGTTTCGATTGCACGCCAGCGCTCGCGGAGCTGGCAACCGGCGCGGACGGCATAGACGTAAGCCATGCCGTCTTCCAGTGCGGGAGATATCGCCATGCGCAGCATGCGATTGACAAGTTGAGTGGTCAGCACCAGGCGCTTGCCGTCGTGCATCAGGTACTTGCGGCCAGGGAAGCGCCAGAGCTGGAATAGCAGTGCATCGGCCGTGGGATCGGCATCCGGATAGACCTGGACTACCGACGATGGATCAGGAAACCAGTCGGGGGACGCGTCGCGTGCATCGCGCGTGGGGTCTTCCAGCAGGCGCAAGCCCCAGCGAAGTGCCGTGTGCCGTGGATGGCGTCGGTGCCGTTGCCAGGCACGCCGGTATTCCGGGTTGCGCCGCAGGTATTCCCAAGCCAGCGCGGGGCCGTCCAGATGCAGGACATACAGGTATGCAGCACTGGGATGCCAGTGAACAGCGCTCGAATCTGCCATGGCGCAAGCTCCTCTCGGATAGAAGAAAATCAATCGCCACGGGGGATATGGCGGACAAGACCACCTCAGTCTTCGACCGCTATGAGTCAATAAAGTTTTCAATTGATGAGAATAAGGGTGAGTCCCATCCTCGGCCTGCGTTGGCAAGCGTGTTGCCATGGCCGCAGACCAGCGTGCAGTCCTGCAGCAGTCGGTAAGGTGGCCGACAACGGGCCGGGCATTCGCACTCATTGCGACAGAGGTATCCTGTTGCTGTACTGCCCGTGTAGATCGCCCCGGTCTATCGCACGGCACCCAGCGCAAACCGCACGCCTGTGGAGTCTCTTCAAAGTAGCCTGTCTGTGCATTTCCATCTGTTCGGTGCCGCGCACAGTGCCAGTTTGCCTGACTGAGGGATGCTGCATTGCGCTCGGCGAGGAAGGATAATCAATCGTTGATCGATCCGTCAGACCGGGCCAGCCGGGCGTATTCGGAGAGCCGCCGCTTTGGCGTGAAATGCAAATCGCGTACAACGGCCAGGTTCTGTGGCCCGCGAATGCCTTCCAGGATGGACAACCGCACATGGCCGAGTTCCGGCGCACCTATACCGAGGTCGATCAGGCCGAAAGCGGTGTCGCCGTCATCGGGACTGAGTTCGGTCAAGAGCCAGGTCGCATGTGCGTCCAGGGTAAACAGCTTGACAACCGGCAGCGGGTCGCGCATCTCGCCGCGCGCGGCGGCAGCGCCGTTGTCCAGCAGTTGGACGCGGTGATCGTCGGTGATGAGTGGTTTCATGGTCGCTGCGCGCAAGTGGTTACGATCAATGAAGCATTAGTTTTGCGCAAACGTACCGATGCGTCAAAGCTTGAATGGCCAAGTGTGCTTCTGCGTCCTATTGCCAAAGCGGATTCCACCGAATCCGTGGGTACACGCATCGGCGATTGCGTAAGTACGGAAGCCATGATTTCAGTAAAAGCGGCTTTCAGCATAGGCACCCCCGCAACAAGCTCCAGCAGGAAAGATTAGAAAATGAACACTATAGATTGTAGCCCTATAGGGCGCTATCGGGTGTCATCGTTGTTTTACATGAAACGATTTGATGACATCGAAGAACTCATTCCCTGCGGCGCTCAAGACAGTCAGAAAAGCCCGTGGCCTTAGCCAGGAAGCTTTCTCGGACGTGTCGAGCCGCACGTACATGAGTTCGCTCGAACGCGGCCTGAAAAGTCCGACCTTGAGCAAGGTCGCCGAGCTGTGCGAGGTCATGGACGTTCATCCGCTCACGCTCCTGACACTGGCCTATGGCGGCGACAGCAAGGGCGTAAGCGAAGTCATCGAGCGCGTCCAGCGCGAGCTGGCCGCCATCCAGGCCAAGAAGGAATAATAGGCGAGTAAAGGGCGTTGCCCAGGTGCAGCGCCCGCGCGACGGCTACGTCACGATGCGCTCCGACAACCGCGCTTCCCGCGCATAGGCACTGATCGACTTCGTCGCAATGAAGTGCCGATCCCGCTCTACAGGAAGGCCAAGTCGGCCACGCACAGATTGTAGCTCGGCCAGGCTCACATAGCCCAACTCCGGGAAACCATGCCCCAGGTCGCAGAGCCCGAAGGCGTGATCGTGGTCGTCCGGGTCGATCTCAGTGAGCAGCCAGGTCGCGCCCGCGTCAGGGGTGAACAGCTTGACCACTGGTGGTGGGTCGAAGTCGTCGTTACCGAGGGACTGTCGTCCGTTGGCCAGAAGTTGTGCGCGTTGTTCGTTGGTGATGAGTTTCGTCATGGTCTTCTCCTTGAAAGGATTCAGGGCGGGATTGCCCGAGACCGCGATAAGCACGGCGCAGCACAGCAGTCAGGGTTCGTAGACGGCCGCATGACGCCAGCGTGCAAGGCACGCGCAGACCTTGAAGGCGAGAACGCCGTGATAAGGTGAAGGGAACAGCAAGCCAGCCCCCCACTGTTGCCCGTTACAGCAAGCGACGCGCGCAGGCGTCAGTGATGGATGCCGAAGGGGCGAGACGCCAATGGTGGCTCGATGCGCAGCACGACAGCGCGCCCCGACATCAGCCGGGGGACGCACGGAATTTCTCGATCCCTGAAAATATCGAAACCGCTTCCCTGTAAAAACAACGGATGCATGAAGCCAGCTCTGCGCATTGACTGAATTCCACAGAATCGCAAATTCGTAAAAGCGGCTTGCCGCCGATGCACGAAGCTGCAATTGCGCTTTTACGGAAATGCGTCCAACGCGGACACTGAACTCGAAAGCGCCCCACCGCTTGGGCGGGGCGCCGAGGGCGACGATCAGTCGCCCTTGCTGCGCGACCAGATCAGGTTGTGTGCGCCGTCCTCGCCTTCGACCAGGCGGGCATAGATGGTCGCCGGGAACGACGGATCATCCAGGGTTGCCGACAGGTAGGGCCGTTCCGCCTTGCTGACTTTCTTCCACGCCGCGCCGATCTCGAAGTTGCCGGCGACGATGCGGTAGTCCGGGGCGTTCTCGCTCTCCTTGGCGTTCGGAATGAATTTGACCTTGACGTTGAGCGTCAGGGTGCGAACCGTACCGGTGAAGCTGTCGTTCTGTGCGGTGAAGGTGCCGATGTTTGCCATGATGAATCTCCTTTTGGTGGTGCAAGGTCGCGCCCATCGCGGCCTTGTCGGTGATCCAAAGGGCGAGGGTCGGGCGGGTTGCATCGCGCAGCGGCCGCAACACAGTGGAGGACCGGGAGGAACAAGAAATTTGTTTCGCGAGGAAGGCACGCAGTGCCGGGGAAATTTGTTGGGCCGGACGGTTGCAGCCATCAAGCCCGAGGCGTAGCCGTTGCCTCGCCAGGATTCACGACAAGTCAAGGCCGCCGTTGGGTGTGATCCTCACCGAAAGGCAACATGGCTCCGGCATCCTTGCACAGAAGCGTCGCCGGCACGCACCTCATCTCAGGCAAGGTCAGTTCCGGATGAACAAGGATGAACGCCTCCCTCATCGGCGCGGACTTGAGTGGTCACGGCGTGGTTAGTCTCGGCATGGTGGACGGCTTGTCGGTGAGCCGCCGTCGTTTAGGGCAGTCTGCCCGCCAGCATCGGGTAAGGCGCGTGATTGCACAACCGGCGTGGCAACGCCTGTCGTCCTCAGCGCCCCGCCCAAGCGGCGGGGCGCGTTTTTAGGATCGGATGCCCACCCCAAAGCATAGTGTACTCATTGGACGGATGAACAAAGACAGGGATGGCGAAAGTCATTTCGCCATCGGGTAGTTGCTTTCCGACTGTTGCCGCGCCGCCCGGACTGATAAGGCCGGGCGGCGCGGCGGTGTTGCATGCCTCCGCCGTTGCATTGCGCCGAAGTGAGGGGGCAAAGCCCCCTCGGATGTCAGCCTTTGAGCCGTTTCATCTCTTCGGCCAATATCCACAGCGCCCGGTTGACCTTGACGTTCTGGTCAATGCCTTGGATGGCGCGGGTGCGGTTCCTGCGTCCGTTGGCCGTGCGTGCAGACAGCCCACCTTGAACCAGATTTTCCTGCACACGGTTGAACGTGCTCCATAGGTCAGGCCGGTCGTCGTCCCGGCGTCGAGGTTGCAGCAATTGTGTTTCCGTGATGGGCGCAGGCGTGGCTGGGTCATCGTATTTCAGCGACAACGCGGCGCGGGCAAATACCTCTGATTCGCCGTGGTCCAGCGTGATAGCGCGCATACCTTCCTGACGTTCGCGCACCAGCTCGAACCCATCCAGCACATCGTAGGCACCTTCGATCACCTGGCCGATCACGTCGCCCTTGTG
>NZ_CAKMAA020000083.1 GCF_924101635.2 Candidatus Nitrotoga sp. HW29 | reverse complement strand
TGGCCTGAGCGGCTTCATGTTCTGCTCTCGCTCGGGCAGCTTCAGCTTCTGCACGTGCCATGGCTTCTGCCCTGGCTCTGGCCTGAGCAGCTTCATGTTCTGCTCTGATTCTCACTGCTTCCTGATCTGCTTTAAGTCGAGCTTCGGCTTCTGCACGCGCTATAGTTTCTGCCCTTGCTCGCGCCTGCACAGCTTCTTGTTCTACTCTCGCTCTTGTTACTTCCCGCTCTGTCTTAATGCGTACAGCTTCGGCCTGTGCCATGACAGCAGCTTTTACCCGAGCCTGTACAGCTTCGTGCTCTACCCTCGCTCTTGCTGCTTCCTTCGCCGTTTTAATACGGACAGCTTCGGCATGTGCCAAAATTTCAGCTTTTGCTCGAGCTTCCGCTGCTTCGTGTTCTGCCCTGATTCTTATGGTCTCTTGCACTGCTTTAAGGCGCATTGCTTCGGCTTCGGCTTTTGCCTGAGCTTGCGCTAAGGCATCTGCTCTTGCTTTAGCCTGCTCAGCCAATTGTTCCGCCTTGGCTTTTGCTACTTCCTGCTCTTCCTTAAGTCTTACAGCTTCTGCTCTCGCCCTGGCTTCTGCCTGGACTTTCGCTTCTGCCGCTTCTTGCGCTGCCTTGACTTTTTTCGCTTCTTGTATTGTCTCGAGACGAGCAAGCTCCTTTTCTACTTTTGCCTTGGCTTCTGCTTGTACTTTAGCCTGTGCAGCGGCTTGCTCGGCCTTAGCTTTTGTTGCTTCCTGTTCAGCTCTGCGTTGTGCGGCTTCTGATTCCTCTCTCGCCTTGGCTAGAGCAGCTTCCTGCTCTAGCCTGATCTTTTCAGCCATTTCAGTATCAATTATTGGATCCGGATTTTTTTCCGGTTCGACCGGTTTTTCAACCGGTACTTCTGCTATTTGTGCAACAGGCTCCGGCTTCAATGGATCAGGCACCGGCTTGGCAACATGCGGCTGTTTTTTGGGCAAGGAAGGAGCAGCTGGTAGTAATGCAGGAATTGAAGCTGGCTTGTCAGCCATCGCAACTGTCACCTTCATTTCTCGCATCGACTTGGAAGATCCCTGTGATTGTGCCATTGTGGGATACAAAACCACTAAGTGCAGCACCACGACAACCGCAACGACAACCGCTCGCTCACGCGAGGCTGGTGTAGAGGGATAAATATATGAAAGTGGATTCAATTTTATCTCCACGGGTATGGGTTATGTGCATCCCACGCCGCAGCATGTATGGCTACAGTCAAAAACACCTGCATCCAACTTTTACCCATGTTTTTTCTCTAGTATGGATTACTTCTGGTTTAGTAAAATTCAACTTACCGCTTAACCATAAGTTGAATTGCTGCATATCAATTTTTATGACATACAGCAATTTCCCATACCATGGTGTATCTGCTATGTAGTGTAAATATCCGACGAAGTTTTTCAACCACTTGTCGAACACACCCATATGAATTCTGGAACTTGTACAGCTGAAGTGAGCATAAATTGATAATGCAAGTGCTACACGCATATACCGAAGACAATTCCCTACATTGCAGTTATTCCATGTTAAGACCAGAATCCAGTCATAATTGACTTGTGCAGAATGCGCTAGTTGGGGATAAGGAAATTCTATTTTATACACTGCACACTGATATTCTGCGTAAAAATAAGCTTATTTTGCTGCCCATTAAAAATTGAAATTTATACATCACAAATATCTTTAGAATTTAATTTTTCTTAATGAATGTGCCACTAAAAAATATTAGTATTTAATGATAACGATTCGTAATTATATTCAGACTACAGATAAAATGCAATATTTTGAAGAATATAATATGATCAATTTCGCTTAGTACTCGGAAAAATGCCAGGCTACACAATTAAATTTCTGTGCACTTACACTTACCCCTTACCTGCTCTTTTACAGCCCGTAATGGCAACCCTGAGGAGCTGATATCAATGTCCCCTCAGTGGATTTATCAAAGCTTTATTGTAACTGCAATCCCAACCACACGCGCCCTCAATACATTGAAAATGTCTTTCGTAACAGCTATAAAACCAATATTTTATGATTTACAGTCAATCAATTTTTTATTACAAAAGGACTATCCGTTGGGAAATTTTATATACAAACCAACAGTTTTACTGTACCGGGATTGAAAGTAAATCTAGTCAAGGATTAAATACTTGAATTCCGATTTTTTAATCATTGGGGGCGGCATAGCTGGATTGTCGACTGCACAACGTTTGCTAATGCAAGGCGCGCTAGTAACCGTACTAGAGCGCGGTGAGGTCGGTCAGGAAGCGTCTTGGGCAGGCGGTGGCATTTTGTCACCGCTGTGTCCGTGGAATTATCCCGATGAGGTTACGCGCCTAACCGCTCGTGGCGCAGAACTATTTGCAGCATGGGTACAAGAATTGCATGCAGCGACTGGCTTAGATCCAGAATATGAGGTAAGTGGAATGCTGGTTTTGGCACCATTTGATGCACAAACAGCAGAGCAGTGGTGCGCGACACATAATGCTTATCCAATGGATCAAGTCCGTGCAACGGAATATAACTTGCTCGCACAAGACGATGCACTCTACTTGCCAAAAGTCGCTCAGGTACGCAATCCAAGGTTATTGCGCGCCCTCCGTCAACATGTGGAATCGCTTGGAGGACGAATCATCGAAAAATGTGCAGTAAGCGATATTGTGGTCGAAAATGAACGCGTACAAACACTCACCACGACCAGTGGCACCTTTAACGCGAAAGAGTATGTCGTTACTGCGGGAGCGTGGAGCAAGGAAGTATTGGGGCGACATGCACTACGTTTAAACATTAAACCGATACGCGGACAGATGCTGTTGTTTAAATTCGATATGCCGCCACTCCGCCATATTGTGTTGCAAGATGACTTATATCTGATCCCACGTCGCGATGGACACTTACTAGTCGGTAGTACGCTGGAGGACGTAGGTTTTGATCAACGCACTACCCGTGAAGCGCGCGACATGTTGTGGCAACGCGCCCAAAAATTATTGCCATCCCTGCACGGTATGTCGTTGATACAACACTGGGCCGGACTGCGTCCCGCTTCGCCGCACAATATCCCTACTATCGGACGGCATCCGCATCTGGGCAATCTTTATCTTAATAGCGGACATTTTCGTTATGGCGTAACCATGGCTCCAGCCAGCGCCGAAATTCTATTAAATACAATCACGGGTGCAGAGCAACCATTCGATATCACACCTTATCAGGCTGGATGGAACACTTAAAAATAGTGCTGTTTTATTCCATGAATACATATTGCAAATATACGAACGAAATAAATTTTTATTCTGCCGATTGATAAAGAGGCGGATTCAACTCTGAAGTGCAACTTTTGTAAGAGAATTTAGGTGGCGAGCTGGGTTACTATCGGAGCCACTTAAACGACCAAGTAAAA
>NZ_CAKMAA020000082.1 GCF_924101635.2 Candidatus Nitrotoga sp. HW29 | reverse complement strand
GTCCGGTTCTTAGGGGGGAGCGGCGCAGTAATGCGCTGTTCCTACCCGACAAGAGACGCAGATGGCGGACGGCGATTTGATGCGGAAAGACATCAAGGAGGTCGAAGCTGAAGCGGTGGCCTATCTGTGTTGCGCAACACTTGGATTGCCAGGGCTTGAAGAAAGTCGTGACTACATTCAGGGTTGGCTGGGTTCAAAGGAGCAATCCGATGAATTCTCCCAAAAGAGCGCGTCACGGGTTTTTTCAGCAGCCGACAAAATACTCAAAGCCGGCACCAAGTCTGCGAATGCGGATGAGGTGAGCAAATGACCGATGAAAACTGGATTGACTTCACCAGGCCGGTCGGTGATGTTCATTCCAGGCTTTCCGCAAATAAAATGTAGTCAACTTTTTCCAATCACACTTTTTTCAATCACCCAAGGGGGATGCATCGAGCCCCCAAGGGGCTTGGTCTATCCCTCAAGGGCACTAACCAAAGAGGGATACAAAATGGAACATCAAACAATCACCAACATCCGTGTTGGCAGCCTTCTGGCTGGAAACAATCCGCGTACCTATTTCGATCCGGTAGAGATGGCGGAATTGGAAGCATCAATCCTGGCAGCAAAAGAAGTGATACAACCGATTCTGATTCGTCCGGTCGAAGGCGGATACGCAATCGTAGCTGGTGAACGTCGCGCTCGCGCATCAAGAAAGGTATTTGGCGATGACTATGAAATTCCGGTCATCGCCAAAGCGATCTCTGCCGAAGAAGCCGATGACATGGCGCTGATTGAGAACACCCAACGCGCCAACATGAGCCCCACCGAAGAAGCCGCAGCAGCCGCCAAGATTCTCGGTCGTTGTGAAGGCAACAGAGATGAGGCAGCAAAGCGTCTTGGTTGGTCACGCAGTACGCTGGATAAGCGTCTTGCGCTGATGAACTGTAGTCCGTCCGTGATGACTGCTCTCAATGAACGCAAGATCCAATTGGGTCATGCTGAATTGCTGGCGGCGGCACCGAAGGGCAGGCAGGAAAAGGCGATTGTGAACCTGCTGGCTCAAACAACACTTCCAAGTGTTGCTGAATTCAAAGCAGGATTGGAGGAAATTTCACGGTCTATGGCATTGGCAATCTTCGATAAAGCAGACTGCACAAGCTGTCATCACAACAGTGGAAACCAGCAAGCATTGTTCGCCGAAGCCGTCTCTGGCGGGCATTGCACCAACAGCGAGTGTTTCAATAAGAAGACTGAGGATGTGTTGGAAGCCAAGAAAAAATCCTTGGAAGAGAACTATCCTCGCGTTGTCATCGTCCGACAGGGCGAAAACAACACGGTCATCAAGTTGATCGCAGAAGGTGCAACCGGCGTTGGTGATGAGCAAGCAGCGGCATGTCGTAGTTGCAAGTCGTTCGGAGCGGCAATCAGCGCGATACCCGGTAAAGTGGGTAACGTGTATGAGTCACAATGCTTCGATACCTCATGCCACACAAAAAAAGTTGGTGAACGCTTGTTGGCGGAAAAGAAAGCGGCTGCAAAGCCTGCGACTGCTCCAACAGCGTCTAAATCTGCCAGTTCAACGCCTGTAGCCGAGAAGGGCGCGGAGAAATCCACTACCACTTCCAAGGCTATCGTGACATCTGTTCAAGATACGCAGCGTGTCGTGGACTATCGTATCGGTGTTTGGCGCAAGGCGTTGAAGAAAGAACTGTTCGCAGATCCACATAAGAACCTGTGCATGCTCATCGGAATAATGATGACGCGCGGCGGAACGAATGTGTCATCTATAAAACTGGCATCCGGTTTTGAAACGATGACATCGCAAAAGCCCCCAGTCAGTAATGTCGGTGAAGCTGCTGTGATGGTGGCGGAAGTTGACGACAAGGTGCGCTCGCAGATGTTGTCCGGGATCGTAATTTCAATCACGGATAGTATCGAAAAGTCACATCTGCCGGAAATGCTCAAGTTCATGCAAGTGGATTTGGTAAAACACTGGAAGTTGAACGCAGAATTCCTTGATCTGCTCACCAAGAGCGAGATCGAGGTGATTGCGGAAGAGCTAGGTCTGAAAGCCGCGCTTGGCGAGAAATACGCCAAAGCGAAAAGCGGTAAGAAGGACGAGTTCATCAAAGCGCTGATGGAGATTGAAGGCTTCGTGTACGAAGGCAAAATTCCCAAGGTGCTGAAACATGCAGTAGATTGAACTTCACCCGCCCCTTCTGGGGTGGGCTTTTCAAAGCACATCGGAAGGTGTGTTTTGCAAAGCTGATTCACACCCGGCGCTTATTGCGCCGAGTTGATATTGGTGGCTGGCCAATCCAAACAAACAGAAGATGCGAAAGCGTCAATGAAGCACCCAAAGCAGCGCTCACCCAAGCGGGGACATCGTTCCCCTTGGGGCATGGTGTCCCTTTTTTTGTTTCACCAAAAAGGAGATTCACCATGTTCGCAGCACTTCAACCATTGCTGGCCAATTTGGCCAGCTTAACTATCGCGCTGGTCAACAATGCGGATGGCACCATCACGGTGACTGTTACACCGTATGGGGGCAAAGCGGGCAACGTTCTCGACACTCCATTGTCTCTCACCGGCACTGCCGCTGAGTTCGATGATGGGTTCGTTGAGCATCTCAATAGCTATGTGCCCAAGCGTCAAACCTTGGCCGACCAACTGGCTGCTACAGAAGCGATTCTGGAAGCGGCACAGAAGGAAGCTACTGACAAAGCGAAGAAGTCGATCGCCAAGCCAGCAAAAACGGCATCTCCCACTACCACGGACAACCCCGAAGGATCGGATGATGACAATGAAGGTGATGATGACACTGGCGCGTGCTGCACTGCACCGGATTCAACAGAACCGACATCAATAACTTCCGCACCTGCGGCTTCGACAGAAGCCAAGGGTTTGTGGGAATAGGGGGGGATGACGAAATGGCTATCCAAACCACAATACTGAATCGCACCTTTGCGTACAGCGGCTTGACCCTTCCTGATCCTGGGAAAGGTTTGTCGCTGGAAGAAGTTCGCGATGTCTATGCAGCCACCTACCCAGAACTGATCTCGGCCTCCATCGAGGGGCCGGAAAAGAAGGGGGACAACTTGGTCTACACGTTCAAAAAGGGCGTGGGGACGAAGGGCTGATCATGGGGTCATCACTGAAGGCAAGGCTTAAAGCCTTATCCAAGGATGACTCCTCAACCAAGCAGACAGGGCTAGTGATAGCCCCGTTTGTTTCCAAAGAGGAGCAATCATGCATCAAAGCATTGGTTCAACTCGTGCGCTCGTCAAAGAGCACGCAGAAGGAAGACCTGTTGCTACCTCCTTCGGGAGCGCTGCCACTGGTTTTCTGACGCTACCTTTCATTTCTCAGCACGTACCGGTTACTTCGGTGATTGATGAGGGTGATGGGAGATGGTTGCAGACGGCCAAGTTGTGTGCAGAGCTGGTTGAGGATGACGAACTCGTTATCCATGACAAGACATCTGCGCGCGACATCATCGGTCAATCATTATCTGTGTGGGCTTCAAAACACTGCGCAGAGATACAAGTGCTGGATAAATTCGAGCTTGTCGCAAGTCTGGATCGAGATGCTTTCGGTCTGGATTACGAAGGTGAGCCAGAAAAGAAACTTCTGTACATCGGGTTTCAATCACAGCAAACAACGCCATACATCAACGTCAAGGCGAAAGTCGAGATGTTGGAGGCGGTGCATCCGGGTCTCGGTCGTACCGCAGTCAGTATCGCGGAATTGGCCGGTTATCGGACGTTCACGGTATTCACACCGCAAGTGGCTCTTCATCACGCTTCATACCTGTACTGGTGTGGGACGGACAATGATGAAGATTTCAAAGAAGAGGTGGGTGTAATTGGTGATGAGGGCGAGCTTGACGAAGATACATTGTTGCCAAGCCAGTTCTTAGCATCATTTCCAAGCTACCTCGTCAGCGGCGAAGGGCTTGAACGTGATGTTATTCAACGTATCGCAACCAGCACGGAAACGGTGGGTGAAACGGCGCGGGTCATCTTGTCCGTCATGGACTTGATCGAACGGGATGCCAGATTGCCTTACCTGAATAACTTTTATGGGGAGCCGGTCTTCTTTTCCTGCTACATGGGGACAGGTGACGACATGCTGGGTCGTGTGATTGATGACTTTTATCAAAGCACGAGCGACGGCGGTGAGTACACCGACATGTATGGAGTGGCGGAAGTCGCATTCAACAAGAGGGCTTTCCTGAAATGGAAGTCCGAAATGGAGAAAGGCTTCGCGCTCTACACACAACTTGATCGCCTGATGCGCTGCATCGGTGATGTTCAATAAAGGAGGCATCATGCAAATTCAAGCAGCATGCGTGTCTGGCGCACAGAAGTTGTACGGAATGTCACACGCGATCCTGTTGTATGGCGAACGCGGCGGGCAGACAGTATTCGCTTCAGTGCATGACATTCAAACAAGCAACGATGGCGTAGCAACCATCGCAGCGGGTACACCGGTCTCCAAGACCGGCCTCGTGAAGATGATGCAAACCCTCGTGCCGGAGGATTATGCGCCGGCAGAGTTGTTAGGGAATCACATCCTCGCCAAAGGGAGCGACTACCTTGGGTGGTACTGCAAACCCCAGAAGCGTCAGGTGTGGTTCAAGAACGATGAAGTTGGGCAAGATGTAAGCGCAAATACCCATCAACCTGGGCTGGTGTTCATCACCGGCAAGGGACATTGGTATGTGTTCGCCGTCAAAGGCAGCAAGCGTCCAACATCAAGCACGCCACTGTATGTGGCTCCATACCTCAACGTTTGGAAAGGTGGCAGCATCTGTACTGGCAACATCGAAACGCCGAAGGGCAAATTGAAGTTCAATACGGAAGCATGGGAAGAGGCTTTTTTCCGAAGCTACTTCACCCATCCGAACGTCCACGAAAAAGATGCACTGACAAAATATCGCGGCGGCATCTTTGCGTTGTGGCGTGCGCTGATGAAAGGCCGGACATTCCCGACTGAATCATTGGTGCGCGCTGGTGAGACGCTTGGTCAGGCATTTGAAAGGACGGTGAAGCATGGACAGTCGTGACGTTGCGCTGCAAAGCGTGATGCCCACGGTAATGATGCCACGCTACTCTGAACTGAAAGAACTGGCCACGGCAGGTGATCGCATTTTGATGGCCGCCAACGGTGTCTGGCTGGAAGTTTGCCGCGCATGGTTGTATGCGCGCGTGCTGGTCGCAAAGCCTTCAATCATCCCGGTTCCATACGGGCAAGTGAGTGAGGTAATGCGGTTCGGCTTTGGCAAGCTGCCAATGGCGATGGTCGCTCAATTTATCGAGCAGGCCAGAGCCAGATGCCCAAACGAGTGTGCTGCTTGGGTCGTCTGGAATCAACGGACGAACGAGTGGAGGCTGATGATGCTTGAAGAGACATCGGTCGGGCCTGGTCATGTCAACGTCAACCTGCCAACACTGGAGGAAGACGAACACATGGTCATGGATTTGCATTCGCATGGGCTGACAGAGGCGTTCTTTTCCAGAACGGACAACAAAGATGATCGAGGTGCGACAAAAATAGCCGGAGTCATTGGAAATCTTGATAAGCCGGAGGTGACAGCATCATTTCGCCTCTGTGCGAACGGGATGTTTGTGTCACTTCCATTTGATAGTCCGCAAGGGCAGGAAGGAACCACATGATCCATAACATCGAATCACGCCTGCTCACGCGGGCGGTAAAGGTGGTGTTGGTTGGTGCTGGTGGCACCGGTTCTCACGTCTTACGACGGCTGTCCAACATGCACCTGGCAATGGTCGAACTGGGGCATCCTGAAGGTTTGGATGTCTTGGTTTTAGATCCAGACACTGTGTCTAAAACCAACGTCGGTCGGCAGAATTTCTGGCCATCCGATGTTGGGCAGCCAAAGGCCGAAATTCTGGTCAACCGCTGCAATATGTTGATGCAAACGGGATGGCAGGCTGAAATTGCGAAAGTCACTGACGATTCGCGGTTCAACTCCCAGCCGGACATTGTGATCGGGTGCGTCGATAACAGGAAAGGCAGGGCAGCGATACTCAAAGCGCTCAAGCGCAGCGTGTACCGCGCATCCTGCTACTACTTGGACATCGGCAATCGCGAACATGATGGTCAAGTGGTGCTGGGCGAGATCTTCGGTGAGAGCTTCAAACGGGAACATCGTTTGCCTCACATCGCCGATCTTTACCCTGACATCATCGACGGGTCGCTGGATGCTACAGACGATACGCCCAGTTGCAGCTTGGCTGAAGCGTTGGAGAAACAATCGCTGTTCATCAACGACACGATGGCGAATGCGGCTTGCAACTTGTTGTGGGAGCTTTTTCGTTATGGACGGCTCACGCATCACGGCCAATTCGTCAACATCAAGTCAGGGCGCGTAACGCCCTTGGCCATCGATCCCGAAGCGTGGAAGCGCTTTGGCTACGATGAGAATGCAAAACAAAAGCGGTGCAGTAAGGCCGCGAAGAAGTAGGTAGTTAGCAACGAGTCCCATCCGCGACGTTTGCGGATAGGGACACGATGAACCCCCTTGTTGGAAATAGCCATCAGGGGGCTTCACTAAGTCATTGCAGGCTTAGTGAAGCCCCTGTTTGGCTTCTTCACCAACAACACAAAGGAGATTCATCATGCCGTTATCTGCTGAAATGCGCGAATTTTTTGACAAGGTGGCCAAGAAGAACTTTTCCTTGGCTTGCGATGTGTACCATGCTCTTGCGACTGGGGAAGAAATAACACCCAGCCTGCGAGCCAAGGTACAAGAGGCATTGCGTCTTTCACGTTAATGTGGGGCGCAACGAAAAAGGAGAGCCAGCGCATTCGTGCGCTGGTTTTTTTTCGAATGTTTATCAATCAGCTCTGCTCAATCAATCGAGCAATATCTCCACGGCAACCTGAACAAACGCCGACCAGCAACAAGTCTCCGGCTTTGACTACTCCAGAAAAATTGGTGATCGTGACTGCGTGGCCACATTTGCCGCACCAGACACTGGAGAGCAGTTTTTTGCGTGCGTCAGGTGGAATGGCTGCCCACAACTTGGCTGCGGGATCATTAAATTTGGGGATGGATTCGGTGGGCATGACAAATTATAAAGAAAATATTGGTCAGAGTGGTTGTCAATTCTAGGCATGGTGAATTAAGAATTCGCTATTCGCAAATTGCCAAAACTGTTGCGTGAGCAGCTGAGCTCGCTGAATCTGGTTTATATCTGATGGACAATGTCACTATCCTTTAATGCTAAACTTCAAATCACTGCATGGTGCAGTAGCCAACTACGGAGAATAAATCACATGAACCGCAAAGAACTGATCGACGCCCTGGCAACAAAGACAGGCAGCACCAAGGCTGACGCTGACCGCAACATTGCAGCACTGATTGACATCATCACCACCACACTCAAGAAGGGCGACAACATCGCACTGGTCGGTTTCGGTACATTCGAGGTACGCAAGCGCGCAGCGCGCAATGGTCGCAACCCAGCAACAGGCGCGGCACTGAAGATTAAGGCATCCAAGGCACCAGCATTCAAGGCCGGCGCTACTCTCAAGGCTGCTGTGAACGGCGGAAAGAAATAAATACCCCACAAGCAACTGCTGGGGCATCTTGGTGGTTGCGTTTCTGAATGTCGGCTTCGGGGCTGTGTGGCAATGAAACCATGAAGGAAATCCTACAGTACCTGATAAAACATGGGGAACGGCTGGACACGGACATCGCTGAAGCTACAGGTATCTCACTTGCCACCGTGCGTTTGCAGTTAGCAGAACTTGTTGCCAAATGTGAAGTTGTGGCGTGCCATTCAATCAGGTTTAAGAATGACAAGAAAATCGAGGGAACAATTTACAGGGTAGCTGGATATACACCTCCAGCATCGCCGGGCAGGAAATCGAAAACACAGTTGAAGTTATCGTAGATGAACCCCAATCCAACTTCATCCATTAATGTAAAATTGTCGGCGGCTCGTCGTTTTCCTTCTTGGGCAGCAGGTGCATAAATCGGCCTTCAACTTCCTTGAAATAGCGGAACTCGACTACCCCAATTGTCCGTTTCTTTTTGGAAATCCCCTTGGGCTTGATCAGCGGTTGTGCGGCCCACACCCCACGCCTCGTTTCCAGCGTAAACGAGCACGTGTCTATCGCGTAGGGCGAGGCGCCTATGCTTCCGTACTTGTCGAGGATCGCGTTCATCTGAGGTATTTTGTTTGGCCGAAGCGTCCATGCTTCCATAATCGCGAACACAAAATCAGCATCCAATGCCAACGCCGCTGACTTTATCATCCGCGCAGATTGATCTTTGTCCACGACGCTTTCAGGATGAATCATCACCGGGATAACTTCTTTGGTGGTCAGATTGCCAACGAAGGCGAATGCCTGAAGTTTTTCACCGGCCTCCAGAAAGCCTCGCGCCTTGTCGATCAGCGAACTGATGATGTCCATGTACGCTTGCGGTGGGGTGCTAATGGGTGCCTCAATCATTTTTTCCTCAATATTTGCCACCGGTCGTGCAAACCGGGGAACGTGCGGTGATGTTCGCTGAGTGCCAGCGTATAGGCGTTGAGGCGTTCGAAATCGGCGCTGAGCACATCGAAAAACTCCTTGGTCGCCGTGTTGCCGCCTTTCTCTTAGCCTTCGAGAATCATAACCTGTCCGGAGCGCATCGCGTGAGCGACCTGTTAGCCGAACGGCGTGTCGAGGTTCGGCCAGATCAGCACCACCATGTCGAAACTGCCTGGCAGCAGCGCAACAGCATCACCATGGTGATCAAGGCGAAACACGGATCGCATGGGATAACCGCGCTTCTAGTCGCGAGGTTGCTTATAGGTAAGCAATGGATTGGGCAGAGATGCGAAGTACATCATAGCCGATCACGTTACCCAAAAAGTGTCATTCCTGATAACTCTTATTATCAGGAATGGCACTTTTCGCGACCAAGTCGGCAGCGCGCATTTACACTGACTACGAAGCCATATAAAAATACACAGAAACATGCTGTGAACCAGCCAGATATTGCGATAGCATGGCGCACCAACCACGCAAGAAGAAAAAAATATGGACAAACTACTGGAGGGGCTGGAACGCCATGAGCGGATGGCAAACATCATCGCTCAACAACCCGAATACATCAGGGATGACATTGCAAGCCTTGTGAAGGATGAGCAGAAGCCAGGATCGTTTGGTGATCTGATCAAGCGTTCCGTTGAACTGGCAGGTGCTCACAATGAGTTTCAAGGCTCGAACGTGGTATCGATGATCGGCAGGTGCTCCAGAAATAATGACGGACGCGGTCATGCTACTTGTCCGAGTAACTGAGTTGCAGCGTTTATTTCCGCACCATGTCGACAGAGCACCCACAGTACGTCCCCAGAGCATTTGCCAATCGCTAACTGCGCCGATCTTGTTGGCCACAGCGCCTACAGTACGTCTTTGGGGGCGGGCTCTGGAAAGGGTGGCAGCAGAACGCCAGTCCCTACGGTACGATATCGTACCCAACAACAGTTTGATTGCAACTGCTTTGCGAATACAATTATGACCTACCAGCTAGGTTCAGGTGTTGGTAATCTGGGCCTTAAATAGCCATAGCAAAGTAGTATTTTCGAACATGGTACAAGCAATGGTATTATCAAGTTTCTAAAATAAAATTACCTGTAAAATCAATTTGATGAGTGTCTAGTTTACAATTGAGTGGGCTGAATGATTTTAGGTCTTTCGGCAGCTTTCACGGACTATCGTAAAAATCACTTAACCTATTTATTTATATAAGTTTATATCTCGATATCTATCGGCATCTATCGATGACAAGCAAAACTTTTTGTCGGTAATTCTGACGGTAAGAAAAGCTAGGTAAGTCATCCAAAAATATTTACCGTCTGACAAACTTCTGCTATGACGGTAAAAAATTATTTGAAAAGCTAGTATTAATGCGGGTTTCAGAGCATCATACGTCTTTTGAGTTGTTGACGGTAAAATTACTGTTCTCAGGAGAAAGCGCCCATGCTGACCGATACCACGCTGAAGAACCTCAAGCCCAAGAACGCGCCCTACAAGGTGACTGACAGGGACGGCATGTACGTCACGGTCTCGACGGCGGGCACCGTCACGTTCCGCTATGATTACCGGATCAATAGCAGACGCGAGACGCTGACGATTGGCCGCTATGGGCCAGGCGGTCTGTCGCTGTCCCGTGCACGCGAAAAGTGCATCGACGCAAAGCGGGCTGTTTCGGAAGGCCAGTCCCCAGCGCAGGAAAAGCAGCGAGAGAAACGGCGACTGTCGGAAGCCAAAACCTTCCAGGAATTTACCGACAAGTGGTACGAGGGCGCTCGGATGGCCGACAGTACGCGGTCGATGCGCAAGTGCATCCTTGATCGGGACATCCTGCCGGTGTTCAAGAGCCGTCTGCTGAGCGAGGTTAGTCCCGACGACCTGCGCGATCTGTGCAACAAGGTGAAGAGCAGAGGAGCGCCAGCTACGGCAATCCATGTCCGCGACATCATCAAACAAATCTACGGCTTCGCCATCCTGCACGGCGAGAAAGTGGCCAACCCTGCCGACGACGTTGGACCATCGTCGATCGCCACTTTCGTGCCACGGGATCGAGCGTTGTCGCCATCCGAGATACGCATCATGCTCAAGCAGTTGGAATATGTCGCTTCGTACCCGACCATTAAACTGGCACTACGGCTGATCCTGCTCACGCTGGTACGTAAAGGCGAACTCATCCATGCGACGTGGGACGAGATCGATTTCGTGAATGCGCTGTGGACCATCCCGAAAACTCGAATGAAGGCTGCCAAGGCCCACAATATCTACCTGTCGCAGCAGGCGCTCGACATCATGATTGCGTTGCGCACCTGTGCCGGCGGCTCGAAGTACCTGCTGCCCTCGCGCTATGACGGCGACAAGTGTATGTCGAATGCCACGCTGAACCGTGTCGCGCAGATAGTCGTGGAGCGGTCGAAAGCGAAGGGTCTGCCAATAGAAAGTTTCTCGGTGCATGACTTGCGCCGTACCGGTTCGACCATCCTCAACGAGTTGGGCTTCAACAGTGACTGGATTGAGAAGTGCCTTGCCCACGAAGATGGCCGCTCATCGCGTGGTGTCTACAATAAGGCTGAATACGCT
This sequence comes from Candidatus Nitrotoga sp. HW29, assembly GCF_924101635.2. GTDB lineage: Bacteria > Pseudomonadota > Gammaproteobacteria > Burkholderiales > Gallionellaceae > Nitrotoga. The sequence goes on along the minus strand of NZ_CAKMAA020000082.1, from coordinate 2,330 downwards.
GAGCAGCGCCGCCACATGTTACAAGAGTGGGCCGACATGGTCGACGCTTGGGTGGCCGGCGAATCGCACACACCGACGTTGCTGCCCCCGTCGATGAAGATCATCACGACACAGGCATTGCTTTGACGGGGCGGCGCTTGCGTTGACGCACGTCCGGCGAAGGGGCTCGTTTTAACTGCGCATTGTCGGAGGCTTGGCGGCGTGCATCGAGCCATGCCTCTACCTCTGTCAAATCCCACACCACGCAACGTGCGGTCAGATTGAACCTGCGCGGAAATTCACCGCGCCGTTCCATATCGTAGATCGTGGTATCGGCTAGTGGCACGATCTGTCGCAACTCGGGACGGCGGATCGTGCGTCGGAACGGCAAGGTATTCGTCGCGATCAGTCGTGGTAGCGGCATGCCGTGCAGGTCATTTGCATCAGAGTCGCTGTTCGACCTTGCGGCCTGCAGACTTCGATTTGCTTTGTTCATGATCTTCTCCATTAACAGGGGAGTTGTTGAGTGCATTGCAAAGGTCGATATAAATGCGGTCCTGTGATGGTGATCTTTCTGGCATCTATTGAAAACTCGCTCAAGCGTGCATGGGCGTATTCCGTTTGCGCTCGCGCGGTGTGGTTGTGAATCACTTCACCTTGCTCTTCTTGAAACCGCGATCCCGCGCCATGAACGCTTCGAGCATGTGCGGGATCAGCGTCGCGGCATCAATCGGCTCGCCGTAGGTCTGAGCATGCAGCGCGGCGTAGCGTTCCAAATCGCCCTTCAACACGCTGGTGAGTGCAATAGTGATTTTGACTGTCTCGGTCTTGGGCAGCGGCCCCAGACGCAGCTTGCTATTGGTTGTACTCATTGCGATGATCCCCTCTGGAAGAACAGCGGTTGATACGGCCGCAGTATCAGATCCTTGCTCACCATTACCCGCATCGGGAATCCGGGCCGGATAGTGAGCGTCGGCTGGATGCTCAGGTTGCGTTTGGTGATCTCCTGACCGACCTGGTTCACTGTGTCCTGCGCGCTCTGGCGCGTGGCGATGATGACCTTGCCATCGCTGCCGCTACGATCAGGCGCAGCCAGTTCGGCACCCACGCCGAGCAGCGTGGACAACACAGCACCAGCGAGGATGCGATCCCAATGCCAATCGACGCCATCTTCCAGTCCGGCATAACCCGCCGGGTCGATGCCGGGCAGGCGGTCGAGCGAAATGGATGAGGTGTCGGGTAGGATCAACCGCGTCCACACAAGTAACACGCGTCGCTGACCGAATGACACCTTGCTGTCGTAGCGGCCGATAAGGCGCGACCCCTGGGGGATCAGCAGGAAGCGACCCGTGGCTGTGTCGTAGACCGCCTCGGTCACGTTTGCGATAACCTGCCCCGGCAAGTCGGAGTTGATGCCCGTCACTAGTGCCGCCGGAATGATGGTGCCCGCCATCACCTGGTAGGGAGAGGCTGGCAGTTGCAGGCTGGCCGGATTGCGGGTGGCGGTGTCGCCGCCATTGACGACAAATGCCTGCTTCTGATCCTGCCGGTTTTGCACCGTCGTTGGGTCGGTCGGCTGCGCCGACGCAACGGTAGAGGTTATAGGATTGAACGGCTGGTTGCCCGATACCACCTCAGGCATGTCCGTACTCGCAGTGAGCGACGGTGCTGCCTTTACCGCACCGCTCCGAAAGAAAACCGATGAGCGTGCTGACTCCCCGGCATCACCTGGCTGTGCAATGCGCCCAGTCTGCGCGGGAGGTGGGTGTGCGCCCACGCCGGCGTTGCGCTGCGCATGCACGATGGCGGGACCCAGGTCGCCCGGCAATGGCTCGCCTAAAGCGGGCACTGGCTTGGCAGCCACCAGCACCTTGGAATAGTCCTTGGGCAACTGGTCAAGACTCTCGGTTCGTGAGACGCGATCAACGTTGTACAGCTCCGTGGCCGCATTGCGTTCACGCTGGCGTGGTTGCAGCGACCACAGCGTGGCACCAAGGATGATCACGCCCAACGTTCCAGCAAGCACTGCGAGCATGCGCCGGTTCAGCCGCGTGACCGGGCGCGGCGAAGCACGCAGGGCCAAGGTGTCCGGGTCGGCCTTATCCGTCCCGGCTGGTGGTGTTTGAGGCGTGGCGGACGTACTCATGCTCAGTGCCTCCGCGTCGTGCTGCCCACGCCATCGGTGCGCTCGATGCGGACTACTTCCGCCTTGTCACGGCCTAGACGTAATTCAGCGGCGCTGAACAACCGATCCACCACGTAGTACGGCGAGCGGAAGCGGTAGTTCACGAGTTGACCGTCGCCCTGCGACCCGATCACAAACAGCGGCGGCAACTCGCCCTGCGCGATGC
>NZ_CAKMAA020000081.1 GCF_924101635.2 Candidatus Nitrotoga sp. HW29 | reverse complement strand
TTGTCAAGGTTCGAAGCGGCACCGATACGGCACCGCTTTAGACATCGAAAGTTTGGGGGAGCCGCGAGTATGAGAAAACCTGCTCCGGCGAAAGTCGGCTAAGAGGGGAGTACAACGATGATTATTTCTGTCACTGGCACGAATCGCGAAGCCTATCGCGCGGTATTTCCACAGTCGAACCCGCGTCCGTACTAACCATTTGACGCACGACCTGTCGCCGCCGCCGTTGTTAAATCATCATATGCTGCTTGTATGACTCAGTACATTCCAATTGAGGTTTGAGTCTAAAGGGGTGCGTTTTAAGAATTTCAGGCAGCCGTTTTCGGCCGGTTTAAAATGGCTTGTTTCGCTCAAGATGAATCCATAGAAAATCTGCGCGGAAAGGGGCGCAAGCAGCGGTCGGTGTCATTGCGGAAATTAATGGTGTTGGCGATTCGAGCTTCGTTGCAATTGAGCCAGTAATTGGGTGATGAGGCTGCCCTGATTCCTAATCATGTTGGCAAATCCATGACAAGATAAATTTGGTGAAACTCCTACATCTTGCCTTTAAGTAGATAGCAAAGGCCATCGGCAGTTTGACCAAGCGTGGCATATCGCGCCACAAGTCTGCCATACGACAGCGATGCAACTGTTTCAGTCAGGAGTGAACAACCAGAAAGCCCTGTTGAGTAGTATTAGAAATTTTTCTTTCGCAAGGCCGCTGGCAAAAATCTACACATTATTTTGATCAACTAACGATAAGCGATGTTATCGCTATTCAGGATTCGGTACTGTTGTTGCCAGTATCAAGTGCCGCTTTTGGCTACCTTGAGCAGTTGAGATACTCACCAATACCCAAAGGAATGGCTGCTTCTCGGCCATTGCCGCCATTAGGGGTTGGATGGTATTACGTCTGCTGTGTGCCCTAAGCTGCCGCATGACGGCCGCAAGGCCAGTGACTGCTCTCAGGCCTCAAGCGGACCTTGCTCCGTTTTACAAAAATCCGGACGCGCCCATTGGTTATGGCGCTATACATGGCATGCCGCTCAGGTAAAATGTTCTCCGAATTCAATACAGTCGCCAACATGACCAAACTGACAAAAGTAATCGCTTTGCTTCTTCTGGCCGGCTTCACCGTCACCAGCGTTGCTGCTGATGGCAAACAGATGCAGACAATCGCCAGCACGGTTCGAGCACCACCATCGCGCTTCTCAGATGGCAAACAAGCCATCGGACTCGATGCCTACAAGGGCAGGTTCGTACTGGTCAATTTTTGGGCCACCTGGTGTTCACCATGCGTCAAAGAAATGCCTGCGCTTGACCGCCTAGCCGCCCGCCTAGAGAAGAAGGGGGTTGTCGTAGTCGCCATCAGTCAGGACGAGGGGGGAGCCGCCCAGGTGCGCCCCTTCGCCGAGAAATTAAAGCTCACCAAAATCCGCATCCTCTATGACCCTGAAAAACGGGGCTTCCGGGATTACGCCCTGCGCGGCCTACCGACGACTATTTTGATTTCACCCCAAGGCAACATTGTTGCTCGACTTGAAGGCAGCGCAACTTGGGACGAAGGGGCACTGGCCGCCCAAGTGGAAAGGCTTACCATTGCTGCAAAGTAACCGTCACCCTCTATTGCTTTCGTGAAATTGACATATTCCGCGCATCGGCGTAATGTGAAGATGCGATTGTTGGTCAGTTACTTGAGGCATTAACTAAGGGGGTGATATGTATATCGTGAAATTAGTGAAAGCTGCGCTACTTGCAGCGGTTTGCGTTGTCTCTTTCAACGCATCTGCATCTGGCTTGGTTTCCAAGGCTCAGACCGCTACTGCTACTGAAATTAGCGGCCTTGGCTCTGCCGACTCCAAGTTCGTTATCGCCGCTCCGGTTGCCGAAAACGCTACCTTGGAAAGGCTGGCGGTTAACACTGTTGGCTCGCAGGGCAGGGGCATCGTCGTTGAACGCTCCGACTACTGTTCCACCGGTTGCTCTAGCGGTTGCTCTAGCGGTTGCTCTAGCGGTTGCTCTGTTGGTTGCTCTGTTGGGTGCTCCGTCGGCTGCCGTTGACAGACTCCGACCTGTGCGAAGCCCGGCCTGTCGGTCGGGCTTTTGCTTTTTGGGGTCTGCTGCTCGCGGCCTCCGGTGCGCTAGCGCTGACGGACGCGAATCCAATTTCAGTGTGGATTGTCGCACTTCTACTCCCCGCTGCACCCTTACGGCTAGCTTGGTCTAAACGCGGTCTCCTGGCCCTGTTGAGCGTCGCCACCGTGGTCACTGGACCACAACTGCTGCTGCTCGCAATACCTCTTGTTTTTGCGATGAGTGGGCTTGGCCAACCTACCCTGATTAGCCTCGGATTACTTACCAGCGCAGCAGTTCTCTACCCCATCTGCCAATCGCTACCAGCCACCGAGTTGCTAAAGATACCACTCGCGTCATTCTCCTATCTGATCGCCTCAGCATGGGTGCCCGGCATCATATTCTTCCGGGCAATTTCCACCCGCTCGCGACTCACCCTACTCGTCCTACCAATTGGCATCGCACTCATTCTCGACCTAGCGGCGGGGTATTGGGTCGGACCAAGCCTGTTCACCAATCCAGTTGCGCGTGTGGTGTTTGCTCTAGCGCCAGCAGCACTGGCCGGATGGTTCACCAATATCCAGACAAGCGACGCTCCTCTGCTCAAGTGGATCGCAATTCCAGCCCTGGTCGGCGCTGCAATAGTCGCGCTCCTGCCCCATGCACCGATCTCCGAAGTAGTTTTTGATGAAGGTCATGGTAAATGGGAAACCGTCCAGGCCTCTTTCGGCCCCGATGATTTCGGGCGCTCGGCCAACTACACGTACACGCAGCTGTTCCAGAAAGCCGGGAATCTGGTCGGCAAAAGCAGCATCTTGGTGAGCGAGAATCAACCGCTGCCGGGCACCGACTCCCTGCTGGTCATCAAAATGCCGGCAGAACCGCTATCCACTGAGTTCTCCTCGCAGGTGGCCGGATGGGTAGAGCGTGGGGGCAGGCTCCTAGTGGTCGCGGACCACACTGACCTCTACGACACCACGCAACACGCTAACACTCTGCTCGCGAAGCATTTTGGAGTCAGTATAAATTCCGATGCGGCCTACAACCCCATTGGGATGCCAACGCTTGCTACTGTGCCAAAGGCCGGCGGACTTCTTGGGCGCATCGACGCTCACGGCCGCCAATTCGCTTGGCAGACAGGTGCGAGCTTCCAGCGCATTCCGGCGATGGGGGTTGAGTTGATGACCTACGGGCCTTCGTTCGCAGAGTCTGGGGATTATTCTCGTGCGAATCGCTTTGGGTCATTTGTGCCGGAGCTAACGAAACGTTTCTTCAATCATTCGGCGGTGGTTGCGGTTTCCCACGGAAAAGGCGCTGTCGCGATCCTGCTCGATAGTACGCCCTGGTCGAACTTCTCGATTTTCCGTGAACAATACAGTCAGATGCTGCGCGGTCTGGTCGGCGCGCTTGAACACCCGATGCAGCTTTTCATTTTGAGCGGCGCTGCCATCGCCCTTGGTGTGCTGGCCTGTTTGGTGATGGTCTTTCCATCCCGCCTTATGGCGCCAGTGCTTGGTTTTGTCCTGGGTGGTGCACTTTCCGCCGGGCTGGCCGTGGGGGCGGTCTCCTGGACGTCGCATCAAGATGGTCGCGACTTTGGCCTGCGGGTTGCAGCTGGTCCGTACGCCAGGCTTGAGTTCTTGAAGCAAATCCTGGCACCAGGCGAGCGCAATTATTCGCGCATCGTTTCGGCGATGGGCAAATATGGCTTGATGCCCTTGGCCTCTACGCCTGGAACAGAGATTCCAATTCTAAGCACGGCCAAACGCTGGTTACTCATTGAACCCTCTGCCGTGCAGCTACCGAAGTACCAGGATATGCTGGACCATCTCCGCCGTGGCGGCGACTTGGCTATTCTATTTTCTCCCGAACAGGCCACCCACCCCCCAGTGCTGGCGTGGCTCAACGAATGGGGTTTGTTTACTCAGCGCAGTATCGGCCTGAGTATTTTTGACGGCATGAAGAGTAGTTCTGGCTCCTTTCTGGGCGGCCGCAGCCCGGTGCTTGGTCGGGAAATTCGTGTAGTCACTGCGCCCAGAGGCACGTCGCTGCTGAACGCCTATGCCGCTGACCAATTCCTCCAGACTTATACACTGCGGCCCACGAAGCTGCCCCGCGAAAGCGGCCTACTGACCATCGGCTTTGCTGCCGACCAATTCACGGACGATGCGGTCGGCGAAATTTGGGAAGGCATTTATCCATCGTCCATTGGTCGCCTGCGTGAGCGTCTGCTGTCATCAGTATTCATGGGCGAAGACCGACCTCCGTTGATGCCTGCTACCTTGGTTCGCGCTCAACGCGGAATAGTGACTCTGCCAGCCTTCATGGTCCTAGAGAACGGGGAACAAAAGTTGACCGGTAAATTCGGGCAGCCTGAGGATGACGACGCCACCACAGCAAATTTTCGTGCCTTACGTGACCAAGCCGGCGACTTCATTGCGAAGCACTGCCCTGCCACCGGCAAGTTGACGCAATGTACTAGCCGCCTGTTGGGTGAAGACATGATTGAGTGGCTTGTGAGCTGGAGGACTACCGGCGATGGCAAGCTGCTCGCCATCGAGCTACTGCACGAACGCCGGATGAGCGGCCTTGGCTCGACCTGGAACGTGCTCTATGGGAAATAGCATGCGCTACAGGATTGCCGCGCTCCTCGGAATATCGGCTTTTGTGTTCCCGGAGCAAGCACCGTGGACATTGCTCGCCACCTTACTAATCGCCATCACCGTGGTGAGCTGCGCAAGCGGACGTGGGCGCCTAATTGCCTTGCTGGTGAGCGTGAGCCTTTTCATCGGGGTGGCCGGTGGCGTCCTGTCTGCATCCTTCGTGACTGCCGCCCTAGCGGCCGTGGCCATCGCACCCCATAACCGCCTCCTGGCGATTGCTGTCCTGGGCCTGCAGACAAGCTACGCGGCGTCACTAGAAGCCATCGCCGCGAATCAGCTCTTTGCCTGGCACCTGGAAGCCGCCGGGCCTGCCTTGCTGAGCGGGGCTCTGGTCCTGGCCGTGCAACCCCGGCATCCTTGGTGGCGTACCACTCTCGCCCTATTCCCTCTTCCCTTGGTTTGGGTAGCCCAAAAAATTGGGGTCTCCCCCTATGGCCTCCTTGCCATTGCGGGACTTCCCTCGATGGCATTGGCACTGCTGACTCCCTGTGATGAGCGCCCTGCACTGAAAGGTTTGCCGCTCTGGGTGGCGTCAGGCGTCGTGGCTCTAGGCGCTATCGGATGGGTGATGACCCCGCCGAAAATGCCGGATGCCGGCTATGTGCTGCTTCCCGGCGAAATGAATAGCCCCGAAGCCCGCTTCTACCGCAATTACCAAGAAGTGCTCAGGTTCGCAGGCATCTCGGCTAAGGTGGTCGAAACTGCCGAAGAAATCCCTGCCGGAAGCCTGGTGTTGCTGCCTTGGCTAACGGCCCCCGTACAACACGAAGGCGCGCCAAGCTTTGAGCACCTGCGCGAACTGGCAATCGAGCGCGGGTGGCTCGTCGTAATGGTCGGGGAACATACCGACATGGGCGGCGTCGCTACACGGGTTAAGGCGGTTACCGGTCAACCGTACCTGCGCAACAACTTGAGCGTTCCCCTCTGGAATACCGACAATAGCGGGCAAATGCGTACCGCGGATATTCGCGCCTGGTATCCCGACGCAATGCTGAACCGTGGCGCATCGGTCGACGTGTGGTCACCGCTAAATCGTGTCCTCTTATCTGGAGATGGGTGGTGGGCTGAACCCAACATCGACGAATGGCTTTGGGTCGGCGACTATATTTGGCAACCGAGCGACAGGCATGGCCGCTTGGTGATGGCAGCGACAGCAGATGAAGGCCGCGCCAGGTGGGTAATCTTGGGCGATACCGGCCCGTTTATTAACCAGCAGATGGTGAGCGACCCGCGCCCGGCAGCGCGCATCCTGGAGCTGGCATCACTCTGGCCTTTGTTCTTGCGTGATGTCGGCTTGGTCATCGTCACCGCAGTCATTGCTTTCGGCCTGCCAGCGGCTGTCCTGGTTGGCGCGGTGGGGTTGGTTGTTGCAGTCTCCCTAATTCCAGGCACATCGAATGATGGCCCTTGGCGTTCCGTATGGCGGCAAGAGTCAGGGTTCGATGAGCGCAACTTTAATCAGTCGTTGCTCGAATCGCCGCAGTTGCTGACCACAGAATGGAAGCTCGTCCGACCGAAGGGTCCATTAAGCGGTCAACTGCCCGCCCCGGAAAAACCGACAATCATCTTTGGCTTGGTGGACGGTGAGCTATCCATTGGCGACACGAAACTCAGCAACTGCAAGCGGCTCGGCTCCCTCTTGACTGACGGCATCCTGCTAATGGACGCTCAGGCCTGCAAAGTTGTTGGCAATGCCGAAATTTTGGTCGGTGACAATGACGAAGCTGCCATCCTGAAGGTTGGCTCCCTCCTCATGGTGCTTGACCAAAATTTCCTCGGCCAGAAAGCCCCCCCAAGCAATCGCTCCTGGCTCGAAACTAAGTTAAATGCCGAAGATTCAGAGCCGACCACCAAAGGAGGGAAATTTGGTAATTAAGTGCATGTCCAGAATTTTGTGCTTTCACAAATGGCCCAGAAGGCAGAGTGGTCCAATGACTTCTATGTGGTGACCTCCGGACGTTCCCCGACCCCGGTTCTTCCCGCCGACTGGCCGCCTTTGGCCGAAAGAAGACGTAACAACATCCAACCCCTAATGGCGGCATTGGCCGATAACCTGACTGTCCTTTTCTCGGCCATTGCGGACATTGGCTACAAGCCATCCTAACGGCCGCTTTGTAGCAGTAAACTGCCAACAGCAGCGTATGTTTGTTCCGGGTGACTGCTGTCAGGCTCCTTCCCTGGATGAACTACTCATCAACATCACTGAAAATCGAGCGGGTTGCGGTTTCCTTAGCAAGGGTCGCTGATGGCACATTAGTGAAGAAACTACCGTCGTTTTCATCTTCAGATTTTCGCGCCTTGACTTCTGCCTTTGCCACTTCAATGGCATTCTCCAAGTCGCCAAGACGGTCTGCGATACGCTCGTCCTGCTCAGCGATGTATTGCATCTTTCTCACGAAGGAGTCCACACTGGAGAACTGATCGTCGATATCGGAGTCGGCGTCACCGTTGCATTTAAGGTCTTTAATCTTGTCCGGAATTTTGTCCTCCAGCATTGCTACGAGCCTGACTGTAAACCGCATAAGCTCATGCGGCTTGAACATGGCCAGTATGTTCTCCTCCCATAAGAAGGAAACATCTAGGTGGTACGTCGCGGCGTCAGTAAGCATATCGCATGTGCTGTAGCGGACATCTTCGTCTAAAAGCCCCATCGAGTATGCCTTTGCGTGGAAGAGAATCTCCGCGTGGTTGGCGATCGCCGACCAGGGGCTAGGCGAGCCCTCGCGGGTGAGCAAGTCCGGCTTTAGAATGAGGAGTTCGTGGAACACTTCGTTCGTGGCTCGCCTGTTGAGAAACAGGAACAACTGCTCGTTCAGGTGACCTTCATCCGGAACTTCCTGCAAACGCGTAACGAGGGTATCAAAACTGCTTTCTGGAACGACGACAGCATCTTTCACTGTAGCCGCCCCTTCGCATAAAGCCTCTGCAAGGAGAGTCTCAATCTTCGCCCCCCCAAGATAGAGGTCAACCAAATCCGGCCTGGCACTGAGGATACTGCTGATTGCATCGGCGAAAGTGGGGTGAAAGAATGCCCAGAAAAGTTGACCGTTTTCTTCTCGTTTGATGACGAACGATTGGTCAAGTTGCGGCAAAGATTGGGTTATCGCCGCCACTGTTGTACCGTACCGATCTGCGACTAGCTTGCAGTCCTCGCTTGCAATGTCGTACACCGGAAGCCTTGAACGTGCTAGGAAAACAAGTGTCATCGCTGCCTGCTGCGGCAGGGCAAGCTCAAAGATTGTATTCTTCAAATATTCTTGTGGCTTATGCACGAAGCGAATGAGATCGTCAGGCAATTGTTTTATGCCCTTCGTAAACATTGGTTCCCCGAGACGTCTGGCAATCTCAGGGAGTAATTTCAAGTTATCGGACAGATCAGAGAGGTGTGGCTTAATGCATTGCTTCCACTGCTTGCTCTGCTTGCCCTCTTTGAGATGGTTGTACAGGATTTGCTGACGCTCCTCAGGTGCAAGATTGCCAACGTTCACAACGGCGTTCTTCGTTTCCAGCAAAGGGTGGTTGCGTGTGCCCAGTTTGAGCGATGCTTCGTTCCATATGTGAGTACGTGAGGTGAGGATGAAATGATTACCCTTCTCTATTGCAGCCTTTACTTTGGGCATGAACTCAATCCATGCATCGATATAGTCGTACCTCAGTTGGTTAGGTCCAAAAGCATCATCAATCCAGAAGAGGCGCTTGGATTCGTGCGGATTCCAGTGCTGACGCAGGTTCAGGGGACCTTCACATTTGAAGCATTCAAGACCTTCTGTGTCTATGGCCATCGTTGCAAGAATGGCTGCCAGCATGGACTTACCGATCGCTGGCTGACCAATGAGCAATACGAGCTTGTGGTCCGCAAGTATGCGCACTGCTGTTCGATGCGCTGATGTTGGCACATAGACCCGCAGGCCAGGAAGCAGGTGGTCTAGTAGAGCGCGGGTTTGCGCGGCAGAGCGCTCGTCAACGATGGAGGATAAATCCCCGAGTCCGTACACACGAGGCACGAGTGCGCGCAGGCGATAGCTATTCTTGATTTGCGCTGTGATCCACTCGCGACCTTCAACGTGGGGTTCATGGACGCCCAACTCACGCAACTGATCACGAATCTGAGCTGCAATAGGAGCATCAACCCCCATGCTCGTCAAAAAGTAGTAGGTGTGCGCGCGTCCTTGGCCAACTAGCTCTTTGACATTAGAAAGTTCGGCTGTGATGTCAGATAGCTTCAGCCTTTGGTCTGACTTGCCGCAGAACTTACATTGGATCGTAGCCTCTTGGACTCCCTTGTCTGCGGGAAGTAAGAACACAGCATCTTGACCGCCATCCTGAGCTTCTCTGTAAATGGATACGATGCGCCCTAGTGTCTCTGCACATATTTGTGAGCAGAGATCCTGAAAAGCCTTCCAACCAAGGGTGTGCAAGGCGAAGTCAATGTTATATGCATGTGCAACAGGTGAACTATTCGACATGTCTGAAACTCCGCCCCTTCTCCATCATTTACATTACACGAGTTTAACATTGTAAGCTGCTAGCATTTCCTTGCACGCGTTCGGTAAAGGGAAGAACCGCATAATTGTATTCCAACCGCACTTGGTCATCTTTCACAGAAATGCGCAAAGTATGACAAATGAATCTAACTGACCTGGAAGGCTACGGCTCCCTAGATGTCTTGTATATGCACACGGACTAGGATAGCCTGATCCGATTCTCCAATATGTATCCCGAAGTAAACGCCTGACCAACAGAGGACAACAGTGATTACTCATATTGACATCAGCAACTTCGGTAGCTTTAGCGGCCTCAGTTGGAAGAAGAGCCTCCGGGACAATGCCGGCAATATTCAGAATTTCAAGCGCCTGAACGTCATCTATGGGCGGAACTATTCTGGTAAGACTACTCTCTCTCGCATCTTCAGAGCCCTTGAAACGGCTAGAATCCCCATAAACTACAGCACCCCGTCCTTCACCGTTTATGGTGATAAGGGGGAAGTCACACAGGCCGGCATCATTGGCCATAGTTACGACATCCGGGTCTACAACCGTGACTTTGTTACGGACAATCTGAGCTTTCTTGTCAATCAAGCCAGTGGTGAAATCAAGACATTTGCCATTGTTGGTGAGAAAAACAAAGAGATTGAAGTCGCCATCACAACTGTTGAAGCAAAACTAGGAAGCATCGAGTCAAAGGCCGGACTTATAGATTCGGCCCACAAATAGATTGAACTTCAGGTTAATGTTTGGGTCGAAAATGCATGGACAAAGACGATGCAAGGAAGCTCAGCCCATCTGAGCAACACGAGAGGCGGCGGCAAGTGATCCGAGCACATAAGCGGGGTAGGACGAAGACGCAGATTGCGGAGGGAATCGGGCTGAGCTACACGGCAGTGAGCAAGGTGATTGCCCGTTATGAAGCCGAGGGGATCGGCGCACTGGCCCCTCGTACGCGTGGACGGCGCAGTGGTGAGGATCGCGCGCTCACGGTCGAGCAGGAGGAGAAGGTGCAGCGCATCATCTGTGACAAACGCCCCGAGCAGCTGAAGATGGAGTTTGCTCTGTGGAGTCGCGCGGCGGTGATGCAACTCATTGTCGTTGAATTTGGCATCACGCTGCACGTGCGCTCTGTAGGCAAGTATTTAGCGCGCTGGGGGTTCACGCCGCAGAAGCCGATCAAGCGGGCCTACGAGCAATCACCAGCGGCAGTGCAAGCATGGCTGGATGACACGTATCCCGCCATCGCCGAGCGCGCCAAAAGCGAAGCGGGTGAAATCCACTGGGGCGATGAAACGGCGGTGGTGAATACCGATGTACGAGGCCGCAGCTTCTCTCCCCGAGGAAAGACGCCGGTGACCATGGCGGTGGGTGGGACGCGGCAGAAGCTGTCGATGATTGCCAGCGTCACCAACCAGGGTAAGGCACGTTGGATGATCATCGATGGGGCGTTCAATCATGAACGGCTGATCGAATTCTTCGGGTCACTTGTCAGGGACGCCGGACGTAAAGTGTTTTTGATTCTGGATAACCTCAGCGTGCATCACTGCAAGCCTGTGAAGACTTGGCTGGCGGAGCACAAAGCACAAATGGAAGTGTTTTACCTGCCAAGTTATAGCCCTGAACTCAATCCCGAAGAACGGCTCAATGCCGATCTTAAACACGCTATCCGCAGCAAGGTACCCGTGCGGACAAAGGCCAAACTGCAAGCCGCCACCGAGGAGCACATGAACACTATTTCCAGCAAACCTGAACGTGTCAGGGCCTATTTCCAGGACCCCTACGTAAAATACGCCGCTTGAAACTGTTTGAGGGCCGAATCAATAGATACGAACTTGAGACGAAACGCAATGAAAAAGATCGCACCAAAGACAATCATAAAAATGCGTCTGACTTGCTTGACAGCAAATTGCGAACACATGCGAACGACAACATAAAGAAAAACCGGGAGTACGGATCTCCCGTCTATAACATAGACACCATAAAAAGGGACATCGAGACCACTAGAAAGCCGGACTTTAAGTCTCTGACAACTGAAGAACAGGCAGCGAAGATTACGCTTCTGAAACAAGAAGCACTGCCAGATATTGTTGGCTCTGTAAGCATCAACCTAAAGATCGAAAGCATCAAAGAAGTAACTGAAAATCTTCTCAGCCGTACCATTGCGCCGACACAACCAATTCAAGAACTATTGAATGACAGTGTCCTTCAATTGTGGGTTAAAGACGGCATTCCTCTACATAAGGAGAAACGCGACACCTGCGCATTCTGTCGCCAAGAATTACCACATGACATTTGGCAAGTTCTGGACTCCCATTTCAGCAAAGAATCTTCCCATCTTGAGTCTTCAATTGACACCTGCATTGCCTCTATTGCCGCTGAAATTAGAGCCATCCCCGGCTTTGTGACTCTTACCGGCGAAAAGTTCTATGCTGAAGAACGGGCTGGTTTTGAAGCAAGCAGAAAGGCTCTTGATAATGCACTTGAGATTTACAAGCAGGATCTAGATGCACTCAAAACTGCCCTTGAAGTACGGAAAAGTAGTCTCTTCCGGATCGTTGCAGTACCCGAATTTAAGCATGATGCCAAGGAAATTGTGGTGCATGTTGAAACCATCAGTTCATTGATAACCAAGAGCAATAGTCGATCGCAAACGCTAGAAAAAGACAAGGCCGCAGCAAGGGAATCATTGCGCTTGTCAGATGTTGCTTCTTTCATTGCCAGGATTGAATATGATGCAGAGATCAGACGCATAGCTGGATTGAAGATTGCTGCTGAAACTGCCAATACAACATTTAACGGAGCAGAGAAAGAAATCGGCACGCAGGAAAGTGAAGTCACAGCACTTCGCGGGAAACAGAAAGATGAGCGGAAAGGGGCTGATAGAGTCAATGTTCTCTTGAATCATTTCTTTGGCCATGACGGTATCAAGCTTGAAGCACTAGACACCCCAGATAAAACCGCAGTCAAATTTCAGATCATGAGGGATGGTAAGTCTGCATACAACCTGAGCGAAGGCGAATGCAGTTTAATTGCTTTCTGCTACTTCATTGCCAAATTAGAAGAGCCAGACAGCCAAGGAAAAGACATTATCATCTATATTGATGATCCAATTTCAAGCCTGGATGGCAATCATATTTTCTTCCTGTTCAGCTTGATTGAGAGCCTGATTGCAAAGCCAATCAAAAATCCAGATGGTTCTAATCGCTACCGATATAAACAGTTATTCATATCAACACACAATCTGGACTTTCTGAAATACCTCAAGAATATCTCGCTGCCCAATGAAAAGAATCATGGTGGACATCAGCACCTCATGATTGAACGCAATGGGGCTTCAAGCAACATAGCTTTGATGCCCTCTTACCTTAGAGACTACATCACAGAATTCAACTATCTCTTCCATCAAATTTACAAGTGCCGGGATCAAGAACTTGCTAAGACCAATCACGAGCCATTTTATTCTTTCGGCAACAACTTGAGAAAATTTCTTGAAGCCTTTCTGTTCTATAAGTATCCCTATCGTGATGACAAGAACGATGCACTAGAAAGGTTCAAGAAGTTTTTTGGCGACGACGATGCAGCTATTGCCCTAACCACTCGGTTAAACAATGAATTGTCTCACCTGGAATCAATTTTTGACCGGAGCATCAAACCGGTTGAAATCCCAGAGATTCCCAAGCTTGCAAACTTCGTTCTCGACAAAATCTACGTATCTGATCGAGATCAGTACAATGCCCTTCTGAAGAGCATTGGGGAACCGGAACGCACGAGCTAGAAAAGGGGCCTTGAGCCCCTTTATTTGTTCCTTATCCGAAGAGCTTAGTCCCTGATACAGCATTTCTGCATCTATAACGGTTTCCGCGAATCTGCGACACTTGCGGACGACGGCAACAGATAACCTATGAGCGACTCCATCAGACTTGAAGAGCAGTCATTGTCGTCTCGATGCACGATTGTCCGCTATGGCCGAAAAGAAGCCTCTCGTAGCAAACGAAATGACCATTTCCATCTGTCGTTTGCTGACCGTCACGACAGTCAGCTTCTGAGTATCTAATTATCAAGATCGTCGGAGTGCAGGGTGATATGTTTACCTGAGCTAGTTAGCCGAGGCATTAACACTAGATGATGATTTCGGCTGGCTTCTTTGATGATGTGAGTTCCGCTACATAACCAACCTCAGCCACAGGATATGAACCGCGCCAACCTAATATCACGCTTAGCCTAGTTACACCCTCAACTAATAATCAAAGATGCCGATAATAATTAGTCATGGCAATCCATTGATGCACTGACCACTAAACTATCGAATGGTGGGCATATTGAGCTACACAGCTTTGGCAGCTTTACACTGAGCTACCGACCGCCGCGCATTGGATGTAATCCAACAAAGGGCGAACGAGTAGAAGTGTTTGCGAAATATGTACCGCACTTCAAGGCCACTAACGAACTGCTTGCTTCCGTCTTTGCTAAATAGTCTGCTTTTTACGGCAAAGAGGATGTTCTGCAGCCGTGAACTATTACCAGTTAGTAAAGGCACAAGCATGAATCGCTCTGATCTAATATCACACCTAGCCGACCTGCATCCTCAACTTCAAATTAAAGATGTAGAAAGCATAGTCAAGGAAATCATTGATGCACTGGCCACTACACTATCGAATGGTGGGCGTATTGAAATACGTGGCTTCGGCAGCTTTAAATTGAATTACAGACCGCCGCGCATTGGACGTAATCCAAAAACTGGCGAACGAGTTACAGTGCCAGCTAAGTATGTGCCACACTTCAAGGCCGGGAAAGAGCTCAAGGATCGCGTAATCAAGGGTGTCTACTCTACTACCGGCAATTCAAACCAGTCGGTGGTGTAGTTCGGAGACTGCCTCTCCCTCCGCATTGCCCAGCGATGCTTTAAGCCAGATGCGGCCAAGGTTACGCTCCCCTTTCCCATTTTCTTATTGATCGCATCCAGAGTGCGCATCATGTTTACTGACTTGGTTTGCCTTTCAGTGTCATCAAATAGCGTGGCTTGAACTGATGCTTTGCTCTGTAGACCCATCAACAGCACGCCGCTTTTTTTGTAGTGAAAGCCACTGCGATAGATTTCCTTCAAGCCCATGAGCGCAGCACCGATGAGTTCCATCGTGTCATCGCTGGGTTGATTCAATGACACTGTGATGGCCCCATTGTATTGAGGCGCTTCAGTCTTGAACGGATTGGTATGGATATAAACTGAAATGCTGGCAGCAACCGAGCCGTCTCGACGCAGTTTTTCGGCTGCCCGTGTGGTGAAGTAGGCAATAGATTCCGACAGGTCATCCAGTCCCGTCACCATGGTGCCGAAGGAGCGGGAAACAATGATCTGTTGCCGTGGCTTGCCTATTTCTTCCAGCTGGATGCAGGAGACGCCATTGAGTTCCTGCACAGTGCGCTCCAGAACGACCGAGAACTGACTACGGATTCGCTTTAGACTGGCCGTGCGCAAGTCTTCAATGGTCTTTATTTTCATGGCAAGGAGTCCCTCGGAGATGCGCCGCCCAACTCCCCAAATATCTCCGACCGGAATGCTGGCAAAGAGCTCACTACGTTGGGCATCATCCAGCAGGCCGAAGTCACACACGCCGTCCGCACCAGCAAATCCCTTCTTGGCACAGTGGTTAGCCAGTTTGGCTAGCGTCTTGGTATCAGCGATACCTACACAGACGGGAATACCGACGTTACGCATGATAGTCTGCCGCATCGTCTTACCGTATGCCATCAACAATAGCGGATTAAAGCCATCAAGATCAAGGAAGCACTCGTCAATCGAATAGATTTCCTGACGGGGAGAGAACGTGGAAAGAATGGACATTACACGCTTGGATAAATCGTCGTAGAGCGTGTAATTGCTTGAGAACGCAACGATGCCATGCTGTTTGGCCAGCTTCTCCAACTTGAACCATGGCTCGCCCATCCTGAGACCAAGTGCTTTTACTTCATTGGAACGGGAGACGACGCAGCCATCGTTATTGGATAACACCAAGACTGGTTTGCCTTCAAGTTTGGGCTGGAAGACGCGCTCGCAAGAGACGTAAAAATTGTTGCAGTCGATGAGGGCGAGTGCCATGGTTCGCTATCAGATGAACTTCTTCACTGTGGAGGTCACTACTCCCCACACTTGCAGCTCCTGTCCGTCCTTGAGTTCAATCTCTTTGAAACGTGGATTTTCTGGTTTGAGGATGGTCTTGTTGTCCCGCAGGACAAGACGCTTCACCGTCAAGTCGCCATCTATTATGGCAATGACGATGTTGCCAGATGAGGGCGTCAAGGACTTATCGACTACGAGCAAATCTCCATCAAAGATGCCAGCGTCAATCATGCTGTTGCCCTTGGCGCGCACAAAGAAGGTTGCGTCCTTGTTTGTGATCAGGTGCTGGTCCAGGCTTAACCTGGCTTCGATGTAATCATCGGCGGGGGACGGAAATCCGGCTGGCACTTTATGGCTAAACAGGGGCACGCGGATGGGCTGGCTATCCAAGGCCGGGTATAAAATGTCATTTTTGAAGCGTGCCCCTAGCCGTTGAGCTTTGCAGGCGGCAAGGACATCCATAACCGTGTCGACTATACTTTCCGGGATACGCATGAGCTTTGTGTTTTCACCATACGGACTTGAGCCGACTTTACGGCCAGCACCAGAACGCGTACCGCCGCGTGTTGGTGATTTTGAGTTGGCTTGTTTCATATGATTATCGTAACAATAATCATAAGTGCAGGTCAAGCAATGTTTGGTAGGGGTTCTATTAGTCCGGCATCATCTCGTAATCCAACTCGATTGAGTTCGCGGTTGACCGACCAGACTTGCAGGGAATCAGATTCACACGGATGAATCATTTGGAGCTGTTTAGCGGTTTGCTGTTCTTGTGGAGACAGCCAGGTAGTCCATTGTTCTGGATTCAGGATCACGGGCATACGGTCATGGATCGGTTCCATGAGCGAATTCGCTGCGGTTGTGATGATGCAACAGCTTTTAATGGGCTCACCATCTTCAGGATGCCATATCTCCCATAGACCGGCGAAAGCTAAGGGGAAACCGGATTTGAGACTGACATACCACGGATGCTTGATGCCATTCTCTGTTTTCCATTCATAGAAGCCCGATGCGGGGATGAGGCAGCGCCGATGCTTGAAGGCTGACCTGAATGATGGCTTCTCTGCAACGGTTTCGCCCCGTGCATTGGCGAGTTTGTTGCCTATTGTGGCGTCCTTTGCCCACGACGGAATCAAGCCCCAGCGCATCTTGTGGAGATGCCTGATACCTTCCACATCAGCAGTGATGGAACAGATGCGAGACGATGGGGCAATGTTCCAAGAAGGTGAGAATTCCAGGTCGCCACTCAGCTGAAAGTATTCGCTGAGCTTCTTGGGACTTTCTTTCAGTGCGAATCGGCCACACATATTATTTACCTCGCCATAGCCTTAACCACGATGGGAATTAGTCAAAAATTCTATGCCCGTCCGTCGAACTAGCTATTCATAGCTGATTGGCTTGCCTACCTTCGTGCAAAATAGTTTTCTCTCAAGGCAGATCACGCTGCAAGTAAATAAGGCATCTATGGGTCCAACCAAGCAGGGTGCCCCCTACCGCTTCGATTTACGCTGATGCCGCCAGTCCCACGGTGGGGTTGGGTCAGGATCAATCCATAACCCCTGCTTTTCTGTACGTGCCTGTTCCTCAGCCTGAGCATAGTTTGTGCGGTCTTCTATGGATTGCTCTTTCTGGTATTTCTTGTAGTGCCAAGCTAGACCCGCTTTCACCTGCTGAAGATTGGCATCTGTACCATCCACCAAAATTTTGCCCACAGTGCGACCATATTTGTCCTGCTTGCTGTATTCAACCGTCACCTGCTTATTGAACACCAGCGAGGAAAGATGCTCTTTGGACTTTTGACCGAATGCCTGTTTTTTCTCAGGCGCATCAATACCCATTAGGCGGATTTTCCATTGAGTGTTGGTGGCATCCAAGACAGTCACGGTATCGCCATCAGCAATGCCTACAATGCGTCCGTATAGTGAGTCTGCGCTAGATGTATTAGCAAATATTAGAAAGGCTGCCAGGAGCAGAACTCGGGTAAAGTGCGATTTCATTTTTGGAGAACCGTTATGACCGATTTGGTGGAGCTTGCACACTACTACAATCTTGCTGACCAGTTAATTGAAAAAGCGAGTAAGCAGGACATTGCTGAGACCGCAAGACTGTTGGCAGTTAATCTGGCGCATTACAAAATGAAATATGGGGAACTGCCATTGGACGAAACCCTTGCCATGATTGACATGGATAAACCCAACTCTGAGCAAACCCAAATGTTGGTGAACGGCATGGAGACCCTTATTGGCGTGCTGGGGAATATTGTTATGGGTATCGGACAAGAAAAACACTGACTAAAAAATGTCCCGCCGCATTCACTACCATGTCTATGTTATTGAGCTGTCCAATGACGTGCTGTTTGAGGGTAAGTTCAAAAAATGTAACCCTGGCTACATCTCAGGCAAGCCTTGCGTATATGTCGGCATGACGGGATTAAACCCAGATGTGCGCTTTGATAAACACAAAGCAGATATCCAGTCCAACCGATATGTGAAGCAATATGGATTGCGGTTGTTGCCTGACATCTATGAAGGGTTTAATCCTATGTCCTATGCCGAGGCTTGCGACAAGGAGGTAGAGATAGGGATTGATTTACGGAGTGCAGGGTTTGGAGTTTGGCAAGCTTATGCAGTGTCCCAGCTTCCTCGACGGCTTGGTCTGACGCGTGCTCGGACCGACGTCAACACGCAGGAGATGCAGACCAAGGCGAATTCAGTGGCGCGTTGGTGCAAGCACGCGTCAGACCAAGCCGTCGAGGTTGGCACCAAACCGTGGAAGTATCTGCTGCTATCTCACGTTGAGATTACCGAGTCGAAGCGGCTATCGGATTATCTGCGCTTTGAGGTAAGAAGGTAGCTGTGCATGCGTTGCAAGCAACGGTGGCCATCATTTTAATAATTGCCCTGCGCCTACCGGCCAAGCTGCCTCCGCCCGATATCCCAGGTGACAGATGACCCACGCACGATGGCCGATACCTGCTGCCCCAGCCGCTGTTCAACCACTGGCTTCCACGGCACCAGGCTGAATCCCATGCCGTCGTCCAGCATCGCGAAGCGACCGCTGGCGAGCTGAACTGAGCGGCGGTAGATTCCGTTTGCGCGTACGCCGTCGCGCAGCGGGCGGTGGACCAGCCCTGTCTGATGCTGGATCACTTTGCCCGCAGCAGCCAATTCCCGGTCGCGTAAGGTGGATAGCAAGTTGCGTACTAAAACTACACGCGAGCCGCTCCGCTCGGCCAAGCCCTGCTCGACCAGGAAATCGATTCGGCTTTGCAATGCATCACGCACCTGGACACCGAAGCCTCGTGGCGACAGTTCCCTCGCGTCGCCCACCATTTGATGGTCCAACCATGTTGCGCCTTGGGCGCGTACTTGCTGTTCGATAGACAGGTGCGAACGCAATTCGATGGTACCTCCTGCGGTCCTCTGCGTATCGTGCGCGTGCGAGCGTGACAAGAAGTCAGGCGGCACCCGCCAAACCCCATCGGCCATGCGCTCCACGACCCCTGAGCGGCGCAGCGCTTCGAGTCGGCGCACGTGGGCATCGACCGCAGTTTGTGGGTCTGGGGCACCTTCTTGTCGAAGCTGAGCAAGATGGTCAACGCTGCGGTAAAGACCTTCACGCGCGATACCCGCGATGTTGCGATCTACCGCTCGTTCCCGTCCGGCCGGCTTTACTTCCACGATGCCACCCACCGGCAGTGCGGCCAGATCAGCGCCAACCGGCAGGCGAACATAGTGCGCGCGGCCGTCGATGCCATCAACCACCAGATAGCTCCGGTCATTGAGTTCGTCGGCCAGACCCTTGGCGGCGATGCGGCCGAATACAGGTATTGCTGGCGCTGTTTCCAGTACCAACTCCCGCTGCTGGCCCCGCAAGGCTTTGTGCATCGTGCGCAGGATATCGCCGCGCTCGCCCATGGTGGTCAATGTCTGTTGCATGTTTGGGGATAGTCGCCAGTGGTTCGCGTCGATGCGCCCGACCAGTTCCATCGCCTCCAGCCGCTGCAGCCGGGCACGCAGAACGGTTTGGCGCTGTCGGTCGTTGGGCTGCTGGGTCAGATCCACGATATCCCCAGTGGCCTGCTGCAACAGCGTCCGGTCTAGGCTCGTCAGCCGCTCCTGCTCGACTTCCCGCAGTAGTCCTTGCCGGTTATCTAATTCAGTACGTGGCCCCAACCATTCGGTCGCCAGCTCGCTGGCGCGTATGCGCATGCCGTGGGCCATGTAGTCCGGCGCAATCACCAGGTCTTGACCCTTTCCTCGACCATCGCCGGCGCGCCCGCGCAGCACGATGTGCGTGTGCGGGTTGTCGGTATCCCAGTGATCGACAGCCACCCAGTCCAGCCGGGTTTCCAGGTCGGTGGTCATGCACTGCATAAATTTGCGCGTGTAACCGCGCAGGTCTTCCAGCTCCCCGGCATCCTCCACCGAGACGATGAATCGGAACTGGTGGCGGTCGCCCTTACCGCGTTCCTCGAAGGCCTTGAGATCAGCCGTGTCGGTCTCGGAGCTGTAGACCTGTCCTCGCTCTCCATCACGCGTCACGCCATCGCGCTCGATGTAGCGCAGGTGCGTAGAGATGGAATTAGCGCCAGCCTTCTTCAGCACCACAAAACGAGACTTGATGGTCACACGTCGCGCGTTGGCTCCAAGCGTTCGGCCAGCCAAACCGGAAGCCACGCGGCCCCGTCCAAAAGTCGATGCGGGACGCGCACCGCGCGCCCCCGAGGTCTTCACTCCAGCCTTCGAGACCTGCTTCAGGACTTTCGAGACAAAGCGCTGTGCGCGCTGGCCGCATTGCGATCCATCCGGGCGTTTAGGTGCCCCTGGCTTGATACGAAAACGCTCATCGTCACGCGAGGCCATGACACAAGCTCCATCGTAGGCTGGCATACCGCGTCGAAGACAGCACGCGGGAAACCTTGAGCCCATCCGGCTTTGCGCGCCATGACGGCACACCGGCTGCAAGCCGCCGTGCCGTGCCCAACCCACGTGCAGACTGACATTGCGGCCGGGTACGTGCCGCCCCTTTTATCTTGCCCTCCGCCTTTTCCGATCGCTGACGCGACCGGCTCCGAAGATCAGGCTGCGATTGTCTGCACGGGTGAAGCACCGCTGCCGCAGGCCATGGTGCAAACGATGTGCAGCGAGACTGCACGAAGATCAGTACGTAGCGCTGCACGTTCATGGCGTGTCCCACGTCCCTAAGGACTGCGCGCTGCCGATCACAGCGGAGACAGCAACGGGACCGAAGTACCGGCTGTCGAACGATGCCGGATTGGTTGCACTGAGGAGGAACAGTTCACCATCGTGAAGCCGTCGACATTGTTGCCATGC
The DNA here is from genome assembly GCF_924101635.2 of Candidatus Nitrotoga sp. HW29. Taxonomy (GTDB): domain Bacteria; phylum Pseudomonadota; class Gammaproteobacteria; order Burkholderiales; family Gallionellaceae; genus Nitrotoga. The sequence continues at coordinate 2,956 of NZ_CAKMAA020000081.1, read as the reverse complement.
CGACAGTGGACGGCCACGGCCATCTGTTACATGGACGCCGGCCACCGGCATGTCGTCGATGCGAACGATGTGCTTCTCGATACACACCTGCTGCGGTGACATCGCGCCGATGCGCTTGAGCAGCGGGATGTGCTCAGGCAGGTAGTCACGCTGCGCAGCCAGTGCGGCGGCGTCTGCCGGAAGCCGGGCGAGCACGATGCTGCCGACGTGCAGCGAGTCGGGCGGGACGATGCGATACCAGCCAGGCGGTACGCTGTCGCTGGGGTTGTAGATGATGCGTGCAACGGGTGTATGCACCGACGGCCAAGCAAGCACAGCGACGCCGAGGCTGGTGAGCAGCGCGACTACAACGCGACGAGCGTTCATCGCAGCACCTCGCCCGCAAGGTAAGCGGCATGCTGTTTGACCGTGTAAACCGGTAGTGGGAGGCGCGCAGACAGCCGGTTGCCCAATGTGCGCCAGTACGCGGGCGACACCGCTGCCGGATTGATGCCGAGTGCTTCGATGGCGTCGATCTGCGGCAGGATTGACTGCACTTGCTGTTCGCCTTCGGCGTGCAGCAGCAGGCGCGCACCGGGTTGGATGCCGGCGATGCGTTGCACCGCATCGAGCGGCGTACGGGTTTGCAGCACCATGAGCTGCCAACGCGTCGTGCCGTAATCGTTGGACTCCCAGCGCACGCGGCAGAACACTGAGGCAGGAGGAAACATTGCGCAGCGCCGCCAGCGGTCCAGCCGCAGCTCGCGCATTGGATGTCCGAAGCGCAGATAGAGGTTGATCCGTCGTTCAACGAACGCCAGCGACACGCGCGTCAGGGACGTGTTGTTCGTGACGCTTGATAGCACGGGACGTGGTACGGGTGGCGTGTTGCTGGCCGCTTGCGACAGCGCACTCACAGCTGCTTCTCCGGGAATTCATGTTCCAGCAATGCACGAAGCATCTCGGCCACTGTGATGCCTCGTGTAAAGGCTTCAACCTTGATGCGGGCGCGCAGCGCCGGCGTCACGTCGATGGTCAGCCGGGCGGTATAGAGATCGGTTTTTCCGATGTCGGCACCGTCGCCTTGGCGCACCCATGCATCGGCATGCGGGTTGGCAGGCGGACGCGCACCAATGGCAACCCGTTTGATGTTCTTCATTGCGCCATCCTCAACACTTCATCGGCGAGCGCCGCGATCTCGTGTGCAGCGATGCTGTCTGCGTCGAGTTCGCGAGCAAGTCGGCCAGCGGCCACGCTGTCGGCGAACACGATGCGTTGCCGAACCTCCGACAACAGCGAGGGTAGTGGTTGATCGGCAAGCGCACCGCGAGCTTCGCGCCCGATCACCGTGGTGCTGACACGCCGGTTGATGACGAAGACCGCGCGCAGCGCTGGCCGGAACACCTGCGCTTCGCGGATCAGCGACACCATCTCGGCGCTGGCCCACACGTCGTAAGGACTGGGTTGCACGGGAATCATCACCAGGTCTGCTGCGAGCAACGCGGAGCGCGCGATGGCGGCAATTCGGGGCGGGCCATCGATCACGATGTGATCGCAGCGCCGGGCGAGTTCTGACGCTTCCTGATGCAGCGTTTCCCTAGCCAGACCGACCGCACCGAACAACCTGGGCAAACTGTTCTGGCTACGGCGCTGTGTCCAATCGAGTGCCGAACCTTGGGGATCGGCATCGATCAGGATAACTGCGCTACCTTGCATCGCCAGCTCACCGGCGATGTGTGTGGCGAGGGTTGTCTTGCCGACTCCGCCTTTCTGGTTCAAAAGCGCGATGATCATGATGCGCTGCCTCCTGCTCGCCGACTTATCCACAGAGCGCGGGGTCTTCTTATCGTTAGTTTTATAGATTTTAAGTTAGACTTTAAGTTAGGAAACACCGAATCAATTGATGCACAAGGCTTTTCGACGCGTCCGTACTCCTGATAGCACGACAGTACTACTCCTGATAGCACGAGGATTCCCACTCCCGATAGCACGAGCGTATTCACAGTTTGTCCACAGGCACTGCACTGGCACCGAAGATGCCACCGGGTCGCAGCGGTGCCGTAGACGGCACAGCTTGGAATGTCAGCACCTCCGGCCCGTACCTCGGCCGCAGAATGGCGAGCGTATAGCCCGGCAAGGGTTGCCGTGCCACGATGCAGCGCAGGTCGTAGGCAAAGTCGGTGAAGCGCGCCAGGCTGCCGGACTTGCGGTGCAGGTGAGGGAAATCGAAGCGCCAGCCTTCGCGCTGCCAGCCACCGTGCTTGCGCACCAAGCGGTACAGCCAGCGCTCTATACCGCCGGTCAGGCGGAAGTAGTTGGCGTCGATGGTCAGCACCAGGTTCTCTTCGAACACACCGGCGTAGAACCAGTCCGGCAGGATCAGTTCGATGCCCAGCGGCCGGCCTTGGCCGTCCGCGCGTTCCTTCCATTCGTTGATCCAGGAGAAGCGATGCAGGCGCCGCGCATTCGGTTGGCGAATGGAGGTGGCGACGCTGGTGGACTGCAAGCGATCCAGCGCAGCTTTGAGGCGCTGGTAATCGCGCAGCGACGTGCCACGACCAATGAAACGCAGGATCTCGTAAGGTGTGGCCGCCATGAGTCGCGACGAGCGAATTCCCGCATCGCGCGCCTCGATGATCTGGCTGGCAGCCCAGATCAGGATGTCGGCATCCCATATCGTCGCCAGGCCATGCTCGGCCGTACCTTCGACTCGCACGGTCACGCTGCTGGTGCGGAAGTCGATGGGCACCGTGCGCTTGCTTTTGGCCAGCGAAAAGAACGGGTAGGCCATCAGGTCTTGCGCATCGCGTGCTGGCAGCTCGCCGGAGAAGGCATGGAACAGTTCGAGTTGCTCGCGCTGTGGGTCGTGACCGATGGTCATCAGTGACGGTGTCCATCGCCGCTCAGCGCGCGCCGGGATGGCGCGCGGTGTACTCGGGATCGGACGTCATCTCAAAGCTGCGCGCATCGGCCCAGG
>NZ_CAKMAA020000080.1 GCF_924101635.2 Candidatus Nitrotoga sp. HW29 | reverse complement strand
ATGCGCTATACCAAGCCAGCATCAGTTGTTGCACTTCGAACTTGAATCCGCCTTTGTAAATAACACTCCACAGTCTTGCATAGCAAGTCTGTGACCTAACCATCACAAGAGCTAGCTGTGTGGTCTAGACTTGACCAGCGCACGGCTTTCAGTGCCTCCACGCTGCACTACAAGGTTATGCTTAATAATAAAAGTACAGTAACACCTTAAGCGCACTCAGTAGCCGTACTATACGGCTACTAAATAAAAATAGGTTAGCGCATTAATGGCTAACCTATTGATATATTGGTGTGTGGTCAGGGATTTGAACCCCGAACCAAAGGATTATGAGTCAGATATTCAAAAATTTTACAAACGAATCGCCTCTGTTAGTTTACTTACAAAGTCTACTATAGGTCTACTAAATTAAATTGTGAATTCTGTAATGTGACGGTAATAGATTGATTTTATTGGTGGGTTGTGAGCGACTCGAACGCTCGACCAACGGATTAAGAGTCCGATGCTCTACCAACTGAGCTAACAACCCGCAAGATAAATCTGAGAAGTGGATTGTAGGGAGAATAAGGAAATTGTCAATTTTTTCTGTTTAGAAATCCGAGCCTTGGTGAATTGTTGTGTCGGATTATTGTGCTATGTTATAGTTTTTATTGAATAATTATTTTTTCAATTTTTTGGTTGTGAGGTTTTGAAACAAGAGAAAGAATACTACATAATCATTTAATTACATTAATAGTGGGTCGTTTGTAATTACAGCCAAAAAATTAAGAGCGGAATTTTAAAGTGTATTATGGAGTTCTTAATGATCCCAATAAGAAATCTATAATAAATTAATCTAGCCTGTATTGGTTTGAGCACGATTTAAAGAAATAAATTTAATCGACAGTTTGGGCTGGCAACTAAATTAATTGCTTGGAACGCTGTCTTGGTTTTCTATCCTTCAACTTCATAATTTATGAATACCTTTGACGAAAAAAATGATAACGCTAAATTTCGCATAGATAAATGGCTATGGGCTGCACGTTTCTTCAAAACACGATCTTTATCTGTAGATGCTTTAGAGTGCGGCAAGGTTTTATGTAATGGTGTACGTGTTAAGCCTGCAAAATCAGTAGCAATAGGCGATATGCTTTCTATCCGTATTGGGCCATACCAATTCTTAGTAGAAGTATTAGCGCTTTCAAGTAACCGAGGGCCAGCTTCTCAAGCACAGATGCTGTATAAAGAGACGGAAGAAAGTTTCTTGCGGAGGAAAGCTCAATCTGATGAGTTAAAAGCACAGCCCATGCCCACTTTTTTCAGAGGAAGACCGACCAAACGCGATCGAAGAGAGATTGAGAAACTTAAGGGCAGTGTTTGGTAATACTTGCATTGAGCATTGGTAGAGGTATTGCTCGCTTAATGGAAACAATTGAACACTGATTAGTGAAATGTATTGGAAGCTATTTGATGATCAATATACTGCCGCAGCCTGTTCTGCTTGTTCAGCTACTTCAACCCCAATTTCTTCAGCTTTACTCGGATCGATGCCCAAAACTTCCCAATCCTCGTCGCTAATTTGGGTATCAACGTGTTCATTAATACCAAAAGAAGCCAGTAATTTTTCTGCCAAGTTGATCATGTGTACGATGGGTCGTCCCGCTGCCGCTTCGGCCACATTCGGGGTATGGTGGTAGCGCAGTATGGTAATAATTTCATCCGGCAAACTCCAGTGGCGCGCTAGCTCTGCACCTAATTCGTCGTGGCATATTTCCAGCATTTCCCGTTCTATACTCAGCACAGGGCGATCGGGCTCTGCTGACAAGCGGGCATGTAGGTCATCGCTTTGTTTTGGATTCAGGAAAGCGAGCGCAAGATAGCCTATGTCGTGCAGTATGCCGGCCAAAAAAACTTGATCATCATTAGGACGGATCTTTGCGGGCATAGCGCGAGTGATGCCGAGCATGGCGAACGCAATGCCAAAGCTATGTAACCAAAGATCTTGAGCTTTAAATTTATCTGTGGATACGGTGCTCGACAAGGACATGATGGCGATGCCAGTCGCAATTGATTTAACGCGGCTCATGCCCAGCAAGATTGCAGCCTCTTTTACTGACGTTGGTTTTCGTGCAGAGCCAAGTTTTGCTGAATTGGATAGCCCGATAATTTTTGCTGAAATTTGCGGGTCTTGCTCGATCAGCATTAACATTTCCCGTTCGCTTTCGTCACTATTGATCTGTAGCGCCAGCAGTTTTTGCGCAATGACCGGCATGGCGGGCAGCGCGTCAATATTTTTGACAGTTTGTCTTATTTCAATATGTTGGCTGCCGGGTGGGGTAGGTGTGCTGTTGGTTTGTGTAGTTATTTCAACTGCTTTATTTACTTCAATAGCTGGTTTCGATGGTTGCTTTGAATCGTGACTCGTAACGAGGGTTTTTGCTGTTTGGTTTTCACGAATGATTTGCTTGGCTTGGGGAGAATCAGCCGGAATAATCGTTACCCCATTACAGATGGGGCAGACCTCATGTCGGGAACGAGAACGCCAAATTGAATAAATTAAACCCGGAATCAAGAAGCAAAACCAGAGGATAATTCCGGTTTTGACGTTACCTTTAATAACGGTTTTCATTTTACCTACATAGGCGCAGGACGTACACAAACCTTGAGATATAGAACTCTCCTTAGGCTGCAAAGGTGTAGGGTTTTTTATATGCTGATGGACATTCAATGCACGTTGTGCAAGTTTTTCGGAGGTTGGGTGGTCAGGTATCGTGGTTGAATTTTTTGTTACCGTTTGAACTTTAGTAATTTCTTGCTCAACCATGCAGGCAAGTTCTTGTAGGAGTTTGCGCTCCTCATTGTTTAACATGCGTGGCCTGCTATCGATCAAGCAAAGGGTGCCCAATTTGCTTCCATTTGAAACTGCCAAAGGACATCCTGCGTAAAAGCGGATGCTCGGGTCACCGGTAACCAATGGATTGTCATAAAAACGTTTGTCGAGGAGCGTGTCGGGCACGATGAAGATGCCATCGCCCAGAATGGCATGTCCGCTAAAGGAAATGTTGCGCGGCGTTTCGCTAACAGAAAGGCCCATACGTGATTTAAACCACTGACGGTCCGTGTCTACCAAGCTGACCAGGGCAATGGGCACGTTGAAGAGATGTTGGGCTAGACGGGTAATGCGATCAAAACACTCTTCCGGAGGCGTATCCAGCATATTGCATGACCGCAAGGTGTCGATCCGCATTCTCTCATTGACCGAAATACCTGGAGCTATCATGTTGATGTTATTTTAGAATTGATGGATTAAAGTTTTAAGTGTCATAGCTAATGTGCAGGCTTTGGATATTACAGTATCTAGCCAGAATATTACTTCATGCTGCGACTTAACATTCAGCAATGTATGTGGTTTGTAGTTGAGTTGCTCTATCGCCTGTTGCATTTGTTTCTTAAATCAAATTAATGCTTGTAATACTTTGCAATTCCCAGACCTATTGTTTCATTGCCCATCTGTTTTGTTTTTGCAGATTATCTGTGATGCATGACATTATGAGAAGGTGCTTAATCGACATAGTGTTAACAGGATTTTATCCTGATTTCAGGATAGCGCTTTCAGTACAATCGTTGAATATAATGGAATAATTTTCGAGAAGAAAGGTGCGCTACAATATATTGTAATTGTTCATTTTGCTTTAAATTGAATTCAAGGAGAAAAATTATGTGGTTATCAATGGGAAGGACGGTTTCATGGCCGCATTAACATCTCAAGATGTTGTAAAAAACTTTGAGGAGGGGATGAGGTTTGTCGACCGCAAAGATTATACAAAAGCTGCTGAATCATTAAAAAAAGCTGCGGAGCATGGGCATGTGGAAGCGCAATTTTATCTGGCAGGCATGTATGCCGATGGTCAAGGAATTAAAAAGGACTATCAACAGGCTATGCATTGGTATCGTAAGGTCGCAGATCAGGGTTTCGCGGAGGCTCAATTCAATTTGGGCGTCATGTATTACAAAGGTCAGGGCGTTACACAAGACTACGAGCAGGCTTTGCATTGGTATAACAAGGCAATAGAGAAAGGAGATGCATTGGCGCAATACACGCTAGGTCTTATGTATGAAAAAGGCCAAGGTGTTACGCAGGACTACAAGCAGGCTGTGTCTTTGTATGGCAAGGCAGCAGAGCAGGGCATTGCGCAGGCCCAATACAAACTGGGCGTTATGTACGAAGAGGGCAACGGCGTTGTTCAGGACGATGAGCAGGCTGTGTCTTGGTATGATAAGGCAGCAGAGCAGGGAGTTGTACACGCGCAATTTAAACTGGGATTCATGTATGACAACGGCATAGGCGTTTCTCAAGATTCCCAGCAAGCTATATTTTGGTGGAACAAGGCTGCAGAGCAGGGCGATGTCGAGGCCCAAAATAATCTGGGTGTCATGTATGACATGGGTTTGGGCGTTCCACGGGACTATATTGAAGCGCATAAGTGGTTCAATATTGCTGGTGCGGGGGGTAAGTGGTTTAAAGTTGCTGGTGAATGGGTCAATAACATCGCTGGCATGGGTGATGATGAAGATATAGGAAGTGGGTTGGGAATTGTGGAATCGTTCATGACGCCAGCAGAAATTGTCGAAGCCCAGCGACGGGCCAGTGAATGGATGCAGAAGTATAAAAAATAATACGTTACTCGAAGAGAGCCTGTCAGAATTCTATATCAGCGACAAAAATTTCATTGCTTATTCAATACAGTGAGTGAATCCAAGGTAATGCCGTCTACAAAAAGCGACACTTTATCGTTGTGATAACCGTTATTTCATAATAAAAATACTAAATATAAATTAATAACATATTGTTTTATATTTTAAATATAAATTATGGTACATATTTTGCTTAATAGTGAAGCGCTGGCATGTTTGCCAATATTTTTTTATGAAAAGTTTTCGAAGAAAGATAACTGCTGACATTAATAAATGAACTTCAGGAATTCTAAAGGCTGACGAAATTTCTATGTCGGTGACGACAACAAGATAACAATTTAAGTTTGCGCCATGCAGGCTTAAGAGGATTCTTAACTTGATCAAAGAAATCTATTTTGCGCCGTTACTTCTTGGCCTGTTTTGATTAATTTTTAATATCCGGGGAGCCATTTTGCAGATAGCATTTGAAGATGCTTCCCCGGAAGATTTTATGGGGATTTTTTATTGATACCCTAAAGTTTACCAAAAGATTGTCGATCTATATCAACAGCTGAAAAAGGCAAACCCATTGTGAGGTGGGGACGCAAAGCTTCCGGTCTTGGAAAAGATAGCGGAGTTACCAGAATGCTCAGGCTGTAAGTCCTTGATGTGTTCATTTGCTTTATCAGCAGATTATTAACATAACCAAGGAGTCTGACATGTCACGCCAATATCAATTTCCCGTTCAATTTTCTGACAACAATCGTTACGATTGTTTGGGCGGTACCCCCAGTTTTGCACGTTCGCTTCTTCTGGCCGCCATTCTGGCAGGATGTGCTGGTTTGACCCATGCTGCGCCATCTGCATCGGCCCAGGGAAGAGGGCTGGCGGTTGTACAGGATGCCGGGCCAATGGGCAAGCAACCCTTGGTTGGTTGGGCAAAAGGCCGTTTACTCATTGCACCACGCGCTGGTTTAACCGCTGGTGAGTTTGAGAATGCATTGAAGCCCCACAATGGCAAATCCAGAATCCACCTTAAAAAGCTCAATGCTCATATAATTGAACTGCCGGAAGATGCCGATGAAGTGGAGGTCATGCGTGAGCTGAAAAATGACCCCAGACTGAAATATGTAGAATTGGATATGGCGGTTACCCATGCAGCATCTGTGACCGATCCCTCCTATAGTAGTAGTTGGGCGCTGCCAAAAATTCAAGCACCCACCGCTTGGGATAGTGCAAACGGTAGCGGCGTGATTATTGCGATTTTGGATTCCGGCATTGATGCCACCCACCCTGATTTGGCTCCGAATATAGTGCCAGGTTGGAATGTTTACGATAACAATTCGAACACAAGTGATGTTACTGGGCATGGTACCAAGGTGGCTGGTACGGCGGCGATGGCAGCCAACAATAGCATGGGCAGCGCAGGCGTTGCATGGGGTGCGAAAATTATGCCGGTGCGCATTGGTTCGCCCGAAGGTACGACATATTGGAGCATCGTGGCGCAGGGCATCAATTGGGCCGCAGATCACGGTGCCAAGGTTGTCAATTGCAGTTTTGATAATCTCTCTGGCAGTGTCACCGTCCAGTCTGCCGCGCAATATATGCGGAGTAAAGGAGGTGTTGTAGTGGTCGCAGCGGGGAATAGCAGCGGGCTTGTAGATATTGCCGCAGACGATTCCATGCTGAGCGTGGCTGCCACCGATAGTAACGATCTGCGCGCCAGTTTTTCGAGTTATGGTAACTATGTTGACCTTGCCGCTCCCGGTGTAAGCATTTACGCTCCTTCCATGGGCGGCGGTTATTCCAGTAACTGGGGTACTTCCTTTGCCAGCCCCGTTGTGGCAGCCACAGCCGCGCTGATGATATCGGCCAACAATAACATTAGCCCTACGGATATTGACCAGATTCTCAAAGCTACCGCACTTGATTTGGGTGCGGCTGGCTATGATATTTACTATGGTGCAGGCCGGATTGATGCAGCCAAAGCCGTGGCAGCCGCTCAATCAATCATTAAAACAGCAATTAATCTGGATACCCAGGCGCCAGATATTCTCATCACTTCACCGGTGGGCAGCAAGGTATCCGGGAGTGTTCCAGTTGATGTAAAATATTCCGACAATATTGGCGTAACCCGTGTTGAGTTATATGTTAACGGCCAAAAGTTTGCGACTGACGACAATGCGCCCTTTGCATTTGCCTGGGATACATCAGCACTTATGGGCGGCGCTTACACCCTTGTTGCCTATGCCTATGACGCGGCAGGTAACTCAGGCGTTTCACCCACTGTTTCGGTAACCATTGGTAGTGATACCGTTGCACCTGTAATCAGCAGTTTCAATTTGGTAGATAATATGACAGTTTCTACTAAGCAGGCTGTTAAAGTAACGGCCACCGATAGCCAGAGTGTAGCCAAAATCATTCTAAGTATCGACGGTAAGCAAGTTGCCGTCGCTTATGGTAACGCTTTGAGTTATAGCTGGAATACACGCAACATAGTTAAAGGTGCGCATAGTGCAACTGTGCAAGTGTATGATGCTGCGAATAACATGACCAGTAAGGCCGTAACGGTTTATAAATAGATAGCAAATTTTCTAGATTGCTCAAGCGCCCTTCGGGGCGCTTTTTTTGTCGAAAATTTTTACGTTAATAGCCAAGCAAGAAAAGGTTCAAGCTCTGGCTTCTTTGACATTTTTTGATCTTCCTTTAATAGTAGGGGAGGTTTTTTGTCGGGATTTTTTACGGTCGGCATGAACAGAGAAAAAATATTTTTGATTTTTAATATAATTTAAATATTAAATAATTAATAAATTCATTGTGTTAATTTCATGCATGAAATGTTGGCACGTATAATGCTTATAAGATAGCTGTCTTGTCTTAAAATATAAGGAGTATCAACCATGAAAATCAAAAAATCCTATTGTGTTGCTGCTGTTTCGGCGCTATTTGCGCTGTTTTCCACGATTGGTAATGCAACCGTTATCACTTCAAGTAGCAACAACCCCTTAGCTTTTAACTGGTCATATTCAAGTGCCGCGGGCAGCCTGACCGGGAACGGCTCATTGACTCTTAGTGGTTTCAATAGCTCGACATTGACCGTGGCAGTGACGCTTGCCAACGCTTCCGGCCTATCTTCGAACCGACTCACCGCTTTTGGTTTTGGTATTGATCCTAATGCCACTGGCGTGACCTTCTCGGACGTGAGTGATGGGGGAATGATCAACGCTTCGATGTCCTCCATTCCCAGCTTGGCAACGATTGAGGTTTGCGCCTACGGCGGCCCGAACTGTCAAGGGGGCGGTAACGGTGGAATCTTAGGTGGCGCAAGTGATACTTTCACCATGTTGCTCGCAGGAGCGTGGGGTAACCAGGTTGACATTTCCCCCATCGGCTTCAAGTATCAAACAGGCCAGGGTTCGTTTGAATTTACCACGTCGAGTAGCAGCGGTCAGACCAGTAGCAGCGGTCAGACCAGCAGCAGCGGTCAGACCAGCAGTGGAAATAATACTATTCCAGAACCGGGTGTGCTGGCACTCTTGAGTGTTGGTTTACTTGGTCAGGCATTGCTGATACGTCAACGTCGCCGTCGCCAGAAGTAAAGTTATATAATTAAAAAAGCGCGCGCAAGCGCGTTTTTTTATGGCCGGTTAGGTAGCACGGTCTGCCTTAAGCTTGGCCATTCCAGCATGACTATTATCAATACGCCCATATTTATCCAACGGCTGAGAAACCTGTCGGGTTCATTGCTGCTAATCGCGGCTGTTGGTGGTTTTTATGCCACTATTCCATATTTTCAGCGCTATTTTTCTGCGCAAACACACTTTTTTACTGAAGATTTTACTCGGTGGCAGGTATTACTGACAGCTACCTTGGGCTACACATTTTTGTTACTGGTGTTTTATCTCAGTGAAAAATCACCCGGCATATCCAAGTCCATTCTCTGTCTGCGTGCACTGAGGCGGTTGGCTACTTCGCCGCAAACTACTTGGCGGAGAGGTTTGCCTGCGGACGAACGGCTGGGATTGCTCAGTGTCCTGTTGAAAGCTTTTTTTGCCCCGTTGATGGTGGTCTGGCTGTTTGATCACACGGCTTCCATGTTGAGTCACGGGAGTGAATTATTGGCAACCTGGGAGAAACCAGAGACGGATTGGTTGTTGTTGTTGTTCAACGATCATGGGTTCTGGTTTTTGTTTAAACTGATCCTGTTTTTAGATGTATTTTTTTTTACCATTGGCTACCTGATCGAACTACCGGCGCTGAAAAACGAAATTCGCTCGGTTGATCCTACCCTTTTGGGCTGGACTGTCGCACTGGCCTGTTATCCTCCTTTCAACGACCTAACCGGTAAAATATTTGGCGGCGGGTATTCTGCCGATTTTCCGCAGTTTGACCATCCTGCTTTCCACGTGGTTGCCAATACATTATTGCTGGGACTGATGGCAATTTACACGTCAGCTTCCATTGCGCTCAATTTCAAGGCGAGCAATCTCACCCATCGCGGTATTATTGCGCACGGACCGTATCGTTTTATTCGCCATCCGGCATACGTTTGTAAAAATCTGGCTTGGTGGATTGGTCTGGTACCGGCGCTAATTTTGGCTACACACACTTCATTAACGGCTACGCTGATGACGTTTGGTTCTATGTTGGGCTGGTCGGTCATTTACTATATGCGTGCACTGACCGAGGAAGATCATCTGCGTAGCGTGGATGATACCTACGACGAATATTGCCAGAAAGTTAAATACCGGTTTATCCCCGGTGTTATTTAGCAAGACGAGGTGGATAAAGAAAGGGTGACATAAGAGACAAATGATGTTGGGAGGGTTACCGTAACCTTCTGTACGGCATGCCCGTCCACAATTCTTAGCATTGTCGTTCTATTTTTGGCTTAGTTTTGGGTACGAGTATACTTTTACGTAAGCCGTTCAAGTGCCGGGCGATCCCAGTCGCTTAGGTTGGCAGCTGCCGCGTAGCTGCTTTGCAGGAAATCAAGCAGCATTGTGTCAGGTGATTCTGCGAGTCGCACATCATCATATGGCAAGATAAATTCACGCAATATAGGGTGGTAGGTGGCTGCATCGGGGCGTAACAGAGCCTTGTTGTATTCCTGTGGCTCGGGGTAAGCATATGCATAAAACACGGGGTAGGGTGCCGGCCCGCCGCCCGGCCAGAATCCGCAGCTGCTGACTTCGTGCGAGTACGCTTCGCGTGCGACCCAATTGGGCAGATTAGGTACGCCGCCCGGATGACTGGGGGCTGGCCGTCCGGAAAAGCGGGTGAGGGCAAGGTCGAAACTTCCCCAAAAGAAGTGTACAGGGCTGGATTTACCGATAAAACGAGCACGAAACTCCCTGAATACACGATCTACTTGTACCAGAACGCGCCAGAATCGGTTGGCATACTCTGCATCATAGGATGCATGGATATGATCTTTCTCGAAAGGGATGGCGTCGGCTATTTCGTTAGGCATTGTGTGAATTTTGACGTCAATACCAAGGTCGGACAGATTCGCAAGCAGTTCTTTGTAAAAATCCGCAACTGAACGAGGCTGAAGTGCCAACGTTTTGACCGCTCCTTCACTTGTTTGAATCACGAGCTGGTGGTCGATGAAGTCAAAATCAATTTGAAATGTTCGTGTACCGTAGGTGATGGGTGATGTGGTTAGGCCGCGTGTCGTTACATAGAGGGTTACATGCCAAGAGTGATTGACCCACGGCGTTTGGACAAGCCGGATTTTGCCGACAATTTGTGTCCATAAGTGTAGCGTCGCGTAGGTGTCCTTCCATGCTTCAAAAGCCAAGCTTGGCCATTGTTCGGAGCGGGGTGGGTTGTTCGATAAGTTTGAATTAATCATTATTTTCTCCCATTAAATGCATCAACAAGTTGGCTCGATAGGTAAAATCAATTAGGTCTTCGTGTAGTTGATCAGTAAATTTAACATTGAGATTCCGGCAAGGTTTGTGATACTGGAAAAATGATTCTTGTATCTGTTCCCGTAAAGGGGAGAGTTTTCAATGGTCATTTTACGCAAACCCAAACATTTCTCGACGAATATCAATCTTTTTTCCGATTTCCGAAAAGATACACGGCATCTTGGGAGATATCAAAGTACGGATCATCTCGCTCGTTCTACAGGCTGCGATACGCAGAGTGGCGGGATGAAAAACTTTCGCCAGATTATTTCTTCGTGGAGTTTAGCCAAAATTCTACTTCAAGTCCTGAATTCCAATAAATTCGTCTATGCACTTTGATAATCAACACCGATTTTTCCGGTGTGGTGTAGTTTGGGTTGATAGCGGTATAGCGTCCTAGCGCCTAAAACGGAGTGATCGAGTGCATACCGACCAGTATATACACATTCAGTTATATATATGAAAGGCAGTTGCATTGCCATAACTAGCATCTGCCAATACCGGGCTCACGACTGCTTGTTCCGATGGTTCAGCGTATCTGCCCCAATACAATTTTGGGTTAATAGCGAATATTGTTTGGGCCACACACTATCTTATGACACTCCGTATCGCCAGCTCAGAAATTGGCAGAGTAATATAAAAATGAACCTTTGATAAATTGACATAAACATCGGTTTGTAAGCCAATTTGATATTAGCAAAATAATTCTGTGTATTGATTTCCGGCAAGCTATATCTGTTCTTGAGAATTTGTATATATATGAATAAATAAATATATTTGTTCATTCATTAGTATCCGGCGTAAATAAAAATTATCCAAAATTGATGCTCCGTCATATATCAAGCTTCCGTTTGACAAGCGTTTTTCATAAACATACATTCACCATGCCATTTTAAAAATTAAGAATAATTTACTAAATTTTTAGTAGTAGAGCGCCACGTTGATATATTAAAAATTTTAATTCTCTTAAAAAATACTTTGCTCCCTTTGAACGTACAGGCCATAAATAATGATGACTAAATTACCCGTAGCGCTAGGCTTAATTGCCGCCTTATTACTGAGTGGATGCCATACTAAGGCAGACACTGAGGCACATGGGGCACATGAAGCGGCCTCAAAATATGCGGCAACTACACCGCTCCGTGAAGATACTTCTATCATGAAAGACTATGTCTGTCAGATTCAGGCAATTAGGCATATTGAGGTACGCTCTTTGGAAAAAGGTTACTTACAGAGTATTTTTGTGGATGAGGGGCAATTGATAAAAAAGGGGCAGCCCATGTTCAAAATTATGCCCAATATTTATCAGGCAGAACTTCTAAAAGCGCAAGCCGAAGCGCAAAACACGAACATCGAATACCTTAATACCAAAGGTTTGGCTGATGAAAATATTGTATCGCCCAATGAATTGGCTTTGGCAAAAGCAAAATTAGATAAGGCTAAGGCGGAAGTGAAAATGGCGGAAACCCGTTTGGGATTCACCGATATCAAAGCACCTTTTGAAGGGATTATGGATCATTTGGCTGTTAGGATCGGCAGTCTTCTCGATGAGGGTGCGGTGTTGACGACATTGTCTGACGTCAGCCAATTATGGGTCTATTTCAATGTCCCGGAAGCCCAATACCTGAATTTTAAGACGCAAAAAAAAGATAAAATCGGTGAAGAAGTGCAGCTGAGAATGGCCGATGGCGAGATTTTTAATCAAAAGGGAGTCATTGAGGCAATTGTAGGTGATTTTCATAATAGCTCCGGTAATATTCAGTTCCGTGCTTTGTTCGCTAATCCGGAAAAAATTCTCAGGCATGGTGAGACAGGAACAATTCTATTGGCCAAGCTTTACCCCAAGGCCATGCTCATTCCCCAAAAAGCAACGTTCGAAATCATGGATAAGACCTATGTCTATGTCATCAATAAAGAAGACAAAGTGGAGCAAAGGCTGATTCATGTAGAGGCCGAATTGCCACAGTTGTTTATTGTTAAAGATGGTCTGAAGGAGACTGACAGGATTTTGCTCGAAGGTATACGTAAAGTTCATCCTGGAGAAAAGGTT
This sequence comes from Candidatus Nitrotoga sp. HW29, assembly GCF_924101635.2. Taxonomy (GTDB): domain Bacteria; phylum Pseudomonadota; class Gammaproteobacteria; order Burkholderiales; family Gallionellaceae; genus Nitrotoga. Next base: position 20,893 of record NZ_CAKMAA020000080.1, on the reverse strand, counting down.
CAGATCGATTTAAGGCCACCCCAAAAGGTTCGCTCAGAGTTGAATAAATTGCATACAGAGTAACCTTTCAGTCAGGATTAAATCATGTTTAAAATTTTTCTCAAGCGACCTGTGATGGCGGTCGTGCTATCGCTGATGTTCCTGTTCATGGGATTTGTAGCAATGAAATCATTGCCCGTTTCCCAGTTTCCAGATATTGCACCGCCACGGGTTACGGTTTCGATATCGTTTCCCGGTTCCAGCGCCGATGTGTTAGTGAAATCGTCGCTGATTATGTTAGAACGCGCTATCAATGGCGTGCCCGGTATGAAATACATTACTTCGGATGCGACCAGCGCTGGTGAAGCGACCATTCAGGTGTATTTCAATTTAGGTGTCGATCCCAATATCGCGATGGTTAATGTGAAGACACGCGTGGATCAGATGATGAGCAGATTGCCCATACTGGTGCAGTTGGAAGGCGTGATCGTGAACTTCGTTCAGCCCAGCATGCTCATGTATGTCAACCTCTTCAGCAAAGACAAAAACGCCGATCAAAAGCTTCTGTTTAATTATGCTTACGTCAATGTTATTCCGGAAATTCAGCGAATTACTGGAATTGCTCAGGCAACTATATTGGGTGCCCGCCAATATGCGATGCGGATTTGGCTGAATCCGGAACGGATGCGGGCTTATAGCGTCTCGTCAGAAGAGGTGATGGAGGCCATCGGGAAACAAAGTATTATCGGACGTCCGGGTCGACTGGGGCAAAGCACAGGTATGTCCGCCCAATCTAAAGAGTATGTATTGGTCTATAAAGGGCGTTTCACCAAGCCGGAGGAATATGGAGATATTATTATCCGGTCTACCCCGTCAGGCGAGCTTCTGCGCATTAAAGATGTCGCCATGGTCGATCTAAACAGCGAGTTTTATAATATTTTCTCCGATAAAGACGGGTACCCTTCGGCGTCCATCGTGCTTAAGCAAAATTACGGTACGAATGCCCAAACGGTCATAAAGAATGTAAAGGAAAAGCTGGCGGAAATGCAAAAGTCCTTCCCGGAGGGCATGGAATACGAAATTAATTATGATGTGTCGCGTTTTGTTGATGCATCTATCGAAAAAGTGCTGCATACCTTGGTTGAAGCCTTCATATTAGTCTCCTTGGTGGTCTTTATTTTCCTTGGCGACTGGCGCTCTACCTTGATCCCGGTTCTGGCGGTACCGGTTTCGCTGGTCGGTGCATTCGCCGTTATGTCTGCGTTCGGGCTTTCCATTAACCTTATCACTTTGTTTGCCTTAGTGTTGGCTATCGGTATTGTGGTTGATGATGCCATTGTGGTGGTAGAAGCTGTGCATGCAAAAATGGCAGCCGAGAATTGCAGTCCCTATCAGGCATCTCGAAAAGTGTTGGGAGAAATCGGTGGTGCCATTATCGCGATTACATTGGTCATGGTGTCGGTGTTCATCCCTATTGCGTTTATGCCAGGGCCGGTTGGGGTGTTTTATCGACAGTTCGCTATCGCGATGGCGTCGTCGATCATTATTTCGGCAGTGGTGGCTTTATCGTTGGCTCCGGTACTGTGTGCCATGATACTTACAAACACTCACGGCCAGCCGAAACGGAAAAATCCAATCAGTCTTTTCATCGATGGTTTTAACTTTATTTTCGAAAAGATCACCGGACGCTACATAAAATTGCTGAATGTCACAGTGACTCGACGCATCGTTACGGTTTTGGTGTTGGCCGGATTTAGCTTTGGCATTTTTGTGATCGATAAAACCTTGCCTGAGGGCTTTATTCCCGGTGAAGACCAAGGAATGATTTATGCGATTATCCAAACACCACCCGGCTCGACCATCGAAGTGACCAACAGAGTGGCACAGCAGCTGGAAGGGATCGCAGCAAAAATCGAAGGGGTGCAATCGGTTTCTTCTTTAGCCGGTTACGAAATACTCACCGAAGGCCGTGGATCGAATGCAGGAACCAGTATTATTAACCTGAAAGATTGGTCGCAACGTAAAAATTCGGTACAAAGTATTATTCACCAGCTGGAGGAAAAAGCTCATAACTTGGGCGCAGTCATCGAGTTTTTTCAACCTCCGGCAGTGCCAGGATACGGAGCAGCATCGGGTTTGGCGTTTCGCTTATTGGACAAGACATTAGACACGGATTATTTTGAGTTCGATAAAATTAACCAAGCGTTTATGGATGCGATGCGTAAACGTAAGGAACTGACCGGCTTGTTTACATTTTATGCGGCCAATTATCCGCAATACGAGTTGGTCATCGACAATAAATTGGCCATGCAAAAAGGGGTTAGCATCGAAAAAGCGATGAATCACTTGGACATCATGATCGGCAGTACCTATGAACAGGGCTTTATTCGTTTCAATAACTTCTTTAAGGTCTATGCCCAGGCCCTGCCGGAATTCCGGCGTTCCCCTGAGGATGTGTTGAAATATTTTGTGAAAAACGATAAAGACGAAATGGTGCCGTACTCTGCCTTCATGACTATGGTGAAAAAGCAGGGGCCTAACGAAATCACACGTTATAACCTGTATAACTCGGCGGCGATCCGCGCCGAGCCTGCGGCGGGTTATACCACTGGTGCGGCCATCAAAGCAGTTGAAGAGGTTGCGAAGGCCACTTTGCCACAGGGGTTTGACGTTGCGTGGGAAGGTTTGTCATTTGATGAGGCTCTTCGGGGTAATGAAGCATTGCTGATTTTCGCGATCGTTATCATGTTTGTCTACCTGGTGTTAGCCGCGCAATATGAAAGTTTTGTGTTGCCATTGGTCGTGCTATGTTCGCTGCCGCCTGGTATTTTTGGTGCGTTCTTATTGTTAAAAGGATTAGGGCTTGCCAATGATGTTTATTCCCAATTGGGAATGGTGATGCTAATTGGTTTGCTTGGCAAAAATGCGGTATTGATTGTCGAATTTGCAACCCAGAAGCAAATTCAAGGCATGACTGTTTTAGAAGCGGCAATTGCGGGTGCAAAAGAGCGTTTCCGTCCGATTTTGATGACTTCTTTTGCCTTTATAGCCGGACTGGTACCTTTAGCGATGGCAACGGGGGCGGGAGCAGTCGGCAACAGAACAATTGGTACCTCAGCGTTGGGTGGAATGCTTTTCGGTACGGTGTTTGGAGTCATTATTATTCCAGGGCTTTATTATATTTTCGCCAAAATGATAGAAGGCAAAAAATTAATTCAACATGAAGACTTGGATCCTTTAACCGAAACTTATCACTATGGCCCAAATGACAACGAACACTAAAACATTTCAGTTTATGGCTTTAGGCGTGGTGGCGCTGATGTTGCAAGCCTGTGCTACGCCTGAGTTAGTTATCAAAAAAGAAGATACACATCTTCCTGCCGGTTATAAAGCGGGTGATTCGGAACAAACCAATACGGCAAGTATTAAATGGAAAGATTTTTTCGATGATCCCGATTTATTAAGTTTGATAGACATAGCTGTTGTTAACAATAAAGAAATTAATATCATGATGCAGCGCATTAGTGTTGCACAGAATGAAATTCAAGCGCGTAGAGGCGAATATTTGCCATTTGTAAATATTGGTGCCGGTGTAGGCGGGGACAAAAAGGGCCAGTTTACGCGCAATGGCGCTGTTGAAGAAAATCTGCCAATAGCCCATGGCCGAGCCTTCCCTAGATATCTGGGCGATTATCACTTTGGGTTATTTTCAACCTGGGAGATAGATGTATGGAAAAAATTGAGAAATGCGAAACAAATCGCTGTTCTTGAGTATATGGCGTCAAAAGAAGGCAAAAACTTTTTAGTGACTAATCTGGTCGCTGAAGTTGCCCATTCGTATTATGAATTGCTTGCCTTGGATAACCAGCTTAAGAATTTAGAGCAAAATATTAGTATCCAGCAAAATGGTTTGGAGATGGTCAAGCAACTTTTGTTTTATGCAAGAACAACTGCACTTGCTGTCAGGCGTTATGAAGCAGAAGTGGCAAAAAACAAAAGCAAAGTATACGAACTAAAGCAGCATATCGTTGTTGTTGAAAACCGGATTAATTTTTTGTTAGGGAGAACGTCGCAGCCTATCCAGCGTGTTTCTAGTGGCTTTATGGAGTTCGAACCCAAAGTGCTTAAGACAGGTATTCCGTCACAATTACTACAAAACAGGCCTGATATTAGGCAAGCTGAGCTTGAGCTATCGGCAGCGGCATTAAATATAAAGGTGGCTAAGGCAAATTTCTATCCCTCCTTTAGCATAAACGCCGGAATAGGGTTTGAAGCTTTTGCACTTAAGTACCTGATCAATACCCCGGAGTCATTGGCGGCTACTGTTGCCGGAGAGTTAGTGGCGCCACTGATCAATAAGAATGCCATCATAGCGCAATATAAAAACGCCAATGCCAGACAGATTCAGGCAGCTTATGAGTATGAGCAAAGCATTATCAAAGCTTATACCGAAGTAGTGAATCAAATTTCAAACATCGATAATCTCGACAAAAACTATCAGCTTAAGTCAAGCCAGGTAGAAGCGCTCGCCCGATCAATTGATGTCGCTAACCAGTTATTTAAATCTGCCCGTGTGGACTACCTGGATGTGCTATTGGCACAGAGGGATACCTTGGATGCCAAAAAAGATTTAATTGAAACGAAACAAAAACAAATTGACGCAATGGTGGATCTTTATAAATCCTTGGGTGGAGGGTGGGAGTAGTTGGATAAGCGGAAGAAATAGTTCAAAAATAGGGTACATAATTTGAACTATAACTGGGTTGGAGTGGTAGCGATCCTGCCTTGACATTGAACAAACACAAGAAAAAATTGTTTTAAGCCATCTCTGTGGCGGGTGAGGCAAGGTCGAAGCTTTCCAAAAAGAAGCACACGGTCATGTACTTATTGATAAAACGAGTACGAAATATTACTGAATATACGATTTACTTGTGGGTTGCTGGTTTCAATTCTTCGTATATTCGGTAATTTGTTTCTATCATGCCAAGCGCTTCGTAGGTGTTTTTGGCAAGAATGTTTTCATTTTGCACATAAAGACGAAACCCGCAAATGCTGGGGTTATTGTTCGCCGATTCTTTAACGAAATTATATAAATGGGTATAAATTTTTTTTCGACGCTCATTTGGCTTGATGTAGACACTTTGAATCCACCAAAACCTACCATTTCGCCAATCGCTCCATTCTTCAGTGACCATGAGTGATCCAATGATTTCCTCGTCACGTTCAGCAATTACATAAAATCCAAGATTAGAATTTTGTAAAATTTTTGTGACGCCTTTTAGTACTACTTGCGGTATTAATTTTTTTTGCTCTGTTTCGAAAGCCATCGCTTGATTAAATTTAGTGATAGCCAAAACATCACGAATTTCAGCAAGGCGAATCGCTATTTTTTTAGGTGCTGTATTGGTTATTATCATAAACGTATGAATGAAAAATTATCGAGTTTTGATGATCGGCATATATCAAGCTTCAGTTTGACAAGATTTTCCCCTAAACATACATTAGCTATGTCATTTTTAAAATACTAAATATTTTAGTAGCAGTGCGTCACGTTAAAAAATTTTAATTGCTACATTCGGTTTAGAGAAAAAGAATACTACATAGAGCTTATAAAAATGAATTCAAATAATTCTATTTTTAATGAACAAGAAGTCCTTCATGAGTTGAAGCACTATTTGCCAAGTCAGGCCCCGCTAAAAGATTTTATTCATCACAACACGTTACATGCATTTCAGCATCTTAAATTCCATGATGGTATACGTCGTGCATCCAAAATATTTGGTTATTGTGTTTCTCTTCAATTAGAAGATTATAGATTGCTTTATATATCGACACGTATCCGTGAAGACATTCTAAAAAGAATTATTGCTGAAAGAAAGGGTTCAGAGCATGTAAATGAATGGATGAAAAATGCGCTTGGCAAGAAATATGACACTTCTATTTCATCAAGAATCGGTTTATTGCGATTAAATTGGAAAGAGCAATACCGCATAGATTTGGATTTATTCGTACATCCACTGCTTTTCAGAATTCTTTGCAGTTATCTTGACCAGGGAATTTCAATATGGGGTTTCCCTGTTGGGCATAAAGGCTTTCTTTCTTCAATGAGAGAAATAGAAGCAAATAGTTTTACAAGTTTCTTTAAAAGAAGAAGAGCTAAAGAACTTCTTCTCAAAGGCAATTGTAAAATTGAAGATTTATTAAAAATTCTGGTTGGTGACAAATCGCTTTATAAGCAATATTTATATGATCAGCAATTTGCGCATCAAGGTTGGTCGGGTATGGTGTCCACTGTTGAAGATCAACCGCAATCTTTGTTGAATCCCAAAAAAATATCCATTCACGACTTAATCGTTTTTGAGCTCTTGTTAGAGATTGATGCACTCGACGTCCAATTTGAAGAAGATTGGTTGCCAATGGGCAGCAATTTAAAAAACAGACCGGTAGCGCTTTTTGACGATGTTCCTAATACAGAGTTGGATGAAGTCCTTTCAATTTGGCAAGAAGCTTTTGAATGGTCTTACTATGACCCGGTGCTTGCCGCTATTCAATTGCAAAAAAAGAAGGATGAAACAGTACCCTTTCACAAAAGCTTTCAGGTGTTCACATGTATCGATGATAGAGAGCTTTCCTTCCGTCGTTACCTTGAAAGAATTGACTCCGAATGTGAAACTTTTGCTACACCTGGATTCTTTGGCGTTGAATTCTATTTTCAGCCTGAGCACGGAAAATTCTATACCAAATGTTGCCCTGCGCCCGTTACACCAAAATATTTAATCAAGGAAACAGAAACCAAAAAAAAGAGGAAGAAAGAAGCCTATTTTTCTAAAGTATCTCATTCTCTTTTTCGAGGCTGGCTCGTTACTCAAACACTAGGATTATTGTCAGGATTTAAACTGGCCCTGAATATTTTCAGTCCTTCTTCGATGCCCGCCATGGCTTCGCCAGTAGCCCATATGGATAAGCTTTCGAACCTTACGATTGAAAACAAGAATACGGGCCACAGAGAAAACGACTTACAGGTGGGATTCACAATTGAGGAGATGGCTCAAAGAGTAGAAACAATTTTAACCAGTATTGGGCTCATTAAAGACTTTGCCTCAATTGTCTATGTTGTTGGACATGGTGCCACCAGTATTAATAATCCTCATTATTGTGCCTATGACTGTGGAGCTTGTGGCGGTAGACCCGGTTCGGTTAATGCAAGAGTGTTTTGCGTGATGGCTAATCACCCTGAAGTTAGAGCATTGTTGAGTTCAAGAGGGTTAGTTATTCCCGTAGAAACGCAATTCCTGGGCGCCCTTCATGATACGACGCGCGATGAGATTACTTATTTTGATGAGAATTTACTTTCTGCTGTGAATTCGGCAAATCACAAAAAAAACACCCCCGTTTTTGTTAAGGCCTTGGATTTAAATTCAAAAGAAAGATCGAGAAGATTGGTGTCAATTGATACTAATTTGAGCGCCAAAAAAATCCATAGAGAAATTCTTAAAAGATCGGTTTCATTATTCGAACCCCGACAAGAACTTAATCATTCAACCAACGCAAGTTGTTTCGTCGGCAGGCGAACTTTATCAAAGGATATTTATTTGGACAGACGGTCGTCTATGAGTTCTTACGATTACAGAATAGACCCTGAAGGCAAATATCTATTTCATGTTATGAAACCGATTGCACCGGTTATGGGAGGGATCAGTCTCGAATATTTTTTCTCGCGGGTTGACAATTACAAATTAGGTGCGGGAACCAAGCTTCCCCATAATGTTATGGGACTGATTGGTGTGGCTAACGGTAGTGATGGTGATTTAAGATCAGGTCTCCCAAGCCAGATGATTGAAGTTCATGATCCTATCCGTCTCTTGGTTATTGTGGAACATTTTCCTGAAAATTGTATTACGAGCAATCAGTCAGCTACCAGAAAATTATGAATTTTATTTGAATGAGTGGGTTCGACTAGTTGCAGTCAATCCAGAGACGCGCGAGATTTCTTTATTTAAAGATGGGGGTTTCTCTCTTTATCGTCCATTAACCAGAACTCTTGGCTCTATTTCAGATGCCATTACTTTAATTGAGTCAGTTAAAGCAGCAGAATCACTCCATATCGTTGAAGCTACCAAAGAGAATTTGCCGGTCTACCTAATGAATTAAGGTTTCAATATGACTTTGCTGCTTACATCACTACTTCAATTTTTTATACTCATACCATTTGTGGGGTTTATTTTTAGTCTGTTTATCCCGGATAAAATGGAAAACGCTGTCTCACGGACTGTTCTTATTACCGTGGGTTTGCATTTAGTTATTTCTTGGGTATTCCTTGGTATATGGCTATTCTATAATCACCCAACGCTTGATAGAAGTGAAATTATTCTTTTTAAAACAAAAGAATACCAGTTTTTGGTTTCTTTTTATTTTGATAAAATCAGTGCTGTTTACCTTTTTGTGGGTTCGGCCCTCACATTTCTGGTGACGCAATATTGCCGGTGGTATCTTCATCGAGAAAATGGTTACAAGCGATTTTTTAACATCATTCTGTTCTTTTATATTGGCTACAACATAATAATATTTTCAGGGAATTTTGAGACCCTGTTTGTAGGCTGGGAGATACTTGGTTTCTCTTCGTTTTTATTGATTGGATTTTATAGAGATCGGTATTTGCCTATAAAAAATGCACTCAAGGTTTTTACGGTATTTCGTATTGCCGATATGAGCTTACTCATTGTCATGTGGATGAATCATTATTTATGGCGTAAAAATATTAGCTTTTCAGAATTAACCGATAAACAATTTATTAGCGAGCATCTCCAAAATCACCCTCTCCTTGGGGTACTTATTTCGCTGATGGTATTACTTGCTGCCGCGGTAAAATCAGGCCAACTTCCTTTCTCTTCCTGGGTTCCAAGAGCAATGGAAGGTCCTACTCCATCCAGTGCAATTTTTTATGGATCACTTTCGGTTCATCTGGGTGTATTTCTGTTATTAAGAACATTTCCTTTTTGGGAACACATTACTTCTATAGTAATAACAATCATATGTTTAGGCCTGTTGACGAGTATTGTCGCCACAGGAATTGCACGAGTTCAATCATCGGTTAAAACGCAAATAGCCTATTCCTCAATTGCACAAATTGGACTGATTTTTATTGAAGTTGCCTTGGGTTTTCACGGCCTTGCTTTAATACATTTTGCTGGGAACGCTTTTTTAAGAACCTATCAACTATTGGTTTCACCTTCGGTCGTAAGCTATATGATTCGCGAGCAGTTCTATCATTTTATTCCACGTCATTACATTGATAGAAATTCAGTTCTTAAAAAAATAGAGTACTCAATTTATTTGTTATGTCTTAAAGAATTCAATCTGGATAGCTTTGTATATCGTTTCTTATGGAACCCATTAAAATGGGGCGGTAGAAAATTAAATTTTTTCTCAGGAAAAGAAGTTATTATTTTTGTGATTGCGACCTATTCTATAGGTTTGATCTGCTTGTTCAATGAAGAATTAATACCAAAAGAAGTATACCTATACTTGCCTGAAATTTTTGCATTTATCGGTTTGCTGATGTTGCTCAAATCATTTGCAGAAAGAAAAGATGCTCTGCTAAGTTGGATTTTAGTCATCGTTATGCACCTGTATAGGCCTCTTGCCATTTCGTTAAATGGCGATATAAAAACCAATGAAATTATTTTGTATTTAAGTGGCGTAATTATTTCAGGGGTCTTGGGCTACGCTTGCCTGAATGAACTCAAATCTCACGAACACAAGATCACTCTAGATCAGTTTCAAGGTCACACTTATGAGTATCCTAAATTAGCTTTTATTTTTTTGTTAGCTTGTTTAGGTCTGATGGCATTCCCAATGACGCCAACATTTATTGGCGTAGAGCTTATATTTACTCACATTCATGAAGATCAGGCTAGCCTGGTCTTTCTCGCTGCCTTAAGTTACGTCATTTCTGGACTTTCACTTATCAGGATATACGCGCGTATCTTTCTGGGGCCTCATATTAAAACGTATCACGCACATCCGAGCAGATCTTCTTAATTCAATTTGAATGTGGGAGTTACCAATCACAGACCATGGTGAACAGGGTGATTAATAGAGGAGTGAAAGTTGATTGTGTTAATTAGGAAACCAAGAGTTCTACGGTATTGGATGAATAGTTTGATGTTCTTTTGGAAGAAGCAAAATTTGATTAATTTGGTGGCAATGCTGGCAGTGAGCTACCCGATACTGTCAGGTAAATTCAGTCTTTAAATTAAGGAAAGGCATCCCTCCATGCTAGACGATAAACCGCCGAATATTTTATATCGACAATCAGTCAGTATGATTAAAAGCGTCGTAAAAAATCCCCTGCACCACGACTATCAAGCCGGAAGTTTCTGCCCAATAATTAGGAGCAACATATCATGAGTTCCATACAATCATCTCTTCCCAAAGAGGGTGTGGCAGGATTAAGGGAAAACTTCAGATCAGACTTTATTTCCGGATTTTTAGTCTTCCTGCTTGCGTTACCGCTCAGTTTAGGCATCGCGAAAGCCAGTGAATTTCCGCCTGCGATGGGCGTGCTCACCGCCATGATTGGAGGTTTGTTTGTCAGTTTTTTTGCCGGTTCACGTCTTACCATCAAAGGCCCCGCCGCGGGCTTAATTACCATCTGTGCGGGGTGTGTCACCGAGCTGGGCGGTGGCCCGGAAGGATGGCACCTCGCTCTGGGTGTCATTGTCGTTGCTTCCTGGCTTCAAATCATTCTAGGTTTCTTGAAAGCCGGTTCACTCAGTGATTTCATACCGCACTCGGCTGTGCACGGCATGCTGGCGGCCATTGGAATCATCATCTTTTCCAAACAAATCCATATTCTGCTGGGAATTGACCCGTCTACGTTGAAAGGCCTGGATCCCATTGGACTTTTGGAACGCATTCCCGACTCTGTCATGCACGCTAATCAACCGGTTGCCATCATTGGCATAATCAGTTTGATTATTTTATTCGGTATGCCGAAAATAAAAATCAATTTCTTGAAAAAAATTCCAGCCCCCATGATCGTGCTGTTTATCGCCATTCCAGCGGCGTTCATGCTGAACTTTAACACTACACAACCTGCTCATGCCCTTGTTCATATTGGTGATTTTTGGGCTTCAGTCGGATATAACCCCGATTTCTCCGCCATTACCACTTTTGTGTTCTGGAAATATGTCTTCATGCTCCTGGCTGTCGGTAGCTTGGAATCCTTGCTGACTGTCAAAGCAATTGACGGACTCGACCCCTGGAAGCGGCAATCGGATTTCAACAAAGATCTGGCTGCCGTTGGGGCAGGCAATGTCGTTTCAGGAATATTGGGTGGGCTCCCGATGATATCTGAAGTCGCACGTAGCTCAGCCAATGTACGCTTTGGTGGCCGTACCATCTGGGCCAATTTCTTCCATGGCTTTTTCTTGTTGGTTGCCATGCTCCTGATGATCCCTGTGATTGAAATGATTCCCAACGCCGCGCTGGCAGCCATGTTGATATTTGTGGGTTACGTACTCGCCTCGCCCTCGTTGTTCCACAAAACCTATAAAATTGGAAGTGAACAATTAGTGGTCTTTTTAATCACCATTGCCGCAACTATCGCGACTGATCTACTGATAGGAATCGCCTCAGGCATCCTGGCCAAATTTGTCATCCATATTGCTAATGGCGCGCCTCTGCGTAGCATGTTCAAGGCGCGTTACACCTTGAAAGAAAAAGCAGATGAATATCATTTAACCATTCAGGGCGCTGCTATATTCTCCAACCTGATGGGTTTTAAAAATGCGTTTAGCCAATTAAAAACCGGAAAAAAAATAGAACTGGATTTTTCCAAGGCCAAACTGGTTGACCATAGTTTCATGGAATTCCTCAAACACTTTGAAGAAGACTACACGCACACGGGCGGTACAGTCATCGTGAAGGGTTTCGACCGATTCCAGCCTTTCTCCAATCACCCCCTTGCGGGCAGAAAAGTCAGCAAAGGATATGAACCCGTTGAAGAAGAATTGATCCATGTCAGAGGCCCGCTCATTGTCAATGGGTTCGGACGAGTTCAGCTGGCGCTCCTGTTTGGGATGCTGTGTGCTCTGCCGCTATTGATTGTCGGCATGAGCAAGACCGAGCAAGGTCTGAAAATTTCCCAGCAGGATCGTACGATTCCGCTCGAACAGGTGGCGCATATTGAAGTATTACTATTGGAAAACCGGCTCGCAGTCGCGTCTACTCTGGTAACACCGACGCCTGAAGTGATTAGCCATAATACGGCACAGGTTGAAGATAATATTGCAGAAATAGAACAAACCTGGAAGGCCTACATGGCGAACAACCTCACGCCCGCTGAAAGAACATTAGCGGAGAAATTTGCTGCTAATCGAAACAGATTTGTTAATGAAGCCCTGAAACCCGTCATCGTTGCTTTGCGTGCGGATGATGTGAAAGGCGCGAACAATATCGTCGTGCGTAAGATCCGTCCTCTGTATCAGCCTGTCGAGAAAGATATTCAAGCACTGGTTAAATTGCAGCAGGCAGATTTTTTAGCACATCGTGATGCCAAGCAAATTAATTAATTTTGGCTGTAGCCTAAAAATATAAGGAACGCATTCAATGAATTTAAAGCTCAGGGTATGCATGAAAATAGATTCGGGTTATGTTGCAGTCCATAATCGGGCTTGAGACGGTCTGAGTGAATAAATACATATTTCTTTTTTAAGCAATGTCTGAAATTTTCGCACTTGTCCCCGCCGCTGGTTATGGTTCTCGCATGGGCAGTGAGTTACCAAAACAATATTTACAGCTGGCCGGACAGCCGATGATCTATCACGCACTTTCAACATTGTGTGCCAGTTCGGACGTCAAGGCTGTTTTTGTAGTGCTCGCGCCGGATGACGTATATTGGCATGGTTATGACTGGTCCTTATTTGGAGATAAGTTGCAGCCGCTATTTTGTGGTGGTGCGACGCGTGCAGAAAGCGTGCTGAATGGACTCATGGCTGCGGAACTTGAACTTGACGACTGGTTGCTGGTGCATGATGCGGCACGACCTTGTTTGAGCCATACGCAGCTTGCACGCTTGATTGAAGTATTGCGCGACGATGAGGTCGGCGGCATTCTTGCTGTCCCAGTGGCGGACACTTTGAAGAGAGCCGATGCTGAATGTCGAATTGTGCATACCGAAAATCGTGAGGGAGTATGGCAGGCGCAGACGCCGCAGATGTTTCGCACGGGGTTGCTGCTGCAGGCGCTACAAACCAGCTCGAATGTAACGGATGATGCCTCTGCAGTCGAGGCGCTGGGGTGCCATCCCAAACTCGTGACAAGCAGTTCCAGTAATTTTAAGGTAACTTATCCGCAAGATATTGAGTTGGCAGAATTGCTTTTGGCTAAAAGAAAATAAATGATGAGAATTGGACAGGGTTTTGACGTTCATCAATTGGTTGAGGGGCGCAAGTTAATTATTGGTGGCGTGGAGATACGCCATGATAAGGGGTTGCTCGGCCACTCCGACGCTGACGTGTTGTTGCACGCTATCTGTGATGCCCTGCTGGGGGCAGCAGCTCTGGGTGATATCGGGCGACATTTTTCGGATACCGATGCAAAGTTTAAAAATATCGATAGCCGTATTTTATTGCGTGAAGTAGCGCGTATGGTGACCAATGCGGGTTTTCGCATAGGTAATTTGGATGCTACTATCATTGCACAAGCACCCAAGATGGCACCACATATTCCACGCATGGTAGAAAATATTGCCGCTGATTTGGGTGTGGTGGTGAATGCTGTAAATGTGAAAGCGACCACCACTGAAAAGCTGGGCTTTAGCGGGCGCGGGGAAGGTATCGCGGCGCAGGCCGTCGCGCTATTGTTAGTTTGAACCGATATAAATTATGACTATGTTAGTTCATCATTTTAATTTTCATCAATTAAGTTTGAATGAGAAAAAATATATTATTCAATGGGCTAAATTTTAATAATGATGCGTATATTGGCGCTGGAAACATCCACTGAATACTGCTCCGTTGCGCTATGGCAGGATGGCAATGTCGTTACTCGGTGCGAGCTGGTTGGACAGCGCCATTCCGAATTGCTGATAGGAATACTGGATAATTTATTGCATGAAGCGGGCGTTAAACTTACGGAATTAAATGGTATTGCATTTGGCGCTGGGCCGGGTTCATTCACGGGTGTGCGCATCGCTTGTGGAGTGACGCAAGGATTAGCGTTGGGAGCGGATTTGCCGGTGGTGGGAGTGTGTACGCTACAAGCATTAGCGCAAGCTGCCGGCCACGATAAAGTAATCGCTGCACTGGATGCACGCATGGGTGAGGTCTATCATGCTGTATATGAAAAACGAGCGGGATCATGGGTAACGGTTTGCGAGCCGAATTTGTGTTTGCCGCAACAGGCTCCGCCGGTTCAAGGCTCTGGATGGTTTGGCACAGGCAGTGGTTTTGCCATGTACGGTGCGGTATTGGGTAATCGCTATGCCGGGCAAATTATTGGTAGTGATACGCAGGCCGTGCCACAGGCCAGCGCCATTGCAGAATTTGCCGCGCCATTATTTGTCGCCGGTCAAGGCATGGACGCGGCGCAAGCCATGCCATTTTATTTACGCGACAAGGTAGCGTTGAAAACCAACGAGCGATGAAATTTTCCCCATGGCATACCCACACCGTCTTGCGTGATATGAGTCACGCAGATGTAGCCGAGATAGTGTGCATCGAGCAACGCGTGCACGCTTGCCCGTGGTCTGGCGGGAATTTTACCGATGCACTGAACAGTAATTATGTATGCAAGGTGTATGAAGCAGAGGGTGAGATATTAGGCTATGTTGTGTCTATGTTTGCAGTGGATGAAGTTCACTTGCTTAATATCAGTATCGTCGCCAAATATCAACGCAAAGGGCTGGGCCGCAGGCTGTTAAGTGCAACCATGGAAATGGCACGCGGTTGTAACATGCGGCGCATGTTGCTGGAAGTGCGTCATTCCAACGCGGCCGCGCTGGGGCTCTATCGTGATGTCGGGTTTCGTCAGATTGGTCTGCGCCGTGGCTATTATTCAGTGGGCAATGAGCGCGAAGACGGAATCGTGATGGAATATTTACTGTGAATCGAGAAGAAGCAATACTGCGTGAGTTCAATCTCTATCCGCTGTGGCAACGGCGCGAACAAGCTCAATCTGTACGTGAGCAAGTAACTGCAGCTGTTCAACCTATTACAGAGCAAATAGTCAGCAAGTCTGTCGTGGAAAAAGCAGACATGCAGAATCCAGGTGATTCCAGTTGGCCTGAATTACAGGCACTGGTGAAAAATTGTACAGCGTGCAAGCTGCGGGTGAGTTGCACACAGACAGTTTTTGGTATGGGTGATGTGCGGGCGGATTGGTTGTTCGTGGGCGCATGGCCGGGCGTGGATGAAGATGCTCAAGGTGAGCCATTTGCGGGGCAACCAGGCAAGTTGCTCGATAATATGCTGGCCGCAATTAAGCTGAAGCGCGGTCGCAATGTTTATATTACCAACATCGTTAAATGCTACCCACCTGGTAATCGCACGCCAGAAGCCGATGAGATTGCCCAATGTGTGCCTTACCTGGAACGCCAGATCCAACTTATCCAGCCCAAACTGATCGTGGCTCTGGGTGAAACCGCCGCATTATTATTGGGGCATGGTGCCACGCTGTCTGGTGTGCGTGGCAAGCTGCACGACTATCGCGGCTCGTCTGCCCATGCTTTGGTGACAGGTATACCACTCATCTTCACATACGATCCAATTTATCTGATGCAAACCCCGCTGAAAAAAGCCGAAGCATGGGACGATCTGTGCCTGGCAATTGCTACGATGCAGGCGTTAGTTTGAGAATAAAGTAGGCTACATCTGCCCCGTATCCTGATCATGCCTGTGCTTCCTATACAACACCGTCATGATGCCTGAGAGCAACAGGCCAAATACCAAAGTAATTGTATAGATACTTAATTCCAATTTTTGCATTAAGGCAAATAATGCAAGCATGGCGAAAATACTGATGTTTTCATTAAAGTTTTGCACAGCGATTGATCTGCCAGCCCCCATAAGCAAGTGGCCGCGGTGCTGCAATAGGGCATTCATGGGTACCAAGAGGTAGCCGCCCATTACGCCAATAACAATGAGCAGCGCAATGGCAAGGGGTGAGCTGGTAACCGGGAGCATGGCCAGTACCATTAACCCCATGGCGATGCCTATTGGCAACACTTTCACCGAATGCTCCAGTTGGACATATTTAGCCGCCAGTACAGAGCCGATAGCGACGCCGATAGCGACCCAAGCGGTGAGCTTGGCGGCTTCGCCCATATCATAGTGAAGTACGGTGACGGCCCAAGCTAACACGATTAAACGTAACGTGGCGCCTGCCCCCCAGAAAAGCGTGGTGACACTCAGCGACACTTGCCCTAGCGGATCTTTCCATAGCAGCTTAAAACAATGCGCGAATTCACTTATCAAGAACCCCGGGTTGCGGCTTAACGGCTTGTGCTCGATGGGCACGCGCGGGATGTAGAGATTGAACAGTGCCGCGATGAGATAAATACCAGTGATGATGGCGATAGCCAGTTTTGGCGCCGAGTCAATGCCGGTTTCTATTATCGGTATGTCCCACCATTGCAGCATCTGGCTTGAGATGTTTGGGCCGATGAGTATCCCACCCACTACTGCGCCAAGTACGATGGCGGCGACAGTTAACCCTTCTATCCAACTATTTGCCAGTACTAATTTGTCGGGCGGTAAATATTCGGTGAGGATGCCGTATTTTGCCGGGGAATAAGCCGCTGCCCCCAAGCCCGCCACGGCGTAGGCGAGGAGCGGATTTATTCCGATCAGCATGGCAATGCAGCCGAATAGCTTGATGCTGTTGCTGATGAACATCACGCGACCCTTGGGCAGCGAATCAGCGAAGGCGCCTACAAAAGGTGCCAACATGATATAAGACACCACAAATGCTGCTTGCAATATCGGGGTATGCCATTCTGGCGCATGCATTTCGTGAAGTAATGCGATGGCGGCAAAGAGTAGGGCGTTGTCTGCAAGTGCGGAAAAGAACTGCGCCGCAAGTATTATATAAAATCCGCGATTCATTGGGAGGCGCTTTTAAAGAGCACGTTTTATATCACGAAAATAGGATGCCTGCTATCATTAACAGTAACCTACTTTATCCTCCAGTCTTGCATTCATGCCCCGTCCGATTCAAGCCCGCATTGATCTTTCCGCGTTAGAGTACAACCTTCAAACCGCACGTCGCGCGAGTAGCGCACGCATCATGGCGGTAATCAAGGCTAATGCATATGGTCATGGTTTATTACGTGCCGCTGAAGCGCTAAACGAGGCGGAAGGTTTTGCATTGTTGGATATACGTGATGCGATTTGCTTGCGCGATGCGGGTTTCAGCCAGACTATTCTGCTGCTGGAAGGGTTTTTTACGCCGGACGATTTGCTGCTGGTGGCCGAGTATGACCTCGCTTGTGTAATTCACAGCCAGCAGCAGATTGACATGCTGGACGCTTACCCCAGGCGTCGCAGTTTGGAGGTGTGGCTCAAGGTTAGCAGCGGGATGAACCGTCTGGGTTTTTCTCCGGACAAATTCTCCACTGCACTGCAAATTCTTAAGAAGCATCGTGTCATACGTGATATCACGCTGATGACGCATTTTGCCCATGCGGATGAATCGATAGGGGTGGCTGCACAATTGGAAGTGTTTAATGAGCTGACCGTTCCATACCGAATGCCCCGCTCGTTGGCTAACTCTGCCGCTCTGTTGCGCTATCCTGCAACCCATGCCGATTGGGTGCGTCCCGGTATCATGCTATATGGTGCATCACCGTTCGTGGAAAATAGCTCGCAGCAACTGGGTCTGCGACCGGTAATGACACTGCAAAGCCGCATCATCGCGGTGCAAAAATTGAGTCCGGGCGAAGGTGTTGGCTATGGCGGGATTTTTCGCGCCGACTCTCCCATGCGTGTTGGCGTGGTTGCCTGTGGTTATGCAGACGGTTACCCGCGCCATGCTCCAACAGGTACTCCGGTACTGGTAGACGGTCAACGTACGCGCACTTTGGGGCGCATTTCGATGGATATGTTGACCGTGGATTTAAGTGTATTGCCGGCTGCAGATGTGGGTAGCAGCGTCACGTTGTGGGGAGAAGGGTTGCCAGTGGAACAGGTAGCCCATGCGGCGGGTACGATTAGCTATGAATTGCTGTGTGCGCTGACCGAGCGTGTACCAATCGTCCTTGCCTAGACAGCTTATTGAAAATAATAATAGGTTGTAATCGTTTGTTGAGTCTGTCTTGTTTTTCCGATTCCCATAGGTTGATGTGATACAAAGCGCGATTGATTAGTTTATCAATGGCGCTGTACCAATGCAGTCTATATTCATGCAATGGCACTTTAATAGTGAGCCATATTGATTCATGAAAACGCGTTGGGCTTTTGAAAGATCATGCTGATTTTGTGATGCAACGCGAATATATTGATCTTTGCGCGAATCAACATTCGGTGATGCTTGTAGCCAAGCCCCCCAGGGAGGTTTCCTTATATTTTGTAGACATCTCCAGCCCGGTTTGTTTCATCGCAGCGATGCAGCTATCCAGAGGCATGAAGTGCTGGCCGTTGCCGCGCATAGCCAATGACGCGGCGGTGTGTGCCTTGATCGCGCCAAAACCGTTGCGCTCTATGCAGGGAACTTGTACCAGTCCTTTCACCGGATCGCAGGTCATGCCGAGGTGGTGTTCCAAAGCAATCTCCGCAGCATTTTCTATCTGCTCGGGTGTGCCTCCGCGTGCTGCACACAGCCCGGCAGCCGCCATAGAAGCAGCAGAACCGACTTCTCCCTGGCATCCCACTTCGGCACCGGAGATAGAGCTGCGGTGTTTGATGAGGCCGCCAATTGCACCGGCGGTGAGCAAGAATTTTCGCACTTGTTCTGCTGTGCCATTTTCATGGACCATAAGCTGGTAAAGCACGGCGGGGATGACTCCAGCAGCGCCATTAGTGGGGGCGGTGACTACCATGTGACCGGCTGCATTTTCTTCATTCACAGCCATGGCGTAGGCGCACAGCCAATCGTTGATATTTGTTGTTGGCTCGCTCATCAGTTGATTGTGTAGATTTTTTGCCCTTCGCGGTATATTCAATCCTCCGGGCAGAATGCCTTCGGTCACCAGCCCCTGTTTGATGCAAACTTGCATGGCATTCCAGATAGCATCCAGGCCATGATTGAGCGCCTCTTCGGAATGGTGCGTGAGTTCGTTCATATGCTTCATTTCGGCAATGGAAAGTTTGCTTTCTCGTGCCATCCTCAGCATTGAGCGGGCAGAGTCGAAAGGATAGGGGCAGGACTTGGCGGGTTCCATTTTGAGCGGTGCAACCAGTTTTGAGATTTCTGCCAGAGTGCTGATAAAGCCGCCACCGATAGAAAAATAAGTTTCGCTCAGCAATGTTTTTTCGGATGAGCTTATCAGTTCAAAAATCATGCCATTAGGGTGCTGTGGCAATGGTGCGCCACGGTCGAAGACGATATGCTGGTCTGGAGCAAACAGAATGGATAGTTGATCGCTCACTGTAATCAAACCTTTGTCCCAGATGCGTTCAACCAAACTATCGACATTTGCACCCGCCAGGCCAGCTGCTGTGTAGCCATGCAGCCCCAGGGCAATCGCGCGATCAGTACTGTGGCCCTTGCCGGTAAACGCTAAAGAGCCCTTGAGGGTACAGCGGATGTGACTGTCCCGGATGTATGGATGTAACGAAAAATATTTTTCGACGCAACCGATAAATTCTTTTGCGGCTACCATGGGGCCGACGGTGTGTGAACTGGACGGGCCGATTCCGATTTTGAAAAGATCTAAAACGCTTATAAACATGACTTGCTCCTTTGGGCTTCTATATTACGCGAGCAACAATGAAAAGGCACTGTCTCGCAATAATATTGCCGGGTAAGACCTTTGTGCAGGCAACACAAGAATGATGTCCGGTCTAGAGTCAATAGTTGCTGAAAAACAGGGCGTAGATCCCCAAAGCCATTGCGGTGACTCCCAAGAAAGGTATCATCCAGTCGCCTTTGGCCAGGCCGGGCTCAAGGGTGGCCTGATCAGGCTGGTTTGGGTTGTAATAGACTGATACTTTGGCACCGGCAGGGTATTTTTTGGCATAGCTGGTGGCGAGTTCCGGCGAAGGGTTGGTGCCACTTGGAAACGCCAGGGTACGCTGATAAGTGTACGCAGCCACCGTGTAGCTGAACAGGATGTGTGGCAGTAGATCGTCGGCCTCTGACGTGGGCGCGGATTGTTCAATGGTGCCTTCCACCATGGGCCAGCGCAGCGTTTTTCGTGCCTTGGCAATAATGGACCAGCCCCATAGGACGGCCACAAATCCGGCGATGATGAAAAGGCCGAGAATGATCGCATAGTAATTCAATTTTGAACCTCCATTTTGGGTTGTGGCGTTGATAGGGTGGGAATTGTGGGGAATTGGGCCAGATTCAATTTAATTTACCTCTCACGTTTCGGCCTGTCTCGTGGCAACGGCATTGCCCGTCGCTCCGTGAGTGCCGCCACCTTCGCGCAAAAGCAGCTATCGCCCAACCCCATCCTTTGTTTGTTGCATTACGAATAGCCGCTACATCCGCATTGGTAAGCTGTGCCTGGCACAACTGCCAATAAGTAGCCTGACGCTCTTCATTCGTGCGACCAAGATTTTGGTACAACTCATGCGGAACAATTAATCCATCCGCATTCCCTCGCCCATTGGCACGATAACTCGACCAAGGGTAATCGCCAGGATGTGTCATCATCCCAGCACGTACAGGATTCATTTCAATGTAACACATGCACGTTAGTAAATAACGCTCACTATCAATTAACGTGCTTTATATAACGCCCTTTCTA
>NZ_CAKMAA020000079.1 GCF_924101635.2 Candidatus Nitrotoga sp. HW29 | reverse complement strand
AGATGCGCTATACCAAGCCAGCATCAGTTGTTGCACTTCGAACTTGAATCCGCCTTTAGCGTTTCCTTAACTTCTTTAAATTTTATTTTTCCTTGATTATTAGTGTCTCAATTACATCCTTTACGTATACATTTGCTGCAATCTGGTTAGCATGTGCCAAATCATCTAGTGTATTAATGTTAGTAAATGCAATTGCATCATCTAATACTACTTCGCTAAAACACAAAGTTTCTAGCCAATTATTTACTTTACGCCCGCCTGAATTTAGATAGACATCAAGTTTAGGAAGTACATTCTTATGGTAAAGCGCAATAGTAGGCTGTCGCTTTCCAGCAACGACCGCTACTGCGGCCTCCACCGTAGTTATTGCGTTAACTGCTTTATATAACCGGGCAATCAAATCAATTGGCAAAAACGGGGTATCACAAGGAACGCTCGCCACCCAATCGTGACGTGCAAATCGTAAAGCAGACTGCAACCCAGCAAGCGGCCCTACCCAATTTGGGGTTTGATCGGCAATTACGGGATAGCCGAAGCACAAATAATCATCGTGCGCACAATTCGCATTAATTAAAATTTCTTCACTTTGGCTGCTAATAGAATCTAATACCCAGTCAATTAACGCGCGTCCATGCAAAGATTGCAAACCCTTGGCACCACCGATACGAGTACCCAATCCGCCCGCCAGAATGACAGTTGTTATTGCGGGTCGTACTGATCCAATAAGCTCCTCAAATTTAGTCTGAGAAACTTTCATGTCGTATTACTATTGAGTACCAATACCATAAGAAAAATCATCAACCCGCGAGAAATAAACCCAAGCATCTTACAAATACTGTTTTGGCTACTGCTTATTCGTACTGACAGACTTTATAAATTCTTGAGTCTCAGCCGTAGTGGTTTCCTCAGCAAGTAATCCATACTTATTTTTAATCGTAATATCTGCTCCATGTCCAATTAAAATTTTTGCTGTCTCTAAATTGTTAGCACAATGTAACGCAGTATTCCCCTTTTTATAGATCCCTCCTCTTGACAATGTACCTCCACGTGCCAACTGAACATTTGGGTTTGCACCCGCAACCAACAAACGTTCGGCGACTTTTGGATGGTTAACCCATAAATGCAAAGGCGTAAAACTATCCTTATCTTTCAAATTGAAACTGGCACCGCAATCAATTAAAAATATAGCAATATTGGGATTATCAACCTCAAATAATGGAGTTCGATTATTATTATCCATAATATTAAGGTCAGCTCCACCATCAATTAACACCTTAGCCGCGGCTATACTTGCAACATAATGTAAGGGCGTTTTACCCAAAAAATCACGAACATTCAAATCTGCCCCCTGCTTAATTGCACACTCCATTCCTTCTAAATCGTTACTCCATGTCGCTACCATCAGGGCATCATTATCTTTTTCTGCTAATAGGGCATTATTATCTTCAGAACGAACGATGCCAGCAGCTTTTTTTGCAGCAATTGATCCTGCATCTTCCTCTAATAAATATGCTTTAGCTTTTCCAAAAAGAGGATTATTTTCATCTGCTAATTTTTGTACTACTTTTGGCAAATTTGCCATGAAAAAATCTCCTGATGAAATATTAAAGATTGCTACCCGACGAATGGTTTATTTTGTAAAATTTAGTTACATGTTTTAAACATTTTCCATGAATATTTATTCTATGGCGGATTCAAGTTCGAAGTACAACAACTGATGCTGGCTTGGTATAGCGCATCTC
>NZ_CAKMAA020000078.1 GCF_924101635.2 Candidatus Nitrotoga sp. HW29 | reverse complement strand
AGGGCTTTGTTGTTTATAGCCTATCTTAATAACTTTAGCTTTCGTTTTGTGAGTGTTATGGATTTACAGTATCATCACATCTTATGATCAAATATATTTTTATTACCGGTGGCGTGGTGTCATCCTTAGGCAAGGGTATTGCAGCGGCCTCACTTGCAGCGATTCTAGAGTCGCGTGGCCTTAAAGTAACGCTGCTTAAGTTGGATCCTTACATTAATGTTGACCCAGGCACTATGAATCCTTTTCAGCATGGTGAAGTGTTCGTTACAGAGGATGGGGCAGAGACGGACTTGGATCTAGGACATTATGAACGTTTCGTTTCAGCCAAGATGCGCAAAGCGAACAATTTTACAACAGGACAGATATACGATAGCGTGATTCGCAAGGAGCGTCGCGGCGAATACCTTGGGAAGACGGTGCAGGTCATTCCACATATAACGAATGAAATTAATGCATTCATTGAACGTGGCGCGGCGGCTTCATATGATGGCAATGCCGATGTGGCGATTGTCGAAATTGGAGGAACGGTAGGAGACATTGAGTCTTTGCCATTTTTGGAAGCTGCTCGGCAGATGGGGTTGCGCCATGGTCGCAGTGACACCGCTTATGTCCATTTGACGTTGGTACCATACATTGCCAGCGCAGGTGAATTGAAAACTAAGCCGACCCAACACAGTGTACAGAAACTACGTGAGATTGGTATTTTCCCAACCGCTTTGTTATGCCGTGCAGATCGTCCAATTCCTAATGAAGAGCGTGCCAAAATTTCATTGTTTTCTAATGTGCATGAAGACGCTGTGATTTCAATGTGGGATGTAGATAGCATCTATAAAGTTCCGCAGATGTTGCATGAGCAGGGTTTGGATCGTATTGTCTGCGAGCAACTGGGGTGGTCCCATCTTCTACCTGCTGATTTGTCAGTCTGGGCCAAGCTTGTCCATGCATTAGAACATCCGCAGTATGAAATTACGATTGGTATGGTTGGTAAATATGTTGAATTGACCGAATCATACAAATCTCTTATCGAAGCTTTACGCCATGCCGGCATACACACTTCTACGCGCGTCAATATCGAATATATTGATTCAGAAGTGCTCGAAAGCGGTGGTATAGATGGTCTAAAAAATCTCGATGCAATTCTAGTTCCGGGTGGTTTTGGCAAGCGCGGTACAGAGGGAAAAATTGCCGCAATACGCTATGCACGCGAAAATAAGCTGCCTTACCTTGGTATTTGTCTGGGTATGCAGCTTGCGGTGATTGAATATGCACGCCACGTGGCTGGCATGATGGATGCAAACAGCACTGAATTTAATCCAGAAACAGAACATCCGGTGGTAGCGCTTATTACTGAGTGGCGGGATAGCGACGGTAAAATAGAAATTCGCAGCTCAGATTCCGATCTTGGCGGTACTATGCGCTTGGGTGCGCAACGCTGCCCGATTAAATTAGACACTTTGGCTGCGACTATCTATGGTGCTGAAGTGAATGAACGTCACCGTCATCGCTATGAAGTTAATAATTATTATGTACCCGTGCTTGAGAAGGCTGGTTTGGTGATTTCTGCACGCACGCCGAGCGAAGTTTTACCGGAAATTATGGAATTATCACAAACTATGCATCCGTGGTTTATTGGCGTACAGTTTCATCCTGAATTTACTTCTACACCGCGCGAAGGCCACCCTCTTTTTAAAGCGTTTGTTGAAGCGGCTATTGAATATCATAAAATCAACGTTTTTTTATAAAAATAGTGGTCATATGAAACTATGTACTTTTGAAATCGGCTTGAATAAGCCATTCTTCCTGATTGCAGGGCCTTGTGTGATTGAGTCCGAGCAGTTGGCGTTGGATACTGCGGGGAAAATCAAGGAAATTTGTTTGAAACTGGGTATTCCATTTATTTACAAGTCTTCTTACGACAAAGCCAATCGCAGTTCGGGTAAATCTTTTCGTGGCTTTGGAATGGATGCTGGCCTGAAAATTTTGGATAAGGTAAAAACTCAAATTGGCGTACCGGTGTTAACGGATGTACATAGCATTGAAGAAATTGCATCGGTCGCTGCAGTGGTTGATGTTCTGCAAACACCTGCCTTTCTGTGTCGTCAGACCGATTTTATTCATGCCGTGGCAAGTTCTGGACGACCGGTGAATATAAAGAAAGGTCAATTTCTATCACCATGGGACATGAAAAACGTGGTTGTAAAAGCGCGTGAGGCTAGCGGTTTGGATAACATTATGGTGTGTGAGCGTGGTGCATCATTTGGTTATAACAATCTGGTGTCAGACATGCGTTCCTTGGCGGTAATGCGTAACACCAGTTGTCCGGTTGTATTTGATGCTACGCATTCGGTGCAGTTGCCGGGCGGACAGGGCACGGTCAGCGGCGGGCAGCGCGAATTTGTGCCAGTACTGGCGCGAGCGGCAGTGGCGGCAGGTATTTCAGGGCTATTTATGGAAACCCATCCCAATCCGGCGCAGGCATTGTCGGATGGGCCGAATGCTTTTCCGCTTGGACATTTGGAGGTGCTGTTGCACACTTTGAAAGTTTTGGATGAGACAGTCAAGAAGCAAGGCTTAATTGAAGAAAGTATAGACTTGAGTAATGTTTAGTGAATGAAGGAATAAGTGATGAGTGCAATTGTAGATGTTATAGCGCGTGAGATTTTGGATTCCCGTGGCAATCCCACAGTCGAGGCGGATGTGTTGTTGGAATCAGGCATTATGGGACGTGCTGCAGTACCATCCGGTGCATCTACCGGAGACAAAGAAGCGGTTGAGCTACGTGATGATGATAAACAACGGTACTATGGTAAGGGCGTGTTGAAAGCGGTGGAGAACGTTAACACCGAAATCGCCGAAGCTATCATCGGCTTGGATGTCGCCGAGCAGGCGTTTATAGATCAAACGATGATTGATCTTGATGGTACCGAAAATAAATCTCGTCTCGGTGCAAATGCCATTTTAGCGGTATCTATGGCGGTGGCTAAGGCCGCTGCGGAAGAATCTGGCTTACCATTGTACCGTTACCTGGGTGGTGCGGCGCGAATGGGAATGCCTGTGCCCATGATGAATATCATCAACGGCGGTGCACACGCCAACAATAACATTGATATGCAGGAATTCATGATTATTCCAGTTGGTGCGGCCAGCTTTCGCGAGGCGTTACGTTGCGGGGCAGAAATATTTCACGCACTCAAGAAACTGATTGACAACAAGGGTATGCCAACTACCGTTGGGGATGAAGGTGGTTTCGCCCCCAATCTGCCAAGTAATGAAGCTGCATTGCAGTTGATTATCGAAGGTATAGAGGCCGCAGGTTATGTGCCCGGTATGGATGTAGCTATTGGCGTGGATTGTGCTAGTTCCGAGTTTTACAAGGACGGTTTGTATCATCTGGAATCAGAAGGTATTAAGTTGACATCCGCGCAGTTCGTTGACTACCTTACCCAATGGGTCGATAAATATCCGTTAATTAGTATAGAAGATGGTATGAGTGAACATGATTGGGCTGGTTGGAAGCTGTTAACCCAGCGTTTGGGTAAAAATGTACAACTAGTAGGTGATGACGTCTTTGTAACTAATACTAAGATATTGCGTGAAGGAATTCGTCAGGGCTTGGCAAATTCTATTCTGATTAAAATAAATCAGATCGGCACGCTGACTGAAACTTTCGCCGCCGTCGAGATGGCTAAGCGCGCGGGCTATACCGCAGTAATCTCGCACCGTTCCGGGGAGACTGAAGATACTATGATTGCCGATATTGCTGTGGGCACCAACGCCCTGCAAATAAAAACCGGTTCACTGTCACGTTCCGACCGAATAGCCAAGTATAACCAGCTGTTACGTATAGAAGAAGACATGGGCGACAGCGCATATTATCCTGGGCGTGATGCATACCACCAATTAGCATAGGCTTTGCACTTGATTTTAATTTAATATAAATGCGCTGGGTTTCGCTGATACTGATATCTTTGCTACTGCTATTGCAGTATCCGTTGTGGTTTGGGAGGGGTAGTTGGTTGAAAGCTTGGGATCTTGCACGTCAAGTTGATGAACAAAAAAATATAAATCAAAAGACTCAAGCGCGCAATACCGTGTTGGATGCTGAAGTGCGTGATCTAAAACAAGGTACAGAAGCCCTAGAAGAGCGCGCTCGTAATGAGCTGGGCATGGTCAAGCGTGACGAAATTTTCTTTCAGATAGTGGGTGATCATTCGTTATTGCCCACTTCAACAGGGTCTGATGTCAGAGCAACTAGTGGTGTATTCTTGAAATAACCGTTATATTTATTAATCCCAGATTGTCCATTGGAAGCACGAATCCAATAAAATCGATGAAATTTCTAATGGTATCCATTAGAAATTTCCCTTATTTTTCAATGATGCACTGTTCTAATTGGATAACCCGGGTTAATTCAGCTAGGATATGTTCGGGCTAATCAGTGGCGGATTCAAGTTCGAAGTGCAACAGCTAAACCCTAAATAGTACTTCATACGGTGATCTGAAACCCAACACTTTGTGTGGCTGGTGATTGAGTCGTTCTACCGCTCGTTGCATTTGCTCCTCGGTACCCCGTCCGTCAACTCATGTTTTTTGGGAAATAACCGGAATAACTCAATTACTGTTCTTCGTTCAGATCTTGTTCCCAAGAACGATAGATGTGTGCGAAATAGATCGCAGCCTGTAGCTCCGCTGCGATGCTTTCATGTCCCGTAACTGTTGTTATCGATCGAATGTAATGGTGTCGTATTTATTCTTGCAAATGCTGGTACTGATCACCGTCCTCTTCTTTTGATAATTACGGCATTGCATTACCCGAATTTATGGTCAACATAACACGCATTTCATTTTGCGAAGGGGACCATTGCAGAGTTAGCATTACGGCTTGCATAATTTTTTCGAATCCAGCTTCGGATTGTGAAACTGTGAAATAGGGTATACCGAATAACTGAATCGGATGGTTGTTATTAAACACTAAATTACCCCCCAATACACGATCATCCAGCACTAAACCATTCATATCAGTCAATTCAAGCTCACTGCCAAAACCGCTGAGAATTTTTTCATCGCGGATATAACGGCCGGCATAACCATTACTACTCGGCATTGCCAGTGCCACACGAGTGAGAAAACTGCCTTGCAATGCGTTATCAAATGTGTAACTAACGCATAGACAATTAGTATTCAGGCTAATGTGTTTTTTTATAGTTTTGCCATCAAAATTGGTGTGGAATAATATTCCTTCGGTGTTCGCCTCGACCAGTTCATAAGCAAGCTCGATTTCTTTATCATCCAGCAATAAAGAATCGCGAAATAAAGTCTGTGCGTGGCGATCCGCCATCAAATTTTCTGCGGTGATTTCATCCTTGAAAGCCACGCGATCATGCGCTGAAACGATACCGCTACCTTCATGCGGGTGTGTGGCGTGACTGGATTCAATTTTACGAAAATAATGCTCCAACTGACGGCGCAAGGTATCACCAAAATTGTGGTGTAATTGATATGAATCAAATTCGGATAGGCTGGCGCTACCATCAAGTTTCACAATAGCTTGCAGCATTGCGTTATGCAGAAAAATTTCATCATGGCCGTCGCTGTCGGCATCTATGCAAATACAGGCTGGACGGGGAATAACCTTATCTAGTAAGGATTCCAGCTGAACGATAGCACTGTATACTGCACGGCGCAGATGTGGCAGATATAACCCGCCAAACAAACCATGCCAGTATGCGTCGTTGGCTTGCGCAATATAGAGCTGATCAAGCATCTCGGATGTACGTTTCCCTTCTGGCAAGGCATACAAACGTTCGGATAACCCCAACATGCGCTTGTGCATCCAGTTTGATTCCGGATAGCGAGAGAAAAAATTCTTCCAGATACCGCCGCGCAAAAAAGCCTTGCGTTCTTCGTAATGGCCGCCTGCTTTTTCCGTATGAACCAAATCGGCATACGTATGTGCAGCAGCCATTGGCAAAGTCCATTCGTTCATTTCAATATAGGAGGTGGTAGGCAGATATACTATGCCGCGCGTTTTTTCGTTTGCGTGATAGTCCCGATAGGTCTGTGTGATAATTTTCGGTGAAGCCAGCACCCCCCGGATAAAATCCTCCAACCAGCCTTTTTCATAAACCCACTGGTAAGTTTCCGGCCAGATACCAAACTTTTCGATGTCGTCGAAATACACGGCTGATGCTTGCATGTCGTTACGCGCTAGGCTTTCCAGATAAGCCACTACTTCATGCGCCGGAGAAAACGGCATGCGGTAGCGTAGCGCTTCGGAAATCGGAAACAGATCGAGTTTGCGGCCGTCCTCTTCGGTAGTGAAATAACCATTTAATTCTTCAATGCGTTTACCGCTACACAAAAAGTGGTAATCATCTACTGTAACGTACTTAATTTTTGAATCAGACAGAGCAGGAACTACCGTGGCCTCCCATACACGTTCGGTTAACCATGCACCTTGTGCCCTAGTGCCCATTCTGGCTTCCAGTTTGTCGGATAACCGGACGATTTGCCCGATACGATCACGGTTAGGAATAACCGCCAGAACCGGCTCTGTATCACCGCCACCGAACATTTCAACTTGGCCGCGTTGTACCATTTCAGTAAGTAAAGCCATATCTTGCGGATATTTATTGAATAGATAATCGAGTAACCAGCCACTGAAATGGGCGGCAAAACGAAATTCAGGATAGCGATGTAATATGTGCAGAAATGGCTTGTAACAACGCTGATGTGCATCGTCTACCACTTCGGGGAAATTGCCCACCGGCTGATGAGCATGGACACCAAAAAGTAAGGAAACTGCTTCGTATGTTTTCATTTTTCGGACTCAGTGTTAATTGCTAAGGGCATCGGGATATCTCAAAAAATGGTCATACTGACATCTGCGTAAATAATGATTACTAGATTCCCAAAGTTTCTAGAATATCTATTAAAACTGAGGCAGAAAATCAATCTCCATAATCGAGTTTATCTAACTTTAGCTCAGTCAGGGTATATTGAAAAAAGCGTCAGAACGAGTATTTTTAAACGATCGTCGGTAATTTTGTGTGTTTATCTTTGATCACTTTTTAAGACGCAAAAATCCACATCTAAAAATTTTTAATTACGGTTAATATACAGTGAATTAACATTAATCACCAGATAATTACAGGCACACTATCAAGAGCCACGACGCATCGTCCCGCCTGATTCAGGTAAACCACCACCTTGGCTGATAGGAGAGTTCAAATTGGCTGGAGCAGGTAATTTCAAGTAACGATATAACTGCATTAGATTACTACGGTAGAGGCGATCAAAACTTTCTACCGCATGGGCAGGGTTGTAATCACCAAACCACCAAAACCAATCGGAACTTTCGCATGAAGACAATTGTTTTTCGGCAACTAAGCGCTCGGTCTCGTTCAAACGGTCACTTGCCATCACCAAGTCATAATTTTGTTTCGCTGTACACAATAAATCCCAAGCGCGATTTTTGTCGGGCGAACCAATCCAAGTAGAGAAATCGCCGTATACCCAACTACCGGCAACGAGGCGCTGTAGTTCTGCTTCCTTGGCAAGTTGTTTGTTTCCTTCAGCTTCATTAAGCCGATCCAGATAACCGCTGTAAGTCGTTGTTCTGATTGTTGCGTGTGTTTGTAATTCAGAATATAAATCGGTAAAAAAGTGATAGCCATTATAGGGATAATATTCCCAAGCGTTTTCACCATCCAAAATAATACTGACTACTGGCGCTTCGCCCTCGGGTACCTGTTGTGTAATCTCTTCGAGTTGGGAAATAAAATGCAACGCGGCATCCTTACCATTCCAACGCGAGTATTCAAAACCGATCAAATCGGATAGGCGGTCATCTCGAAAAAAACAACGTACACTACCTCCTGGGCCTTGCAAATGATAGGGGCGATAGAGATAGTGAGCGCGTTCAGGCAAGTAATGCTCGGCTGTACGCAAGCTGTTAGCCAGCACGCCTTCTCCGCTCGCTGTCCAGCGGCATCCTTGCGCCGCAAACACTTCTAGTAACCCGGTTGAAATCGCTCCTTCAGCTGGCCAGATACCGAGTGGCGTGACGCCAAAACGTGTTTTGTGACTTTTTTGGGCAGAAAGAAGATGTGCCTGGACACGTGATTTCCCGCCGGGGTAGCATTTTGATTGCGGTAGGCTGATATCCGGTTTGCTTTCACGCGCACTATTGATATCCAACAATAACGGCGCAAGCGGATGGTAATGAGGTGTCGTGGAAAGTTCAATTTGACCGCTTTCAGCCAATTTTCGATAGCGCGGAATAATGCCGCAAATGGCTTGTCCGATCAGATCGAATAACCACTTGCGATCGGCATGGCTAAAGCCTTCATTCTTGCTCATTAAACCAATAACCAAGTCGTGTTCGCGACGCACACTTTCGCCACACCAAACCAAATGGTACCAGGTCAGCAAGTCGGCAAAATATTGCCCCGACAAATAAGCAAGCTCGGTACTGCCACCTGGTTCAAGCATTTTATACAAGTCGGACAACCGTTTGTAAGCTTGATACGGCGCGACCATACTATGATGATTACTACGAAAACAGCTAGTCAATACCAGATCACGCTCTTCTGCATTCAGGTCATTGAGATTCTCGCGTGCCAGTAGCCGCAACAGTGGATCGCGTATCTGCCCGGAGGTAAATTGCTGTTCGTAGTCTTCCAGTTGATCCAACAAAATAGGCACAAAATTCACCGTCACTTTCACGTGAGGGTGTTGTTCCAGATGAAAAGCCATATCGGTGTAATCCTTAATCGCGTGCAGATAAACCCACGGCAACAAGAAATCGCCACTGGCATGATCACGATAATCTGGCTGGTGCATATGCCAGAGAAAAGTTAAATCGAGGGGCCTTGACATGAAAATTCCATTTATTAAATATGTATAAAGTTAAGTTTAGAGCGTGCGGTGCACTTCCTGATCAAGCATATCAGAGGTAATCAATGTAATGCCGTTATGACTGACAAAAAAACGTCTCGCATCTTCCTCACGATTGATCCCGACCGTTAAGCCCTCCGGAATCACACAGTTTTTGTCCACCACCACACGCTTGAGCGTTACGTTACGAGATATCTTCACGTTGGGCAAAATGACTGAATCCTCAACATGACTGTAGCTATGTATGTGCACGTTAGAGAACAGAAGTGAATTACGCACGTGTGCGCCGCTAATGATGCAACCTCCCGATACTAAAGAATCTACTGCCATGCCGCGGCGGGTACTGTCATCAAATACGAATTTTGCCGGTGGCAATTGTTCCTGATACGTCCAGATTGGCCATTCTTGATCATACATATTAAGGGCGGGGGTAACCTTGGTGAGTTCCATATTGGCTTCCCAGTAGGCATCTATTGTCCCCACGTCCCGCCAATAGGGCACTTCGCCATTCAGATTGACACAGCTATCTTCAAAGCTCTGCGCAAATACACGGTAGTTCTCGGAAACTAAATGCGGGATGATGTCCTTACCGAAATCATGGCTGGAGTTTTTATCTTCTGCGTCCCGTACCAATTGTTCGTACAGAAAACGGGTGTTAAACACGTATACCCCCATACTGGCCAGCGCTAGATTAGGATTGCCCGGGGTCGGAGTGGGATGATCGGGTTTTTCATTAAAACTTACCACGCGTGATTCCGTATCCACACCCATTACGCCAAATCCAGTCGCATCGTTGATAGGAACCTCGATACAGGCAACAGTCATATCGGCCTGCTTTTCCACATGGAAGGCGAGGAGCTTGCCGTAATCCATTTTGTAGACGTGATCCCCCGCCAATAACAGCACGTAATCCGGATTGGTTGTGCGCATGATATCCAGGTTTTGGAAGACTGCATCGGCCGTGCCCCGATACCACATTTCCTCTATTCTTTGCTGAGCTGGCAGCACGTCAATAAACTCACCGAACTGGCCATTCAGGAAACTCCAGCCGCGTTGGATATGCTGGATCAAACTATGAGATTTGTATTGCGTCGCTACACCTATTCGTCTAATGCCAGAATTAACACAATTTGATAACACAAAATCAATAATGCGAAACTTGCCGCCAAATGGCACCGCAGGTTTGGCTCGCCAGTCTGTAAGATGATGCAGCCGAGTACCACGCCCTCCCGCCAGAATCATGGCGTAAGTGTTTTTAGTTATTGAACTTACGAAACGTAATTTTTCAGTTAGCGGCATGATTCCCCTCGTAGTCGTTGATTTAGAATCTTGTTCATAACTGTATCAGATTGTAATTATAACTGGGTCATAATTGTGGTTATAATTACCTCACCATGAAAAAAAAAATTCGCATTAAACTTGATCCGCGTGCTGAATTGTTATTACAAGGACGACTGCATAACCCTTTCGCTTACCTTGGCCCGCATCAAGAAAATGAAAGATATGTAATTCGGATCTTTAACCCTTATGCAAGTAAAGTCTGGCTGAAAACCGTGCATGGAGATGAAGCGCTAGAGCGCGTTCATCCAGATGGATTATTCGAATGGTATGGTAGCGAAGAACCGCATCATCCCTATAGTCTGCGCATTAAAGAAAACGGATCAGAACTAAATAACGGTATTGAACGTTTGGTGCATGATTGCTATGCCTTTGCACCACAAATTTCTGATTTTGACCTGCACCTTTTTAATGAAGGAAAACTACATCAAGCCTATCGCGTACTGGGCTCGCGTGCTATGCAAATTAACGACATTCCAGGCGTGCGTTTTGCAGTGTGGGCACCCAATGCCGAGCGAATCAGCGTTATAGGTGAATTTAACCGTTGGGATGGGCGCATCCATCCGATGGCGACACATGGCTCTAGCGGCGTATGGGAGTTATTTATCCCAGAAATTGAACAGGGTGCGTTGTACAAATTTGAGATCCGTAATCACGCCGGTACCTTGCTGGTCAAAACCGATCCTTATGCTAACGCGTTTGAATTACGGCCTGGTACTGCTGCTCGTGCCGGGACTGCTATCCATCACTCATGGCAGGATACAGAATGGGTGAAGCAACGTAACAACTGGGACTGGCTACACGCCCCGCTCAATATCTACGAAATTCATGTGGGATCATGGAAGCGCCACCCGGATGGGCGCTTTTATACTTACCGTGAACTGGCGGAAAATTTGGTTCCTTATATTAAAGACATGGGTTATACCCACGTTGAACTTATGCCTGTTTCAGAACATCCACTAGATGAATCATGGGGTTACCAAGCGACCGGCTATTTCGCTGCGACCAGTCGCTTTGGTTCTCCTGATGATTTATGCCATTTTGTAGATAAGTGCCATCAGGCCGGAATTGGCGTGTTGCTTGACTGGGTGCCAGCGCATTTTCCACAGGACGCGTTTGCGTTAGCGTATTTTGATGGCACCGCACTATATGAGCATGAAGATCCGCGTCTCGGCTTCCATCAAGATTGGGGAACACACATTTTTAACTATGGCCGTAACGAGGTAAAAAGCTTCTTGTTGTCAAGTGCGCATTACTGGCTTTCGCAATTTCACTTTGATGGCCTGCGTGTAGATGCGGTGGCTTCCATGTTATATCTCGATTATTCGCGCAAGGAAGGTGAATGGCTACCAAACAAGTTGGGCGGACGAGAGAACCTTGAGGCCATCGAATTCTTACGTGAACTTAATATTATGGTACATGACGTGTTCCCGGGTGCGTTGACACTAGCCGAGGAATCCACCTCATGGCCGGGAATATCGCGCCCGGTATATCTAGGCGGGCTCGGCTTTTCAATGAAATGGAACATGGGTTGGATGAATGACACACTTAGTTTTATGCAGTTAGATCCGGTTCACCGTCGCTATCATCTTAATCAACTGACTTTTAGTCAGCTTTATGCTTATAGCGAAAATTTTATGCTGCCGTTTTCACATGATGAGGTAGTACATGGCAAGGGTTCGCTACTCGACAAGATGCCCGGCGATAGCTGGCAGAAGTTTGCCAACCTGCGGTTACTACTTACTTATCAAATGACGAGTCCAGGCAAGAAACTCAACTTCATGGGCAATGAATTTGGCCAAGGACGTGAATGGAGATCGAGCTGGGAGCTTGAATGGTGGCAACTCACCTTGGAGTCGCATCGAGGCATACAAAGCATGATGCGCGATTTGAATCATCTTTATTGTGATTTACCCGCTTTATATGAACAAGACTTTGAACAAAGTGGTTTTTCCTGGATTGATTGTCAGGACGTCGAACGTTCACTGCTTTCTTTTTTGCGCCATGGTCGAAATGGCGAGACAGCTATAATTGCCTTTAATTTCACTCCAGTTCCACGCTATCGCTATCGTATTGGTGTTCCATTCGATTGTGCTTATCGGGAAGTTTTCAACAGTGATTCACAGTATTATGGTGGCAGTAATCTCGGAAACCCTAGCGAAATACATGCCGAACTTCTATCCTGGATGGGGCAACCCTATTCTATTGAAATAGAATTGCCGCCGCTTGCAGGTATTATGCTAACGCCGGCATGAGTTTGAAACAAACATTTATAAAAATGTCTTGCATATAGCAAATATTCTGGATGACGAGCCTCTATTTTTAATAGTTAAATCGTCAATAATGTCACTATTCAATCAATAAATATTAAGACAAAACTATGTCGACTCTAGTTCATTCACCAGCTTGGCAAGCTTTAATGGCTCATCAAATAAAAATCGGCCAACAGACTATGCGTGAAATGTTTTACGATGACCCGCAGCGTTTCGACAAGTTCTCTTTGCAATTGGGTGACCTGCTACTGGATTACTCAAAGAATCTCATTACTACAGAAACACTCGCACTATTATTGAATCTTGCACGCCAATCAAAACTGGATGACTGGATTGTTCGTTTGTTTAACGGGGAAAAAATCAATATTAGTGAACAGCGTGCGGCGTTGCACACTGCATTGCGTGTCCCCCGTGGTACTTCGGTGTATGTAGACGGCAAAGATGTTGTGCCGGATGTGCATCGCGTGTTGGACCATATTCGCCATTTCTCCGAAGCAGTGCGCGATGGTATCTTCTGCGGGCATACTGGGAAACCATTTCGGGACGTGGTAAATATCGGCATCGGAGGTTCCGCTCTAGGACCGCTTATGGTCAGTGAGGCGCTCAAGCCTTATGGCAATGCGCAATTGAACGTACATTTCGTTTCTAATGTGGATGCGACAGACTTGGCAGAAACATTAAAACGGCTCGATCCAGAAACTACTCTTTTTATAATTAGCTCAAAAACATTTACCACGCTGGAAACACTGACTAATGCCCATTCTGCGCGCGATTGGCTGGTTAAATATCTAGGCGATGACGAGATTGTAAGTAAGCATTTTGTTGCAGTCTCGACCAATCTCACTGAGACATCCAAATTCGGCATTAAACCGGAGAATGTGTTTGAATTTTGGGATTGGGTTGGCGGCCGTTACTCATTGTGGTCAGCTATAGGTTTGCCTATTGCACTTTATATTGGAATAAACAATTTCGAACGCTTGCTGGCTGGTGCTCATGCCATGGACACCCACTTTCGTGAAGCGCCCCTAGAGCACAATATGCCGGTAATACTAGGAATACTTGGTGTCTGGTACGCCAATTTTTTTGGCGCAGCTTCGTATGCCATCCTTCCCTATGATCAATATCTGCAACACTTTCCCGCGTATCTGCAACAGTTGGAAATGGAAAGCAATGGTAAACGCATAGACCGCAATGGGCAGGTAGTGGACTATGCCACCGGCATGGTAATTTGGGGTGAGCCCGGCACTAACGGCCAACATTCCTTCTATCAACTGTTACACCAAGGCACACATATGGTGCCTGTCGATTTTCTCGTGCCAATTCTCAGCCACAACCCCATAGGCGAACACCATTCGATATTACTGGCGAATTGTTTTGCACAGAGTGAGGCATTGATGCTGGGTAAAACGACTGCAGAGGCGCGTGCTGAACTCCAGGCGCAAGGGCTCAGTGGTGAAACACTGGAAGCGTTATTGCCGTACAAAGTATTTCCGGGCAATCGCCCCTCTAACACTTTGCTATTTGATCAGTTGGATCCCTATACGATGGGAATGCTGGTTGCTCTTTATGAACATAAAGTATTTGTACAAAGCGTAATTTGGGATATCAATCCTTTTGACCAATGGGGTGTTGAATTAGGCAAACAACTTGCTGGTAAATTACTGCCTGAACTTAAAACGAAAGAGCGTGTTTTTATGCATGACTCTTCAACAAACGGCTTGATCAATTACTTCCTCGCACGACGGGTTTAAAGATTTGAATTGTGAAATATTGCAGCTAATTAAAAGCCATGCTGAAAAAAATTAAAGTTGATGATGTACGTTTAGGCATGTATCTCCAAGAGGTTTGCGGTAGTTGGATGGATCATCCTTTTTGGAAAGGTTCGTTCAAGCTGACTGAGGACAAAGACCTTAATACTCTCAAAAATTGTGGAGTGGACGAAGTATGGATAGACACGAGTAAAGGTTTGGATGTTGATGCCGGTGTGGCAGCACTTTCGCAAGCAGAAGGAGAGCTCAAGGTCGAAAGTGAACTGAAAAAAATCGAGCAAACCTCACAAAAAACTGGAGTGCCTGTGTCTTTGCAGGTCGAGTTGATTGCAGCAAAAAAAATACATACCAAAACCAAGGAGGCTGTTGTCTCCATGTTTAGTGATGTGCGCATGGGTAATGCACTCCAACTTGATGATGCGCTATCGCTGGTAGATGAAATAAATCAATCCATAGCACGCAACTCCTCTGCATTGGTTAGTTTGTCCCGGCTAAAAAATGTAGATGACTATACCTACTTACATTCGGTCGCTGTCTGTGTTTTGATGATGGCGCTGGGGCGACAGTTGGGATTGGAAGGTGAAGTGCTAAAACAAGCTGGCCTTGCCGGGTTAATGCATGATCTTGGTAAGGTTTTTATCCCTCATGAAGTGCTTAACAAACCAGGAAAATTGACGGAAGAAGAATTCAATATCGTTAAAATGCATCCTCTAAAAGGTTGGGAATTTCTCAAAAAATCTAGTGAGGTAAGCGATTTGACACTGGATGTCTGTCGACATCATCACGAGCGCGTAGATGGTAAGGGCTATCCAGACAAACTATCCGGTGAGGCGTTAACACTATTTGCACGTATGGGTGCGATATGTGATGTATATGATGCAATCACTTCAAATCGCTGCTATAAAAAAGGATGGGAGCCTGCGGAGTCCATCCGCAAAATGGCAGAATGGAAGGATGGTCACTTTGACGAGGCCATTTTTCATGCCTTCGTTAAAACAGTCGGTATTTACCCAACCGGCACCTTACTTAAACTGAAATCCGGGCGTCTAGGCGTCGTGACTGATCAATCACAGAACAGTTTGACCAAGCCTTTAGTAAAAGTCTTTTTCTCAACTCGCTCTAACGCGCCCATCTTGCCGGAAACAATTGACCTATCAAAGTCTCCAGACAGCATCGCTAATATTGAAAATCCACTGCAATGGGGGTTTGATTTAGATAAAATTACGGGTGTCTAGTACCAAAGATGCAACAATAATACCATTCATTCTGAGCCTGAACGACTCTGTTTTGTTTCAGGTTGGGAACTTCTGTTCAGCATGGCATATTCCTACTTGCCTAGCCATTATCTTGCTGCCTTCACGATCGTCAATCTGTCCATCTCAAGCAGACGTACCGCCTGCGCTGGCCTGTGCTTTGATCTGCTCGAAAAATGTTTCGGCAACTTTATG
>NZ_CAKMAA020000077.1 GCF_924101635.2 Candidatus Nitrotoga sp. HW29 | reverse complement strand
TGTGCAATCGCACAACTTGTTTACGCCGCTCATGGAGTTGCTCTAGTGTTTGTCTCCTCGCATTTTCTTTTTCCATAACCATGGGATGCTGAAAACTCATAAAAGTTCATACTTTATTGGGCCGGATCAATAGTGACAAGGAGTGACATGAAATAAAGTGTGACTATTGGGCTATACAGAACAAATGTTTCATTAGATCAGCGACAAAATAACCCGAATATTATTGATTTTTTATCATATGCAAGGTATAGTGCTGCGCTTTCGGGGTGTAGCGTAGCCTGGTAGCGCGCCTGCTTTGGGAGCAGGATGTCGGGAGTTCGAATCTCTCCACCCCGACCAGTATATCTTAGTGATACAGAGTCGAATGGCTCCACAGGAAATTGTGCCCGTAGCTCAATCGGATAGAGCACCAGCCTTCTAAGCTGGGGGTTACAGGTTCGATTCCTGTCGGGCACGCCAACGACACACGTCTTGTTGATGTTTTACCCCGTGGTGGCTGTAGCTCAGTTGGTAGAGCCCCGGATTGTGATTCCGGTTGTCGTGGGTTCGAGCCCCATCAGTCACCCCATATAATCAAGCAGTTTCAGGTTGATGCTGGCTTACTTTGTAAGATGAAACGCTGTTTTTGTAAGATCATTTCACCGCTTTGGATTTTCTAACGGCCCGACGGTCGTACACTTTTGCCGGGATACTCTCGGTTCTGTGGCCAGTTAGCTCACTTGCTTTTCTTCCGTCCTCAATCAGATCTGTGACCGCTTTTGCGCGGAGATCATGGAACGTGAATCGTTCGTTTCCTTGTTCTACCCATTCTTTCATCAGCCGTTGCCACATC
The DNA here is from genome assembly GCF_924101635.2 of Candidatus Nitrotoga sp. HW29. Taxonomy (GTDB): domain Bacteria; phylum Pseudomonadota; class Gammaproteobacteria; order Burkholderiales; family Gallionellaceae; genus Nitrotoga. The sequence continues at coordinate 2,812 of NZ_CAKMAA020000077.1, read as the reverse complement.
GCTTTGAAGCCTTGCGAGCTGTATGGCTGGCCGACACGGCTGTGGATAAGGTACATCGATGTAGTTTTACTGGGCAGTGCCTTACATTCTTCCACGATGCCACGCAGGATAGGTGTCCATTCAACCAGCGTGGCCGCACCACGCTTGCGCTGTCCGAACAGGATGCCTTCGTCGGTGATCTGTGTTTTGTGCAGGCGCAGCACCTGCGCCTGTGCCTTGCCGGTAAGGTAGGCGATGCGTGCAGCTAGAGCGATTCGTAGTCCAGCATCGCTGCTTTCTTTGCGTTCGCTGTCATTTTTTAGGTGGCCGTTGCTTCGGCAGAATTCGACGAAGGCATCAAGCTCGACATCGGTGATCATTCGGGTGCGCGATTCTTCTTCGTTGCGTTGTACGCCGACACAGGGGTTGTCGCGTACGATTCCCTGTCCACGTGCCCAGTTGAATGCAGCTTGCAGGAATGATACCTCACGATTGGCGCGCACCGGCGCTACTTTGCCACGGAACTTATGCAGGTATGCCCACACATGGTGTGGTTGTAGGTCTTTCGGCTGCATGGTCCCGTAGGCTTTTTTGAGATTGACGATCTCAGCCTTGTTGTCCAGGAGCGTGCGCGCTCATCGTTTGCCGCGCTGAACCTGTTCTCCCACTTCTTTCAGGTAATCATCCAGCAGCTCGCCGATAGTGCCGGCGATGCTGCGGCCTTCTTCCAACTCCAGCAGTTTGCGCTTGGCAGTTAGTAGGTCATGGCCAAGGTTCATACGTTCGTTGGTGACGGTGATGGTGTAATAGGTATCCTGCCGCTTGCCCTTGTAGGCATACAAGCGCGGTGGCAGGGGTGATGCAGTTTTTCGGCGTCCAACCATCTATGCTGCCTTAGACTGTTTCCAGTATGAAAAATCCGGTTCAGTGTCCGACAAAGGTTCGACCCTGGCAAGCCCGAGTCGTTTCTCAACAAAGGCGCGTAGCACGCGAGGCTTGCCGCTGATAGTTCGCTCGAATGGGTATCTGTGAGCTTCTAACCAGTGCGCTTGATAGTGCCCGACCTTATAGCCCGTCAATTCATGCAGTTCATCGGCTGTGAGAAACAGTTTCACTCGATTATCTCAAGATGCGCCGCGCAACATGCGGCCTGGGGTGGGTGATGTATAGGCGCAGAAGCCATGATTTGGTGCCTGTCAGGGTGGTGGCCCGCTCAGGCATCCAGAGAATGCTCGGCCGGCGGTTTTGGTCATGGTTGTTCTCCACAGCCACATGCTGCCCTAGCGGCATTTTAATGCCAGTAAATGCACATTCGCTTCCAGCAAAGTTATCAATAATGATCTCGCTCTTTATGTCGAACTTGAGTTGGGGCGAAATCATTTCAGTCTCCTCGATTTTGCCTTGAGCGCAATCAACCTGATTTCGTCCAGCACCTTGTCCGTCTGCTGCATGGCCGTACGCATGGCTACAGCCTCTTCAAATGGCGCGGTGATGTCGTGTCCCTCGCTGTGCATTTGATTTAGCAGCGACATAAGTGGCGATTCGAACTGTGATGGGTCAGATAGCATGGACAGCGACAAGCAGGCTTTACCCGCGTCCGGTGCAATAAAATGCGGTTGGTCGAGCATGGCGCGTGGGTACTGGCATCGCGTACCGGGCAAGGTTTCGTTCGTGGGCAGCGCGGCAAGAAAAGAAACCGCATCGACAAAACGCTCTGCGGACAACTCAATATAACTGCCAATCTCGAAATGATCATTAAAGTTACTCCAGATATCGGCATTCACCGAACGCTGAGAGACGATCTGCCGCAGGGCGTTCTGCTGGGCAAGGGAGAGTACGCCCGCATTCTGTGGCGTGGTGCAGTTCCCAGCTTTTCTGATGGCGGGAAGAATTTCTTCCGTCACCTTCACTTCAAAGGCCTGCGATTCTTCTTCGCGAGAGTTGATGATCAGGCGGTAAAGATTCCCTTCGTTGATGTAAGTTAGTTCCTGATTATTACCTTCAACAAGAGAGCCGTGTTTCGCTATACCCTTTTCCCGGCAGTATTTATTGATAGCATCGCTGTCGTTGATATAACCAAGAGCAGCACAAACATCACTGGCAGAAAACCACGTCTCACCGTTGCCATCGGCGAAGGCGTGAATTTGAGTGCCATTAAAAATGAATACGGCGGTTGTGTCGGATATTGTCATGGTGCTAACCATTACATTTCCTCCCTATGCCCCACTGGCTGATAATCTCCTCAAATATCTTGCTGCCGTTATCTATGAAGGTATGCGGTTCGCGCTGGGTCATGTAACACAAACGCATTGCATTCATCAGGTGTTCAAAACTCTCTGGGTCAAGCACTCCAATATCGTTCACAGCTGTCTCGACGCGAAAACCGTTGTAGAGTGAAGCGAGGAAATGTGCGAACACGCGCGAACTACCGCAATCGCGTTCCGCCCACCTGACGCAATGCTCAAGGTTTTTGGTGCATTCCTGAATTGATGCATGACGTACTTTTTCGGCACGTTCCCATGAATCTGAGCTCATAAACGCCATCAGCTTGGCTCGCTCACCCTCTTCGATAGTGAGGCTGAATGTCGCCATCTTGGGTGGAACCGGAAGCATATTTTGTTTGTTCATGCAAAAGCCCTCGCGCAGGTTTTTAAAAGTATAGATTTGCTATACATTAAAAGTCAACTAAAAATATACTTTATGGTGATTTAGTGTAAATATTAACTAATCATTGGGGTGAATGAGTATTCGCACAAAGCTGGATTCAATCAAGGTCATTATAGATTCGGCCCACAAATAGATTGAACTTAAGGTTAATGTTTGGGTCGAAAAT
>NZ_CAKMAA020000076.1 GCF_924101635.2 Candidatus Nitrotoga sp. HW29 | reverse complement strand
TACAGCGGGTGGTAGAACGACTCAACCACCGGCCACGCAAAGTGCTGGGTTTCAGGTCACCACATGAAGTACTATTCGGGGTGGAGATGCGCTATACCAAGCCAGCATCAGTTGTTGCACTTCGAACTTGAATCCGCCTCAAAAAAATTCCACCAGGTCAATGGTATATCGATTACCTCCATTTTGGAAAAAAGGCCATGAGCTGTTGTGAGTTTTATCAAGACTTTATGAAGCCTTTTGGTTTTGGTTCTCTTTCCGTCTCGCCAATTGCCAGCGATGAAGAATTAGACAGTTTTATTGCCATTCAATATAAAAGCATCCCCCAGACAAAAAAGATTGATCACCTCAAACAATTGTCTGGTTTACTAGATCATCTGCGACGTGTACTCAATGTACAGTCACATTTTGAGTCGATTAAAACTCAGAATGCGTTTTTTCAGGCAAGCCTGGAACAAATAAGATTGCCTATTCTGATTGCTAGCGGTGATGGAAGAATTAGCTATGTGAGTCGTCTTGCCGATACATTTCTGTCGCATCGAACTGAAATAAAAATGGTTGCAAACAGCATAGCTAACTGCGATACATTTAATAAAAAATTGATTTATGCAATTCGATTTGCTTGCGGGCTACATGGCCCCAAAATTGCCAGTGGTTTGAGAGTCGGTATGGATTGCAAAACTGCTTTGCGTATATTGATTACTCCGTTACCTATCGACCATCAATGTTGCTATCAAACTCAACAAAATATGGCATTAATTGTGATACAGGATCTCAGTTTACCAATGCTACCGCAGAGAATTTTATTGAAGCAAATGTATGGAATGACGCTGGCTGAAGCACGTGTTGCTATCGATCTTATTAAAGGTATGACACCAAAATAAATCGCACATGAAGCGGGTGTTGCGATCTCAACTGTACGCTCACAAATGACCGCAATATTTAGTAAAACGGGTGCTTCAAGACAGGCGGAATTAGCGTGAATTCTTTATCCAATTTTGTCTGTTGATACCAGTGTAGTGTCCGGCAGTTTAGCCAAGTAGATTCAGTTAGTTGTTGTTTTTCTGTATGGTTATTTGTATTTTATAATTTTTAAGCGATTGATCGAGTGGTGTTTTATCAAAAAGAATCAGGCTACAAAATCTGTAGGATTATGTAAGGCGAAGCCTCGGTATTGAGCCGCTTGTTCCAGTTCCGCTACAAAGCGGTCGTTGGCATAAAGCACTCTGGCGATTTGAATGAGGCTTGTCGCAAAATCTGCATAAATGCGGCAGTTCCCCTTTTCATTGGCATCGGCCAGCGTACTCTTTGTGATGTTGCCTCGTATATCCAAGTGATAAAGCTTGGCTTGATGGGCGTGCAGGCAAGTTTCGATGTTACGAAGATTCTCGCGGTAAGTTAGTGGCGCAAAGGCCACGCAGAGAAACTGTTGAGATGCGAAAACTTGAGCGTTGGTGTCGCTTGGATATTTGGCCACGCACTGACGAAATGTGTGCAATGGGTGTTCCATTAGCTGAGCGAAAACCAGTTTCCCTGCGTGCATATACGGACTCTTGAAAAAGTCAGAAGCTTGTCAGATGCTAGCTCTATTTATTTGCTGATTAAGGGTTCATGATCAAGACTGGTGCTCTGCGCTTGTGTACAGCTGGTGTCTTGTGAATAAGCAGATTTTTTAGTGGTTTGGCCAATACGAGGTTTGCTTATCGACACCTCCGTGAGATGTTCGATCGGAATACGCATGAGTTCTGCTTCAAAACCTAAGCTAGTAACTTAAATCTGCTTGGACTCAACCAATACCTGCTGCTCCTCGCCTGATGCCGGAGTAGCACAGCAAACCATCACAACTAGCGCCACATAATGTTTTAAATACATACATCTCATAAAAAACTCCCCCATCTTTAAAGATGGGGGAGAAATACACGGAAACTCTTTCAGGCCAAGCTGAATTTTACCAAGAAGTCGGCAAGAAAATTATTGTAGGTTTTAGTGATTGTATCAGTTTATTGTACGCCATATATGCCACTGGTTCCTGTTTAGTATCGTGGAAAGGATACTTGTTAACTGTTTCAAAAGCATAGTTCCATCGTTTAATTTCTGCAATAGGTGAAGATGGCGTTGGAGGTTGCCCGCCGCCGTTGCCTGGCGGTGGCGTTGTCGTGACTATCACAGTCGCTGAGGCAGTATTTCCAGACCCATGTTCATTCGTACCTCTTACCGTATAGGTGGTGGTTGCTGTTGGTGTAACGGTGCCGCCAGATGTAAAGTTGGTTGTACCTGCTCCAGTCCATGCATACGAAGTGGCGGCGGGGCTACAACTTGCAGTCAACGTAGATATTGATCCTGCATTAATTGTAGACGGTGAGGCAATCAGACTGCACGTTGGCGTTAATGTGGATAATGTTGCAACGCACGTAGCCGTCAGATTGCCACTGGAATCGATGGAAACAGCAGAATAATTACATGAATTCCCCGTTACCCCAATCAAGGTTAGCGTTTCGGCGAGAACAGGCGCAGTATTGATGATCATTAAAGCCAAAATGAAAATTGCGCCTTTAATATTTTTTACGGTTATCATTATTTTTCTCCCAAGGTGGATTAATTTATTTTTCAGATTTTATTGCCTTGCACTTAAAATTTTCTATCGTTCTCCTCTATCTGATATATCAATGGATCTTCGCAGTCTGCTCTCGGTCAATACTTATAAAAAGGCACAGCTGGTCAGATAAAAATGTCGATTTTCTGCAAAAAATATTTGCTTCTCTTGTTTATGCAGTGGTCAACCTCGAGTTTTGTATATCCTGTACTCCGCTTTAATAGCCACTTTTAATGCTAACTATCTAAAGTATTTAGTTTATGCGCTTGGATTGTCTAAAACATCCTTCAAATGAAGGATAAATTTAGATTTTTGGTATTTAAACGAGAAGAGGGTGGGTGCTACGAATACTCAAGATAAACCAAGGTAATCACGTGTAGTTTGATTCTTTGCTTAATAATTGAACAGTTGTGTATTGAATGTGTTGGCGAGGTGATGATTACCGATATAAAAATATAAATCCTATTTATGTTATTTTACGATGCTCCATTATTATGGAAAATTAAGAACAAAAAGGGTGGTATTCAGTTGATGCATCGAGCGCAATTCAATTCGGTCATTTTAGGAAAATTTTGTCCGTCGGGTTATGTACTCGATACTAGGAAGGTAAGGAAATCAGTATTCATGGATCTGCCAATTTATAGTTATGTTTCACTGTCAATTGGTTCAGTAGTTGGTGCAGCAGTTGTTTGGTTGATTATGCGTGCTCGTATTATTGAGACTGAATTGCGGGTAAAAGCTGAAACTCAGATTGAAATCACTAGGCTCAATGAGCGTCTAATTGCCTCACAAGATGATGCAAAGCGTCTCACTGCTGAACTTGCTGATCTGCAAAAGCAAGCCATGCTTTGGCGTGATCAGCTTGATGTAGCTGGAGATGAGCGTGCGCAATTGGCCGAACGGGCGGATCGTGTTCCTGAACTTATGGCGAATCTTGAATTGGCAAGTCAAGAAATAAGCGCACTTAACCGATCTCTCGCGGATATTCGTCAAAATGTGGGTGAAGTTAACTCGACTATTGAGTCACAGGTTAAGCGTATTGGGGAGCTTCAGTTGGAACGCGTCGTTCTAAAAGAGCAAAACGAGTTACTAACTCAGGACATCAAGAATTTGAGTGCGCAAAAATCCGCACTCACCGCGACACTAGAAGCTGAGCGCAAGCAGTCACCAGAAAAACTGCAATTATTGAATGATGCTCGTGAGCAGCTTTCGGATCAGTTCAAATCTTTAGCCGGAGAAATTCTGGAAGACAAAAGCAAGCGTTTTACTGATCAGAATAAAACGAACATCGACGCGCTGCTTGTGCCATTGAAGACCCAAATTCATGAGTTTAAGGCCAAGGTTGAAGAAATTCATCTTGAGGATACAAAGCAACAAACAACATTAAAGGCCGAGCTAAACCAGTTGAAAGATTTAAATCGACAGATTACCGAGGAGGCTCATGGTTTGGCCACAGCACTTAAAGGTCAATCTAAGATGCAGGGAAACTGGGGGGAAATGGTATTGGAAAATATCCTGGAACGTTCAGGGTTGAGATCCGGTAAAGAGTATCGTCGTGAAGTCAGCTTTAACACTGAGACGGGCAGGAGCCGCCCAGACGTAATTGTTTACCTTCCGCAAATGAAGCATCTAGTCATCGATTCCAAGGTATCCCTTAATGCCTATACCCGGTATGTTAATGCAGAAGGTGAAATTGAGCGGCAATTGGCGCTGAAAGAACACGTTGCAGCTATATCCAGCCGAATTAAGGAGCTGTCAGATCGCAATTATTTCGAGCTGCCTGGCCTAAATTCCCCTGAAATGGTCTTTATGTTCATTCCCATTGAATCCGCTTTTGTGGAAGCGTTGCGCGCAGACGAAACGTTATTCCAAAAAGCGATTGAACAGAATGTGTTGGTTGCGACGCCGACCACATTGCTTACCAGCCTCAATATCGTGCGCCAACTCTGGAGATTTGAAGAACAAAACGCTCATACTGCGGAACTTGCGGAGCGTGCCGCCAAGATGTACAAAAAGTTAATTGCTTTCGTGGGTTCAATGCAAGGAGTTGGCGCGCAACTCGACAAGGCCAAAGATTCATTTAATAAAGCAATGGATCAATTTACTAACGGGAAAGATAATTTGATTAAACAAGCCAACGATTTCAAAAGACTTGGCGTCTTAGTACAAGGGGATTTTCCTGAGAGTCTGCGAGCCAAGGCAGAGCTTGAATTAGAGCATCTGCCTGAATTGCCACCACAAGAAAATGCACCATTGGAATAAGCATGATTAATAACCAAGTCAAAAATGACATAGACCGACTCTGGCTGGATTGTGCTACGGGAGGGGTTTCCAATTCGCTCATAATAATCGAACAGATATCCTTTCTGATTTTTGCCCGCCTATTGGATATGGAAGAGGCACAACATGAGCGAAATGCCTTACGCTCCGATGAATCCCCGCATCATCTTTTTCGGGTTGACCAGCAAACGCTGCGCTGGCAAAACTGGAGCCGGATGAGTGATGGTGAGGACATGCTCAAGTTTGTGCGCGACGAAGTTTTTCCCCATCTGCGCATTCTCGGCGGCAAAAAATTCACATTTGGCGAATATATAAAAAACGTGTCTCTCCAAATTTCAAAGTCCAGTCTGCTGGTCTCGATGGTGGAGCAGATCGAAAAATTGCCACTGGGCAATGCCGACATCCAGGGCGATTTATATGAGTATTTGCTGAGCAAGCTCACCACGGCAGGTATACATGGTCAGTTTCGCACGCCGCGCCACATCATCAAGCTCATGGTGGAGCTTATAGATCCCAAGCCGTTTGAAACAATTGGTGACCTTGCTTGTGGCACGGCTGGTTTTTTGGTGGCAGCAATGGAACACTTGCGCAAAGCTTACGCTAAACCGGAGTTAGCCGAAGCACTCGAAGGTGGCAGCAATAATTACTCTGGTGAGCAGTTTGAATATAATCAGGCGCACATCCGGCACGGTAGATTCCACGGTTTTGATTTCGATGCCACTATGCTGCGTTTGGCTGCCATGAATCTGATGCTGCATGGGGTAGAAAATCCGGATCTTCACTATATAGATACGCTTTCAAAAGAATTCCCAGAAAAATTTCCGGAAATTGCCGATGGTGAAAAAGGTGGGCTGGATATCATCCTCTCCAATCCACCCTTCAAGGGGACGTTGGCGGAGGATGTACATCCTTCGTTACTTAAAATTGTCCAAACCAAAAAATCCGAATTGCTTTTTATCGTTCTTGTTTTGCACATGCTCAAGAGTGGGGGGCGCTCTGCTATTGTTGTGTCCGATGGTGTTCTACTTGGTTCAAGCAAAGCCCATTTGGCCGCACGTGAATATTTGCTTGATCATAACCGGCTGGAGGGTGTGATCTCGCTGCCATGCGGGATATTCAGATCTTTTGCAGGACTTTCTACCGCTATTTTGGTGTTCACCAAAGGTGGATGCACTCAGGATGTGTTTTTTTACGACGCGCAAGACGATGGATTTTTGGATGAAGAAAAATGTTTGGAACATACTGATGAAGATCTGTCCGATGTATTGATCCAATATCGTTGCTACCGTAGTGGCGAGAGCGATTTTTCTGATCGAACTGCAAAAGCTTTTAAGGTGTCCGCCGCGGATATTCGAGCCCATAATTTCGAACTTTCAATACGCCGCTACAGGGGAATTAATCATCAGGAAGTGAAGTGTGAAGAACCTAAGGTGATTCTGGCGCGCATGCAAGCGCTTGAGATCGAGATTCAACGCGATATGATTGAGTTGGAGGCTATGCTTCGATGAAATATGTCAGATTGGGAAATTTGGCACGAATCGTTTGCGGAGGGGCGCTTGACCGATCAAACTCTTCCTACTGGAATGGCACAATTCCTTGGGTGACTGCGAAGGATATTTGCGATGCACGCATCAATGATTCGTTGGAAAAAATTACAGAGTTTGGCCTGAAAGAATCAGCATCCAATTTATTGCCAGTCGGCAGCATACTTGTGCCAGTGAGTATGACTCTTGAAAATGTTGTTATTAACGATGTACTGGTTGCTATCAATAAAGATTTAAAGGCAATCATTGTTGAATCTCCTGATTTTGACAGCCATTACATACAGCAATTTTTGCTCTCAAAAGCGAATAATCTTGAGGTTGGCTTCAAAGAAGAGATGAAAAATGGACATGCAACCGAAATTTTGGCTGATATTGAGATCCCGCTTCTGCCCTTGGAAGAGCAGCGGCGTATCGCTTTAATTCTCGACAAAGCGGATGCTATCTGTAAAAAACGTCGTGCAACACTCAACTTGGCAGACGATTTTTTGCATTCTGTTTTTTTGGATGTGTTTGGCGATCCGGTGACAAATCGGAAAGAATGGCCAATTCCACCCATTACTGCTCAGGAACGTTACTTGCAAATTCATAATAAGATAGTTTCCATTAGGGAAAAACTTGCAAATGAACTGACTCAATCAAATTTCCTGTTCGACAGTCTTGTCGCATCCGTTTTTACATCGTCTGAGGCAGCCTGAGCAATGAGGATAAATAAAATATGAGTGCATCGACCGCTATCAATCAGACGGGCTTGACCAAAATTTATATTGAGAATTTTAAAGGCATCAGTTCCGAGGTTCAGATTGATCTAAAGCCGATTACGCTGCTTTTCGGTGCAAACAGCGTTGGTAAAAGCACCATCATGCAAGCGTTGCAGTATGCGCGTGAAGTACTGGAGCGCAACAATGCCAATCCCGACCGTACTCTGCAAGGTGGAAATTTTGTTGATCTGGGTGGGTTTCGTAATCTTGTTCATTTGCGTGATACGACCCGCCATATTGCCATTCAGATTGAGCTGTCTTTAGGCGGCAAAGGGATGCCCGATTTGGTACCGGAAGCTTTTGATGATTGGCAAACAGATGATTCAAAGGTATGGGCTTTTTATAATCTGTTGCAAGAAACACGGAATCGCGTTGAATCGGTAAGCGTGAAGTTGGTGATTGCCTGGAGTTATTTACGTGATAAAGCGGTGGTGATCGGCTATCAAGTGGGTGCCAATGGCGAATGGCTGGCCGAGATCAATGCTACAGATGATGGCCGGGATGTCAGTATTAGTATTAACGAGATCAATCCCATTTTTATGCGTCAATTCACACCGGAAGATCTGAGCAATAACCTAGAATATTTTTTAAGATTGAAAGCGAATTCGACCACATCTAGTGACTCCGTAGCATCCAACATTGAAACTCACTATACGATATGGCCGCACATTATCGAGACGGTAACTAATGCGGGCATGGAAAAAACCGGTGAAGGTCTGCGAGAATGGCTTTCCGGTTTTGATAGCGCGTTGCCTCGATTGGGCGAACTGTTACATATTCCGGCACCCGATGTAATTGGGGCGGAGAATGTTTATATCGCCCGGGAGTTCACCGCCTTTATTTCGTCTCTGATTGTCGGCCCCGGTTTATTGGTACGCGATGAATTGCGCAAAATGCGCTATGTTGGACCCATTCGCCATGTGCCTGCACGTGATTTCGATGCCAGTCTCACTAAGGACGAAGCAGGATGGGCAGATGGTTTGGCTGGCTGGGAAGCTTTGCTGACTGGGCAGCAAAGCCTGATCGATGATGTCAGCTGCTGGATGGCGGACGAAGATAAGCTTAATACCGGTTATGCAATCGAGCGCCGTTGGGTGCGCGAAGTGCGCGCGGAGTGGCTGGACCTAATTGGCTCTGAAGAATTGACCCCACAGCGTAAATGGATGTTGAATAAAGCAATTGAGGCTTTACTGACTAAGCCCCGCATCGGTTTGATCGACACTAAATCCGGTCTGGAGATGCAGTCACGAGATGTCGGAATAGGAATCTCGCAAGTGCTGCCTGTGGTGGTGGCTGCGTTGGAGCCTTCTGCAAGTTTGGTGACTATTGAGCAACCAGAGCTTCATATCCACCCTTCGGTGCAAGTGGGGCTGGGTGACCTGCTAATTTATAGTGTACTTCGTCACGAACTGAGCTTTTTGATTGAAACGCACAGCGAGCATCTGATTTTGCGCTTGCTGCGCCGGATTCGCGAAACATCGGAGGGTGGTTTACCGTCGGGTTTTCCGCCTGTTTCTCCTGAAATGATCGGGGTTTATTATGTCGGTCGCGGAGAAAGTGGGGTTCAGATTAAATCCTTGCCCGTAGATGAAGCAGGTGAATTCACAGAAAACTGGCCTAAAGGATTTTTTGATGAGCGAGCCGGAGAGTTATTCTGATGATTAAAGAGTTTGCGTTAGATCCGGATGCCATTACTTCGTCTTATCGTGAGTTCTGCTACTTTACCGAAAAGTTTGGTGTGAGCCAGGGACGAGTTATATCCGCATTCCCAAAGAAGTGGAGAAAGCTGGTTTGTGATTCGGCTTTGCGCGAACATAAGGGTAAAGTCGAGTTTTCAAAAATTGTGGAGCGCTTGAATAGATTTGGTAGCGATATCGTTTTTGACACGAGCCGACCAAGTGGCGAAGGTTCTCAGACGTGGATAGATCGGGCATTAGTGGAGCATGCACGCCAACCTTTTGCCGCGATTATTTCAGCTACTGCTGTAGATCATCCGGATGTGTTGTTTAAAGATGAAATTGATGAAGAAAATCCGCGCTTTAAAGCCGCGCGACAATGTGCCATTCCTCGAACCGCTAAAGCCCTGATAGGCTGTGCTGAGTTTTTGATTCGGCACGCTAAAATAATTAAGTTGGTTGATCCACATTTTGATCCTACCAAGCTTCGCTACCAGCGACCGTTAGAGCGGATATGTTCGTTATTGCCCGGTAGTAAAGCCATTGTGGAAATACACCGTAGCGATGAGATTGCGAACGACGAACTGATTCGACGTTTCCAGCAGAGCGTTTCCATGCTGCCTTCAGGCGTGAAGATGCAATTACATATTTACGAAAAAGCACAAATGCACAACCGCTTTATTATTACCGAGAGTGGAGGACTAATTTATGGAGTGGGTCTTAGTGATAATGAAGACGGTGGTGGCGCGCCGGATGAAGAGGTTACTTTGATGGAAACCGCCGTCAAGAATACTCGCTGGAATGATTACAGCAAAACTGTGCCTGTCGCTATTTGGCCATGATAAAAACATTTATGCAGGTGAGTTCAATTTGAAAAAATGAATATACTCAGCCGTATTGATTAATACGGCTAACACCGTCCGATGATTTACTTTGCAATGACTGTATTTTTTATTTTGAAATGACATATCAAAAATTTATTGATCTTCCTCCCATGTTGAGCGCCCAAGGTACGGTGCGTTTACCCGGTTCAAAAAGTATTTCCAACCGCATGCTGTTACTCGCTGCGTTGTCTCATGGAGTTACAGAAATCCATGATCTTTTGCATTCGGATGATACAGAGCACATGCTGACAGGATTGCGCACTTTGGGCGTCTCAGTGGAAGCATTGGGAGGCCATGCCTATCGTGTACGGGGGTGTGCCGGTAATTTTCCGGTTAAGGATGCCCGGTTGTTTCTCGGCAATGCGGGTACAGCATTTCGTCCTTTGACAGCTGTATTGGCATTGGTCGGAGGGCATTATCAACTATCCGGCGTACCGCGTATGCACGAGCGCCCAATCGCTGATTTGGTGGATGCGTTACGTGAGTTGGGTGCGGATATTCGGTATATCGGTACGGAAGGCTTCCCACCGCTCGAAATACATCCTGCTACGCTACTTAACGGCAGCCGCATTGCGGTGCGCGGCGATGTTTCCAGCCAGTTTCTTAGTGCTTTGTTGATGGCGTTGCCATTGATGCCCAATGCAACTACGGTGGAGGTGAAAGGCGAGCTGATTTCCAAGCCCTATGTTGAAATTACGCTAGCAATGATGGCGCGCTTTGGTGTGCAGGTTGTACGGGACGGCTGGAGTTCGTTTACGGTTTCTATGGGTAGCCGCTACATTGCGCCGGGGTTGATTCATGTTGAAGGTGATGCTTCATCCGCTTCCTATTTTTTAGCTGCGGGTGTCATTGGTGGTGGTCCAGTGCGAGTTGAGGGGGCGGGTCACGATAGTATTCAGGGTGATGTGCGCTTTGTCGAAGCATTACAGTTGATGGGTGCACGCATCGCAATGGGGTCGAACTGGATGGAGGCGCGTGCGCCGGAAAATGGCAGAATAAAAGGTATAGAATTGGACTGCAATCACATCCCTGATGCAGCGATGACATTGGCGGTGTGTGCATTGTTTGCCGATGGTGTAACCACGCTACGAAATATCGCCAGCTGGCGTGTTAAGGAAACTGATCGTATCGCAGCAATGGCCGCTGAATTGCGGAAATTTGGTGCAACGGTGGAAGAGGGGGCGGATTTTATTCGCATCATGCCGCCTCAGTCCTTGATTTTGGCCCCTCAAGATTCGATCGATACGTATGATGATCATCGTATGGCAATGTGTTTCTCGCTTGCCGCATTTAGTCAGACAGGTGTGCGTATCAACGATCCTCAATGCGTCGCCAAGACTTTTCCGGATTACTTCGAATGTTTTGCCAGCGTGGTTAATGCTGTACCCGTTATTGCTATTGATGGCCCTTCTGCTTCTGGCAAGGGTACGGTGGCGCAGCTGGTTGCAGTCCGGCTTGGCTTCCATTACCTTGACAGTGGTGCGTTGTATCGTCTGTTGGCGCTGGTTGCGCAACAGCATGGCGTAGCCTTGGATGCGGAAGATCAATTGGCTGATCTGGCGGCGCGCATGGAGATACGTTTCGAGGGGCTAGACTCCTGGCTGGATGGTGTGCGGGTGACTGATGAATTGCGTTCTGAGCAATCGGCAGCTGCGGCATCCAGAGTGGCGATATTTCCGGCGGTACGTACCGCATTATTGGGTAAGCAACATGCTTTTCGTCGGGCACCAGGATTGGTTGCAGATGGTCGCGATATGGCATCAGTGGTGTTCCCTGATGCGGCTTTGAAAATATTTTTGACTGCCAGTGCAGAGGTTCGTGCTGAGCGGCGTTATAAACAGTTGATGGAAAAAGGAATGAGTGCTAACATTCCAGACCTTTTAGAAAAAATTCGCACGCGTGATGAGAGTGATAGCCAGCGTAGCGTGGCTCCATTGCAACAGATGCTCGGAGCCAGTTTGCTCGACACTACCGACTTAACTATTGAGCAAGCGGTGCAGGAAGTGCTGACACGTTACCATTCTCTACCTTAAGTTTGCGTTGAGTTCGATATAAAAGTTGCCATTGATTTACGCTTGATAGCCCCGCAATGAACCTATCGTTCGGGTTTTTTAACCAGCCCCGCCAGAAGCGGGTTTGTCTTGGATATATTTATAAATGAATGCTAACGCTGCTGTAGTTGAAAACGGTCTGGAAAGTTTTGCCTCCCTCTTTGAAGAAAGTCTGACGCGCAAAGAAATGCGCGCGGGTGAATTGGTCACTGCGCATATTGTACGCATCGATCATAATGTGGTGGTGGTGAATGCTGGTCTGAAGTCCGAAAGCTTTATTCCTGTTGAGGAGTTCTTCAATGCCGCAGGCGAAATTGAAGTAAAGGCTGGCGATTTCGTCACTGTGGCGATTGAATCACTGGAAAATGGATACGGTGAAACCAAGCTGTCGCGCGAAAAGGCCAAGCGTCTCGCTGCATGGATCGAGCTTGAAGATGCGATGAAAGAAGGCAGAATTGTTGAGGGTTATGTTAGTGGTAAAGTTAAAGGCGGGCTGACTGCCATGGTTAATGGCATTCGCGCATTTTTACCTGGTTCGTTGGTGGATATCCGGCCCGTTAAAGACACTGCACCTTACGAAAATAAGAGCATGGAACTCAAGATTATCAAGTTGGATCGTAAGCGTAACAATGTAGTTGTTTCGCGTCGTGCAGTGTTGGAAGCAAGCCATGGCGCGGATCGTCAGGCCATGATGGAAAACCTGAAGGAAGGCGCAATTGTCAAAGGTATTGTTAAAAATATTACCGACTACGGCGCGTTTGTAGATCTGGGTGGCATTGATGGTCTACTTCATATCACCGATTTGGCTTGGCGTCGTGTCAAACATCCTTCCGAAGTGCTGGCGGTAGGCGATGAAGTAGAAGCCAAGATTCTTAAGTTTGATCAAGAAAAAAATCGTGTTTCTCTCGGTATCAAGCAGATGGGTGATGATCCATGGACCGGCTTGGAGCGACGTTATCCACAAGGTACCCGGTTGTTTGGCAAAGTAACCAACCTGACTGATTATGGTGCGTTCGTGGAAATTGAACAGGGTATTGAAGGCTTGGTGCACGTGTCTGAAATGGATTGGACTAACAAGAATGTGCATCCTTCCAAGGTGGTGCAACTGGGTGATGAAGTTGAGGTCATCATTCTGGAAATTGATGAGCAGCGCCGACGTATCTCTCTTGGGATGAAACAGTGCAAATCCAATCCATGGGACGATTTTGCCTTGAATCATAAAAAAGGCGATAAGGTAAAAGGACAAATCAAATCGATTACTGATTTTGGTATTTTCATCGGCTTGGAAGGTGGAATTGATGGTTTGGTGCATTTGTCCGACCTTTCCTGGTCAGTACCTGGCGAAGAAGCTGTACGCAATTACAAAAAAGGTGATGAACTTGAGGCAGTGGTGTTGGCAATTGATGTGGAGCGTGAGCGCATTTCGTTAGGTGTCAAACAAATGGATGGCGATCTCTTTAATGGTTATATCGCAACACATGATAAGGGTAGTGTAGTAAACGGAGTGGTTAAGGTAATCGATGCCAAAGGCGCAACAGTTACTCTGGATGGTGATGTCGAGGGCTTCCTCAAGGCTTCCGAGGTGTCCGCTGATCGTGTCGAGGACATACGTAATCATTTGAAAGAAGGCGATGCAGTAAAGGCTGTGATTATTCACGTGGATCGCAAGAATCGCGGCATTAATCTATCGATCAAGGCATTGGATAAAGCTGATGATGCTGTAGTAACACAAAAAGCTGCTCCCGCACCTGCTGTAGATAATTCATCTACGGCTGGAACGACCAACTTGGGTGCTTTGCTCAAGGCTAAGATGGATACCAGTAAGATTGACGCACAATAAGGAGTGATAAGAATGACCCGTTCTGATCTTATCGCAAAGCTAGCGGAGCGTTATCCGCAACTATTGGCTAAGGATGCTGATCTAGCAGTTAAAGTAATCCTTGATGCCATGGCGGAAACCTTGGCGCGAGGAGGACGCATTGAAATCCGCGGCTTCGGCAGTTTTGCGCTGAATTATCGCCCACCGCGGATAGGGCGTAATCCAAAATCGGGTGATAAGGTGCAGGTTCCGGCTAAGTATGTGCCACACTTTAAGGCAGGTAAGGAATTACGTGAGCGGGTTGATTATCCATCTTCTTGAAATTTGAAGTCTGTTCTGAATCTTTTAGAGCTCTGGGCAGTTTAGTTGTAAGCATTGTTTGTAGAAAAAATTGACGGCCTTTCGTAAGATAGTGCCGTCAATTTTTTGCTCATTCGTGTTATTGTCGCAACGAAAAATTATTTTAGGTGAATATATGCGCTATGTGATTTGGTTGTTGCGTGCAGTATTGTTCCTTATTCTTCTTGGTTTTGCCATGAAAAATGACCAGCCTGTGGTGTTGCACTATTTCTTTGGTTATGAATGGCAATCATCCTTGATACTGATTGTGTTGTTATTTTTTGCCGTAGGTGTAAGTGTGGGTGTACTCGCTGTGCTAGGTAATATTTTTCGGCAACGCAGGGAAATTGCCGCGCTAAAACGCGAATTGCGTTTGAAAAATAAACTGGTCAGTGCAGGCGATAATAACCCAGATATTCAATAAATCGATGTGTGCTGAGATATTTAGCATTGACTATCTGGCGATAGAAATTGCGTAGTTTTTATAAATAGATCATTTTTGTTTGCTATACAAAGTCTAGATTCCGGGCGGGGGATGTATTGCTTCTTCCTTCTAGATTTCCCAGTCAAACAAAACTCTTTGTAATTATCACTCGATTTATGAAAGATTTAGGCTGATTAATTACATATAACCTTTTAATCTGATTTTTCATTTATGGAATTTGAGCTGTGGATGCTGCTGGTTTTTCCGTTGTTTTTCGGGATGGGCTGGTTGGCAGCGCGCATAGATATCAAGCAAATGTTGTTTGAATCTAGTGCTCTGCCGCGCTCCTATTTTCAGGGGCTAAATTTTTTGCTCAATGAGCAACAGGATAAAGCGATCGAGGCATTTATTGAGGTGGTTAAGGTTGATCCACAGACGATTGAACTGCACTTTGCACTGGGTAGTTTGTTTCGCCGCCGTGGCGAGGTAGATCGCGCCATTCGCATGCACCTGAATTTAATTGAACGCGTTGACCTGGATGAAAACAAGAAACAACAGGCGTTATTTGAACTGGCGCAAGATTATCTTAATGCCGGAATATTAAATCGTGCCGAAGAGTTGTTCCTTAAATTGCAAGCTACATCGTATGCCAATGCCGCGCTAAATTTTCTACTCGAGTTGTATCAAAAGGAAAAGGATTGGTTCAAGGCGATTGACGTGACGCACCGCCTGACCGTGTTAAGCGGTCAATCGCATGGTAAGGAGGCCGCTTTTTTTTATTGCGAATTGGCTGCAGCAGAATTAACGCAGCAGCGAATTGATGCTGCGTGTATTCATTTGGATCAGGCGTTGGAAGCTAATCCTCAATCGGTGCGCGCTACCATGATGTTGGGCGACATAGAAAATTTAGCGCAGCGTTTTGCCAACGCCATTGAAATTTGGCAGCGCATTGAAAAGCAGAACCAGCAATATCTACCCTTGGTGGCTGAGCGTCTACTTCAGGCCTATCGTCAAGCTGGACATGTAGATGAGGGAATAGGTATGTTGCAAGGCTATTTGATCAAGTACCCCTCGTTGGATTTGATGAACGTGCTGTTTGATGCCATCCTGCAGCGTGATGGTGCTGAAGCGGCGTATAGACTGGTACGTGATGAACTGCAGCGCAACCCCACACTACTTGGTCTGGATAAGCTGCTGGAGGCACGGTTGCTGGAAGTATCAATTGAACACCGTGCTGATGTGGCGATGGTGAAGAACCTGGTACATCAACGTACACGTACGTTAGCAATGTATCGTTGCGCCAATTGTGGTTTTAAGGCGCGTCAGTTTTATTGGCATTGTCCGGCATGTCATGGTTGGGAAACCTATTCTCCACGCAGAAGTGAAGAAAATGGACAAAAAATATGAACGATCCTAAAATTATTGTCGCGCTTGATTACCCTAATGCACAACTTGCACTAGAACTGGTGGCCCGGTTGGAGCCTACGTTGTGTCGTCTTAAGGTGGGTATCGAATTGTTTACTACGGCAGGGTCACGATTGATCGAACAGATCATGCAGCGTGATTTTGAAGTATTCCTTGATCTGAAATTTCATGATATTCCCAATACGACGGCGCAGGCATGTAAGGTTGCCGCTGAATTAGGTGTGTGGATGGTCAATGTGCATGCGTTGGGTGGACGCAAGATGATGGAAGCGGCGCGTGAGGCAATGAGTTTATATACCCAATCGCCTAAACTGATTGCCGTGACATTGCTTACCAGCATGGCACAGGAAGATTTGATCGATTTGGGGATTGCGACGACGCCTGCCGATATGGTGTTGCGTTTGGCTAAGCTCGCGCGCGATAGCGGGCTAGACGGTGTCGTATGTTCTGCACGGGAGGCCGCTTTGCTGCGTCAGCACTGCGGAAGCGAATTTTGTTTGGTTACGCCGGGTATTCGTTCGGCGGATGCCGCCGCCGATGATCAATTGCGCATCATGACGCCCTGCGCCGCGCTGAGTGAAGGTGCGGATTATCTGGTAATTGGCCGCCCCATCACTCGCGCCGTTGATCCGTTGCAAGCATTACAGGGTTTTGTTAAACAGATTGCGGAGGGAAAATGAACGTACACAGATCATGCGCCAGGTTTGTTGCTTGGTGCAGTTATCGTTCAAACGAGGGAATGATGGCATTGTTACATTTGAAATCCGAACCAAAATATCTATCAAAATATGAATTCTGTATTCCGGCGTGAGGTATTGCCCCAAACAATTTTATCCTTTTTGCCATTGACGTTATTTTTTCCGGTTGGAATAATTTACACAGGTATTCTGTTGTTTCTGTTTAGTTTATTATGTTCAGGGGATTTTTCGAAGAAATGGCTGACAGCTAAAGCGAGTCCGCTTTTTTGGCCTATATTAGGTTTATCAGCAATAACATGCTGTGCCGCAATTTTTTTGGAGCGATCTCAAGATTATTTTTGGTCGGGATTTGTGCACTATCAAATTTATATTGTCTTATTGTTTTTTATTAGTGTTGGATCGGGAGATTGGCAAAGGCGGGCAGTCAACGTTTTTTTTGTAGGTGCACTCTATGCCGCTACGTTGTATTACCTCAACTTATTACAGGTACTTCCAAAGATAGAGATCTTTGCAAATTACCTGGCTTATCGCGGAAATAAGTCTATTTTGCTTGCTATCTTGTTGGCAATAGCGGCTGGGTGGATGCTTTACGAAATGACATCATTGGCTGATCGCCGATGGCTTTGGTTGAGGGTGGTAGCGTTTTTATATATTGTAATCGCGTTGCTGTTTCTCGCTAAATCGCGTACTGCTAATTTAATTTTTGTATTGTTGTGTTTATTGTTTTTTTTGAAATATTTCACCATGTCTTGGCGTAGTGTGCTTTGGTTGCTAGGTTTTGTATTAATGCTTGCGGTTGCCTGGATATCTGCATCGGATTTACGTCAGCGTGCTATCGGTACGATAAATGACATTAATGCTTTTTCGCAAGGTCAACAAATAAGTGAAGATGGCATTCGATTGGAGATGTATAGCGTCACTACCAAAATGATTGCGGAAAAGCCATGGACGGGGCACGGAATAGCGACTTGGCCTTCCCAGTATCAGAAACATGCGAAAGGTTTGCTGAGTGAAAAGACGCGTACCCCGCACAATGACTATTTATTTTACACTGCCGAAATTGGATTGATCGGACTTGCTGCCTTGTTGTGGATTTGGTTAACTCAATTGACTGTCGCCTGGAGAATTGGTGGTGCGCATGGGATGTGGCTGGGTATGTTGGGGGTGGCAATCATGGTGGGTGGTATGTTTAATGCTATCTTGCGAGATGCGGTATTTGGCATGCCATTTATGATTTTGCTTGCCATTCCGCTGGCGGGTGTGACGCGTAGCGACGTCCGAGCAGTATGACTCAAGAAATTGAAAAATCAGTACACCAGCCTCATGCAGGTACTGACGAGCGCGTCATTTTATGCATGAAATGGGGCGTCAAGTATGGCCCTGAGTATGTCAACAGGTTATATGCGATGGTGATACGGCACTTACACGGGCCGTTTCGTTTCGTCTGTTTAACCGATCGAAGTGAAGGTGTGCGCGCCGAAGTGCAGTGTTTGCCCATTCCTGATTTGGCTTTGCCAGACGGTATCCCTGAGCGCGGTTGGAAAAAACTGACTACCTTCGAGTCTAGCCTGCACGGATTACAAGGTACCGCGCTGTTTCTCGACCTTGATGTGGTGATTGTCAATGACATTGACTGTTTCTTTGAGCAACCGGGTGACTTTTTGATCATTCATGATTGGAAGCGACGTTGGCGCATTACCGGTAACTCGTCAGTTTATCGCTTTTGTCTCGGTGCACATGCTGATTTGCTGGCTGAATTCCGGGCAAAACAAACTGATATTCGACGTAAATTTCGAAACGAGCAGGCATTTCTCTCCGACTGGTTGCATCGCCAAGGGAAGTTGAGCTATTGGCCTGATGCTTGGTGCCGTAGTTTCAAATATCACTGTATTCCCCGTTGGCCTTACAACTATTGGTCTGCTCCAATTATTCCAGAGAGTGCGCGCATTTTGATTTTTCATGGCGAAGTCAACCCGCCCGATGCGCTGGATGGACGGCGTAACCGACGGTTCCGATACGTGCAGGCCGCACCCTGGATATCCAAGCATTGGACTGAATGAAATCTCCATGAAACGGATGTGTCTCTTCTTCGGCTTGCGAAACTGTGTCCATCACGCTAATCGAATGGCGTTGATATGAGCAACTCGATTGCAACACAACCAAGTATCGTGCGTACCGAAGTAATCGTTTCAACTTACAATAATCCAATGGCGCTGAACTATGTGCTGCTAGCACTGGTCGGCCAGCGCAACGCCGACTTCAGCATATGTGTAGCGGACGATGGATCCGGCGAACCGACACACGCGCTACTTGAGAATTGGAGTCGCCGTCTCAGCCCGATTTCACTGCGCCATATTTGGCAGCCAGATGACGGCTTTTGTAAAAACACTATTTTGAACAAAGCCATCAACTCGTCGCAAGCAGATTACCTCATCTTCATCGATGGTGATTGTGTTGCCCGCCCCGATTTTATTGCCAGCCATATTGCGCGCCGCACCGAGGGTGTTTTTCTTTCCGGTGGAATGATTCGTCTGCCCGATAAATCAACGTTAGCACTATCGGAACAAGCTATTGCCAGTGGCGAGGTTTTTCGGCTGAACTGGATCGTCGCACAGATAGGACTGCGCAAGCTCAGCGTGTTGCTGAAGGCAGCAGTATTGCCGATGGCTTTAGTGAGCAAGCTTGAGCGACTCACACCAGTCAAGCGTACCTGGAATGGCGCTAACAGTTCGGCTTGGCGTCGCGACCTCATTGCAGTTAACGGTTTCGACGAGTCCTTAAAATACGGCGCCGAGGATGTGGAGATGGGTGTGCGTCTGAATAACCACGGTGTTGTCGGGCAACATATTCGCTACAGTACTTGTCTGCTGCATATTGAACACTTACGTGGCTATGCCGACGCTAATATTGTGCAGCGTAATAAAGCCTATGTACGTGAGGTGAGGAAGAGTGGTATCGACTGGACCGCTAATGGTATTGTCAAGCTTGCCGCCCGACCGGCAGCAAAAATTGAATGCGACCAATTATTTTCTTCCAGGAGATAAGCGGTGTGTATCATTACAGAAATTAACAGCGCATGAAGCACGCATCAATCGTGGTTGGCAGGCATAAGCGGAATGAGATTTTCAAACCTGGCGCCGGCCCTAATGGAGGCGAGTTTCATATACCCTACCGTTTGTTGCGTGAACTGTTTTTGGAAGCAGGGATTGAGCTTTCAACCGCTGATATGAACATTGGCCGTGACGTAATGTTTGAACTGCATATCAACGCGCGGCGTCGCTTGCCAAAATGTCCAGCTTACGCATATCTATATGAAGACCCGATTGTTCGACCCCTCAATAGCGAGATGGCGCAGTTACGCCGTTATCGTAAGGTATTTACATCGAATGAAACACTCATCGATGGCAAACAAATTTTGTGCCTGGATTACCCCAACGATTTAAGTTTACGGCCAGTACCGAGTTTTATCGAGCGTGATTTGTTTTGCGTGATGATTGCGTCAAATAAAGCACTACTACATCCTCATCCCCGCAGTTTACATGATAACCGCATTGAAATTATTCGCTTTTTCGAAGCGCAGGCTCCTGAACTATTTATGCTGTATGGCAAGGGTTGGGACATCCCGGCGGTACGCCCCGGCCTAACAGGACGTCTTATGAAGCGTGTGAATGAATGGCGTGCCCGCATTGCTCCCAGCCGACCATTCCCGAGTTACCGTGGGACATTGCACTTGAAATCAGACGTTTTGGATCGCGCTAAATTTTCAATCTGTTATGAAAATTCACGCGGCAGCCCCGGCTACTTGACCGAGAAAATTTTCGATTGCTTTACCAGCGGCTGCATACCGATTTATATCGGTAGCACACACAAAACAGCACTCGTTCCAGAGGATTGCTACATCGATGGCGATCGTTTTAATAGCCCTTCTGAGATGTTACGTTTTTTACAATCAATCGACGCCGATAGCCACGCGCGCTATCAGGCGGCAATCCAGTGCTTTATGGCCGGACAAGACAGCGTGCGCTTTACCAACGCGTATTTTTGCCAATCGCTGGTGAATGCTGTAATGGCTGATTTAATGAGGGCGGGTGAGTTTACGTTAGCTTGAAATGCTGTCAGATATACAAATGGTGTGATCGTTATTTGACAGCCATCAAAGTCATCAGCTCGTTTTCGCTAAATCCCGCCGCTCGTCTTGCTTCAATATTAAAAGGCCCGCGCAGCGTCGGTGCCTTGTAAATTTCTGCAAGTGAGGCATAGGTCGCAATAGGTTCAAGGCCACGTGTCTCGCAAATCCAGTTAAACCAGCGATTGCCAATCAAAACGTGGCCAATCTCATCTGCCAGAATGATGTCGATAATTTCAGCTGCCGCAATATCGCCTGCTTGTGCAAGCTTCGCTCGCAGCGGCGGAGAGGCATCCAGGCCGCGTGCTTCCATAGTGCGCGGAACCAGTGCCATGCGGGCAAGGATATCATCCGTGGTTTTTTCGACCATATCCCAAAGACCGTTGTGCGCTGCAAAGTCGCCGTAGGCATAACCTTTCGTACCCAAATGTGCAGAAAGCAAAGAAAAATGTCGGGCTTCTTCTGCTGCGACCTTTAGCCAGTCATAATAATATTCGCGCGGCATTTCCGGGAAGCGCCAGATAGCATCCAGGGCCAGATTGATCGCATTAAATTCAATATGTGTCAGCGCATGAATCAGCGCAGCACGGCCTTCTTCAGTACGCATGGATCTGCGTGGTACAGATAAATGTGAAACGAGTTCAGGAAGCTGCGGATGACCGGGGATAGGCTGCAATGTTGTCAGGGAAGTATCAACCTCCAAGTCAATTTCACCTTTTTTCCATGCTTGAGCCAAGGCAATTACGCCAGCGGATTTCAGAACAGGGTCCGACTCTGCCAGCCAATGAAGTGCTGCCAAGCGAAGTTCTTTAGGAGCATCAAGCAGCATATGCTATGCCTGCGTCTTTTCAAACAGTGCGATGGACTCGACATGAGAGGTGTGCGGAAACATATTCATCACGGCTGCGGCTTTTAGGTCATAACCCTTCTGATGCACTAATATCTCGGCATCACGCGCCAGCGTTGCGGGATTACATGAGACATACACGATACGACTCGGCGCATCAGTACCCAACGCCTTGACTAGTTCAAACGCGCCGTCACGTGGCGGGTCAATTAACATTTTGTCGAAATGGCCTAACTGTATCAATGCCGCTTCGTCTATCTTAAACAAATTCATCGCGCTAAATTGGGTGTTGTTCCCCAAGCCGTTAAACGCGGCATTTTGCTTGGCACGCTGCACTAGTGCAGCGCTGCCTTCGATGCCTACTACTTGAGCACCACTGCGCGCAATAGGCAGTGTGAAGTTGCCCAGACCGCAGAATAAATCAGCGATGCGTTCATTCGGCTGAGGATTGAGCAAACGCATGGCACGGCTTACCATGACGCGGTTCATATCCGCATTGACTTGGGTAAACTCAGTCGGAGCAAATGGCATGGTAATCCCGAACTCTGGCAAGCTGTATGCCAGCGGCGGTGCGTCCAGCGGGTAAAACGGCACTGCCGTCTCCGGCCCTTTTGTTTGCAGCCAAAACTGTACCGCATGGGTATCGGCGAACTGTTTGATTGCCTCTTCATCAGCCGGTGAAAGTGCCTGTAAAATGCGCAACACCAACACGTCCACATGTTCGCCGACTGCCACTTCGATTTGCGGTAATGCATCACGAATGGTAAGGCTTTCATTCAATTCTCCCAACAGCGGCAATAGCTTGGCAATTTTAGGTGTCAGGATTTCACAATGCTGCATGTCCGCCACATAGCCGCCACGCTTTTCGCGAAAGCCTACCAGCGTCTTGCCCTTCTTCAATACATGGCGTACCGAAAGCCGCGCCCGCTGTCGGTATCCCCACGGCTGCCCATAAATCGGCAGCAAAATGGTTTGGGCCTTGACCTTGCCGATGTGCCATAAGTTGTCTTCCAGAATGCGCTGTTTAGCGGCAACCTGGGCACGTGCATCCATATGCTGCATGGAGCACCCTCCGCACACGCCGAAATGCTTGCACTTTGGCTGGATGCGCATGAAAGTGGGTTTAATAATTTGGCCGAGTTGTGCTAACTCAAAGCTGGTTTTTTTACGATATGACGAATAGGTGACGCGCTCACCCGTCAGCGCGCCTTCGATAAAAATTACTTTACCATCTGCATGCGCAATGCCACGACCTTCGTAGTCAAGCGATTCAACAACAACGCTGTTTGCGTGTATGGATTTAACAGTCATCTCATTTCACAGTTTTAAAAATTTTAGTTTCCAGCGTGATACCAATTCGTCCCAGGCCCATATTTATAAAAATCAAGCTCAAGAGCACGCCAGTGCCATTTGCCAGCATATCGGCATAGTCAAAAACTCGGTAAGCGGTCATACGTTGCAAATATTCTATTCCGACACCTAAGGCGACCAACATTCCTGCTATAAAAATACGTGGCGCCCGTTGTTGATAGACTTGGCAGAACCATAGCATCAGAAAACTGTATGCCAGTGCATGCTCCAGCTTGTCAGCATTTGAAAAATGCATCGGTTCCGGTGGATGAGGTGTGAGTGAAAGGTATGTGATCGTGGCAACCCATAGCCATCCCAGCGCAAGCCAGATCCGACGAAGCTTGTACATGATTATGATTTTACGGTTGGCCAAGCCGCGAGATATTCCATCCAGTGGGGTTCGGAGGATTTGCTCAAGGTATTGCGCACCAATTCACATTCCTGCTTATAGCGAGCAGGAGTAAATTGACCACGCATCAATTGAAAGCGTGCATAGACCAAATAAGTATTGACTACATCGGTTTCACAGTAATTGCGGATTTCATTCAGCTTGCCCTGCTGATAAGCCTCCCACACTTTGCTACCGTCCATACCCAGTTTTCCGGGAAAACCGATTAGCTTGGCCAGGTCGTCCAGCGGAGCGTTGGCGCGGCCTGTATACAATGCAAGCAAGTCCATCAAATCAAGATGCCGGGAATGGTAACGGCTGATGTAGTTATTCCATTTGAAATCTTTGTTATCTTCTCCCATATCCCAATAGCATGCGCACTGAACACCGTGAATCAAGCCACGATAGTGCAATACGGGTAGGTCAAAGCCACCGCCGTTCCATGATACTAATTGCGGGGTATATTTATTGATGCCGTCAAAGAAACGTTGAATGAGGGCGCTTTCATCATCTTCCAGCCCACCCAGCGACCAAACGCGGAAATTGTCGCCCTCGCGCAATGCGCACGAAATGGCCACCACGCGATGCAGATGATGTTGCAAGAAATCACTGCCTGTTTGCTGGCGACGCATCTGAAAAGCCATCTCCGCCACATCTCTATCGTTCACCTGTTGATCAAGTCCATACAGGGTACGAAGCCCGGCAACGTCGGGGATCGTTTCAATGTCGAAAACGAGAACGGGGGGCATCAACACCGATGGTATTGTAAAGTTGGAATGAATGAAAACATTAAAAAATCCTGGAATTATAAAATCAGTAAGTATTTACGAGGCGAATTGCCTGCCTGGATATTTAGATTGCTGTCGAGTAACGGAACTATCAGTTTTGCTAGCGCTTGATAATTATTTCTTTGTCCAACTGCCGCCATTCTGTACCCACCAGCCCGCTTGGGCATGCTGTATCCAACGTTGTGCGAATGTATTGCGGATATCACCTTCCCATTCAGGGTGGGCATTAGCGCGCGCAATTTCGGCATACAACGCTTTACGATCTTGATTCTCCGCTGCAACCAGTCCATTGACTTTCTGGCGTCCTGCCATTGGAACGGCATTGGCATCGCGTAAGGCGATCATACCATCAGCAGTCAGTCCGACCGCGCCACTGGCATAGAACTCTGCCAGTTGTGCATGACGTGCCTGCATTGACTGCTTTAAAGTGGCAACACCAGGGGTGTTAATTTCGATGTTTACCTGGGCAGATGCAGCGGCAGAAGTGCACAGTACAAACAGTGCAAAACAAAATTTAATTAAGTGGTTCATATTGGTTACTCCTTTTTAATTTCAGGTGCGATAGACGGAGATTTATCCGATTTCGGGGCCGTAACAGGTTTTTCGGTTTGCCAAACTTCGTCGATTATCTTGTCCGCTGCTTTTTCCGCAGCTGCGGCGGGGAAATAAATATTGATGGTCACGCAGGCGCTTAGTGCCATGCCTGCTAAGGGTAGTACGGTCCAGATTTTCTTCATCGTGCCCCTCCTTTATTTGATCACTGCCTTATTGTCCTGCGATACCCGCTTCAAGCGGTTTAATAGCTCACTCCAATGCACTTTGCGATTGTAGCCGATCACAGTGATGGCGGGAATGCCGCCACCTTTTACGATCGTATAAACGTTGCCATTGTTTTCCACGCCTCCCATCGTACAGATGTCATTCTGCAGCATACAACTTAGCCCGATGCGGTCATAACCGAAATTTTCAAAGATACGTAGAAAGCTGCGCTGCAAGGCAGCAATCCCACCTGCTCCGCCCAGCGAAGAAATATTTTCTACCGCCTTTTGGCTGATTTTCTTGCGATATTTTCCCGGGCTGCTCGCCAGCTTGGCATCAAAACGTACCGGAAGCCAGTTCACCAGTTCGAGGTTGTTCACTCCCAAGTCAATACGTCCCTGAATATTGCCGAAAGAAAAAGTGCGTGTGAGCAGGTCGAGATCTAATTCTCGCATGTCCAAATTGCCCGACAGTCGAGGTGCGCGACCGAATGGATCAAATAACTCCAAATTATTTGCCAGTACCGTGCCATCGAATACGCGAAACAATAAGGTGCCATCTACCTTGAGCAATTTGTTCAGATAACTCATTTTTGGAATAAAGCCGGATAGTGAGCCGTACATTTCAGGCCAATGCAATGCAGCGCTGAGCTTTTGCATGGAAATCGAAGTCAACGTGCTGGAAAAACTCCATTGCCACATATTATTTACGTTATGTATATGGAAATCGCTCACCTCTAATTTGCCGTCAAGTAGAGGCAGTGTGGCAGTTGGAAGAGTGAAATCCATTCCACGCATCTGGATTTGCCATTGTGTTGCACCCAGTGGTAACCCCATCAGTTCGCCGTCAGTAAAAGCCACATGCGCTACATTCTGCAATTGGGCATGCCACGGAATGTCTGCATTAAGACCGTGTAGTGCAAAGCGTTTTTCACCGTCCTCTACCGCTACATCGTGCAGCTGAAGCAGCAATACTTGGGTGGTGCCATTGCGGTATTGCCAATCCACATCAGCACGTCCTTTCAGCGCCGTCGCCGACAAGATACTTTGTTCCATAAATGGTTTGGCGTAATTAGCAAAGCCATTCGCCAGTGAAAGGTTTTCTCCAACCAAATGGCCTTCCAATAAGTTGCTCTTTTTAATATCCCACAGTGCGTTCAGCTCAATTTTGCCTACTTCCGGCAGGTTAACCACAGCTTGCGTTACTTGTAGCTGTGCTCCGTCCCACTGACCAGAGGCTTGAAGCGTATGCCCGCCGCGCAGATACAACGGTTGCCAGAACAGTTCACCACCTTGCCAATCGAGTGCGCCACGCCAATTCCATTTTTGGCCTGCGCGATCTGCATTAATATGCAGCTTACCGCTCAATTTTTCGGCGGCATGCAAGCCACTTGCATCTGTAGCAGCCAAATCGGCCAACTGCAGATCAGCGTTGATTTTGCTTACCCCCGCTTTATCGCCATGAATAACCAAGGTGCCATTCAAGGTGCCTTGTTTAGGTAATGCTCCATTTGATGGAAGCAAGTCTGTCAAGCGTTTGCTTTGCGCATTGCGTAAGAGTGCAGTGGCGCGCCATGGTTTTGCGCGGAAATCAGCGCTCACCTGCCATAATTCATTAGCGTTAGCGGTAAACTGTAATTCCAACTGTTGCGAGGAAAATTCGTAACTAAACGTGAATGGCAAGTCTGGAATCACATCCAGCTTACCTTTATGGCAGGTCACGTGAGCTGAATTGAGCAAAAATTCTGTACAGTATATGTGTACCTTGCGCCATATTTTTTCTGCCATATGCAATTCGTCTATGCTAAATTCTGCCGAACCCTCTTGTGCCAATACCACTTTAATTCCGCGTGCGGTAAAGCTCGGTGCGGCAACGTCTGCCACATTTAATGTGATTTGAACGGCATAGAGCGGCGCAGACAAAGATAACAGGCAAAAAAATATCAAGCCGGATAGGCGGCAATTTGGCAGGTGAATTTTGGAATAAATGATTGTCTTGTTTAACATAGGGTAACTCAGTTCCATGATATCAAACCATGCTTCATTTCTGCTAAACTGGTTTTAACAAACATCAGAGTTCGACATGAAATTTTTTTTTGCTTTATCCCTATTTTGCTTGTTTGCCCTGCAACCCGCCTGGGGCGAAAATATTTCATTAAAGATTGGCAACCACAGTATTCATGCCGAAATTGCCAACACTCCGCAAAGCCGCGGACAAGGTCTTATGCAGCGCGGTCGTTTATGCGCAAATTGCGGCATGCTATTTATTTTTGAAAAAGCTGACAGGTATAGCTTTTGGATGAAGAATACGCCACTGCCGTTGAGTATTGCGTTTATTGCCGCCGATGGTGCCATCCTTAACATTGAGGAAATGCAGCCTAACACCGAAGAGACGCATCATGCTCAAAGCGATGCATTGTATGCACTAGAAATGAATAGCGGCTGGTTTACCCGGAACGGCATCAAACGAGGAAAAATGGTTCAAGGATTAAGGCAAGCGCCTGCAGGATTTTAATTTTGCTAAATTAAAATAAAAAATCCCGGGACTCCCGGGATTTTTTATTTTACGTAAACTTTAAAAATTACGCGTAATTCTTCGTTACAAAATCCCAATTAACCAAACCCCAGAAGGTTTCAACATACTTGGCGCGGGCGTTGCGATAATCGATGTAGTAGGCGTGTTCCCATACGTCACAAGTCAATAACGGCTTGTCAGTACCGGACAAGGGGGTGGCGGCGTTGCTGGTGTTAACGATGTCCAGTGAGCCATCAGGTTTCTTCACCAGCCATGTCCAGCCAGAGCCGAAATTACCCACGCAAGAAGCAGAGAATGTTTTCTTAAAGTCTTCAACCCCCCCCCATTTCTTGTTGATACCCTCCGCCAAAGCGCCAGCTGGCACACCGCCACCGTTCGGTTTCATGCCATTCCAGTAAAAGGTATGGTTCCATACTTGGGCCGCATTATTAAAAATGCCGCCGCTTGATTTTTTGACAATCTCTTCCAGTGTAGCGTTCTCAAACTCAGTGCCTTTAATCAAGTTATTGAGATTGGTTACATAGGTTTGGTGATGTTTACCATAGTGATATTCCAGTGTTTCCTTGGAAATGTGCGGTGCCAGTGCATCCATCGCATAAGGTAGTGCAGGTAAAGTGTGTTCCATTTAGTTCTCCTCAATTTAAGTTCAAGTGATTAAAAATTACAGTCGAGTTATAGCATCAAGGCTAAAAAATCGACATTACAATACAGTCTGGTGGAATTTTCTCCATTGTTGCCAACAAAATTCACCGACTAATCGGTTTATATCGAATTCGTTTTGGCTTTGCTCCTTCTTCACCCAAACGCTTCTTTTTATCCGCTTCGTATTCCTGATAATTACCATCGAAAAAAGTGACCTGGGAGTTGCCTTCAAAGGCCAGGATATGGGTAGCGATACGATCCAAAAACCAGCGATCATGCGAGATAACCAGTACACAGCCGGCGAATTCCAGCAGTGCATCTTCAAGCGCACGCAGGGTTTCCACGTCGAGATCGTTGGAAGGTTCATCCAGCAATAAAACATTGCCACCCGAGATAAGCGTTTTTGCCAAGTGCAGGCGCCCACGTTCGCCACCCGAAAGATTTCCGACCAGCTTTTGCTGATCTGCGCCCTTAAAGTTAAAGCGACCGATGTAGGCGCGCGAAGGCGTCTCAAATTTGCCCACGGTAAGAATGTCATTACCGCCGGAAATAACATCGAACACGGTCTTGTCACTCTCCAGCGCATCGCGCGATTGGTCTACATGCGAGATTTTGACTGTTGATCCGATCTTTATTTCACCTGAATCCGGTTTTTCTTTTCCAGTTAGCATGCGGAACAGCGTCGACTTACCCGCGCCGTTGGGACCAATAATGCCGACGATAGCGCCGGGCGGGATTTTAAGGCTGAGATTGTCAATCAGCAGTCGGTCGCCATACGCTTTAGAAACATTGTTAAACTCGATAACCTCATTACCCAGCCTGTCGGCCACGGGAATAAAAATTTCCTGGGTCTCATTGCGCTTTTGATATTCCTGCGAATTTAATTCCTCAAAGCGGGCGATACGTGCCTTTGATTTTGCCTGCCGTCCTTTGGGGTTCTGGCGTACCCATTCCAATTCCTTACTGAGCGCCTTCTGACGCGCGGACTCAGAGGATTCTTCTTGCTTGAGTCTTGCTCCTTTTTGGTCCAGCCAACTTGAATAGTTTCCCTTCCACGGAATGCCGTGGCCACGATCGAGTTCTAAAATCCACTCGGCGGCATTGTCAAGGAAGTAGCGATCATGTGTTACCGCCACCACGGTGCCAGGGAAGCGTAAAAGAAATTGTTCCAGCCATTCTACCGACTCGGCATCCAAATGGTTGGTAGGTTCATCCAACAACAACATGTCCGGCTTGGACAGCAGCAACTTGCACAGCGCAACGCGACGCTTTTCGCCACCAGAAAGATTTTTGATTACGGCATCCCACTCGGGCAGACGTAATGCATCGGCAGCAATTTCCATTTGTTGATCCGCATTTCCGTCACTGGCAGCGATGATGGCTTCGAGTCGCGCCTGTTCGGCAGCCAGCGCATCAAAATCGGCATCGGGATCAGCATAGGCGGCATACACTTCATCCAGTTTTTTTTGCGCACTGAATACTTCCCCCAGTCCTTCCTGCACTGCATCGCGCACGGTCTGTTCCGGGCTAAGCTGTGGTTCTTGCGGCAGGTAGCCGATATTCAAGTTCGGCATCGGCATGGCTTCGCCTTCGAAATCCTTATCTACTCCAGCCATGATTTTCAGCACGGTGGATTTGCCTGAGCCATTCAGTCCCAGCAAGCCAATCTTGGCACCGGGGAAGAAACTGAGGGAAATATCTTTGAGAATTTGGCGTTTGGGCGGAACGATCTTGCCCACGCGGTTCATGGTAAAAACATATTGAGCCATAGTGTCTATAATTTGTATTGAATGATTAAAATGATTAATTAGGTATGTAAGCTTACCCCAAGGCCTAAAATTTTGGGAGTATGTTAAAGGTGTAATGCAAAAATATGGACAAATATGAGTTGTCCGGGTTCCCATCTTTTAACAAATGGGAGCTGTATTATCAGTCTTTAAAAATCATGCGGGGAGCGAATCAGTCTTTCATGAACTGGGTCGGGGAGCGGCTGATTCCGGGCATGGGGAAAGCAATTTCATTAAGAGTGCATATGGCCGTTTTGCGGTCGAAGCTTTGATGGAGTGCGCCACACGCTGCCTGCAGTGTTAGCGCAGTTGTACAAAAAAATTGATTTTAAACCACTACCCTGATCTGAATAATTATATCCAAATGATCAAAGCTCCTACTGCCAGAATTAAGCCTCCTTTAATCACGTAATACAAAGATCGATTCCATGCTTTCAGTTTTCGACGGTATTGGCCTGCCAACCAAACAAAACGGAATATTTTGTTGATGCCACCCGTTTGATCTCCGGTTTCGTTGGGTGAGCTTGCTGCGGTCATGATTGTTCTGCCTAACCATTTGTTAATCACTTGCGCCCAGCGATAGCGCATTGGGCGCTCAATGTCACAAAACAGGATAATGCGATTGGTGTCGCATCCATTTTGAGCCCAATGAATATAGGTTTCATCAAATACAACGGCCTGCCCATCCCGCCAGCTATAGCGCTGACCATCGACTTCTATAAAGCAGCGATCATCATTGGGCGTCACCAAACCTAGGTGATAGCGCAGTGATCCTGCGAAAGGGTCGCGATGTTCATTGAGTTTGCCGCCTGGCCCCAATTCTGCAAACATAGCGGCTTTCACGCACGGAATAGTGTGTAAAAGTGCAACTGTTTTTGGACAATACTGTTCAGCTGACGGATGACTGGCGTCATACCATTTTAAATAAAAGCGCTTCCATCCATTTTTAAAAAACGAATTAAAGCCTGCATCATCATTTTTTTGCGCAGCTTTGATCTTTTCCAGGGCTTGCAGATTAAGCGCTTCAGCTCTGATTAATTCCCAGTTTTTTTCCAGTAATTCCAAGCCCTGGAATTTATTGACAGGAAAATAGGCTGTGTAAGGAACTCCTGAAAACAGGTACATAAACAGGTTCATCGGTGCCACGATGGATGAGTGATCGAATATCTGACGAAAGAAAGGAAGACGAACCTTACCCCGAAAATGTACAGTCAAAACTGATATCACATAAATTGAGACCAGTGCCCATTTCATAACAGTCCCTTCATGCACAGCTTCTCAAAGAGAAACTTTATTTTGGTTGCCAATTAAATTTGGCACAATAATTTAAAATTATACACGTACGATATTCACTCGTTAGCTGCTTCTTTCGACAAAGAAAAGAGATCCCATACAGTAATAAACATGGCAGCAATTACCGGGCCGATGATGAAACCGTTGAGGCCAAAAAGTGCCATGCCGCCAAGCGTTGAAATAAGTACGACGTAGTCTGGCATTTGTGTGTCCTTGCCAACGAGTACAGGCCGAAGAATGTTATCAATCAGTCCGATCACCAGCATGCCGAATGCGAGCAAGATCACGCCGTTCCAGATCTCACCTGTGAAGAGAAAATAAATTGCAACGGGTGCCCAGATGATCGCTGCCCCCATTGGTAAAAGCGAAAGGAATGCCATCAGGACGCCCCATAGCAGCGACCCTTGAATATCAAGCACCCAAAAGATCAAACCGCCTAGCCCACCTTGCACCGCGGCTACAACGATATTGCCTTTTACCGTTGCACGAATGACCGTGATGAATTTGCTGAGTAAATGACGTTTGTGTTCCATACTCAATGGAATTGCTTGCTTGATCCGTTCGGACAAACTAGAACCTTCACGTAACAAAAAGAACAGCAAATACAGCATGATTCCAAAACTGATAATAAAATCAAAAGTATTTTGACCGATAGTGAAAGCTTGGGTCGCAATGTATTTGCTGCCTTCCATCACGCCGACAGATATCTTGTCTTGCAGCGCAGAGACGTTGCCAAATCCGGAACGATCCAGTAGCTCGACTACCCATCGCGGTAAGGCGTTAATGATTTGTTGAAAATACGTGCCGAAATGCAGTTCTCCTGATTGAAGTTTTTGGTAAAGACTGACGCCCTCTTGTACGAGTGAAGTGGTAATAAATGTTAGCGGGAGAATAACAATAACCAAACAAAGTATCAGAGTGGCGAGCGCAGTCAGATTTTTCCTGCCGCGCGTTACAACGAGCAAACGACGATAAAGGGGTGTAAATAATATGGCAAGGACGGAGCCCCAAAAAACAGCCCCAAAAAATGGCCACACGATCCAGCCGAATGCAATGGAAACGATAGTTAACAGGAGTAAAAACGCTTTTTTCTGAAGTTCTGGCGAATTCATATGTAATTTGGGAGACCAAGTGAATGGTATTTATTGTTTGTAGTCTCAATGTTACCTGAACTTAGTATCGAAGGTAGATCAAGAATAGATCGATAAACTGTTCCAGATTTATTTCTGGCAATTTATAGGATGTAAACCCTCCTCAACAAATTTAACGATTCTCTAAATGAATTAAAGATGCATGAATTTTTGGCTGATTAGAAAATCTAAGTTCCAGCCTTCGGGGAATGATGAATTATACTATTTGAGGGTTGACTCTTTAGGCGCTGGGGTTGTTCGCTCAAATGAAGGCGATAATATCGTCACCGTAATTCGGCGATTTCGCGCCCGCCCTTCTGCCGTATCATTGGATGTGACTGGGTAGTTGGCGGAAGAGCCTATTGCTTTCAGGTGTCGTGGTGTTAATCCCTGTTCGATAAATAAACGCACTACGCTGCTGGCACGTGCTGAAGATAATTCCCAATTGGATGGAAACTGCTGGGTGTTAATGGGGATGTTATCGGTATGCCCTTCAACCTCAATGGCCAGATCGACCTGCTCCAGCACCTTCGCTACTTCGGCCAGTGTATCGATTGCATCGCCTTGCAATACTGCATCCCCTTGATTGAATAGCGCGCTGGCATTGATTTCCACTGCGACACCGCGATTAGTCTGCATTACACTGACTTGGCCATTTTTAATCAAGGCGCTCATAACTTGGTTGATTTTTTTGGCGATGTCCTGCATGGCTTCCTGCTGTTGTTCGGCTATCTTGGCGTTCCTCCTGTCCACCAGGGATTTCAGCAATAAGTCTTGATCGTTGGTTGGAACAATTGCTTCGGGTTTGACTATTTGTTTACCAAATACTGAAGTCAATGAAGCACTGAATATTTGATATTTACTTTCATTAACCGAAGAAATCGCATACATCACCACAAAAAAGGCAAATAACAGCGTGATGAAATCGGCGTATGAAATTAGCCAGCGATCATGGTTGTCGTGTTCTTTATGTCTTATCCGGCGTGCCATGGTTTAAGGGATAAATCCCTGCAATTTGCTTTCGATGAAACGTGAGTTTTCACCACTGGCGATGGCAGCCAGCCCATCTACCAATATTTCACGCATTATTATTTGTTGTAGGATTAACATTTTTAATTTATTGGCCATAGGCAAAAAAACCAGATTCGCAAGTCCCACACCGTAAATGGTAGAAATAAATGCAACCGCAATGCCTGCCCCCAGTTTCGACGGTTCGCCCAGACTCTGCATGACGTGTATCAATCCAAGTACAGCGCCTAGAATGCCGATAGTCGGCGCGTAACCTGCTGCGGATTCCCATATACGTGCAGACTGGAATCGCAATTGTTCATACGTATGATTATCGATCTCCAGTGCCTCTCGAATTTTTTCTGCACTATTGCCATCCACCAGCAGTTGAAGTCCCTTTTTTACGAATAAATCGTTGCTTCTGGCAATATGCGGTTCCAGAGTCAGTATGCCGTCCTTGCGTGCCTGTTTGCTCCAACCGGTAATTTGATAGATTAATTTCTGCGGGGATAACTTGGGTGTAACGAATACCCAACGACTCATTTTGATTCCCGCTAAAAAAACATTTAGCGGGCTCTGTAGCATCACAGCACCCAGCGTACCGCCGAACACGATGAGGAAAGCCGCACCCTGAAAAAGAATGGATAGCTCACCGCCTTCAAGTAATTGCCCGCCCAAGATACCGCCCAGGCCAAGCAAGAGGCCGGCTAAGCTAAGCTTGTCCATTAATTAATGCCCTTTTAACGAACTGCGCAACCGCGCAACCGCTTGGCTGTGCAATTGGCACACTCGCGATTCGCTGACGCCCATCACCTCACCGATTTCGCGCAAGTTCATATCCTGCTCATAATGCATGCCCATTAACATACGCTCACGTTCCGGCAAATTTGCGATGGCCTGAATCAAGGCATTCCGAAAACGTTCATCTTGCAATACTTCGAGTGGATTGGCATCGCTATCAAAATCATAACGCTCAAAGAAATCCTCTTCACCCTCACTGTGAAAATCCTCGTAATAAACCAATTGTGCGCCACGCGACGTGAATAACATATGCTGATACTCGGTCAGCGGCATGCCCAACTCTTGAGCAAGTTCTGTTTCGGTAGGTGGTTTGCCCAAGCGTTGCTGTAGTTTGTTGATTGCCGCTTCAATTCGGCGCATATCACGGCGCAAGCTGCGCGGCATCCAATCGGCTTGGCGCAATTCGTCCAGCATCGAACCGCGGATACGTTGCGAGGCATAAGTTTCAAACTGTGCGCCACGCAACTCATCATAGCGTCCAGCTGCCTCCAGAAGGCCCATCATGCCAGCCTGTATAAGGTCATCTACTACTATGCTGCTGGGCAGTCGCACCATCAAATGGTGTGCAATACGCTTTACTAGTGGCGCATATTCTTTGATGCATTGTTCCTTGTCACTTAATCCGCTTGCTGTGTACATAATATTTGTTATTGAATTTATATTGATTATGGAAGTATAGCTGTAGCAAACATCATGCTCGTTTCAATAAGCTCAATACAGGGCCGCTTGGGTGAAACGAAAGTCAAAAATGCTTTATTTAAAGCTTACGACCTCCTGTTTTTGCGGAAAGAATGGATTCAATAAAACATGTTGTAATGTGAAAGTTTAGCGTCATATATACTGTTATTAAATATTTTAAATGATGTTATATCAAAGCGTTGTTTGATGCATAGAGATATTTTTCATATATTAATATAGTTGCGTATGCCTTAATTCTGTTCCTACTTGCCGAATCAAGCGCTGCATAATACTGGGCAGACTTCCTGCCTCCTCCTTGTCCGCAGCGGGCAGCAACATCAGGTTGCGTCCCAGTTCGCCAAATGCCAGCGCAGACCGTGCAGTTGGAAATACATCAGAAACAGGACGACATAATTGTGTCGCACGTTTGAGTTTGTCATCAAACGGAATATAACCTAGATATTCCACGCATACCTGCAAATGTTGGCGTGCCACTTGTGCTACGTTACCAAATATAAGACGTGCCGCTTGTTCATTGCATGCCTTGTTAACAATAATTCCAAAGTGCTGGCGTCCATCCTGCATGGCCATGCGCTTGATCAAGGCATAACTTTCAGTAATAGCAGAAGGAGTGGAGTTCAGTACGAGTAGTAGCGGCTGATTGGGTGCCAGGCTACCGGTAATATCCGGCTCTCTATAGGTTGTTGCATCCACCAGTACAACATCAACATCACAGGATACTTCCGCCAAACTTTCCAATAAATACTCGCGTTTTTGCGTACACAAGGTTGGCAATGCTTGAATGGCACGTGCTACAGGTAATATGCGTATATTCTGTGGGCTATCATGCAGCATAATATCGCGCATCGTCTTTCCGTGTTGTACAGCGTGCAACAAGTCATGATGCGGTTTAAGCGCAAGCATATTACTAACATTGTCGTGTGACGGACTTTCGTCCAGTATGAGCACCTCTTTACCGGCGTGTGCCAGGGCCGTAGCCAGATTCACTACCACACTGGTTGCCCCGAAACCCGTACGGGCAGCGGCCACCGTGATCACACGTGTGGAAGCACGAACCAACAGACGGCGTAATCCTTCAGCTTGATCAGCTACGCGTTCAATTTGCATATTCCTCCCGCATTACAGGTGCCGCACCTACCCCCGCCATCAGCGCAGGGAACTCCAGTTCATGCAAAGCGAATGGAGCTGCTTTGGCCGATTGTTTGAAGGCACGATGCAATAAATATTCCATGTTTACTTCGTGCAAGTCTTCTGGTACCCGTTGTCCATTGGCGATGTAGTGTAATATTAATTTGTGGCGCATTGCTACATCCAGCACCGTACCGAAGGTTACCGCTTCGTCCAATTTCGTGGGGATACAGCCAATGACCCCGGCACCGTTGTACATGCACACCACATCATTTAGTGTGTCGCCGTTACTGGTAGCATTAAGCAACAACAGGCGCTGTACGCCAGTTGCATTGAACATTTCCGCTTGCGCTGCCATGCGACTATCGCGCTGCCCCATGCCAATGGTGTCAATCAGTACCAAATGTTTTTGCCTCAGGCCGGATAGGGTGAGGCGTAAATCTTCGGTATCGCGTACGGTATGTACTGCCACGCCAAGTATTTTGCCATAAATGCGTAATTGCTCATGTGCACCAATTCGGTAACTGTCAGTGGTGAGTAATGCCACCTTGTCTGCACCATAACGGACCACCGCACGTGCCGCCAGTTTAGCCGTGGTCGTAGTTTTTCCAACACCGGTGGGACCTATTA
This sequence comes from Candidatus Nitrotoga sp. HW29, assembly GCF_924101635.2. Classification (GTDB taxonomy): domain Bacteria; phylum Pseudomonadota; class Gammaproteobacteria; order Burkholderiales; family Gallionellaceae; genus Nitrotoga. The sequence continues at coordinate 15,342 of NZ_CAKMAA020000076.1, read as the reverse complement.
ATGCAACTACGCCGCCGCGTACGATTAAATCTTCTTGCTTTGTGGCGATACGCAAGTTGTTTCCCAGCACCTGACGTATCCATTCCATATTGGCCTTGGCGGGCATTTTGTCTATCATTTGGCGCGACAGGGCGGGGCTAAATCCGGCATTCAGCAGATCGCGCAACATACGAGTGCGTTGAGGGTCGCGTTGCTGCCTGTCCGACCATGATAGGCAGTCCATCTGTTCCTGCATCATATTACGCATGAACTTGATTTCACTGAGAATGCCTTGTTGTTCCATTTGCATTGTTGAGATGGATGGTAATGCAGGCTCGGCCATAACTGCGACGGGTGCGCGCTTTTGTGTCACTGTCGCCGCTCGAGTTGGTACGGGCGGGGATTGTTGCGGCTCATGTGTTAACTGGGCAAACTCTGCGCTGGCCAGTGCCATAATTTCGACTCCATCGCCCACTTTACGGTTGGATAGAATAACCGCATCAGCACCCATTTCAATGCGTATCAGCCGTAATGCTTCGCGCGAAGTTGCCGCCACATATTTTTTCATGTTCATGCTCTTCCTCCTACCATTGAAGTTACCCGTACTGCTTTGAAGCCGGGCACTTCCTCATGCGAAATTACTTTCAGTTGCGGTAGCGCGCGTTTTAGAAAACGTGCCAGCAAATCGCGTAACTGTCCCGGTACCAGAAGCACTGTGGGTAGTCCTAACTGCTCTTGTAACTGTGCGGCAGTTCGCGCTTCACGCAGAAGCGTATCGGCCAATCCGGGTTCGATAGCCAAATTGTTGCCACCTGTCTGCATGGCTTGCATCAAAATATATTCCAGCTCTTTATCCATGCCGATAACCTGCAATTCTTGCGCTGCGGGGTAGAATTGCTGCACGATGGCCGGGCCCAGCGCGACACGTACTAGGGCGGTAAGATGGTGCGCATCCTGTGTTTGAGTGGCGTACTCGGCCAATGTTTCCAATATGGTGCGCATGTCACGAATATGCATGCCTTCGTCGAGCAAGTTCTGCATCACTTTCTGTACTGTAGAAAGCGGCAGCAATTTGGGAATAAGATCTTCAGTCAACTTGGGTGACAGCTTGCTTAAATGATCGAACAATTGCTGTAATTCCTGCCTACCCAATAATTCAGCGGAGTGGGTATGGATAAGGTGGCTGAGATGAGTGGCGATAACCGTGCTGGCATCAACCACCGTATAGCCCATAGACTGTGCCTGTTCGCGTGTCGCTGTTTCTATCCAGATAGCGGGTAGGCCAAATGCCGGATCTTGTGTTTGAGTACCGGGTAACGTACCGCTGACGCTGCCGGGGTTAATTGCCAGATGCATATTGGGAAAAGCGTCGCCCGTACCAATTTCCACCCCTTTTAGGGTAATGCGGTACGTATTCGGACGCAGGTCAAGGTTGTCGCGGATATGTACTGCAGGCGGCAAGAATCCGACGTCATGGGTAAATTTTTTGCGTATTCCCTTAATGCGTCGCAATAGATCACCGTCCTGCGCTTTATCAACCAATGTGATAAGACGATATCCGACTTCCAGTCCCAGTATGTCCACTTGAGACACATCTTCCCAGCTCGCTTCATTCGTTTCTGCTGGAGGCATTTCAATGCTTACAGTTTCAGGCTTTTGTTCAATTGTTTTGCTGCGCTGAATGATGAAATAAGCGATGCCGCCCAAAGCACCGGCTAGCAACAAGAAAGAGAAGTGTGGCATGTTGGGGATAAGACCCAGCATGCCGATAATGCCCGCAGTTAAAACGAGTACCTGTGGTTGGCTAAATAATTGCCCCACGATTTGTTGGCTAATATTTTCTTCCGTTGAGACACGGCTCACCATCATGCCGGCGGCTGTGGAGATAACCAGTGCCGGAATTTGCGCCACCAAACCATCGCCGATGGCTAGCAGGGTATAGTTGTTGGCGGCAGTAGCAATGTCCAGATTATGTTGAAATACGCCAATGATTAACCCGCCGATGACATTGATAAAGATGATGATAATGCCGGCTATTGCATCGCCCCGTACGAATTTGCTGGCTCCATCCATTGAGCCATAAAAATCCGCTTCCTGTGAAATAACAGCACGCCGTCGCCGTGCCTCTTCTTCGCCAATCAGCCCGGCATTCAAATCGGCATCGATCGCCATCTGCTTGCCCGGCATTGCATCCAATGTGAAGCGTGCTCCCACTTCAGCGATGCGTCCTGCACCTTTGGTAATCACTACAAAGTTAATCACCACCAGAATGATGAACACGACTATGCCGACGGCATAATTGCCACCCACCAGGAAGTGACCGAATGCTTCGATCACTTGGCCGGCAGCTCCGGGGCCGGTATGGCCTTCCAGCAGTACCACACGAGTGGAAGCTACGTTGAGTGAAAGGCGCAGCAATGTGGTAATTAGCAGGACAGTTGGAAATACAGCGAAATCCAGAATCTTGATGGTATGCATGCTTACCAGCAAAACCATAACAGCGATTGCAATATTGAAGGTGAATAAAATATCAAGCAAAATTGGCGGCAACGGCAACACCATCATCGCCAGAATCATCACAATCAGTAGTGGCCCGGCTATGCTGCGCAAGCCAATACGCTTGATTAGATTTTGTATGGTTAATAAGTCCATCATGTAGATTCTTTCTCATCCGATGCGGGATCAAGCTGTGGCGGCACCGGTAAATCATGTGGCGCATCTGGCATGACACCATTGCCTTGACGATAACGGCGCAATTGATACACATAGGCCAATACTTCTGCTACGGCGTTGTATAACGCTTCGGGGATGGCCTGTCCCAAATCGGTATGTTTGTGCAAGGCGCGCGCTAGTGGAGGAGCTTCAAGGATAGGCACATTATTCTGTACGGCAATTTCACGGATGCGTGCAGCGAGCAGATGAGAGCCTTTTGCTACCACGATCGGTGCACCCATGCCTTTTTCGCTGTAACTCAATGCTACGGCATAGTGTGTGGGATTGGTCACTACTACGTCCGCTGTTGGAATGTTCGCCATCATACGGCGGCGTGCCATTTCGCGTTGCATACTGCGAATGCGTCCCTTGACCTGTGGATCACCCTCGGATTCTCTTGCCTCCTTGCGCACTTCTTCCTTGGTCATCTTCAATTTTTTGTTGTGTTCCCACAATTGGAAGGGGACATCCACTGATGCAATTAAGAGCAAGCCCCCCATAATAGTTACGAAGCTCATCCACAAGAGATGGCCTAAATGAGGCAAGGCCATAGTTAATGGCTCCGCTATCAACATCATTACCGAATCCTTATAGTGCCAGATAGCCCATGCGCCTATTCCACCTACTAACAGCGATTTGGCGATAGCCTTACCCAGTTCGACCAGGCTATTAATTGAGAACATGCGGCCTATGCCGGTGATCGGATTGAGTTTGGCAAGGCTGGGTTGTAGCGGCTTCAGGCTGAATATCCAACCATTAAGTAACAACGGGGACAGTGCGGCAGTAACAAATAGCAACAATAAAAAAGGTAGAAATGCTACGAGAGCTTCCAGTGACAGCGTGTGCAAGCGTGGCAACAACAAATCGTCATGGAAAGCCAGTGTGGCATCAAGCGTGAGACCGTCATGCAACAGCTTGACCAGTTGCGCAGATAGCGTGGAACCCATCAGCCATAGTCCGGCGCCCCCTGCAAATAGTACGGAAAAAGTTGATAATTCGCGCGAACGTGCTGCTTGACCTTCTTCCCGAGCCTGATCCAGGCGTCGCTGTGAGGGTTCTTCTGTTTTTTCGAGATCGCTGTCGTCTGACATAATTGTTACTCCACTGAGCTATAACGATTATCGACAATCTGGAAAAATACAGCACGATGAATAAAGCGGGTTTTATGGTGTATTTCATGTTCTGAATAGAATAAAAGTACATGCATACAACCTCTAAATATGAGGTTGTACATGTGAGGAATACATATGATTAATAGCTTCAGTCCATTCTTAATGAAGAACGTGAGTGTTCAGTGCGCAACAATCTACAATTGTTTAATTTGTTATGAACTTATTTATAAAGAGGAAAAATGTACTTTCGACTATAATGTTCAAGTTAGAAAATCAGGTGTCGATAAATTTGATGGCTTTATATGATACGTGGCGCCAGTTTTTCGTTAAGCGCACGATGAATAACAAGAAATAGTTAATCAAAAATCTATTTGTTTTTAGCATCCATCAAAGAACGAATGGATTTACTTTTCTACCGAGGGAAGTTGATTACTCATTGCTATTCCATAGAAAGCCAATTCGATCTGATTTTTGTCGGGAATGTCTAGAGCATTCAAATTATCGTTAACTATCAAATTTTATTCAGGCCGACCTTGGCAATTAAGCAGCACAGAATAATCAGGCGGGTAACTAAAAAACGCTTAGTGAAGCACTCATTTTATTGGGTTGTACTAGCGTTTTCGACATTGCTGACCGGCTGCGCCATGGGCCCTGATTTCAAAAAGCCTGAAGCACCGCTTGCTACCAGTTATGCTCCCCAGTCTTCGCATCAAAAAACTGCTGTGGGATCAGGTCAAGGTGGAGAGTTGCAAAAATATAGTGCAACAGCCGCCATTCCTTTTGACTGGTGGACGATGTTTCGTTCACAGCAAATTAATTCATTAATTGAGCGAGCTTTCAAGAACAGCCCGACGATTCAATCTGCACAAGCAGCATTGCGCCAGTCGCAGCAAAACGTTATTGCGCAAGAGGGGTTTTTCTTTCCCACCATAAGTGCCAGTTATTTTCCATCGCGTAACAAATTGAGTGGTAACAATGGGGGGAACGCATTAGGTTTACAGGGGAACGGCCGGAATATCCAAACCGCTTCGAATCCTGCGGGGCCAATATTTGTTGGCCCCGTTTATTACAATTATCATGTCGCGCAATTAACGGTTGGTTACGTGCCGGATGTGTTTGGTGTTAACCGTCGGCAGGTCGAATCGCTTCAAGCCCAATTAAATGCGCAGCATTTTCAATTGGAAGCTACCTACATCACGCTTGCCACAAATGTTGTAGCGGCTGCTTTGCAGGAAGCATCGTTACGCAGCCAGATAGCGGTAATGCAAAAAATCATTCATTCCTACAATGAAAATCTCGAGATTATGCGTCAACAACTTAAGCTTGGATTTATCGCCGAGCTTGATGTGGCGTCTCAAGAATCAGTGAAGGCACAGGCAGAGCAAGCACTCATCCCAATGAAAAAGCAGCTTGAGCTAACTCGCGATTTGATTCGCGCCCTGGCAGGCAATTTACCCAATGAAGATGTACCAGAAAAATTTGAGCTCGGGTCGCTTCATTTACCGGAGGAGCTGCCATTAAGCCTTCCCTCGCAACTTGTTGAACAGCGTCCCGATATTCGAGCCGCACAAGAACAATTACACTCGGCCAGTGCGGAAGTGGGGGTAGCGATTGCCAGCCGACTTCCGCAATTTGCAATTACCGGTGCAATTGGAGGAATGGCTTCAACCCCGTCTTGGATGTTTCAGACCGGTGGTCCTTTTTTTTCGTTGCTCGGAAGCATTTCTAAAACGTTGTTTGATGGCGGGACATTAAAAGCCAAGGAACGCGCTGCAAGAGAGCGTCTGGTTCAGGCCAGTGCAGATTATCGAAATGTGGTGATTACTGCTTTCCAAAATGTGGCTGATACGCTGCATACCATTCAGTCAGATGCCGATTTCTTGAAAGCTGCGGCACGATCCGAACAAGCCTTGAAAGTAACTGCTGATATTACCCGCAAGCAATACAAGTTGGGCTATGTTAGCTATCAAATCGTGGTGATAGCCGAACAAAGCCATCAACAATCATTAATTAATCTAATTCAGGCTCAAACCAATCGCTTTGGCAATGCGGCAGCCTTATACCAAGCACTTGGGGGAGGATGGTGGAATCGTTCCGATGCTATAAGTAGGCACTAACGTAACCTCGTCGCTTGCCTTATAAAATGAAAAATTCGCTTTATGATCAAATTAAATAAAAAATTTTTGTTATTCTTTTTTGTTATTACCTTGGTGATTGTTGCAGGCTATTGGGGATGGAATAAATTTAGCGCTCCCAGCGTAGCCCCCAGCCCGGAAAAATCTGCAGTTCAAGCGACTTCTGATCAGCTACGGTTTGCTGCAAACGCGCCACAGTTGTCATTTTTGAAAATAAAAACGGTTGAAGCATTTCCCGAGCCTTTGGTGGAGCCATTAAACGGGCGTATTGTTTACAATGATAATCATACCGCTCGTGTTTTTTCTCCGCTTATTGGCCGTGTCGTAAAAATACCGGCCGAAGTCGGGATGCAAATTAAAAAGGGTGACCAGCTATTAGTATTGGACTCACCGGATTTCGCTATGGCAATAGCCGATAACGTAAAAGCAGACGCAGATCTATTACGTAAACAAGAAATTTACGAGCGAACCAAACAGCTATATCAAGTCAAGGGAATTGCTCGCAAAGAGGTAGAGGCAGCTGTGGCTGATTGGCAACAAGCACAAGCAGAATCCCGGCGAACAAAGGCACGAATAAAAAATTTGAATGCAGATGTGCCCACTTCAGCGGGCCAATTCATTTTACGTGCGCCAATAGATGGGATCATCAGCGAACGTCAGGTCAATGCCGGTAGTGAGGTCAGATCGGATGCCGCTAATCCATTGTTTGTCATTACCGATCCACTTCATCTTTGGGTGCAAATTGATCTACCTGAACGGCAGCTGGATAAGGTTAGTCTTGGTGATCTGGTTTCTGTTGAAGTAGACGCTTACCCTGGCGAAACTTTTCAAGGGAAAGTGACTGTCATCGGTGGTACAGTGGATCCATTCACCCGACGTATACAAGTGCGCTGTGAATTGGATAATCCACACCTTAAATTAAAGCCGGAAATGTTTGCACGCGTCATTCCCATTGTAAATGGAAAATCGAAATTACCCCGCGTACCCAACGCTTCTATAGTCACCCAAGGCTTGTTCAGTTATCTATTTGTCGAGCAGTCTCCCGGGGTATTACAACGACGCCGGGTTACGCTCAGTCTACAGGGGAGCGAGTATGCTTATGTCAAAGAGGGTTTGCAGGCAGGCGAACGTGTGGTCACAAGCGGAGCATTATTACTTAATTCAGAACTCGGAATAGCGAGTGATACTGCTCATAACTAAACGTCGATTCTAATTCAAATGTTAGAGAAGCAATGTTAGAAAAGCTAATTACATTCGCACTGCAACAGCGCATGTTTGTGCTCGCGGGCACATGTGTACTGATGATTGCCGGTTGGCAGGCCATCGAAAATCTGCCGATTGAAGCATTTCCTGATGTGCAGGATGTCCAGGTCCAGATTGTTACTCAAGCTTTGGGGCAAGCGCCCGAGGAGGTAGAGCGCGGCATAACGTTACCAATTGAGCGCGAAATGAGCGGCGTTCCACGCATGACACAATTGCGTTCTGTATCCATTACCGGTTTATCAGTCATTACGCTTACCTTCTCCGACCGTACCGATGATTATTTTGCACGTCATCAAGTACTGGAAAAACTACAGAACATCAGCTTACCTCCTGGTGTACAGCCCAGCCTGGCACCCCTGACGAATGCGGTAGGTGAAGTGTATCGTTATGTGCTGGAAGCACCCAAAGACATGTCGCCCAACGAAGTGCGCGCACTACAGGACTGGGTGTTACGCCCCGCGTTACGCCAAGTTCCGGGTGTGGCAGATGTAGTTAGTTTTGGCGGCACGGTGAAAGAGTATCAAATTCATATTAATCCCTTTCTTTTACGCAAATTCAATGTAACGCTCGATCAGGTAGCACAAGCTCTTAGTGTTAATAGTAATAATGGTGGTGGCGGTGTGCTGAAGCGGGGTGATGAGGCATTGGTGGTGCGTAGCATCGGGTTATTTAAAACCACAGGTGACATTGCGCGTGTGGTGATTATGGCCAAGGATGGCAAAACCGTGCTGGTTAGTGATGTTGGCGAGGTGGTCATTGGTGAACGGCCGCGTTCTGGTATTGTGGCCTTCAATGATTATGACAATGTCGTGCAAGGTATCGTGCAGATGACCAAAGGGCAGAATGCCACCAGGATTGTGCAAGCCCTCAAAGTTCGTATTGCAGAATTAGCACCAAAATTGCCTCCGGGGGTGAAAATTGTCCCTTACTATGACAGAACTGACTTGGTTCGCCACGCAGTTCGCACGGTAAGTGAAAATTTGATTGTTGGCGCGATATTAGTGATAGCCATCCTGATATTATTTCTGCGTAACTGGTATGCGGCGCTTGCTGTAGCGGTGATTATTCCGTTGGCAATGTTATTTGCATTTATTCTGCTTGATCACGGAGGTGTGTCAGCTAATTTGATTTCACTTGGCGCGGTGGACTTCGGAATCATAATTGATAGTGCGGTTGTTTTGATTGAAGCGTTGATGGTCAAGCTCGCTCTAGCCAAAGCGGATACATTGCCGCAGCATCATACTTATGGCTGGCGCATACATCTCATAAAACAAACCAGCATTGAGATGGGGTCTCCCATTTTATTTTCCAAGGCAATAATTATATTGGCCTTTCTTCCTATATTTACCTTCCAGCGCGTAGAGGGAAAGATTTTTACACCTGTTGCGCTTACGCTGACGTTCGCTTTGATAGGTGCAATTTTGCTGACTTTGACATTGTTGCCTACGCTATTGAGTTATGCGGTGAAAAATAAAGATCTTGCCGAAAAGCACAGTGACTGGATGCACAAACTGCAAGGGCACTATCGAAACTTGTTGCTGTGGGCAGGTAATCGTCGTAAAAGTATCGTAGCTGCTTCCACCTGTATGCTTGCTATCACACTTATGGTAGTCCCGTTTTTGGGGAGTGAGTTTTTACCCAAGCTGGACGAAGGTAATATCTGGCTAACTATCAGCTTGCCGCCAGCAACTGCATTAGACAAAACCAAAGATGTTGAACGTCAGGTACGCGCTATCCTGAATTCCTATCCTGAGGTAAATAATGTCACTACTCAAGTGGGCCGCCCCGACGATGGTACTGATCCGAAGGGGCCGAATAATCTGGAAATTATGGCTGATCTCAACCCGCATAACACATGGCATTTTGTCGACAAAGAAGCATTAATTGCGGACATGACTAAAAAAATTCGTGCTATTCCCGGCGTTCCGACGAATTTTTCGCAAGTCATTCAAGATAATGTAGAGGAAGCGCTATCTGGCGTAAAAGGTGAAATCTCGGTTAAGATTTTTGGCTCTGATTTAGAAATTCTTGAAGATAAATCGGAACAAGTTGCCCATATTCTTAATGGTATTCGTGGAGCGGCTGACGTAGCTGCAATTAAAGTTGGCGGACAAACCGAATTAAATATCACGCTTGATCGTAATCGAATGGCGCGTTACGGTATCAATGTCAATGACGTGAACAACACCATAAAAATCGCTATGGCAGGTAGCGCAGTCAACATTTTCTACGAAGAAAGTCGACGCTTTGATGTGACCTTGCGTTTGGATAAGCCATACCGGGACGCCGTAGATGACCTTGCTGATTTACCGATAACATTACCTGCCGGAGGTACTTTACCATTGGGCTCAATTGCTGAAATTGCAGTACGGCAGGGAGCAGCTCGGGTCGGACGTGAAGCCGGTGGACGATTGGTCGCCGTAAAAGCCAATTTGCTCGGACGTGATCAAGGCAGTTTTGTTGATGAAGCCATGGCAAAAGTGAAGGCACAGGTAAAGCTTCCGCCTGGCTACAGCATGACTTGGGGTGGACAATTTGAAAATCAGCAACGTGCAATCAAACGTCTAAAAATCATTGTACCGTTGTCGATACTGATGATTTTTATATTATTGTTCTGGGCATTCCGCTCCATGCGTAAAGCACTCTTGGTAATCTTGATGGTTCCTTTCACGCTGATCGGAGGAATTGCCGGACTCGGATTTGCAGGGTTACACCTCTCTGTTTCGGCTGCCGTCGGATTCATTGCCGTGGCAGGCATCTCGGTTCAAAACGGTGTGATCATGGTAGAGCAATTCATGGAAGGCTTGCGTAATGGTAAAGAGATGTATGAGAGTGTACTGGAAGGCGCGGTGGCACGTCTGCGTCCCATTCTGATGACCGCGCTGATGGCCGGTATTGGCTTGTTACCTGCCGCACTTTCTCATGGTATAGGCTCGGAAACACAGCGTCCTTTCGCTGTAGTTATCGTCGGTGGAATTGTTTCCGCTACCTTGTTCACTTTGTTATTACTGCCGTTGTTGTTCTCCGTGTTTGCTGAAGAAACCAATTCCATTCAAAAAACTCCTGGTTTGTAGTTCAGGGGCTGTATCAGTGGGAGTCTGATAATCGGGTTTCGAAGAGTTGAAAATCATGAGAACGGGGAGGGTGCGGTCGCGAGGCTGGGGCTGAAGAAGAATGAACTGGAAGATGCGAGTTAATGAATAAAAATTGGGTAGGAGGCGTGATATATCTAAACGTGAAGACACGGCGTCCTTTATCTGTGGTAGTTGATATGCCGTTGTAAATCCGGTGTCATGTAAGCATACAACTATTCACGCGGTGGTGGATCGATTCAAATAGCAAATAGCTATCCGCGCAAAATGGGAGCTGTGTCCTCATTCAGGCTTAAGAAGTTTCATGCACCTCAATATTGCAGTGGGATGAGAGGATGGATAGCGAGGTCTTGTATGCTATTCCGATTAAAAAGGCGGTGCACCTGCCACATACCAAGTTATGTATATAGCACCTGCCGCGCAGGCTAAGGTGACAATAGACAGTAATAGCGATTGTAACCATAGCCCCGTTTTTTCGGAGACCGGAATTTTTGCAGCGAGTGGAATTCCTGCCAGCACAGTTAAAGCATACCATGGCAACTGTGCGGTCAGTACTGCGAGACAGCCAGTCAATCCCGCGATGAGTGACAAGGGTAGAGTAAAGCTACGTCCGCAGGGCAATCGACTGTTAGATATCGCTTGAAGCAGCAGGTAAGCACTTGCCGCCGCACCCAGAGCCAAACCAAACTGGCCGAGCAGGGCAGATGCGCCAAGCAATGCAGATGCGCCCGTGCCCAGTCCCAGTGCCATGCCTGCACTTCCTGCTCGTACTGGTGATTCATGTAATGTGTCCATCCAGAATATCAACCAGCCGACATATAAAGCGCACCCGCTACCCCAAAGCAACATATTCGTCATATCCTGCTGCTGTAGAATACGTAACGCCATCCACACGGCCGCAATACCGCCCGCTATAGCGAGGATTAGGTGTAATGGACGCCAATTAAATCGTGACAGTGCTAGACCGAGCAGTGCAGAGAGCAAGCCCAACAGCACGATTTTGCGTGAAGAGGTGAGTGGTTCAAAAGAGAAGCCGCTCACCAAGTAAACAGTGATAGCAAACCCGGCAATAATCGCTAAACCGCTTAGGCGTAAGCGCCGTAATAATTCTGCCACTATCAGAGCGGTGACGAAGGGAGCAAGCCCACCCTGTACGGCTGGATGATCTAGTAATTCTTGCATTTTGTACGTACCGTTTTATTGGTTTCTAATGACATTTGTATCCTCACTCTGAGAACTTATTTGCCTGTGATTAAGCGCATTTATAATGATTGTCTGCATTTTATAATAATAATTACATTGGTGTGTACTCTTGAAATATCACTCACTACCCCAACATTAAACACGACTCTGTGCAAAAGCAAGAAATTGCATCCCATATTTTCAGTTTAAGAGAGGCGTAATACATATGAAACGAATTTTTCTGTTTATTCTGACCAATTTGGCTGTACTTTTTGTCATTAGTATCACTTTGCGCTTGCTGGGTATTGATAAAGTGTTGGATGCCAGTGGCGGCATAAATTTCAACGCTCTCTTGGCCATGTCGGCGGTGATGGGTTTTGCCGGTTCAATAATCTCGTTGTTCTTGTCTAAATGGTCGGCCAAGCGAATGGTTGGAGCGCAGGTCATTTCTAACCCGATTGATCCCACGGAGCGCTGGTTAATGGAAACAGTGCGCAAGCAGGCGCAAGCTGCAGGAATCGGCCTGCCCGAAGTAGCTATCTACGAAGCGCCAGACGTAAATGCTTTTGCTACCGGCTGGAATCGTAACGATGCGTTAGTGGCGGTAAGTACCGGCTTGCTGCATAACATGAGCCGGGACGAGGCAGAAGCTGTGCTTGCGCACGAAATCAGCCATGTCGCTAACGGCGACATGGTAACGCTTGCGCTTATACAGGGGGTGGTCAATACTTTTGTAATCTTTTTCTCCAGAATTATCGGTCATCTAGTGGATCGTTTGGTGTTCAAGACGGAACGTGAATATGGCCCAGCTTACTGGGTTACTAACATCATCGCACAAATGGTACTGGGTATCCTGGCCAGCATTATTGTTATGTGGTTTTCGCGCCAGCGCGAATTTCGTGCCGATGCAGGGGGGGCAAATCTGGCAGGGCGTAATAAGATGATTGCTGCATTGGAGAAGTTGAAAATTAATCACGAACAGGCTGCGCTACCCGAGCAGATGGCAGCATTTGGTATTGCGGGTGGAGGGGGTTTAGCTAAGTTGTTTAGTACCCATCCATCTCTCGATGAGCGCATTGGGGCGTTACGCGCAGGGCGTTAAGTTGACTTTATTTTCGTGGATTGTCGGGAGGGTCGGCTAGTAGGGCGAAGATACAATCAATAAGCTGTATTCTATTTTAATCTCTACGGGTTCAATTCCCCGCTCCTTGGAGCGAAGGCTGGTTGAAAGCCAGCGGCTTGAAAAGCGTAGTTAATACCCCGTAGCTTGCTGCGGGGTGCTTTAATTAGAGGGCACCTCTAAAATTCAGATTTGCGAGCATCCCCTTCTGGGATTGCCTGCTTAACCCATCTCGTCACAATACGTTGTTGCTCAAAAAATGTTTCCTTACATATCAATTATATGCTGCGTCAACATTTTTCATTCGCGCCTAGTCTTGTTTAGAACTCTTAATTTTTAGAGGTGCCCTAGAGTAAGACCGAAATTTGGATCGCGATACTAGAATTCTCTTTTAATTGAGCACGGGATTTTCAGTTGTTGAGGGTATGGGTTGTTCCATCCTATACGGGTTAAAAGTTGGGTCAGCAGGCATCCCCATTTCTGATGGTTGTAGTTGCACGCTAGGCGCAGCAGGTTCGCTCGAAGACGCAGCATCGCTCGATGGCTGTTGCGCTGGTGATTCCATGCTTTGAGGGATAGATGTACCAACTGCTTCTGGCTTAGGTGTATCGTCTACGGCTGGCTGTAGGTTCTCTTGTTTATCTTCGATTAAAGTTTTATCTGGTGTATCGCTATTTTCCTCGTCATCGAATTTTTCACGAGGCGGATTACCGTCATAGACTAAGTTTTGACGTTGTTGCAAATAAGCATCACGGGTAAAGATATACCGGTCAATTGCGGCTTCTTCCAATATTTTTTCCTGATCCAGTAGTCCGGCTCGGACATTGACCGCCCGTGTTGCATACAGTACGTTGCGCGTAGGTATATTAGGGATAAAGCGAATGGGGCTGGCATAAGCATCTACATACAAACCGATGCTATCGCGAATAGTTCTGGGGCCAAAGAATGGAAGGACGACGTAAGGCCCACTACTGACACCCCAGTAACCTAAAGTCTGACCGAGGTCTTCATTGTGCTTTTCAAGTCGATCGGTAACGTTAAATAAACCAAAAACGCCGAACGTTGAGTTGAATAATACGCGTGTACCATCGGATGCAGCTTGAGCAAATTTTAATTGTAATAGGTCGTGTATTGTGACAAGGATGTCATCCAGATTCGAGAAAAAATTGCTCACCATGATTTTCCCGGGTTCCGGGATGAAGGTGCTGTAGCCTTTTGCTACCGGTTTCAATACAGTCTTGTCCATTATATCGTTAAGTTTATACATACTCCGATTAAATGGCTCCAGCGGGTCTTGCGGGTTTCTTTCTCCTTGAGTCGAAGCACAGCCACCTAATGCAAGGCTGACAAGCAATAAATAAATTCTAGTTGAGGACATGAGAATCATTGGAGGTAAGTTTATTTTGTGCAATTATAGCTGCAATGCCAATAGTCGCAAGTATCTAGATATTGCTTAGATAGTACCATTCAAAATGGATGTACGATCTTCGTTACCTGCACAGGGTTGCGGCCGTTTGGATGGCTTTGTTCAATTCAAGCTGCGTTGCCTGTGATTATACACTTACACTGTGTTTTAATTTTGCAGATACTGAATTAAACCGACCGGGATAGAGTAGCGTATTAAGTTCAGTATATTCATATTGCACCATCTTTCAATCTTTGTTAAGGTTGAGCGCATCATGCAATTTTCCCGTGCGTTTTTTCCGCTACTCCTTACTTTGCTATTGCTTTTTGCTCAGCAAGGTGGGGCTATGCATGCTTTACATCATGCTCTTGTGGAGAATGGTCAGCAGCATGATAAGCATGCTCCGCATTCATCAGCATGTGGATATTGTGCGGCTTATACACAACTGGGTGGCGTACTTGGCAGCACTCCCCCGGCCTTTACAGTTACCGCTATTCCGAGCGGCACGGTATGGTTTAGCATCATTACATTTCGTTCCAATCAACCTCTTATCGCCGTTGCACGCGGCCCGCCTAATTTTCTCCAAAAAATTGCATAAGACTGCCCCGGCTAACGCGGGGTCGTGTCATTTATTTTTGGAGAATTACCATGTTTATGTACGTCATGCGCGGCGCGGCGCTATTTATCTATGCCGCGATCAGGAAATTCGTTTACTTAATACCCCTGCTATTTTTTGCTTTTATAGTATCCGTTAAAGCACACGCGATTGATTCCATGCTTAGTGTTACTTGTAAAGATGAGGATATGGGCGCTGAAGTCTTTATAAATGATAAATTTAAGGGCAAGTGTCCATTGAATTTAATGGTTCCCGCGGGCAAATTGAAGTTGGAAGTTCACAAGAAAGTGGATGCGTTGAATACTCGTGTATTCGAGCAGGAAATAAGAGTGGGCCAAGGCGTGGATAAAAATGTCAAAGTGCTCTTAAATGCTGCGCAACTTAATGATAAAGATAAGCAGCTTCAAGCCAGACGATTGGGCTTGGAGCAAGTAGAGTTGAAGAAGCCAGAGAAAGAGGGCACATCTAAAACTGTGGCGACGCCAGCCTCAAATTTTACCATGAGCAATTCTGTCGCTCCGCCGCCCGTCGTGGTAGCTGGTACGGCCGCAATCACTTCTCCCGTTATGTCGTCACCTTCAGTTGCAGTTATGGAGGAAACAGGAAATGAACTGATTCTATTGCCGCCAATTGTTGTTACTGCCAATCCGATGGGAAGTGCGTTGTTTGATCTTGTCTCCCCTGTTTCTGTGCTGAGCGGAAAAGAGTTATCGTTTCGGCAAGAGA
>NZ_CAKMAA020000075.1 GCF_924101635.2 Candidatus Nitrotoga sp. HW29 | reverse complement strand
TGAGCTTGTGCGTAGAAAATTGCATCCAACTGAGGCAGGTAACTAATCAGGAATAGTTTTGTAGACTGGGATTTGTAGTTAATGTTTTAGCGACTATTCCAATCAATTTGATGGCTGGTTCTATAGTACCGATGGAAAATTTATCAGCGCACTGGCCAAGGATGTAAAAGTATTTTATTTTTCATGCATCTTGCCTGAGTTTCACGTTGATACCCGCATTGTTCAACTGGCATACCAATGAGCTGGATCTAAACTTGATGGACTGGAAAGCCCATTAATTTGTACATATATCCAATATAGCTAAATAATCTGTTTGTAAGTATGAAGCTTTTGGTTTCAACAAAACTGGCTTAATTCTCCCCCACTGGTAAAAAACCTGGAATACCAACCAGATAACGGTTCGCTTCTGATCGGCTTTCCTGTTTCAAAAAATCCAGAAAAACGCTACCGACAACCGATAACCGTTTGGCAGCAGGATAAACAGCATGCCATTGGCGCCTAATAGGAAACCCTGATACATCCAGTATGGCGATCTCTTGGCTGTTTCGTTCCAGCGCCAAGGTATGTGCCGACAGCACGGCTATGCCTAATCCACCCGCTACTGCCGGTTTGATGGCCTCACTGCTACCCAACTCCATCCTGATTTTCAGCGCTAGTCCCTGCTCGTTAAAAAACCGCTCGAGGGCAAGTCGAGTACCCGATCCCGGCTCGCGCATCAAAAAGGGTTCTTCTGCCAAGCGAGACAATGGAATATTTTTCTCTCGCGCCAAGGGATGATCGTACGGCGCCAGGACCACTAACGGATTCTCCATGAAGTAATCGGCATGCACATCTATGTGCTGAGGTGGCTGACCGAGGATATATAAATCATCTTCGTTATTTTCGAGACGATGCAATATCATTTCTCTATTGGTGACATTCAGGGAAACTTCAATACCAGGATAACGTTTGTAAAATGATCCAAGTAAGCGCGGAATGAAATACTTGGCAGTAGTAACTACCGTCAAGCGTAATTTTCCCGTTTTCATCCCTTTTCTGTCCGAAATCAACATCTCGAACTGCGACAGCCCCTCGAAAGTGTCACGGCATAGCACCAACAATTCTTGACCCAAATCGGTCAAAAAAA
Source organism: Candidatus Nitrotoga sp. HW29 (assembly GCF_924101635.2). GTDB lineage: Bacteria > Pseudomonadota > Gammaproteobacteria > Burkholderiales > Gallionellaceae > Nitrotoga. The sequence goes on along the minus strand of NZ_CAKMAA020000075.1, from coordinate 19,762 downwards.
CCCGCTTTCCGATTTGTTCCAGTAACGGGAGGCCAACAATATCCGTTAATTGCTTGATCTGGATGGATACCGTAGGCTGGGTAAGGTGCAATTCGTCTGCAGCGCGAGTAAAGCTTAAGTTGCGCGCAACCGCCTCAAAAACATGTAGCTGGCGCAATGTTACGTGGTTCATGTTGGTCTTATTTATCATAGATAATAATCTATCATTTTTATTAAAAAATACAATTGTTATTTATGACAGTGCTAACGTTATAGTGCTGCTACGCTCAAATGAGCCAGAAGCCGTTCCGAAAGGATCGATATACGTTAACTTGAAATCAAGGAGCCTGCAATGGCAGTCAAGACCTACAACGCCGGTGTGAAAGAATATAGGCAAACATACTGGACGCCAGAATACACCCCTCTGGATACCGACCTCTTAGCCTGTTTTAAAATCACTCCGCAACCCGGGGTACCCCGTGAAGAATTGGCCGCTGCTGTTGCCGCCGAATCATCAACTGGTACGTGGACCACAGTTTGGACCGATTTGCTGACCGATCTGGATTACTACAAAGGTCGCGCTTATCGCATTGAAGACGTTCCTGGTGATGATACCTGTTTCTTTGCATTTGTTGCCTATCCAATTGATTTATTTGAAGAGGGATCTGTAGTCAACGTATTGACTTCCCTGGTAGGAAATGTATTTGGATTTAAAGCGCTGCGTGCCCTACGTCTGGAAGATGTCCGCTTCCCGATTGCTTATGTAAAAACCTGTGGCGGTCCACCTCAAGGTATTCAAGTCGAACGCGACAAGATGAACAAATATGGCCGTCCATTGCTGGGTTGCACTATTAAACCCAAGCTGGGTCTGTCTGCCAAAAATTATGGTCGTGCTGTTTACGAATGCTTGCGTGGTGGCCTGGACTTCACAAAAGACGACGAAAACGTTAACAGTCAACCGTTTATGCGTTGGCGCGATCGTTTTGAGTTTGTACACAATGCAACATTGAAGGCTGAACGCGAAACTGGCGAGCGCAAGGGACACTACCTGAACGTTACAGCCCCAACGCCTGAAATGATGTACGAGCGTGCTGAGTTTGCCAAAGAAATCGGTGCACCCATTATTATGCACGACTACCTAACTGGTGGCTTAACCGCCAACACTGGCCTGGCCAACTGGTGCCGTAAAAATGGCATGCTGCTGCACATTCACCGCGCTATGCACGCCGTGCTTGACCGCAACCCGCACCATGGTATCCACTTCCGTGTGCTGGCAAAAGTTTTGCGTCTTTCCGGTGGTGACCACCTGCATTCCGGCACCGTTGTAGGAAAACTGGAAGGCGATCGCGAAGCAACACTTGGCTGGATCGACATCATGCGCGATGAATTCATCAAGGAAGACCGCAATCGCGGTATCTTCTTTGATCAGGACTGGGGCTCCATGCCAGGCGTGATTCCAGTTGCCTCCGGTGGTATCCACGTATGGCACATGCCAGCGCTGGTAGCCATCTTCGGCGATGATTCCGTTCTTCAGTTTGGTGGCGGAACACTGGGCCACCCATGGGGTAACGCCGCAGGTGCCGCGGCGAACCGCGTGGCTCTGGAAGCTTGCGTAGCAGCCCGTAACGAAGGAATTGCCATCGAAAAAGAAGGTAAAGCCATCCTGACCAAGGCCGCTGCACACAGCCCTGAGCTGAAGATAGCCATGGAAACCTGGAAAGAAATCAAGTTTGAGTTTGACACCGTCGACAAGCTGGACGTGGCTCACAAGTAATTAAATAGTAGCGGGTTGCAGGCTGCAGTCTGCCCCCTATAACTAAATAAAAGGAGTAAATCATGAGTGAAGTAATGGATTACAAATCGCGTTTAAGCGACCCGGCTAGCCGCAAGTTCGAGACTTTCTCCTATTTGCCCGCCATGACTGCGGATGAAATCAGGAAACAGGTGACATATCTGGTTTCCAAAGGCTGGAACCCTGCAATTGAACATACCGAACCGGAATATCTGATGGACTACTATTGGTATATGTGGAAATTGCCGATGTTTGGTGAAACTAATGTGGACAAGGTAATTGCTGAAGCCGAAGCCTGTCGGAAAGCGAATCCAAACAACCACGTACGCCTGGTTGGTTACAATAATTTCAACCAATCGCAAGGCGCGGCGATGGTGATTTTCCGCGGTAAAACGGTATAAAGTAGTATTTTTCCTGCCGTCTGCAACATAGCAAGCAGGCGGCAGGAAATTTTTTGGCCTCGTCAAATTTATTTTTAGCACATGGACGCAAATGGCTGCCAGTAAGCGGGCATTTTCTCCCCTGGGTTAAAAACGATTAATGAAGGTGGGATCTGAAATGAGCGACATCATCGAGCAATATAGAATTAAACAAAAACCATACTATCGCCCTGTCTCGGATGAAATTGAGCTATATGAAGCCGCCTATTCCGTGCGCATGCCCATGATGTTGAAAGGCCCTACCGGCTGTGGCAAAACCCGTTTTGTTGAGCATATGGCATGGAAACTGGGCAAGCCCCTGATCACCGTAGCCTGTAATGAGGATATGACCGCCTCTGATCTGGTTGGGCGCTTTCTGCTCGACGCCAACGGCACCCGCTGGCAAGATGGCCCTCTGGCAATTGCCGCGCGCTTTGGCGCAATTTGCTATCTCGACGAAGTAGTCGAGGCGCGTCAGGATACAACTGTGATAATCCACCCATTAACCGACAATCGCCGCGTGCTTCCGCTAGAAAAAAAAGGCGAACTGGTACAGGCTCACCCTGACTTTCAATTGGTTATTTCCTATAACCCTGGCTATCAAAGTTTGATGAAGGATCTGAAGCAGTCGACCAAGCAACGTTTCGGTGGCCTCGATTTCAATTATCCCGACCACAACATTGAAACCGAGATTGTTTCTCATGAAACCAACGTTACCACCGAAATCGCCGGCAAGCTGGTTTCCATCGCTGAGCGTGCTCGCAACCTGAAAGGGCACGGACTGGACGAAGGAATCTCAACTCGTATGCTGATTTACGCAGGTAGCCTTATTGCCACCGGTGTCGATGCGGTTAAGGCCTGTCGTGTGGCGCTGGTGCGACCCATCACCGATGATCCCGATATGCGTGATGCGCTGGATGCTGCGGTGACTACATTTTTTTGATACTGCCCTGATTCTAACGGGCAGAACTAAAGATGCCATCAAGATGATAAACTCGCCATCCTCGTTTCCCCCACCCTGCCTCTCTCCCAGTGGGAGAAGGAGTAAACTAATCGCTTTGCGAGTTCCACGTTAACGTCTTTACTGGTGGAGTAACAATGTCAATCAGTCTTGAAGACTATCAGGAATTGCTTGATTCACTCTCTCCCAAATTGCTAGAGAGCTTGCATTCTGCGTGGCATGAAGCCACCAAGGTTTTTAGCGCACGCGGCTTGGACAATTACCTCAAGGGGGCTTCCGCACTGAAGAGCCTGGGCAAGGATGATAGCCTTGTTGCCACTTGGATCGACCATGCGCCCCTGGTAGCCAAGGAGATCGGTGAGGATGTCATACTTGATCTGGTGCAAGATGCGCTTGCAATGGCCTCCAAAACCTCCGGCGCAGTAATCGAACTGGTTCTCAGCACGGCACCTACAGCGGCCAACCGCCTTGGTGACGAAACCCTATTCCGTTCCTATCTGCAATTCCTTAATACTCTGGTGTCTCAGGCACCACGTGGTATGCGGCCAATGCTCGAAAACCTGGAAATGCTATTTAGTCAGCTCACCCTGGGTGGCTTACGACGCTGGGCGCTGTGGGGCGCGCATGCTTACCGCACCAATTATCCGGAGCAGGCCAGCTATTTCAGCCTAAAATCCAAAGAATCCTTGGCCATGCTGCAGAAGGAACGAAAAGGTACGCTATTTATTGATGTTCAACGTCGCATCAACATGTACCTACGCGCATTGTGGGCGCGTGATTTTTTCATGAAACCTACATCCGGGGATTTCGAGACAAGGGAAGGCTACCAACCCTTTATCGCGGGCTATTTTCTGCATATACCGGATGCTTATGACGATTTCGTCCTAGGCGAAACCAAATTACCCGGCTTGGAAGTTTACCGCGCTGCCGCTGCACATTGCGCTGCTCACATTGTCTATACCAGCACACCAATCTCAGCCGAGGCGCTTAATCCCTGGCAGATGGCGGTAATCAGCGTGATCGAGGACGCGCGCGTTGAAACACTGGCCGTACGCAAATTCCCCGGGCTCAAGCATTTATGGGCGCAATTTCACACGATTACTTCCGGTCAGGGCAGCACAGCAGGAGATTTTCTTAATCGCTTGGCACGCGCTCTGCTGGACGATAGCTATCATGACGATGACTTTTGGATTATCCAGGGTCGTATATTGTTCAAAAAAGCTACAGAGCGCCTCGACACGAACCAGATCTCCTGGGATATCGGAGTACAGCTGGCGCATGAATTCATGACCAAGCATATTGGTTATGCCCCCCGCAGCGATTTACTCACTTCTACTTATCGTGACGATAACCGTTATATTTGGGAATTCGAAGAATTTGATTTCGATAAGGCAATGGCAGCTGGATATAACGCCCCCAAGCAGGTACGCAAATATGTCAGTGCAGTTGAACTAGCCAACGAAGTCGAGGTAGAAAACGCTGGCGACGATGCGGAAGAAATTTGGGTTCTGGACACCGAGTTATTCCCCTACGAAGACATGGGAAAATCCTTCAACGAATTGGAAGGCAAAGAGCCTGTATCCGAGCCTTACTATTATTCGGAATGGGACTACCAGATACAGCTTGAACGCCCTTCCTGGGTTACCGTGCTGGAAAAGCGGCCAAAGGCGGGCGATTTGCAGCTAATTAATGATATTACCTTGCAGCACAAAAGAACTATCAACCGCTTGAAATTTCTACTGGATGCACTGCAACCGCAGGGCGTAACTCGTATTCGCAAGCTGGAAGACGGTGACGAGGTTGATGTAAATGCTGCCATTCGAGCCATGACCGATATTCGCATGGGGCAGCAACCTGATCAGCGCATCATGATGCGCTCAGTGCGTAAGATACGCGATATTTCGGTGATGGTGCTGCTGGATTTATCCGAGTCGACCAACGAGAAAGTGGCCGGGCAAGAATACAGTATTCTTGATTTACAGCGACAGGCCACCGTGTTGCTCGCAGACGCAATCAACAAAATCGGTGACCCATTCGCGATTCACGGTTTTTTCTCGGATGGACGCCACAAAGTGGAATATTCTCGCTTTAAAGATTTCGATCAGCCATACAATGAAATTCCAAAATCTCGTTTAGCAGGCATGAAGGGGCAATTTTCCACTCGCATGGGAGCCGCTATACGCCACGCCGGGCATTATCTGAAATTACAAAAATCTGCCAAAAAATTGTTGCTATTGATTACCGATGGCGAGCCGGCAGACATAGATGTACGTGATCCACAGTATTTACGTTTCGATACTAAAAAAGCCGTGGAGGAAATGACCCGTTCCGGCGTAACCACATTCTGCATCTCACTCGACCCGAGAGCAGATCAATACGTTTCGCGGATTTTCGGAGCCAAAAATTACATCGTGTTAGATCATGTAGAACGGCTGCCGGAGAAATTACCCGCACTCTATGCAGGACTTACACGATGACACTACAACTTTATGTCGGCGTCGACAATGACGCGCAGGGCGGATTAACCCATTTGGGACGTATTGTGCGCGATGCTTGGGTATTTGGTATCTTGCCAGAAACAGAAACCTGTGCAGGCTGGGATTCTGCACGAATGCAAAATCTATACGAACAAGTTTATGCCGCCTGGGATCCCTACGCACATTTGCCCAGCCGACTACCGGAAAATCTGCGTGAAAAACATGCTAATTTATATGCGCAAGCCATCACAACCGCCCGTAGCATGGGATGGGATGCAGAACTAGACAAGGACGAATAATGATACATTGCCTGAAAATTGACGGTGTTCTAAGACACGAAATTTAAGTACATGCACCAGATCGTTCTTTCATTATTTCATCGCTAATTGCATGCAGTGCGAATGGCAGCTTTGCCTGTAAATATGATACGAGACTGAATACTTCGACGCAAAAATAGACAGCCGGGATACCTGACCTGGTCTAAAAGAACTTCTGAATCAATAGCGCTTAAGTGCTTAAAATCGGTCAAATAAAGCCTTTTTGGGATAGCTGGCAATTTTTGGAAAATGGCCGATCACATAAAACTATTTACACCCTCTGGTTAACTGGTACTATACGCAAGTCAAGATGACCTTGATCCTATACAACTATCCTTCCAACTTTATATTTAGGAGCTTTTCATGAAAAAGAGTCTTATAAATATCACACTTATGTCCTGTTTCGCTTTGGGTGCTTCTTTGGCAAACGCTGATTCAATGGTTGGTGTGACTACTTCAGGTGTCTCTACCAATACTGGACAATCCTATGGCACATCTGGTGGTAGACTTCAGCCCATGGGCGCAGACGGCCGAGTTCAGCCAAATAACGCCGGCTTTGATGTTCAGAACCAACCACCTGAATATTATCGTTACTCTCATGTTTCCAATCAAACCAATATCGTTCAATCCGGACCTAATGGACCGTTCAATCAATTGGGAAATCCAGGAATGAACTCCCAAGAGAGATATCCCATGGGAAGGTAGTAAACTACGTTTCGTAGCAATGAATGAACAAATTTGTTTAAAAGTAAGGCCAGCTCAACGCTGGCCTTACTTTTTTAAATATAAATTGCTTGAATAACAGTTTCCAATACACACTGTACTATTCGTATAAAAAGAATGGTGGTCTAGGCTAGGATATACTGCTGGTTGTTATTTTTGGAGTCACTTAATGAATAAAAAACTTTTGGAACTATTAAATGGTGCTGAAGATAAATATCCGCACACATTGGAACAGAATTTTCCACATATTGTTAGTAAGATCATAGAATTATGGGGATCGCCTGCATTGGATCAATATTTCATTGATCTAATGTTGCATACGCGTGCTGTGCCACGTGAAGGTTTCCCACCTACCGCAGCTAAAGAAATTTTCGATCTAAATCTGATCAATGACGAACAAATTAAAGTAAAGAAAGGCGTACCAATTCATCAATAAATACGAAAAAAGTTTTACTCAGGGATATAGAATCGGACTCCCATATCACTTGGAGAAGTTTCCTCATAATTCATCTCTTCCACCTTTTAGAACTAAATTACCCGGAAAAATCATGTACCCAAATCGCAACCTGTCATTGACTCGCTACCCCTGCAATGGATAAGTTAAGTCGTTTCCGCCCATAAATCATGAACGTCAGAATCAGTTATTCGGACATTCACAAAATCACCGGCTTTTAATGTCTGGCCATTAGTGATGTAAACCAGACCATCAATCTCAGGTGCATCAGCTGCACTACGTGCAATTGCACTCTCCTCGTCTACTTCATCCACCAATACCTGCATGGTCTTACCTTTTTTACATGCAAGGCGTTCGCCGCTGATTTCTTCTTGCAGTTGCATTAAACGGCCCAAGCGTTCTTGTTGGACTTCAAGTGAGATGTGATCCGGTAAATTATTGGCCACAGCACCTTCCACAGGCGAATACATAAATGCACCGACGCGATCCAATTGAGCCATTTCTAGAAAACTGAGCAATTCTTCAAACTCTTCTTCTGTTTCACCGGGAAAGCCGACAATGAAAGTGCTGCGTAAGGTAATGTCCGGACAAATTTTTCGCCATTGCTGAATGCGCGTAAGCACGTTTTCACTGCTAGCAGGACGTTTCATTAATTTAAGAATACGCGCATTGGCATGCTGAAAAGGAATATCCAGGTAGGGCAGAATTTTCCCCTGCGCCATCAGCGGAATGGCTTCATCTACATGCGGGTAAGGATAAACGTAATGCAATCGCACCCATACCCCCAGTTCACCCATCGCTTGAACTAGCTCGGTCATGCGCGTTTTGATTGGCCGACCGCCCCAGAAACCCGTGCGATATTTTACATCCACGCCATAGGCACTAGTGTCTTGCGAGATCACCAGCAATTCTTTCACGCCTGCATTCACCAAATTCTGCGCTTCCTGCATTACGTCACCTACCGGACGGCTCACCAGATCACCGCGCATGCTGGGGATGATACAAAAAGTACAACGATGATTACAGCCTTCGGAAATTTTCACATAAGCATAATGCCTGGGCGTTAACCGTATGCCTTGCGGTGGGACCAAATCGCTGTAGGGGTCATGCAACTTGGGCAAATGAGCATGGATGGCTTCCATTACCTCATCTGTCGCATGCGGACCGGTAACTGCCAATACTTTCGGATGCGTTTCTTTCACGACACTGCCTTTGGCACCCAAGCAGCCAGTAACAATAACTTTTCCATTTTCAACCAGCGCCTCGCCAATTGCTTCAAGCGATTCTGCCACCGCACTGTCGATAAAACCGCAAGTGTTAACGACCACCAGATCGGAATCCGCATAATTAGGAGAAATAATATAACCCTCGGTGCGCAAACGAGTAAGGATATGCTCGGAATCCACTGTCGCCTTAGGACAACCAAGAGACACGAAACCGACGCGTGGCGCTGTGTTTTGTTTACTCATATTTAAAATTTATATATTGAATTGAACATTTTATCTGCAACCAGCTTTATCTTCGCTGCGCTAATTAGGTAAAAAGTGAGATGTGGTCATGCAGGATGAAACGTTTTTTACTCTACCATTAACACGCTCATCAACCACACTGTTCCTACGCCCGATACAATCAACACCACTTGCTGCAAGGTATCGTGTAGCTGCACGCGTTTGTGTAAACCGGGTATCAGGTCTGCTACCGCAACATAAATCATGCTCGCTGCTGCCAGCGCCAGCAACGATGGAATCCATGACTGCATGGTCTGCAAAGTGAAGTACCCAAGTATGCCACCCGCCACAGAAGCGAAGCTGGATATCAAATTCAATTGAAAAGCGCGTAGCTTGCTATAACCCGAGTGTAGCAAGATAGCGAAATCTCCCACTTCCTGCGGAATTTCGTGCGCAATAATGGCCAATGCTGTAACGACACCCAACTGCACGTCAGTAAGAAAAGCTGCTGCGATGATGATGCCATCCACAAAATTATGGAAAGTATCCCCGATTATAATCATCATGCCACTTCGTCCATGGTCATATCCCTGTTCTGCATCGATTGTTAGATGTGCTTCACAATGCTCATGGTGGCAATGCCGCCACAGAACCAGTTTTTCCAGAATGAAGAACAGCAGGATGCCAAACAACACTGTACCGCTCAAAATAGCGACATTGGGGGTTAGATTAATTGCTTCGGGCAAAATATTGAGAAATACTGCTCCAAGTAACGCACCTATTGCATAGCTCACCATGCCGCCAAGGTAATTCTGTGTGCGGTTTTTAAACGCAAATAATGCCGCACATGCTACGCTTAACGTCCCACCTACAATGCAGGTGGTAATAATCCAGACCAAAATACTCATGGTGTATTCAAGAAATAAATGAGGCGCGGATTATACCTAAAGACAGATAAGCCATTCTCTAAGTGCGTGGTTAATTGCAGCGAATTTACTTTTGCAAAAATCTAGAAATCTGTATGACTTTGATATCTGCATATCTATTTCCCGCTTCTAACGGCACAGGTTCAGGATCGAAAAAAATTCAACAACCGGAAATTGTTTTTTTCTACTCACGTTGCTACCTTCGTTTCCACTCCTAATACTCGAATGCGCGCAGCAAACGCTTCCAATTGCGGCTCTGACAGCGTGGTCAGTTTTGGTGCTTCCGGTTGTAATGTTGGGCGTGCCAAGCTGTAAAGCAACACACCTTCAGGTTTAATATTGCCATGCAGCAATGTGGCCAGAAAATTTAAATAATCGTCCTCGTCCTGCTTGCTCGGCTGCTCGCCATCCAGCATAAACCAGCAGGTTTGTAGCCACGTCGGGCACAGCTCGATGGTGGTGGTGAGATTTTCGCGTACCTTAACCAAGCTTGTGCGGGTATTATTGATTCGTTGCATACCGGCCTTACTGGCACGGTCAATTTTGAACCACACTTCACCATTAAGTTGTGCCATCTTGCGTAGGCCTTGCTGCACATTTTTGCGGTGCATAAGGCTGCCATTAGTGATGAGAACCAGTTTGATATGGGAGGGTAGTGCCAATTCTTGGCGCAGTTTGGCGATGAGTATGATAACTTGCTCGAATTCTTTGGCACTGGTCGGTTCACCATTGCCGGATAAGGCAATATCATTAATACGGCGCGCCCCTTCCGGCACGCGACGCAGCATGAAATCACCGTGCAATAACTCATGCAAAAAACCACGCAACTCCTGCTCCAGTAATACCAGATCAACCGGTGGAGCTGTGCCGCGCTTGAGTTCCGGCACTTGGCAATATATGCAGCGCCAATTGCAGGCATTATTGGTATTAAGATTGATACCGACCGACACTCCGCCCGCCCGCCGCGACACCACGGGATAAACATAGCGCAACCCTGCGCTGTTGCGACTGTGGTCGGTTACATCAAGGCTAGTATTGTTCAAGATTTTACGAGTGGCAGATATTTGGCAGGATCAACGGGCTTGCCAAAGCGGCGTATCTCAAAGTGCAGACTGACCTGATCGGTATCAGTATTGCCCATTTCTGCAATTTTCTGCCCTTTGCTTACGTTCTGCCCTTCTTTTACCAGTAGCTGATCATTATGGGCGTAAGCGCTAAGATAAGCCTTGTTATGCTTGATGATGACCAACTTGCCATATCCGCGTAGCCCGTTACCGCTATAGACAACCTTGCCGGCCGAACTGGCAACGATTGCCTGGCCCAGCTTACCGGCAATATCGATTCCCTTACGGCTGGCTACTTCAGAAAATTCGCTTATTAACGTTCCGGACGTTGGCATACTCCATTCCAATGCACTGCCGTCGTCGTCGGTAATTCCATCAACCTTGGCCTCCGATTTAATTTCGGGTTTAGGCTGAATTTTGGTCACCAGCACAGGCCCGGATTTTTGCGGGTCTTCTTGCATTTTTTCAATTTGTGCCACAGCCTGCTCGGTATAAGGCAGTTTGGCCACTTTAGGTTGGCTCTTGACAGGAACGTCCGAAGGCTTACTTTCAACTATGGTTTTATTAACCACGGTCGAAGCGCTGGCAGAAGGTAAACGTAACTCTTTACCCACATGAATAATGTCATGATTTTGAATGTTATTTAGTTCGGCAATTTCACGATAATCGAGACCATAATTGAAGGCAATGCTGTATAAAGTATCACCTTTTTGTACCGCGTAAATCTGGGGACGCCCGTCTTTATCACGTGGCACAACTTTCGTGGCTGGCGCAACTACCGATGCGGTCGATTTTTTCAACTTGGCTCCACGTGCTACTTCACGCTCTGCATCATGTTCCACTATAGGCGCATGAGGTCCGCTTGAAGAACAACCTGCCACTAGCACTGCGGCAATTGCGATGGGCTGTAATTGAAAAGTGAATTTTTTCAGTCTCATACTTTTCCCGTCAATAGTGGCACGAATTTCACCGCCTCCAGGCGAGTTTCACGGTAACCTTGCGTCCCACGCTCAATCAGGTATAAAAATTGTTCCTGCGCGCCTAATGGCAGCACCATTCTACCACCCACAGCCAGCTGTCCCAGCAACGCCTGTGGTACGTGCGTAGCAGCTGCCGCCATAATAATGCCGTCAAACGGTGCGACAGCCGGTAAACCAATGTTGCCGTCTGCATAACGCAAGATAACATTCTTCACCTTCAATTCTTTCATGTAACCTGCCGCGCGCTCATACAAAGGTTGCACGCGTTCCACCGAATATATCTCATGTGCCACCTGAGCTAGCACCGCTGCCTGGTAACCGCAACCGGTACCCACTTCCAATACGCGATTGAGTGCCATACCGTTGCGCAGGATTTCAATCATGCGTGCCACAATATAAGGTTGCGAAATGGTCTGACCGAACCCCAACGGCAACGACACATCATCATAAGCACGGCTAGCCAGTGCTTCGTCGATAAAAATATGGCGCGGTACCACATTCATTGCAGCCAGTACAACCTCATCTTCAATTCCCCGCGCACGCAACCGTTCGATCAAACGCCCGCGTGTGCGTTGCGAGGTCATGCCAATACCACTATGACGCCCACTCATGCAGCGTTACCTGCCAGCCACGTTCCCACCGCATCGAGCTGGCTATATTGCGTCAGATCCATCTGTAATGGCGTAATGGATACCCGGCGCTGGGCAATGGCATAAAAATCCGTGCCCACACCCGCATCCTGCGCCTTGCCAGCCGCCCCAACCCAGTACACAGTCTCTCCGTGCGGATTAGTACCCTTTATCACTGGCTCAGCTTTATGCCGCTTGCCCAAGCGGGTTACCTCACGGCCTTGTAATTGATCATAGGGAATGTCCGGTACATTCACGTTGAGTAACCATGGAAGAGAATGCGTACGCTTTTCAAATTGCTGCACTAGGTTAGCCACCACACGTGCCGCAGTATCATAATGCGCCAACTCTCTGCTCGCCAGCGATACGGCAATAGACGGGATGCCCAGCAAAAAACCTTCGGTGGCAGCTGCCACCGTACCTGAATAAATTGTATCGTCCCCCATATTGGCGCCCGCATTAATGCCGGAAATGACCATATCCGGTTGGGTATCCAACATGCCGGTAACCGCCAAATGTACGCAATCGGTTGGCGTTCCGTTTACATAATAAAAACCATTAGCTGCACGACGTAAATTGAGTGGACGATCCAATGTCAGTGAATTGCTTGCACCGCTACGGTCGCGCTCTGGCGCCACCACTATTATTTCGGCAATAGTAGACAACGTTTCCGCAAGGCAAGCCAGACCGGGTGAAAAATAACCATCATCATTGCTGAGCATAAGCATCATATTGCTACTATCCTTTTGTTCTGTATTGGTTTAGTGCCAGTGGATACGCTTTAACAAACGATTTTTTGAGTAAACTGCACGCTAAAGGATTTAGGATCCGAAAACAGTATAGTTGTTATTATCGCCTGAATTGACCTAGGTATAAATCCTCACTTCCTGCGTCGCATCGTTAACTCCCAGATACTGGGACCGCTGCCTATGTGAATATCCATCAATATCATGCAGTACTCGTAATCATAAGAAAGAGCGAGAAGATAAAGATTGTTCCACCGTTAACCGCCCAAAAGTGAAATGATCAACCCTTACCTAGGATAAATTACCGCTTCTCATAAATTTATCAATTAATACACATCATTATCACGGAAATATTAAGAAAATGCGCTCACACCATATGGAACAACACCTCACCGGGCAAATTGGTTGGCTTCGCCCTGCAGTACTAGGCGCGAACGACGGTATTGTTTCCACGGCAAGCTTGATACTAGGTGTTGCAGCTGCACATGCAACTCCCGACAATATATTGCTTGCGGGAGTTGCCGGTCTTGTTGCAGGAGCCATGTCAATGGCTGCAGGAGAGTACGTGTCCGTGCAATCACAGGCAGATTCCGAGCAGGCTGATATTGAGCGTGAACGACAAGAACTTGAGGCAGATGATCTTGGTGAACGTAAAGAACTGATAGCGATCTATATTGGTCGCGGCCTTGATCCTATGCTTGCAAAACAGGTGGCCGATCAACTCATGGCACATGATGCACTGGGTGCGCACACTCGCGACGAGCTCGGGATATCTGAAGCACTTAACGCGCGTCCTCTTCAGGCTACCTTTGCTTCAGCATTCAGCTTCGCTATCGGAGCAGCCATGCCTCTCCTCGTCACAGCATTGGCTCCAAACGCAAGTTTGATTCCATTCATCTCAGTTACTTCACTGGTGTTTCTGGCATTTTTAGGTGGTTTGGCTGCGTGGGCCGGTGGAGCAAGAGTGGCTATAGGTGCAATACGTGTTACATTTTGGGGTGCGCTCGCTATGGGATTAACTGCCGGTGTTGGCGCGCTCTTTGGAACAATTGCATGAGCTTACATTGTTTAGAAGCACTAACCACATATGGTTAGACAAAGACAATCACTTGATTATAGTACCTTGCCGTGGCTGTTTTACAGTAACAACCGGATGTTTGGCTATTCGCATGAGTCATGCGGTTAATATTAATGTAAAATAAACGACTGATTTATATTCAATATGCGCTCTTCATCCAAATATAATGAACAAAAACTGGCTACTGATGTATTTATAAAGTCAAATTTGTAAAAAGAAAGACTGGGCAAATGCACCCCTGATTTTAGCGTGAATAGAATAACGCAAGTGCCAGTAACACAATAACCAACGGGATCTATTCCTTTACTTACTATTTACGACAAGTAGAAATCATGTTCTGTGTGCGATGGAACACAGACAATCGGTATTTGTTTAGATAGCATTATCTTTCAATGGCATGGCGAGAACCACAGGAAATAGCCTGTAAGGCTGCTTCTTTAAAGAATGCAACGAAGGTTGCGAACACGAGTCTCTTGATTTCATTTTGATTCAGACATCGAGAGGCAATTTAGTATCATTTAATTCACTTACTTAAAGGACTTACCATGACACAATTTAAACGTTTTTCCACTTTTTTTCTGGCTGCCCTGTTGGTATTTTTTGTAGGCTGCGCAGCTACATCAACGCATGAAGGGACAGGAGAATATATTGACGATAGCGTTCTGACCATGAAAGTCAAGACGGCTGTTTTCAATGACCCCTCCTTGAAGTCCGCTGAAATCAACGTTGAAACCTTCAAGGGCATAGTACAACTGAGTGGTTTCGTAAATTCCCAAGCTGATATCGACAAAGCAGCCGATGTCGCACGTAATGTCAAAGGTGTGAAATCAGTCAAAAATGATATGCGGGTTAAATAAAAGATAAGGTCGGCTATTTCAACATAGCTATATCCGGTTGGCCGACCATTTAAAGAAAGGAAAAAATAATGTTGCACTACACTGTTGTATTTCTAGTTATAGCACTTGTCGCTGGTCTACTTGGCTTTACTGGTATTGCAGCCGGTGCGGCTGAGATCGCCAAGATCTTGTTCTTTATCTTTCTTATCTTGTTTGTCATCTCACTTATAATGGGATTAATACGCCGTAAGTGACCTTGTTTGATACGTCAATAGCCGTGTCAGGCTAGGCACTAATCTGCCCTCTGAACAAAGGCTGACTTCCAGTCAGCCTTTGTTCAGAGGGCAGAAATAACAAGCAAAATATTAGCAAATCTAAAAATCAATTTAAATGAAATTGTGAAGTGGTACAATCACACCGTATTAAACGATAAGTTTAATATCATTCCACGAGCCGCTTCAAGCCCATCAAATATGACATAACCTACCTGTCTCTATCTTCGACGAGAGACTGGCTAGCGGACATCACTTGGCGCGATTTATTATTAAGATTGTCGAGTAACTGGACTCGAAACACATAGAATGTGCTTAAGTTAGATAACAGTAGTTATTTTTGCAAGCAAAATTTGTTATAGATAAAATCATAACAATATGAATTTTAAATTTATTTTATCCTTAATTTCCTTAAAGTCATTCGTGCCAATCGTAAGCTTGGTTCGAAGATAAATGAAATACAAAACTAGTATGCTGCAATTTGATATTTTAATTATAGGCAGCGGACTGGCCGGGCTTTCATTGGCACTAAAATTAGCCGATAAACGAAAAGTTGCCATCATTACCAAGAAATCTTTATTGGAAGGTGCAAGTATTTGGGCACAAGGCGGAATCGCAGCTGTGTTGTCGCAAGAAGATTCTCTGGCCGAACATATACAAGACACTTTAACTGCCGGTGCTGGCCTCTGTGATCCAGCTACAGCACGCTATGTTATCGAGCACGCCAAGCCGGCAATCGACTGGCTCATTAAGCAAGGTGTGCCGTTTACCCGTGATGGCAATACCGATACCGGCTATCACCTGACACGCGAAGGTGGCCACAGTCGTCGACGTATCATTCATGCTGCCGATGCCACCGGCCATGCCGTACAGGAAACGCTCGCCACTAAAGTTCTGGCACATCCCAACATCACGCTGTTGGAGCATTACATTGCCATCGATCTGATTACTGGCCATAAACTCGGCCACACTGACAATCATTGCTATGGTGCTTACGCACTCAACAGTTTGAGCGATGAAGTCAGCACCATCGCTGCTCATAACACAATTCTCGCTACCGGTGGTGCGGGCAAGGTATATCTTTATACCACCAATCCCGACACTGCCACTGGCGATGGCATTGCCATGGGTTGGCGTGCCGGTTGCCGGGTAGCCAACATGGAATTCATTCAATTTCATCCGACCTGTTTATACCATCCGCACGCCAAGTCATTCCTCATCTCAGAGGCAGTTCGTGGCGAAGGTGGCATCTTAAAATTGCCTGATGGCACACGATTCATGCCTGCTCATGATGAGCGGGCCGAACTCGCACCACGCGATATCGTCGCACGTGCCATCGATTTCGAAATGAAAAAGCGTGGTTTTGATTGCATATATCTTGATATCTCACATAAATCGGGCGAGTTTCTGCAAGCGCATTTTCCTACCATTTATTCGCGCTGCCTGGCGCTAGGTATTGATATCGCGCACCAGCCCATACCTGTGGTACCGGCTGCGCACTATACCTGCGGTGGCATCATTACTGATCTGCATGGCCGTACCGATCTCGCCCACCTTTACGCCGTGGGCGAAACTGCTCACACCGGCCTGCACGGAGCCAACCGCCTGGCAAGCAATTCGCTGCTGGAATGCATGGTCTTTGCCGAAGCTGCCGCACACGACATACTAGCCACATCGCAAAGTCAGTTCATTCCGCTGCCACAGTGGGATGAGAGCCGAGTGACCGATGCCGATGAAGAGATTATTATTTCGCACAACTGGGCAGAATTACGTCAATTCATGTGGGACTATGTCGGAATTGTGCGTACTACCAAAAGACTGCAACGCGCACAGCACCGTATCCGGTTATTGCATGAGGAAATCAACGAGTATTACACCAATTTTCATGTTACAGCTGATTTGCTGGAATTACGTAATTTGGTATTAACGGCCGATCTTATCGTACAAAGTGCATTGTCTCGGCATGAAAGCCGCGGGTTACACTACAGTAAGGACTACCCTGATATATTGCCACTGGCCGTACCGACCATACTTACTCCATCTGCAAAAAAAAATCTCTAAAAACATTAATTTTTGCACAATTTACCAAATAGATAGACGCTTAGGATGAAATTCAACAGCAACGATATCGTTAAATTTAACAATTTGTAAGCTGATGCATTGTTTGGCAATTATTTTTTGAATTGTTTAAAATACTGCCCGCACTTTGCATAAGTAAAATTTAATGGTGTATATAACCAAGTTAGTTACGCAATACAACATTAAATTATAAACAGGCAATGATACTTAAAGTATTTAGTCTATAAGGAGATAGCGTGGAAAAGATTGAAAAGGATGTTGCAAAAGACTATTGGGAAAACCAGGCTAAAACCCATAAAGGCTCACATCTAGCATCTTGGAGCGATAACTTTATGATTGAACTTGAAATCGATGCCATAGGAGAGCATATTTCAAGTGGCGATCATGTCCTTGATATAGGGTGTGCTAATGGCTATTCCGCGTTTCAACAATTAGAACGGCGCCAAGATGTTGGTTCGATTACAGGCGTCGATTTTGCTGAAAATATGATTAAACAAGCCAATCTGCTGAAAAAAGCTCAGTGGGTAGGCGATATTGTAAAATTTGAAGTAGGTGACATTAACTCTTTGCAATTTCCTGATGCTACTTTTGATGTAGCGTATGCCACACGGGTGGTTACGCTTATGCCTACTTGGGAAGAACAACAAATTGCTATCAATGAATGCATACGGGTTGTGAAACCAGGCGGCAAGGTGATTTTTTCCGAGCCTTTTTTAGAGCCGTTTACATTGCTCAATGCATTGAGACAACTTAAGGATATGCCCCCACTAATCGAGCATGATTCAAATCGCTTTTTTAAAAAAGCTGTATTGGAGGAATTCCTCACTCAAAAGGGTTTAACATTTACCGTTAATGAGTTTTCATCAATTTATTACCTGGGATCAAGATTCTTGAGAGAATTGGTGACAGATCCGTCTGCATACCCGGGTTTCAATCCAATTAATCGCATTTTTTATGATATTGAGAAAGACTTTTCTGGTGGTGGCTTTGGTATTCAACAGGCTTATATTGTTACTAAATAAAAGCATATTGCATGACTCAAACCAGAATAGAGCACGATACGTTCGGCCCCATAGAGGTTGCAGCAGACCGGCTTTGGGGTGCGCAAACACAACGTTCACTTGAGCATTTCCACATTTCCTCCGAGCGCATGCCGCGGGAAATCATCCTTGCACTCGCTATGATCAAACGCGCTTGCGCGCGGGTCAATCGCGATTTAAATCTGTTAAGCGCTGCCAAGGCGGATGCAATTATGCAAGCAGCGGATGAAATACTGGCCGATCAGCATACGCAAGAGTTTCCACTTTCTGTTTGGCAGACGGGTTCGGGAACCCAGACCAATATGAACCTGAATGAGGTGCTCGCTAACCGTGCTTCTGAGCTACTCGGCGGAAAATGGGGAAAAGACCGGTTGGTGCATCCCAATGATGACGTGAATCTTGGTCAATCATCCAATGACATTTTCCCCACTGCCATGCACGTCGCTGCCAGCCTCAGTATTACCCAAGCCCTGCTTCCTGCCCTAAGCAAACTACGCTCGACACTGGAGGAGAAATCCCGCAATTTTAACGACATCGTCAAGATTGGACGCACGCATTTGCAGGATGCCACTCCCCTAACGCTCGGACAAGAGTTTTCTGCTTATGTGGCACAGATGGATTATGCCGAATCCATGATTAAAGCTACCCTGCCCTCGCTTTGTGAGCTTGCTGCAGGAGGGACTGCCGTCGGTACCGGACTTAACACTCACGCCGAATTCGGGGAGCGCGTTGCGGCAGAATTGGCTCGTAGCACCCGCCTGCCGTTCAAAAGTGCGGCCAACAAATTTGCCGCTCTGGCCGCACATGATGCTCTAGTCGCCGCACACGGCATGCTCAAAACGCTCGCTGCTGCCCTCATGAAAATTGCCAATGACATTCGCTGGATGGCTTCTGGGCCACGCTCCGGTCTTGGAGAAATCAGTATTCCCGAGAACGAACCGGGCAGCTCAATCATGCCGGGCAAAGTGAATCCCACACAATGCGAAGCACTCACCATGCTGTGTTGCCAAGTTTTTGGCAATGACGTTGCCATCAATATAGGCGGCGCTTCGGGGAATTTTGAACTTAACGTTTTCAAGCCACTCATCGCTCACAACTTCCAACAAAGCGTACGCCTGCTTGCTGACGGAATGACAAGTTTCGAGGAACACTGCGTGTCCGGCATTCAAGCCAACCACGAACGTATTGCAGAATTGCTGGAACGCTCGCTCATGCTGGTAACCGCCTTGGCCCCGCATATCGGCTACGATAAAGCCGCCGAAATCGCCAAGCAAGCACACCGGGATGGCGGCACACTAAAACAGACGGCCTTAGTCCTAGGCTATGTTACGGAAGAAGAGTTCGACTGCTGGGTGCAGCCAGCGAAGATGACGTGATTTTATCTATTGATCCGGCACGGTAAAGTATTAACCCCGTTTCACCGTAGCAGGATCGGCATGTTATCGAAGACTTATTGCCCCGTGCTGAAAACATCGCCAGCCCAAAACTGTAATGGTCAAGTAATAACGGACACATCGATAGGTTGTTTTGCTGCGAACTGTA
>NZ_CAKMAA020000074.1 GCF_924101635.2 Candidatus Nitrotoga sp. HW29 | reverse complement strand
CAGACGACTTTTTATAACCAACTAAATTTGTTCGACTTTTAACCGGACACTACTGATATATTCAAAATTTCTAGAGTTATCACGAGATAGTTTGGAACTGGATTCATGATCATGGTCTCTAATATGGACATGTTGTTTTATGGAAACCAGAGTGGAATTGCTTATTAAGTATATGAGGTTGCAATTCTGCAAATCAGATTGTTACGTATGCTGAGTTATAGGATATAGACATAATGAAGACATCCAAAATTACTTTATCATTCGCTGTAATCACAGTGTTGTCGGTTGGAACATTGGTGAGCGAAATGGCTTTTGCGGCAGGCTCATGGAGTGGCGGTGGCCACGCAATGGGAGGGCGTGGGGGCCCCGGATTTAGCGGTGGTGGACACGCAGGCGGAGGTCGCGTAGGAGGGCCAGGGTTTAGTGGCGGGGGGCGTGGGGGTTTCGGTCGTCCTGGCTTTAGCGGCAGCAGATATGCAGGCAGTGGCTGGAATCGAGGTAGGAGCGTGGGTATCTACTTGGGTGCACCGATTGGTTTCAGCTACGAGTCTTATCCGTACTCATACTACGGCGCTCCATATTATGGGTCATCCTATTATTATTCTCCTGCGCCCGCTTATTACCCGATGGTGCAACCTGCACCCGTGACGTACATCGAGCGAAGCGACGAACCACAGATCGCAGCACAAGAAGCACAAACTGATTCGCCGCAAGATGTTCAGCAATCGTGGTGGTATTACTGTGTTGATGCCAAAGCCTACTATCCGTACGTTAATCAGTGTCCAGGAGGATGGCTACGGGTCGCACCTCAGCCCGCACCTGATTCAGACGGCCAATCTGCTTCAGATAATGCCCCTGCATCATGACGCTTCTGCGGTTCTTGGTTGTACTGGTGGCATTTCTGGTGCTGGGCGGTTGCACGTCGGTACCGACCGGCCCAGGGGTACTTGTGTTGCCGGGTACGGGGAGAAGCTTTGATCAATTCCGCTTGGATGATGCCGATTGCAGGCAATATGCCAACTCTCAAATAGGTGGCGGCACGGCGAATGCAGCAGCGGCTGATAGCGGCGTGAGAAGCGCGGTGATCGGAACGGTAATCGGTGCCACTGCAGGCGTATTGTTTGGCGGCCATAACAGCGTGAGTGTGGGTGCCGGCTCTGGATTACTCTTTGGTTCTATGGCAGGAGTGGGCACGGGTGAAAGTTCGGCGTTCAACCTTCAGCAGCGTTACGATTTTGGATACCAGCAGTGTATGTATGCAAAAGGCCATCGTGTTCCTGTATCGGGGCGCTTGAATTATTCGCAGCCTGCCAGGAGGGTTAATTATGTATCTTCTCCGACTCCGGGCGGCTCGCTGTCCACCTTCTGTTAGTGCTTCTGTGTGCCCTTGCCTCTTTGGTGGTATCCCGCCACCACTTCCGTCGTCCTCTAACGCTGTCATGTTACCGCCGTCCCTGAGCGGTTTGTCTGTTACACCATCTCATTAACGGCAGGTCATTTTCACATTTGAAGTGCTCTAAAGTATTGTTATAGCTTGACGAAAGACAATAGGGATGGCGTCAAATATAAATAAGATTTTTTCTAACCATCCAGATGCCGCTGGATTATTCATAAGTGATTGTAGATATAGTCCGCAAAACTCAATAACTTTATATTCCCGGTATAAATGGGATTATATTTATGATTAGCGAGACAAAGATGAAATTTAATTTAATTGGAATAGCAGCCAGTCTTCTATTGACCAGCGTAATTTCTGCTCATGCTGAGAATGACGAAGATGTCTTTTCAAAGGCACAGCACTACACAGTACAAATCAGAAAAGCCGTTACTATTCCATTTGGAAACGATAAAAAAGGTACTGCGTTTGGAGCCGGATTCGTCGTGGATACAAAGCGGGGCTGGATTATGACTAATGCCCATGTGGTGTCACGCTCACCGGCACGGTTAGAGGTTGCATTTTTTGGCAGGAAATTTGTACCAGCCAAAAAAGTTTATGTTGATCCTTTTCTTGATCTGGCCATTATTAGTATTAATGAAGAGATGCAGAAGGCTACCGCAGCTTTACCCGAATTAGAGTGTACAAATCTGCCCGGAGTTGGTCGTACGGTGGGTACTTTTGGTCATCCCAACGGCCTGAAGTTTACCGGGACGCGTGGCATCATATCCGGGCATACCGCTAAATATGAGTCGGAAATGTTGCAAACTGACGCTCCAATCAACCCCGGAAATTCGGGAGGGCCATTAATCAGCCTATCTTCCGGTCGTATTGTTGGAATAAATACCTCCAGTATGAACGATTCTCAAAACAGCAACTTTGCTGTGCCCATGCAATATGCTTGCCGTGTGTTAGATTTGTTGCGCGAAGGGAAAGATCCTTCGCCCCCTGATTTGCCACTGGCTTTTTTCAAGGCACCTAACGAGCAAATGCAGCTCAAAATTGCCCGTAGCCTGATTGATCCTGCCCAATTTGATATTCGGGCAGGTGATGAAATTGTTGGTGTGCCCGGTGTAATGGAGTCTATCGAAAACGAAACCCAACTTATTCATGCCCTTCGCGGAAGGCTGGGTAGTGTTGCTTTACGAATCAAACGTGAGGGGCAAGAAGTTGTAATTAATGGCAAACTAGAACCTGTAAAAAAAGTGAATGACAAAACCTGCATCATGTTCTCCGGCATACTACTTTGCGAGACGCCACCCTATATGGGACGAGATGATTTTAATCCGGGCAAGATTGCTGTTTATTTCGTCGAAGCTGGCTCATTAGGGGATTTCAATGAAATTGAAAAAATGGATATGTTGAATTCTGTCAATGGAAAGAAGGTAGAAACGCTAGATGCCTTCTATTCGGTACTCAAAGCGTCGCAAGAAGAGAAAAAGCCAATCAACTTTGTTTTTAGAGATACGGGCGGAAAAGGTGCACCTTCCTATTTTACCTATACCGAGCGTACACTTCCTGTCGAAAATCTTACCTGGGTAAGTAATGAAAGAAATGGTGGTTGATGCATTGGGCGGATTCTAGGGAGACGCTGATTAATTCAAAAAATCGCGGAATTTCGCACGTAACCAATTGATTATCAAGTGCGTGAAATTTTGAAACGCGAATTAATCAGCACTTCCCTAGTTTCATGAGATGTCACTTACATTTTTGTGGTGAGATTTCTTTCAAATTCGACCTCCGCGCGTAGGCACTCCAGATCTCGGTGAACGGTAGCCACTGCCAATTTTTTGGTGCCGCGATGATATGTAATCGTGCAGTCTTGCGTATCAGCGTTAAGCTGTCCGTCGATTTCGGCCTTGTCCCACTGCTCAGCATGGCCTACATAAGCAAGGGCGAAATTGTACTGTTCGGTCCAGAAGAATGGAACAGCGTCAAAACGTTCTCGCCGTCCCAGCATATTGCGCGCCGCGGTTTGCCCTTGACGCTCAGCAACAACCCAGTGTTCAACACGGATCGATTCGCCAGTGAGTAGATCCGGCCAGCGTGCGATATCACCAGCCGCAAATATGCCTGAAACACTCGTTTCAAGATATTTGTTTACCGTGACACCACGATCCGTGGCTAATCCTGCTTGTTCTGCAAGTGCGATTGATGGGCGTACACCGATACCAACAACGATAAAATCGGCTTGAATTATTTCTCCGTTCTGCAATGTGATGCTGTGAGCGTCGATCGAGATAGCAGTTGTATCGAGATGGAATGTCACTCCATGGTCTTCATGAAGTTTGCGAATGAATTTTCCGACATCCGCTCCCAGCGTTTTTTCCATAGGGTTTGTTTCTCGTCCTACTACATGTACTTCGATGCCACGATTTCGAAGTGATGCCGCCACCTCTAGCCCAATGAAGCTTGCACCGATTATGACAGCTCGCTGTGAAGTCAGGGCCTTGGCGACAAGCGCGCGACTAT
The DNA here is from genome assembly GCF_924101635.2 of Candidatus Nitrotoga sp. HW29. Classification (GTDB taxonomy): domain Bacteria; phylum Pseudomonadota; class Gammaproteobacteria; order Burkholderiales; family Gallionellaceae; genus Nitrotoga. The sequence goes on along the minus strand of NZ_CAKMAA020000074.1, from coordinate 11,939 downwards.
CGGCCAGTGTGCGTAAATAATATACATGAGGAAGATTTCCGCCAGGCACTTCAAGTCGAACAGGTTCGGCGCCAGTGGCGAGCAGCAGGGCAGCATAGGTAAATCGACTACCGTTCTCGAGCTGCACGTACTGATTCATTGTGTCAATCGTGGTTGCTCGAGCACCCAACTTCAAGTCGATGTCATGCTCTCTGTAAAATTCGGGTGATCGGAGGAAATTGAATTCTTCAGGTGTCGTGCCTGCAAGATAACCTTTTGAAAGATTGGGGCGGTCACAGGGTTCAGATTCATCAGCGCTCAGCATGGTGATGCGGCCGACATAACCCTCCTGGCGGAGCATTTCCGCAGCAGCATTGCCAGCAGCGCCACCGCCTAAAATAATGACCGGTCCTTGCAGGTTAGTCTCGATTTGAGAGGGTTGTTGTACTTGAATTTCGAGCTTTTCGCGAACATATACCATGCTATCCAATTGTTCGACGCGCCAGCAGGAAATTGGATTTAGTGCTGGCGCGCGCAGCGCTTCTCCAGTACGCAGACTAAAACAGGCATGATGCCAAGGACAACGCAAAGTATCGCCCACCAGCAATCCATCATTGAGCGGCGCTCCGTAGTGTGTGCAGAAAGCACCAATGGCGAACAGTTCATTGCTGGATCGTGTGAGCAGAATCGGTTCACCATGTGCATGTCCGAGCAACATCTCGCCTTCTGAAATAGCTGAGTATGCAACACCCGTTGCGAAATTCGGTCCGTCCAGTTTCGTTTTTTCTACACTCATTTTGTTTGATCGAAGCGCATAACACTTCTCCTTTTATTAAGAATAAAACTTGAGCAATGACTTAAGGAATTGATACTTTGTTGCCATTATCTCTGCAATTTTTGAAGTGTTATGTGCGATAACTCACATAAAAATATCTATTTTTTTAATTGTGGCTACCGCTAAAACAATGAAACATTCGATATGCCAGATACTCGTTTGCTAGCTTCGATTTTGATCGTGAACAACAAGCGATCTTATTGGGCTTCTGGAGCAACAGCGCTAAAATTATGAGGGTATCTCGTAAGCGGGATAAGTTATTGTCATGCCATCTACCTTGGCAAAAGAAGTTAGCGCATGTGCCTGAAGTCGCGTTTTGCTGATAATTTCTTCGACAGGGGTACCGTGTACTAACAATGCGTCTGCAATTAACGAGCGATGACAACGCCACGGAACCGCTTCAGCGCACATCAATGCCACCCGCTCATGTGTTGCCAGTTCCAACAGAATCCCCAAATTTTCTGCAAATTGAGCAGTTTGCATGTAGTCCGCAAAACCGCGGAATGAAGCATTTCGCCAACCCATATTCGGAGAATCTGGACTTGCGCGACGAAAGCCTCCCAAGCCGGTAGCGTGCGTATAGCAGATACCGGAAAGTTCAAGCGCAATCGGCAGGGTGTCGTTATTGAATTGTGGATTGTGACGAGATCTCGGCACGCTACGTATATCAAAGAGATTTGTAATTGCGTGAATCTTAAGCCGATCGATAAACTCTTCCAGAGACAGTGTGGAATGCCCCATGGTCAATACGCCCGTTTGAGAATCTTGATTAGCCATGTTTCGCCTGAGTTTTAGTGGACGTTTAATGTTTTCCAATCTAGTAATGTTGAATTGCCGTTTCTCGTATCTGCAACACGTACATCGTTGATGTTTGTTTGTAGCCAAGACAATTTCAGATAGTCTGCCGCACGGAAATTGTCCATATGAATCTTCATGGTGTTGTTTTAAAAATCACCGCTGCCATACAATGTGAGCTGTTTCCAAAGGTACGGATACGCCGGGGTAACAGGGAATTATTCGCGCGGTAAAATCTGTTGATGGTCGGGTTGCCGATACCGCCCCGCTGTATAGGTACCCGCCAACCGAATACGTTAGTTGGCTAATGCGAGTCATCTCTTGTCTGACCGGACTATTTCCATTGATGCCGTTGGCATACAGCTCGACTCGAACAGCATTGGGGCCAAGGTCATCGAGGTAGACCTGCACTTCAAATATATGTTGTTGCTCGTTAGTTTCAACGTTTACTTCGCCGAAGCGTAATGCGGCCCAATGTTGATCCAGATTGTGCCGCCAATTAATGATCTGCACACCGACTGCACCTTTATCAACTATGCGCTCGCGGTAAGCTGAGACAGCGGGGAGGTAGTGTTGTTCCGTATATTCGCGCACCGTACGGTTTGTAGAAAAGCGTGGCGTTAAGCGCGCCATACTTTCTCGCATCCGTGCTACCCAAGCGGTGGGAATCCCTTCCTGGTTGCGGTTATAAAACTCCGGGATAACTTCATGTTCAAGCAGGTCATAAAGTGTCTTCGCTTCAGCCGCGTCCCAAGCCGGATCATCACCGTGCTCTTTGCCATCCCCCAATGCCCACCCTACTTCCGGTGTGTAGGCTTCTGCCCACCAGCCGTCTAATTCAGATAGATTGATTCCTCCATTGACGAGCACCTTCATCCCGCTCGTTCCGCTTGCCTCCCATGGTCGCCGGGGCGTATTAACCCAAACATCCACGCCCTGTACCAAACGTTCGGCTACCAACATATCGTAATCGGCCAAAAAAATGATCGGTGGATGTGACGTGTTTTGGTTAATGAATTGTGTCCATTTTTGAATCAGCGCGCGACCTGCTTCATCTGCCGGATGTGCTTTCCCTGCCAGGATGATTTGTACCGGACGTTGTGGATTATTAGTGAGTATATGCAGTAGTCGATCCAGGTCATGCAACAGTAAATCCGGTCTTTTATAGGTTGCGAAGCGTCGTGCAAAACCCAGCGTTAAAGTATCCGGATCCAGCAGATACTTCGCTCTGCTAACTGCCTCCATGGATGCGCCGGATGCGGCCAGTTGCCGGTGTAATCGTTTACGTGCATATTCGACAAGAGACTTGCGGCTCTCGGTGCGCAGTTGCCATAGCTTCGCGTCGCAAATATTGCGGATGTCCTGTTCCATGGTTTCGGTTGCCCTTAACCAGCGATCTTTTCCACAAGCATTTGTCCATAGTTCATCGGCCGCTACGGAGTCCCAAGTCGGCACATGAACGCCGTTAGTAACGTGCCCGACCGGCACTTCATCCAGCGGCCAGTGCGGAAAAAGGGGGGCAAAGAGGTGTCGACTCACTCTGCCATGCAGACGACTCACACCATTTACGGCGCCGCTCCCGTGAATCGCCAAATAGGCCATATTAAAACTTTCGGATGGATCGTTCGGGTTTAAACGACCCAGTGCAAGCAAATCATGGAGTGTTATGCCGAGCTGGTGTTCAGCATACTTTTTCAGATATTGCTCAATCAGAGCCGGCGTGAACCGGTCAAAACCGGCAGCCACCGCTGTGTGAGTTGTGAAGAGATTACCTGCTCGCGTAACGGCGAGCGCAACTTCGAACGATTGCCCGGTCAATTTCATGAAGCTTCGGGCTCGCTCCAGAATAACGAAGGCCGCATGTCCTTCGTTCAAGTGACAGACCTCAGGCTCAATACCGAGGGCAGTGAGTAATCGCCATCCACCAATCCCGAGCAGTAACTCCTGCTTGAGACGTAACTCGGGCCCACCTCCGTAGAGCTCACTTGTAATGCCGCGATCTGCAGGGAAATTTGCCGCATCATTGCTATCCAGCAAATACAGCTTTACTCTGCCGACCTGAACCTGCCAAGTGCGTAGCCAGACCGAATAGCCGGGCAACATAATCTCTATTCTCAGCCATTCACCATTCGGGTGACGTAACGGTGTAATTGGCAACTGTCCGGGCTCGTTATAGGGATAAAAGGCTTGTTGTATCCCATTTTTATCGATCACTTGGCGAAAATAGCCTTGTTGGTAAAGCAGCCCCACGCCGATGACCGGTACGCCTAAATCGCTGGCAGCTTTGAGTTGGTCACCGGCCACATTACCCAGCCCGCCAGAATATATGGGAAGCGCTTCGCTCAGCATAAATTCCATGCAGAAATAGGCGACACAGCTCAGGGTAGATTGCGGATAGGTTTGTTGAAACCAGGCGGGCGCTTCTGTAGAGGCTCGCCTGGCTTGCACCAAATCATCAATACTTTTGCAGAAAGTGGGATTGGTTAATTCGCATTGAAATTTCTCACGTTGAATTGTTTGCAAGACAGCCCAGGGATTGTGAGTCAACTTCCAAAGCTCGGGATTAAGCTGTCTCCATATTGAATCGGCACCGTGGCTCCATGAGGAGCGCATGTCCAATGCCAGTTCAGCCAGTGAATCAAATTCTGTTAAATCATCGTGTGAATGATTTTCCATCGAATGGCCGGCATGTGTTTGTTCTTTCATGCACTTTCTCCAGATGCAATGGTTAGGTTATGCGGATAGACACACCGATTCCTATTTACCATTCAGAATTATATTTATCACAACGCGTCGGGCTATTTAGCTGGACGCGAGGATAAAACGCCGGTTAGCAGAGGGTGCCACCGTTTGTATTTGTTTTTAGTGTTGCGGTTTATTATGAAGTTCGGATGGCTCGGAAATTAGCTGGTCGATTTCCGCTTCAGCTTCATACCAGTCATTTTCGGGATTACCTCCCATGAAGCTGCGCTTTTGAGCTCGCCGATATGCCGCTTCAGCGATCATTTGATGGCGTTGCTCAGGGGGGATGCCCCGATGTTTGCCCTGTTTATCATCTGTAGTCGTTTTTAGTTTGGATCTATTGGATTTACTAGGAGATGCAGTGGATTTTTGCGGAGGCAATATATTTTTCATGGCATTTCCTTTCGTTAGAAAATTGCAACTAAAAATTAGTGCTTCATACTAAGCCGGTAACTAAAAATGTTCAGTGTGCTATCGAACAGACCGGGTTCACTTTAAGGCGCTGATTTAATTGCTGATTAAAATCAGCGCCATATATGTTTTTAAGATGCTGCTCAATCCGTTGCGATAGTCTCGCTGATGAGGGTTTGTGCTGCTGCCAGAATACGGTTTAAATGATCGACTCCCTCAAAGCTTTCGGCATAAATTTTGTAGATGTTTTCTGTGCCGGACGGACGTGCTGCAAACCATCCTTGTTCAGTAATGACCTTCAAACCACCGATGGATGCGCCGTTACCTGGCGCGTGAGTCAGGATAGTTTGAATTTTTTCGCCAGCCAGATCTGTGGAGCGGATCTGTTGTGGCGAAAGTTTCGCCAGCATTTCTTTTTGTGCCGGCGTAGCTGGCGCGTCAATACGTTCGTAAACGGGTTCGCCAAATTCATGCGCTAGTTCACGATATATTTCGCCGGGATCGCGGTTCATGCGCGCAGTAATTTCCGCCGACAGCAAAGCCAAAATGATGCCATCCTTGTCGGTTGCCCATACAGATCCATCGGTTCGCAGAAAGGATGCACCCGCACTTTCTTCCCCGCCAAAACCAAGTGAGCCCTTGAACAAGCCATCTACAAACCACTTGAAGCCGACGGGCACCTCGTAGAGCGTGCGGCCGAGTTTTGCGGTGATTCGGTCTATCATCTGGCTACTGACTACAGTCTTGCCTACGGCCGCTGACTTGTTCCATTTCGGCCGGTGCTGGAAAAGATAATTGACCGCGACAGTAAGATAATGGTTCGGCGGCAGCAGTCCCGTGCTTCGGGTAACGATTCCATGCCGATCATGGTCAGTGTCGCAAGCAAAAGCGATGTCGAAGCGATTTTTAAGACCGATTAATCCCTGCATCGCGTAAGGAGAGGATGGATCCATGCGGACTTGACCATCCCAGTCGACGGTCATGAAACGGAATGTCGGATCGGTGACTTTGTTGACCACCGTAAGATCCAGGCTATAGCGCTGAGCAATCGCATTCCAATAGTGCACTCCGGCACCGCCGAGCGGATCCACGCCCATGTTAATGTTCGCATCACGAATTATGCTCATATCGATCACGTTATCGAGATCGTTTACATAAGTATTTAGATAGTCGTACCGGTGAGTTGTGGAAGCACGCAGGGCTTGTTGGAATGGAATCCTTTTCACACCTTTGAGGCCTTCTTTGAGAAACTCATTGGCCCGGTTTTCAATCCAGGCCGTGATGGCATTTTCTGCGGGCCCGCCATGTGGCGGGTTGTATTTGAAACCGCCGTCCTGGGGCGGATTATGCGAAGGTGTGATAACGATGCCATCCGCCAGTCCTTTTTCGCGCCCACGGTTGTAGACTAGGATTGCGTAAGAAATTACCGGAGTTGGCGTATATTCGTCGTTTTCTGCAATCATCACCTCAACACGATTGGCCGCCAATACTTCCAGTGCGCTGGCGAATGCTGGCATGGATAGCGCATGGGTGTCGATGCCGAGGAATAGCGGACCATTAATACCCTGCTGCTCACGGTATTGACAAATGGCCTGACAAATAGCAAGTACATGCCATTCATTGAAGCTCGTTGCTAACGCTGAGCCACGATGTCCCGAGGTACCGAACGTGACCTTTTGTGCCGGCACAGCCGGGTCGGGTATTTCCGTGAAATAGGCGGTAACAAGTTTAGGGATGTCTACCAGCGCCGATAGCTCAACAGGTTTGCCTGCCAAGGGATTTATTTTTATCGTCGTATCGTCCAAGCTGTTCATTTGGTGCCCCCGTAATGGATAAATTATCCTAAAGCGATAGTTCAATAAAATTCATGCTCACTTCTTCAAAGTATGGCGCGTGATTTGTGCTTTGGCAGCCGCTACAACGTGTTCAGACTCAAAGCCGAAGTGCTGTTCAACGACCTTAGTTGGTGCAGATAGCCCGAAAGTGCGCAGACCGAGAATGGTGCCATCAAAGCCGGTATAGCGTTCCCAACCGAATGTGGAAGCCTCTTCGACTGCGACGCGCGCCGCGATCTCGGGCGGTAGCACAGTGTCGCGATATTCCCGGCTTTGATTTTCGAACAATTCCCATGAGGGCATACTGACTACGCGTGCCTTAATCCCTTCGGATTTGAGCTGTTCATAAGCAGTAATGCAGAGTGATACTTCGCTACCGGTAGCCAGCAACAATACCTCGGGCTTGTGATCCGTAGCATCGGCCAGTACATAAGCACCGCGCGATAGGCCATTTGCATGTGCATATTGGGTGCGATCCAAGGTGGTGACTGCTTGTCGTGTTAATACGAGGCATACCGGATGATCTTTGAGTTGCATAATGACACGCCATGCTTCGACAACTTCATTGGCATCTGCCGGCCGCAATACAATCATGCCGGGCATTGCACGCAAAGAAGCAAGATGCTCGATGGGTTGATGTGTCGGCCCGTCTTCTCCCAAGCTAATTGAGTCATGGGTCCAGATATAAATGATGGGAATTTGCATCATCGCGCTTAGCCGAACTGCTGGGCGGCAATAGTCCGTAAAAATGAAAAAGCTTGCGGCGTAGGGACGCAATTTTGACAAGCTCATACCATTGGCAATGGCGCACATGGCGTGTTCGCGCACGCCGAAATGAAAATTGCGGCCGCCATAATTGCCATCTGTATTGTCATCCTGCTTGGGTGCTTGGAAATTGCCATAAAACTTATCTTTTAAATCTGTTTTGGTCGAGGGTGCCAGATCTGCTGCGCCGCCAAGCAACCATGGCATTTTTGCGGCAATCGCATTCAATACCGTGCCCGATGATTCGCGCGTTGCGATTCCCTTTGGGTCTGTCGGAAATGTCGGTAGTACGCTATCCCAATTTTCTGGCAATCCACGCAACTGCATGCAGTCGAATTGTTTTGCCAGATCCGGATACTGCTTGCGATAGGTTGAAAATATTTCTTCCCAAGCGGCACGCTTGGTTGCCCCGCGAGTGCCAATCTGTGCCTTGAAATGTGCTGAAACCTCCTCTGGCACATAAAATTGCAGGTCAGGATCCCAGTCGAAAAATTCTTTCACCAGTCGTACTTCTTCGGGGCCCAGTGCCTCGCCGTGTGCTTCTCGCCGATCCTGTTTGTGCGGTGACCCATAGCCGATGTGAGATCGCACAATAATCAATGTTGGACGGTCATGAGTATCCAGAAAGGTTTCATAGGCATGCGTGAGCAATGTCAGGTCGTTTGCATCATTGACGTGCACAACATGCCAACCGTAAGCTGCAAATCGGGCAGCGACATCTTCGGTAAAGGTAATGTCGGTCGATCCTTCGATCGAGATGTTGTTATCGTCGTAGATCCAGCACAGATTGGCCAGTTTAAGATGTCCGGCCAGTGACGCTGCCTCACTGCTGATTCCCTCCATCATGTCCCCGTCGCCGCATAGTGTATAGACGTTATGCTCGAACAGCTCGTAACCGGGCCGGTTATAAGTAGCAGCAAGCCAGCGCTCGGCAATCGCCATGCCGACGCTGACCGCAACACCCTGTCCGAGCGGGCCGGTGGTGGTTTCCACGCCGGAAGTCCGCCCGAATTCGGGATGCCCGGTGCAGCGGCTTCCGGCTTGACGAAAATTCTTGAGGTCATCGAGTGACACGGCAAGCCGATCCGCTTGTTCGTAACTTGGGCTGGTTGCCTTGACTCCGGATAAATACAGCAGGCTATAGAGCAATGCCGAGGCGTGACCGGAGGAAAGAACGAAGCGATCGCGGTTTGGCCATTCAGGATCTTTTGGATCGTAACGCAGAAAGCGCTGCCACAGACAATAAACCGTTGGGGCTGCACCCATCGGCGTGCCAGGATGGCCCGATTGCGCTTGTTGCACGGCGTCAATGGAAAGTGTGCGAATGGTGTTGATGCAAAGCTGGTCGAGTTGAATTTGATCGATCATGGTTTATTCCCTATCCATTGTCCCTTGCAGGGTCTGGCGCAATGAGCAATATTGTCCAACACTGAGTTACAAGCTTGCTCTGGATAACGCTTTTTATGTTGCCGCGCAGGGCAATGTGCCGGCATATTTAATTATCTTTGGTCAATTTTTCGCTCTTTGATTTGATGCAAGCCATCAGATCCATCCATGATTTGATAAACGCTTCGGTGCCTTCACGCTGAAGGTCGGCAGCCAGCGTTTCATCGTTAATGCCTTCTTCCGCAAATTCGGCGAGTACGATTTCGGCATAGCCGCCATCAAGCGGCAGGGCGCCATTCACCTCACCATGATCGGCGAAGGCGAGCAACGTCTTTTCAGGCATGGTATTGATGGTGTCGGGTGCCATGAGCGCTTCGACGTAAAGAATGTCTGAGGCATCAGGATCTTTGGTGCCTGTGCTAGCCCAGAGCACACGTTGCTGTTTTGCTCCGCAATTAGCCAGTTTCTGCCAACGCGGCGATGCGAGCAAGTCGCGATACGCTTTGTAAGTGCGCATGGCGATTGCAATGCCCAGACGATTATTTAGACTCGGTTGAACTTTTTCTTTAATTGCCGTATCCCAACGACTGATAAAAACCGATGCTACGGAATGAACGACAGGATCAAGACCGCTGGCGATGCGGCGTTCTATGCCGCGCATATACGCTTCGGCTGCTGCAATGTAATGCTCGCGCGAAAACAGTAACGTGACATTCACCGGCACGCCTGCAAAAATGGCTTCTTCAATCGCATGAATCCCTGCGCGAGTGCCTGGAATCTTGATAAAAAGATTGGGACGATTTGCTTGTGCATGAAGTTGTATCGCCGCTTTTATGGTGCCGGCCGTATCGTCGGCCAGCAAAGGTGATACTTCCAGTGATACCCAGCCATCAACCCCGCCAGTGGCATCATGAATCGGCCGAAAGAGATCGGCCGCCTGGGTTAAGTCCTCCAGAGCCAATTCCAGGAACAGCGCTTCGCCTGATTGACCCGCTAATGCCTTTTGACGGATGGATTCGTCATAGAAGCCACCATTATTAATGGCATTATCGAAAATCGTGGGGTTAGAAGTGAGCCCTGTTACAGAAAGTTCGTTAATGTAGCGTCGTAATGTGCCGCTGGTCAGCAGGTCGCGTGTGATATTGTCGAGCCAGAGTCTCTGGCCGAGATTATGCAGTTGTTGAGTGGACTTCATAATTTCTCCTGTAGGGTGGGTTTGATAGGATCGAGTCATGCGGCCAATTGAAATTGTAAGATTGCCTATGTGTTGTACTGTTGTTTTTGCGGATGAGAAGGGGAGTCGCTTGAAATTGAATGTGAGTTGTGTACGGAACACTTCAAAAGTAGTTGAATATTGTCCCGATTTTTACTGTCAAGATGGATGTTAAGACCAGCAAAAAAGTAATCGTTCAACAAGAAAAAAAATTTGTTTGCAGATTTCATGTCGCTGCCTGCTCCAGTGTGGGATTAAACCAATTTCCGTCTGTTGCGATCAGCACATCAGCCTTTTTAGGCCCCCAGCTGCCAGGTTGGTAGGGAAGTACAGGGTGATGGGTTTTAAGAACGGGCTCAACTACTGCCCAAGCGGCTTCAATCGCATCCTCACGAGTAAACAGCGTGCCATTACCGGCCATAACATCTGTCAGGAGACGTGCATAGGGTATTTCTTCCTGAGATTGTTTATAAAACAAATCGAGTTCTTGTTGGTCGCCGACGAACTCCTGACCTACTCGTTTAACACGTGCAGCAAGGGCTATTACGAAATCGGGAGAGAGCCGGAAACGCAGATAGTTGGCCGGTCCATTTGCCGGGGCGGAATCATCGAACAACCTTTGCGGTGGTGGTTTCAGCTGGATCAGCACTTCTGCCGCCGTTGTAGCCAAAAATTTACCGGAACGCAGGTACCACGGTACGCCTGCCCAACGCCACGAATCGATATGCAGCCGCAGGGCACAGAAAGTTTCCACGTCGGAGTTTTTTGCCACGTGTGGCTCTTTCCGGTAACCGACATACTGGCCGCGTACCAAGTCGTCCGGTTGCAGGGGGCGCATTGCTTTAAAGACTTTTGCTTTTTCGATGTGCACGGCTTCATAACCCTGATAGGCTGGCGGTTCCATGGCTAGCAGTGCGACGACCTGGAACAGGTGGTTTTGAATAACATCACGCAAACAGCCGGCACTTTCGTAAAATTCACCGCGCTCCTCCACACCGAAATTTTCGGCTAGCGTTATTTGGACACTAGCCACGCAGTTGCGGTTCCAGATCGGCTCCAGAAATGAATTGGCGAAGCGAAAATAAAGAATATTCATGATCGCCTCCTTTCCAAGATAGTGGTCGATACGAAAGATGGTGTTTTCCGGGAAGACCGATTTTGCGATCAGGTTAAGTTCACGTGCGGATGCCAGATCACGTCCGAATGGTTTTTCCACGATAACGCGTGCATTCTCAGCCAAGTCAGCTGCGCCGAGCCCTTTTATAACTGTTGCGAATAGCGAGGGCGGGATGGCAAGGTAATGCGCTGGGCGTTGAGCATTCCCCAGCGTCTTCTTGATTGCTTTGTAGGTGGTCGGATTGTTATAGTCACCAGTCACGTACCGAAGCAGGGAGAGAAGATGACGCAGCGCTTGCTTGTCATCAATTTTGCCGGATTTTTTTATACCCTCCGTCGCCCGTTTTCGAAGTTGTGCCACGCTCCATGGCGAGGATGCAACGCCCACCACGGGTACATTAAGGACGCCGCGCTTCGCCATTGCGTAGAGTGCCGGGAAGATTTTTTTGTAAACAAGATCCCCCGTTGCACCGAATAATACCAGCGCATCGGACGGGGTGACATCGTTGTTGGTTCTATCCATTTTAACTTTGCTTTTTGCCATACCCACCTAGCTACTTTCTTATCGCGAGAAGCCGGCTTATCGGCGTCATTGTCATGAGTTCCGGCAATCAAAGTAGATTAAGCGCACAGCGCGGAATATTTTGATTGAATAGATGAGGCTGTCGACTTTATTACCTTTATCGCATATGCCGTCGCTTCGCGGGCGATCATGCCTTAGACATGGTTTTTGAGTCTGTACGCCATCGAACATAGCGCTGCGAAATATGAGCAAACATTGGTCACATTTCGCTTTTTTGATGTTTAATTTATTGATTCGGCCCTCAAACAGTTTCAAGCGGCGTATTTTACGTAGGGGTCT
>NZ_CAKMAA020000073.1 GCF_924101635.2 Candidatus Nitrotoga sp. HW29 | reverse complement strand
ATCTGGCTGGTGCTACCGATACCATTGCCTTCAATGGTTGCTCCTCTGGCGATTGCATCCATCGGCTTGGCAACATGGATGTGGGTTAGTAATTTGCAGAAGCGAATTTGACTGGAAGATGCTCGCCTTTACCCGTATTGCAGCGGGTTGTGCATCGTCGTTGCTAGTCTCAGGTGCGCTCAACGCGCGCAACCCTCGCAGATGATGCTTATGCTCGGTGGCGGAATCCTTGGAAGCATGATTCTGGATATCGACCATTCGCAAAGCGCATTTGGCAAACGTGTTCTGCCGCTCTTGATACCGATTGCAACCGTGTTCGGTCATCGTGGTATCTCGCATAGCCTACTCGCTGTTGCGGGCATGTCATGGTTGATTTGGTGGTCGCTGCATCATTTGCGCTGGCATCAAGGATATGCAGTGCCGATGGTAGCAGGGGTCGCAACGGGCTACCTGTCTCACCTTGCTGGCGGCTGGCTAACCATCTCGGGCGTACCGCTGCTGTGACCAAGCAACAGGCGATTCGTTTCGCCGCTCAAGTTATGCACGGGTGATCTCCGCGAGTATTTGTTAGCGTTCGGGATGTATGGCTGGTCATTGGTGGAATGTTTAAGAATGCTGAAGTGAATAATCCAGACGGTGCGCTGTGGGCGCTTCTTGCAGTAAATGCGTTCCGATATATTGACATATATTGACAACTACCGACGTTATGGAACAATATGACGGTTATGAACAAGCTTGCCGAAAATCTGCTCGACCTGGCTCGAAACAAAGGACTGATACGTCCGTGTGATCTGGCACCGCTGGGTATTCCGCGTGTTTCGCTGACGCGCGCTGTCCGTCGCGGGCAGCTAGAGCGTGTCGGGCGCGGTCTTTATGGGTTGCCTGGGCGCGTAGTGTCAACCCAAGGATCGCTGTCGGAAGTGTCACGCAAGGTTCCCAAAGGGGTTGTCTGCTTGCTCTCTGCCCTCCGTTTTCACAACCTGACTACCCAAGCGCCTTTTGAGGTGTGGCTGGCGGTTGAAAACAAGGCCGTCAAACCGAAGCTCGATTACCCGCCGCTGCGTATTGTGCGTTTCTCTGGTGCGGCGTTTACCGAGGGGGTCGAGGAACACGTCGTGGATGGCGTGACTGTCCGCGTCACCGGTGTTGCAAAGACTGTTGCCGACTGTTTCAAATACCGCAACAAGATCGGTCTTGATGTCGCGCTTGAAGTGCTGCGTGAGGCTTGGCATGAAAAGCGAATGACGAGTGATGATATTTGGTACTACGCCAAGGTCTGCCGCGTCGCCAACGTGATGCGCCCATATCTGGAAAGTTTGGCATGAGCGTTCAGAATGTTGGCGCATCCATCCGCAACCGCTTGCTCAACAAGGCGCGGGCGGAAAATCTGGACTTCAACCTGCTGCTGACGCGTTATGCACTGGAGCGCATGCTCTATCGTCTGAGTATATCGGAACAACGAGACCAGTTCTTGCTTAAGGGGGCGCTGCTGTTTGATCTGTGGTTCGATGTGCCACATCGTCCGACCCATGATGCTGACTTGCTCGGTTTTGGTTCGTCTGAAATTTCTCATCTGGAAGAGGTTTTTCGCAATATCAGCCGCATTGAAGTAGAGGATGGCATTGTATTTCAGCCCGATTCCGTGAAGGGTGCCGAGATCCGCAAGGAGGCCAACTACGCGGGTGTTCGGATCACGCTGACGGGCTTGCTGGACAGTGCACGCTGCCCAGTACAGGTTGATGTCGGGTTCGGCGATGCCGTTGTGCCCGGACCGGATGATGTGAGTTATCCGATCATTTTGACCGGTTTGCCAGAGCCGCAACTGTGGGCTTATCCTCGCTACACGGTTGTTGCGGAAAAGCTGGAGGCGCTGATATCGCTCGGCATGTTGAACAGTCGAATGAAAGATTTTTTCGACCTCTGGGTGCTGGCGAAACATTCTGACTTCGATGGTGCGTTACTGTCACGGGCAATCGTGGCTACCTTCGAACGTCGGCGCACAGCGTTTCCCGAAGGAATGCCCATAGGACTGAGCGACGAATTCATCAACGATGATCAGAAAAATAAGCAGTGGCTGGCCTTCCTTCGCAAGAACGCATTGGAGTCGATGCCGTTGGTGAAAGTCATCGGTGATCTCCGAGAATTTTTGCTGCCGGTGTTGGCAGGTGCCGCAACGAGCAGCAGACACGACATGGCCTGGCGGGCCGGAGAAGGCTGGCGAAAGAATGCGTAAATTATCCAACCGCTGGTTAGAGAAATTCTATGGATCATGCGCGTGGACATGCCACGACAACTGTAAAGATACACCTTGTTTCTAACATCAAAATTGCACGATAACTATCGTATTGTTGCCGTGCATACAAGAACAAACGGATAAAACATTTTATGCTGCCTTTATCTTTGCTCGTGGTGTTGCAAAGTGGGGGCGAAAGGCTCCGAACCGATTGCAGTAACTGCTATCTGGCCAGTCTGCCCGAGATTAGAAGGCTAGAAATTTTGAAGCTAAAGGCTTTGGTTGGGGAATCCTTATAGGCAACAACGATGGACAAGGCAATTCGCACGAACTGGTCAACGAATGGCAACACATAACCTGCAGAATGGAAGTCGAAGTGTAAAACACTAAGGAATAAAATGGACGTTTTTGAATTCAGAGAAAAACTGGTAACTGACTACTCCGATTTTACGCGGAGTTTTACCAGAATCAAGGCGGGAGATATCAAAGGCTTTGTGGATCACGAATATGATTCGCAGAAATATTGGCCAGCCCCTCTTATTCAAGTTAATCCTAATTTCAGGCAGGGTTCCACTGTTCAGCAATTAGTTGATGCTGGTGTGTTGCATCCAGCTTGTTACAGAATTTTTCGTTACGGGAAAAACAAGGAATCTGCTGGTACGAGCTTATCTTTGTTTCAGCATCAGCAAGAGGCTATCAGCTTCGCACAAGCTGGAGCCAGTTATGTTCTGACAACGGGAACAGGATCAGGTAAGTCGCTGGCGTATTTCATCCCTATTATCGATGCCATCCTGAAGGCTAAAGCGAGCGATAAGACTAAGCGCACGCGAGCCATCATCATTTATCCGATGAATGCACTAGCCAATAGCCAACTGGAAGAACTTGGGAAATTTTTATCCGATTTTTCAGATGCGGATGCGCCAATCACATTCGATAGATATACCGGGCAAGAGAGTGATGAAGAGCGTCAATGCATAGCATCTAGCCCGCCAGACATTCTTCTGACCAACTTCATGATGCTTGAGTTGTTGATGACGCGTCAGGACGACAAGGATAAGGCGGTTATTCGTAATTCCAAAGGGTTGCAGTTCCTCGTGTTAGACGAGCTTCACACCTATCGTGGTCGTCAGGGGGCAGATGTCGCTTTGCTGGTCAGGCGTATTCGAGAGGCGTTATCAGGCAAGCTGCAATGTATCGGTACCTCGGCAACGATGGCTACAGATGGCACGCAGGATGAGCGCAACACCGTTGTGGCGAACGTAGCGAGCAAGCTATTTGGAACAAAAATTTGGCCAGAGCATGTTGTTACCGAAACTCTACAACGTATTACTAATGAGAGCTTGGTTGTTGAAAGTATCAAGTCTCAATTGGCGGCTGCGTTGGCAACGGGGATGGATGAGCACGCAACCTATGATGAATTGCGCAAGCATCCTTTGGCGGTTTGGGTTGAACTGACGCTCGGTCTTTCAATGGAGGGAACCAAGTGGCGTAGGGCGCAGCCACTGACGTTGGCGGAAGCCACAAAAAGATTGGCTGCTGATGCGGGTGTCGCTGAATCAATTGCCAGTGACACACTAGCTAAATTCTTGCTCATCGCTTATGGAGCAATTGACCAGAATGGACGCAGTTTGTTTGCATTTAAGTTGCACCAGTTCATCTCCGGTGGTGGCAAGGTGTTTTCTTCCCTTGAATCAGAGGGGCATCGTTTCCTGACGCTCGAAGGACAGCAGTATGTGCCGGGCGATAGGAATCGTAGGCTCTATGCGGTCCACTTCTGTCGAGAGTGCGGCCAAGAATACTATCCGGTTTGGGACGAAAAGCAGTCTGATTCCACTTTTTTTAATCCTCGGAATATTGACGAGCGAAACAATGAAGATGAAGAAATAAAAAACGGTTTCTTCATGCCGGATGAAGCTGGGATATGGGATGACGTAGTAGAAAAATATCCAGAAACCTGGTTGGAGCAGAAGGTTGATGGCGAGCTAAGGCTAAAATCGTCATTCAAAAAGTACCAACCGATTTCAGTAAGCGTCACGCCAGATGGCGAAATAGGAGCAGTTGGCGTTAAGGGTTGGTATATTCCCGGAGCATTCCGTTATTGTCTCAACTGCCAGACCACGTACCAAACATCCGGTAAAGATTCCTTAAGGCTGACTTCATTATCCGGTGAAGGGCGTAGCTCGGCGGGAACGATGCTGACCATCAGCGCGTTGCGTTACCTGTATGAAGATGATGAGCACCTCTCGACGGATGCCAAGAAAATTCTCGGATTTACTGACAACAGACAAGACGCAGCACTGCAGGCTGGCCACTTTAATGACTTCATGCAGGTTCTGCTATTGCGCAGTGCCTTGCTTGCAGCAATAGAGGGCAGCCAAAAACAAGCCCTGTCGGAAAATGAAATTGCATCGGCTGTTCTATCGGCATTGGGGTTTGAACGGGATGACGCTGGAGTTCGAGCAGAGTACATGCAAGACCCAGATGTGAAGGGAAATACACGTCGTCAGGTGCAAGATACTTTGCGCAACATCTTGGGCTATCGAATCTACTATGACCTCCGGCGTGGCTGGCGTTTCAATAACCCCAACTTGGAACAACTGGGGTTAACGCGAGTCACCTGCCAGGACATTGAAGAAATGGCGGCGGATGAAGCCGAATGGTGTGATGCTCCACTCATCCTGTTATCTGCCAGTAGCAGTGTTCGTCAGGCGGCCTTGCAAAAGCTGTTCGATGCCATGCGTCAGGGTTTATGCCTTTCGACGCGCTATCTGGATCGTATTCAGTTGGACAAGCTCAAGACCGAAAGCTACAGCTACCTTCGTGAACCTTGGGGGTTCACCGAGGATGAGAAGCCTGTGGCCTCCAACTGGTTCATTACCAAAAGCAAACCGCGAGATGAATACAAGCACAATACCGACTACCTGATCTCCGGAAGTCCTCGTTCCAGACTCGGGCGAGAATTCAAAAAACGTAGCTTGTGGGGAGAAGGCAATCTTCACGAAGGTAAGATTGATGATGTTGCGTGTGAGCAAATCATCACGGCACTGCTTAAATTAGCCAAGCGCTATGGATTGGTTGTCGAGGAAGAAACCGAGTTTGGGATTACGGGCTACCAACTGAACGGCAGTAGTTTGTTATGGCAACTGGGCGAAGGCGAGAGTCAGGCCAAAGCTAACGACAATCGATTCTTCCGTAATCTCTATCGAAATATCGCCGCTTTGTTGCGCAATCCTGCTCACAGATTGTTTGATTTTGAAGCGCGTGAACACACAGCTCAAGTCGAGCAGAGCGACCGTATGGAACGCGAGGCTCGTTTCCGCTATACCTGTAAAGACCGAGAGCAATGGCTCGCGAGTACCGGCAGGCAACTTGAATGGCTACCCGTTTTATTTTGTTCGCCGACCATGGAGCTGGGTGTCGACATCAGCTCACTCAACACGGTTTATTTGCGGAACGTCCCGCCTACACCAGCCAACTATGCTCAACGTAGTGGACGTGCGGGGCGGGCAGGACAACCGGCACTTGTGATTACTTATTGCGCGGCACAAAGCCCTCACGACCAGTATTTCTTCAGAGATCCAGTCAGGATGGTGCATGGGCAAGTTAATCCCCCGACGCTTGACCTCGCCAACCGCGAGCTGATTCAGAGTCATCTTCATGCAGTTTGGTTGTCGGAGACTGGTCAGAAGTTGGATAACAGCATTTGCGGTCTGCTGGACATGAATCAGCCTGCAACCCCAATTTTGCCGAGCCTTCAGGACACCCTGGATATGCCAGCAGCAAAACTGCGCGCCCACCAACGCGGTGTGAGCATACTCAATATGCTGCAGGATGAGCTAACCAAAGTTAAGGCTCCGTGGTATTCAGAGCGTTGGGCTGAATCGGTATTTCAGCGCGCATTCCTCGAATTTGACCACGCGCTTGATCGCTGGCGTGAATTGTTTCGTGCCACCACGCGCCAGATGGACATCAATCAAAAAGTGATGAACACCCCGGCAGCTTCAGAGCGTGAGCGCAGGGATGCCAAACAGCGCCATGATGAAGCGTTCAGGCAACGCGAGATTTTGTTGCAGCAAGGCAGCACACTAAATTCTGATTTTTATACCTATCGTTACCTTGCCAGCCAAGGATTCCTGCCCGGTTACAACTTCCCAAGGCTGCCACTCATGGCCTATATCCCAGCGCGAAGGGGCAAAATAGGCAGGGAAAATTTCTTGAGTCGTCCAAGGTTTTTGGCACTGTCAGAATTTGGCCCATACAGCCTGATCTACCACGAAGGAAGCCAGTATCGGGTTACGAGGGCATTGCTCTCGGTGTCGGCAGACGACCAAGTGGCAGTCGGTGCCCAGCTTTCCACGGAATACGCCCGCATTTGCCCTGCGTGTGGCTATGGGCACTTCCGTCAGCAAAGAGATTTTGACCGATGTGTTGCGTGTGGCACGCTGCTTGAAGGGGCGAAAGAAATTCGCGCTTTGTATCGAATCGAGAACGTTTCCACACGGCGCGCGGAACGCATTACAGCCAATGAGGAAGAGCGCGTTCGTCAGGGCTACGAAATGCAGACCACCATGCAGTTCTCCGAAGAGGATGGGAAGCTACAATGCCTCAAAACACTATTCAAGGACGAGCAAGGCGAGTTACTGGAATTGCAGTACGGTGCAGCGGCAACTGTTTGGCGCATGAACCTTGGTTGGAGAAGGCGCAAAGACAAGAGCATCCTCGGCTTCAATATCAATCCGGTGACAGGTCATTGGGTGGGTGGCGCGGACGAAACAGGTGAAGGTGAAGTGGATTTGCCGCCGGATGTCACTCCGCCTCAGCGCATCGTTCCTTATGTTGAAGATCGTCGCAATGTATTAGTTATCCGGTCTCCCGAGGTGCTCGACATCACCACCATGGCGACATTGCAATACGCCATCAAGCGCGGTATTGAAGCGATTTACCAATTGGAAGAAAGCGAACTGATGGCCGAGCCTTTGCCGGGGCGCGACCCACGCTTGTCCATCCTGCTGTATGAGTCTGCGGAAGGCGGCGCAGGAGTGCTTACGCGACTCGCTACAGAACCCGGCGCGCTGGCAGAGGTGGCGGCCAAAGCACTTGAAGTTATGCACTTCAAATGCCCTGAAAACGGATTGTGGAATGCGCAAACCTTACAAGAGGATGTCGGTGCAGATGGGCAATCTAACTGCGAAGCGGGTTGTTACAAGTGCTTGCTCTCCTATTACAACCAGCCCGACCATACAGTGATTGATCGCAAGGATGCGGCTAACGGTGGCAAAATCCTTGATATTCTTTGTCGGTTGACTCGTGCCAATGGTGAAGTGGGAAGCTTGGAGAAGGATGCGGCTGAGCAGAGTGATGAATTGCGCCGGATTTCTGGAAGCTCTCTTGAGCGCGTATGGTTGGACTTTGTTGAACAGCACGGCTACCTGAAGCCAGGTCGCGGGCAGGAAATGATTGAGCGTTGCCAGACATGTGCGGATTTTTACTACCACGATTGGAAAGCTGCTATATATATCGATGGCCCCCATCACTATGAACCAGCGCAGCGCGAGAAAGATGCGACCATCAATCGGTGCCTCGATGATGCCGGATATTTGGTCATCCGCTTCCCCAAAGAACAATCCCGTTGGCAGGAGATATTTGCTGCGCACGCAGACTTGTTTGGCACTGGAAAAATCACTGGCACTAAGAATTCATGAATGCACCACAAGTAAATTTTCAGCCCGGCAGCTTGGTTAGTGCGCGTAACAGGGAGTGGATCGTATTGCCGCAGTCCACCGCCGAGACTCTATATCTACGGCCATTGGGAGCAGCAGAGGAAGATGCCACCATCCTGTATTTGCCGATTGAACCCCAGCCGGTAGTGGGGGCGACTTTTGCGTGGCCTACAGTAAAGCAGGCCAGCAACCATGCGGCCAGCCAACTATTGCGTGATGCGCTGCAACTAAAATTACGCACCGGTGCAGGCCCGTTCCGTAGCCTGGGCAACATCGCAGTTGAGCCACGGGCTTATCAATTGGTGCCGCTTTTAATGGCACTGAAGCTCGACGTGGTACGTTTGCTGGTAGCTGACGACGTGGGTATCGGTAAAACCATCGAGGCGGCGCTGATTGCGCGGGAATTGCTGGATCGCGGTGAGATACAACGCCTCGCAGTTTTGTGCCCACCTCACTTGTGTGAACAGTGGCAGCGCGAATTGCAGGATCGTTTCCACATCAATGCTGCCGTTGTCCGAACTAGCACAGCAGGACGCTTGGAACGCGGACTGCCCGCAGGCCAATCAATCTTTGATGCCTATCCATTCACCGTGGTCAGCTTGGATTACATCAAGTCAGATCGCCGCCGTGATGAATTCCAGCGTGCCTGTCCAGAATGCGTCATCGTCGATGAGGCGCATACCTGCACCCACAGCGGCCAAGGCAAGCAGCAGCGTTACCAGTTATTGAAGGGACTTACCGAGAACCCAGACCGCCACATGATTCTGCTGACAGCAACGCCACATAGCGGCGATGAAGATGCCTTCTTTAATCTGCTAGGATTGCTCAATCCAGAATTTGTACAGCTCAAAGACATTTCTCAGGAAAGTCGCTCAAAACTTCGCGAAGACCTCGCGCGCCATTTCGTGCAACGTCGCCGTCCAGACATCGAAGAATGGCAAGATAACAAAGTCTTCCCGGAACGACTCACAGCAGAAATAACTTATCAACTTAGTGGCGCGTGGGGCAAGCTGTTCGGGGACGTGCTCGACTATGCGCGTGAGCTGGTCGTGCGCGCCGAAGGGCAAGGACTACGCGAACAGCGCATGAACTGGTGGGCTGCTCTGGCACTGTTGCGCTGCATCTCATCCTCACCGGCTGCGGCGGTAAACGCCTTGCGTACTCGATTGTCGGGAGTGCAATCCGAGCAGGGAACAGAAATCGACCTGGACGAAATCGAGCGCCAAGCGCAAGAGCGCGTCATGGACGGTACGGATGACAGCCTCTCCACGGATGACATTGAACCGGCTGCACGCACAGAAGATTCCGATCTGTTGAATGATTTGATTGCTGCCGCCGGAAAAATGGCTGGCAAGAGCAACGATCCCAAGCTGGCAAAACTCATCACTCACCTCGATGAACTCATCAAGGCCGGATTCCAGCCGGTCATATTCTGCCGCTACATCGCCACCGCACATTATCTGGCCGAACACCTGCGCGCCCACTTCAAGCAATCTACCGTGAAACCCGTGACGGGTGAATTTACCCCCGGCGAACGGGAAGCTGCGGTACAGGAGCTTGGCGAGTCCGAAAACCGGATACTGGTTGCGACCGATTGCCTGTCAGAAGGTGTCAACCTCCAGAATCTGTTTACGGCAGTTGTTCACTATGATTTGTCATGGAACCCAACACGTCATGAACAGCGGGAAGGTCGCGTGGATCGTTTCGGACAAAAGGCGCGCGAGGTGCGCACCACCATGCTATATGGCCAGGACAACCCGGTGGATGGCGCGGTATTGCAAGTCATCCTGCGCAAAGCGGAAAGCATACGCAAGGAATTGGGTGTGTTGGTTCCCATGCCGGATGACGAAGGCAAGCTGACGCAAGCCCTACTCAATGCGGTGCTGTTGCGCAAAGGGGGTTCTGCCGCCAAATCCACACAGCAATTTCTCGATTTCGGTCAGCCAGCACAGGAAATAGAAACCGCTTGGCAAAGTGCTCGCGACAAGGCATCAAAAAACCGTACCTTGTTTGCACAGCGTCGCTTGAAGCCGGAAGACGTGTTGCCTGAATGGCAAAAGACCTTGGCTATCTTGGGTGGCGAAGCAGACGTTATTCGCTTCATCTCGCGCGCTGCCTCCAAGCTGGGTGCGCCGCTCGAAGCATGGCGTACTCACTGGAAGCTACACGTCAATCATCTCCCGCCAACCATTCGAGAACGACTCGAAGGCGAGGGCTTGTCCGGCACGATGCGCATAGACTTTCATCAGCCACCCGCACCCGGAGCTACCTTCATCCACCGTACCCATCCATTGGTGGCTTGTCTTGCGGATTATTTGCTGGAACGAGCGCTGGATACCGAAGCCCGACCCGAAAGTGATGAAACCGATTGGATCGCTCGTGCTGGCGCAATCTTTACCGAAGCGGTCAGCTCGCGCACAACCGTTTTGTTGCTGCGCTTGCGTCACCAGCTCACTGTGACGCGTGCGACCGGTTCACGCTTGTTGCTCTGCGAAGAAACGGTCGCACTTGCGCTCAGTGGAGGAGATGCCCCGGCACGCCTGCCGGAAGATCAAGCTCGTACCCTGTTAGATGCACAGCCAGCACGTAACATGCCAACTGCATTGCGCGACAGACATATCCAACAAGCCATTGATGCACTTCCGGGATGGACATCGATACTGGAAGAAATCGCTGAGGAGCGAGCCAAACAACTGCTTGAAGATCATCGTCGCGTACGTGAGGCATCCGATGCACGGGGAAGCTACCAAGTCACCCCCAGTTTGCCTGTGGATGTGATTGGCGTTTTTGTTCTTGTACCGACTTGAGGAAATAGCAGAATGGCAAAACGTTCCACTACTGAAATTGCTTTCTCCGCTATTCGAATTGAAGGGGGACTGCTTGCTGCTGACTTTCTGGGACGTGTCGCGCGTTTCGACGCTAAAGGGCAAGCCGAGGCAGATTACGATATTCCCAAAGGATTGAAACTTCGTGACGAGATTGGACGCTACTGGAAAATTTCTCTCAATCTCTGGCAAGAGTTCCAAGCCGGACGGCAGCGTACTGATCATGACGCGTACAGTTTTACGAGCAAAGATTTTCTTGAGCCATTCTGTCGGCATGTGTTGGGCTTTACAGATTTGGAGGCAGTTGGGCAGGTCACATTAGATGAGCGGATTTTTCCGATTGGCTACCAGGCACTAGCAGGGCAGGTGCCACTGGTGTTCGCTGCATATACTGTGGGGCTGGAGCAATCCGATGCCCGCTTTGGTGATGGTCACCGCCGCCGTTCTCCCTTCTTGCTGGCTCAGGAATACCTCAATGCAGAAGATCAGTGCCTATGGGCGATTGTCAGCAATGGCCTCAAGCTGCGCATCTTGCGCGACAACCCCAGCCTGACCCGCCCGGCCTATATCGAAGTTGATCTCGAATCCATCTTTAACGAAGAACGCTACCCAGATTTCACCGCATTTTGGTTGCTGGCACACGCCACCCGTTTCGGCAGTCCTCAAGCTGCGCGTAGCGGACATCCCGTTGACTGTCATTTGGAACGCTGGCGCAACACCTCTCAGGAATCCGGCATTCGTGCGCGTGAACGCCTACGTGATGGTGTGGGTGAAGCACTGCGCGCATTAGGCACCGGTTTTGCCAGCCACTCCAAAAATACCGCATTGCGTGAACAGCTCGACAGTGGTGCTTTAACTCCACAAGCCTATTACGAACAACTGCTGCGCCTGATCTACCGCCTCATCTTTCTGGCGACGCTGGAAGACCGGCAAGATGAACAGCGCGGCACGCCGCTGGTGTTTGCGCCCGATGCCGACGAAAGCGCGCAAGAGCTATACCTGCGGGGCTACTCGCTCAATCGCTTGCGTGATCACGCTGCAAAACGCCGCCATTATGATCGTTACAGCGACCTCTGGCAGGGCTTGGGCATTGCCTTCGCAGGCTTAGTCAAAGGCCAGCCCGCCTTGGGGCTGCCCGCGCTGGGTGGCCTGTTTACTGCTGAGCAATGCCCGCATCTGGATGGCGCTCAACTGGAAAACCGCTTCCTGCTGCAAGCCGTGTTCGGACTGTGTTTCTTCCGTGAAGGCGCGGCACTCACCCGCGTCAACTATCGCGACATGGGTTCTGAAGAACTCGGCAGTGTGTATGAAAGTCTGTTGGAACTGGTGCCGGTGGTCAGTGTCAGCGTAGGGAGTAGAAGGTTAGTTTTCGTTGGCGATGAAGAAGAGGACAGTACAATAGGCAATGCCCGCAAAACCAGTGGCAGCTACTACACACCGGATAGTCTGGTACAAGAACTCATCAAGAGTGCGTTGGAGCCTGTCATCGCCCAAACCCTGCAAACCAACCAGCAGCAGCCGGTCAAAGCACTGCTAGAGTTGACGGTCTGCGATCCGGCCTGTGGCTCCGGTCACTTTTTATTGGCAGCGGCTCGCCGCATTGCCGAAGAAGTGGCTCGACTCAGTGCCAGCGAAGGCAACCCGCTGCAGAGCGATTATCGCCATGCCTTGCGCGATGTTATTGCCCACTGTATCTACGGTGTGGACAAAAATCCGATGGCGGTAGAGCTCGCCAAAACTGCGCTCTGGCTGGAAGCCTACACCCCGGATAGGCCGCTCACTTTCCTCGATCATCATTTTCGTTGCGGCAATGCCCTGTTAGGTGTGCTTGACCCGGCGATATTAGCAAACGGTATTCCAAATGAAGCATTCAACGCCTTAGCTAGTGACGACAAAGACGTTGTTAAGATGCTGAAGAAGGCCAATAAAGATGCCCTTAAGGCTATCGAAAAATCCAAGATCAGTTCGCGCCACATGCTCAGTTTGAGGTTGGGAGGAACTGCCGAGAACCACAGCCTTGAAGCACTGCCGGATGACACCCTTGATGCCATCGCAGCCAAGCGCGCCGCCTTCGCCCAGGCAGAAGCACATGCAGCTCAATCACGGGTGCATATCGCGGCGGATTTGTTTGTTGCCGCTTTTATGTTGCCAAAAACCACCACCCATCAGAGCCTCGTTCCCACAAGTCAGGATTTGTGGCTGGTGATGAACGGCAGCGCACCGCGACCCGGTGTGCAGGTTACAGCGACCCAGGCCGCACAAGATTCACAAGCTTTGCATTGGCATTTGGCTTTCCCTTATGTTTTTTCACGCGGTGGCTTTGACTGCATTTTAGGTAATCCGCCGTGGGAAATTGTACAAGCTCGTGATAGCGAAGTGGATGACGATAGATTGGGGCGAGAAAAATTGTGGTTTGGGATTGGTATTTTTTCTGTGCTATCTGGGCGACGAGACCTTTACAAGCTGTTCGTGGTATTGACACCAAAGCTTCTCAAATCGGAAGGTCGCTGTGGTTTTGTCCTTCCAATCGGCTTCATGTTTGAGGACGATTGCTCCGAGCTCCGAAAATATCTTTTTGATCAAGGATCAGTCATTTCCGTCTTACATATTCAAAACAGGCAAAAGCGGTTTTTCCGAGACGTTCACGCAAGCTATCGGTTCCTTGCGATTACCTTGACGCCTGCTCGTATCGAAACACATCGCTTCAGCGCTGTTGTTAATTCACCAGCAGATCTCGTCTCTCCACCTTGGTATGACGTACATCGAGGTCAATTTGATACTGTCCTTGGCGAAGAGCGTAGTGCCATATTGTTCAATGATCTAACGCAAGCATCGCTTCATCAGTCAATTTCGGCGTGCCTTCGCCAGCACCCCTTGCTTCGATACCACGTAGTCGCGGAATTTCATGCCTCTTCTGATAAGACACTACTCTCCAACCATCGAGTATCTGAAACGGACTGGACACTGCTTAAGAATGGTAGCTTTCATCATTTCCATCCATGCTTCGGCCCAACAGAAAAATTCGTCCCGTTAGCGGAAGTTCAAGAGCGGCTTATCAGAAAAGGACTCGCCCCGGAGATTTGGATGACGAGTCCACGTTTGGTATTTCGAGATATTGCTCGCAATGATGATTCAAGGACTCTGATTTCATGCTTAATCCCTCCAGGCTATATTTCGACCTATGATGCTCCGATGGTCGTTCCAAATAGGCCTGACCAGCAGGTTGAACTGCACTTGGCATTTTATACGGGGTATCTGACAACATTTTTGGCAGATTTTCTGATTCGCCCATTCGTTGATAAGCATATCAAGGGTTATGTTCTTGCTCGAGTGCCTATACCCGAATTCGACCCTACCAACCACAAAATGCAACGTGCGGCAGAGTTATCGTTAGGTATGGCAAATAGCAGTTGGCGAACGTGTGCGACCAACGAAACGCCTGACTCGTTCAACCGAAATTATTCAGGTCGGTTGGAGCTCGATGCATTATGGCTCAATATCGCAGGGGTACAACGAGTAGATGCAGAGCTGATCTTTGATTATTTTGAGAGTATTAAAGCTGATGAGATGCGAGAATTCGGCGAGTATCGCACGGCACGACTGGTTCTGCGCGAATTCGACCGTATGGCTTTGGCCGATGCGGCGCATGAACCTTACCTGAGCCTTCTGGTACCACCACCCGGTCAACCATCGTCGACGCAGTATTCACCCATCGGCATCATTCGCGACGAGGATGATGCACGCATGGCCGGGCTGGTGCTGGCAATCATTCGACAAGCTGGCGCGTTGTCGCGCCAGAGTCTGACGCTGGCACTGACGGCGGCGCATATGTCCGGGGCGACTACCGTTACGTTGACACAGGCCGAGCTGGATCAGCTTGCCGCCTACCGCCAATCGCACCAGTCTATGCTGCTGCCCGCTCGTTTCGAACGGACGCAGTTGATGCTGCGGTTCTTCGAGGATGCAGGAGCGATTCGTATCGAGCAGCAAGGAGCGTGGATTGCGGTAGCACCACATGTGCCCCTTCCAGCCGGTGTGATCGTTGAACAGGGCACCGAAGAGATTGTGGGCATTTTGCTGCGCACTGTCCGTGCCAGCCTTGAACGGCAATCTGCCGACGACCTGGGCACCGCTTCGCAACTTTCGACGAAGCGGGCATAGGGGCAAGCCGGGCATGGAAGAATTGATCAAACGCCTATCGACACAGAAGACGGCGCCCCGTCTTTGGATCGAGCGCTTGTCGATTTTCAGCGAGCGAGATATCGATCATTGCGTCCGGTCGATTTCGTTCAGGCGTGGCATCAATATTGTCTGGGCATGTGAGCCGGATGATGAGAGCGCTTATGCGGGAGTTCACGCGGCAGGGCATGGGGTCGGCAAGACTTCGCTGTGCCTGCTGCTGCGTTACTGCCTGGGCGATAGCACCAAGTCGATTGATGAACTACGGGAAGAGGTGCTCGGCGAATATCCCCAAGGCGGCGTTGGTGCCATCGTGCATGTCGGTAGCGAAGTCTTCGCGGTATTTCGCTTTTTCAATTCTTACCGTGAGGGTTTCGCATCCCCCGGCGACGATTTGGACGCCCTGCTGACCGATGGCGGCGCACAGTCCTTCAAGGATTTCGAGGCGCACCTTTCCGAGGTGATGCTGTCAGGTGTGTCTCCGCGAGCAATCCCGGAAACGGGGCAGGCCATTCTGTGGCGGTATTTGCTGGCGTGGATGGCGCGGGATCAAGGTGGGCGCTTCAAGAGTTTTTTCAGTTGGCGCGAAGGCGAAGGAACCGGCTTACAGCGACCACGGCAAGACCCGCCAATCGTGATGCGTGCCGTGCTAGGTTTGTTGGCTCAAGACGAATCGCAGATGTTGATGCTCTTGCGTACTCTGGAACGCGATTTGGAAACAGCTGTAGCGGAGACGGGCCACCTCAAGCAGGAGCCAAGCCTGATTAGGGGGCGCATCGAATCCGAACTTCGGGCATGGCTTCGCGTTCCAGCCGATTTGCCGATGCGTTCCGATGATATGTTCAAGGATTCCGTCGAGACGGTGATTCGTGGCGCAAAGACTGCTACGGCGGCAACACTGGCTCGACTGGATAGCGAATATGAAGCGCTGACCAATCAGCTTGTCGAGCTGCGCATGAATCATCGCCAACTGGAGAACGAATATAATCTGGCTGACACCGATTACAAGATGGCAGATGCAGCACGGAATAAGGACGAAAGTGCGTATCGGTTACTTGCTGGAAAACGCGAAAAGCTGAAGTCTCTGGTCGGCTCGTGCGAGCACGGCCAAGTCGCGTTTCAGGAATGTACCCATATCCAGAAAGAAATTCAGGACCTGAGCTTCAAGGATGGCCGCGACAAAAATTCGCTGGCGAAAATAGGAGGCGACTGGGCCGCGCGCGCGGCACAGTCGCTGCAACGTCGGACACAGGCCGAAAAGCCTCTGCAATTGGCGGAGCAACGGGTTGCCGTGAAAGATCGGGAGAGCAAGGCGCTACGAATAAAGCGAGACTCCGCCGCACTCGAATTGGATCGGGGGCAGCGTTTGTTGTCGGAACTTGAACGGTGGGAGCAAGCCTCCGGATCGCCCGAGGCCGCAGCGCAGATAAAACAGTCCGTATCGCGTTGCACTGATATTACGAAGAACACCAATGCGGCGCGAGTGCGGCTTGTGACACTCCAGCACGAGAGATCGAGTCGTGAGCGTTCCATCGGCGAACTTACCGACATGATGGCCCGCGCACTACTATCCAACGAAGCCTTTGGCAGTCTGCAAGTGCGGGATGAAATCCGCCCCTTTCAACTATCGCTCCGAGGTGGAGAGGCCTTCCGGGTACTGGAAATCCTGTTGGGCGATGTGGTGTGTATGCTGGATTCGAGCGATCCGGCAAGTGCCTTCCCCGGTTTGCTGATTCATGATTGTCCGAGAGAGGCAGACATGGGGCCACGTCCATACCGGGATTATCTCCACTTGATTGTGCGTATCGAACATGAAGCATACGGCGATGAGGCTCCGTTTCAGTACATCGTTACCACAACCACACCACCACCAGAATCGCTTCAGCAACCACCGTTCCTGAGCCTGAAGCTCGATCCCAGCCACGATGAGGGATTGCTGTTCGGACGGAGATTCAAAACACAAGCGCAGGCCGGAGATCTTCGATAAGTAGAAGGACAAACATGATTCTATTTCAAACGAAATACCAACAGTTGACTCCAAGAGGCCGGTAACGTGAAACTTTCGCCGTTGCAGATCGCTCAGTTGGCAAAAGCTGCGACCGACCAAGGGTTTGACCTCTCGCCCGTGGAAGAGGGAAACTGGTTGCGCTGCCGTTCAACCCAGTTCCCGGAACGGGTGTGGCTAATTGTGGCGGATGGCGGATATCAACTGGCATGTGATTCACAACGCCTGTTGGATGAGTTGGCGCGCGAGGGACAGATTGTGCGGCAGGCTGCATCGCTGTCATCGGATGCAAAGGGCACTGTGCATCTGGCCGAGTATGGAGAACTGTATCGGTTATTGGGTCGAGTAACAGAGCTCGCGAAAACCGCGCCGGATAGACTGGTTGAGGAATTCGTTGCCGCCACCCAGTCCATGCCAGAATCTACCGAAGTCGAACGGCTGGTGAAGCAGCGAGTAGGGCAGGATATTTTTCGCAACGCACTCATCGCCTTCTGGCAAGGTCGCTGCGCTGTGACGGGATTGGCAGTAGTTCCATTGCTACGCGCCTCGCACATCAAGCCATGGGCGGATTGCGAGAGCAATCAGGAACGCCTCGACGTGTTCAACGGCCTCTTGCTCGCCCCTCATCTGGACGCGCCGTTCGACGGAGGTTGGGTCACCTTCGACGATGCAGGCAGGCTGGTGAAATCGCCCTTGCTGGATGATGCCGCCATGCAGCTGCTGGGCGTGACCAGCGAAATGAAGCGCACTCATCTTGCTGCGGATCACCGTCCGTACCTTGAGTATCATCGGCAGCATGTTTTCAAACATGCCAGTGCCTAGGAGGCAGAGTGTTCAATATGATCGACAAAAGTAAGGGTTACCTTTTCGCAAGCAACGATCTTCGGGCGATTATTGAAAATCAGCGCGCTGCGTTGCGACAAGAAGTCGAGCGGATGGATGCGAATAGATTGCTGAATACGGCCCCTGCCGACCTGTGCCAATATCTTGTCGAAAAGTACAGTCTTGTTGCTCCAGCTCTCAGAAGGGAAGACTGGTCAGCCGATGAGCATGAAACACAAATTGACGTTCGTAATGATCAAAACAGATGGATTACAGACCGTAGTCGTCCTTGTTGAATCCCAGGGCAGCGAGTGACCGTCGAAGTACCATTCGATGGTGAGGCTGTTCTATTTTATGCCCAACCCAGTTCATTTTCTTCGATGCTGCCACGGGCCGAAATACAAGGAAATTCGATCTTCATGAAGTTCGATCTAGCTCACGATGGGCCGCAACGGGATGTCAAGCAAGAGGCGGATAAGATTCTTAATGATATTGAGCAACACCTTGGTTGGGTGCGAAATGATGTAAATGGATTTATGCAGGGATTGGCTGGTGAGGCCGAAAGGGCGATTGCCTCGCGACGAGAACGCATTCTTGCTAATCAAGGCCGTGCATCTTCTTTGGGGATTCCACTAAAAAATCGTGCTGATGCACCAAAGACTTTTGTGCTGCCGGACATAAAGAGAAAAGTCGTTCCAACACTTCCTCCAGCAACAAGCTCGGCGTATGCCCCAGAACCTGTGCTAGATATGGAAACCTACGAACATATTCTAACTGTCATTCAGAATATGACGCATGTAATGGAACGCAGTCCATCCGCATTCAAAACCATGGGGGAGGAAGATCTTCGACAGCACTTCCTGGTTCAGCTCAATGGGCAATTCGAGGGGGCGGCAACTGGCGAGACATTCAATGTAAATGGTAAGACCGACATCCTCTTGCGAGCCAATGACAGAAACGTATTCATCGGTGAATGCAAGTATTGGAAGGGGCCAAAGGTCTATCGTGAAACAATTGACCAGTTACTTGGTTACACTGCTTGGCGAGATACCAAGACAGCCATTCTCATCTTCAATCGCGGAACCTCGATGTCCACTGTGCTTGCCGGGGTTGAGGCAGAGACAGCAGGTCACGGAAATTTCAAGCGCAAGGTCGATTGGAAGCATGGGTCTGGTTTTCGATATGTCCTTCACCACCCTAATGATGCAAACCGGGAATTTTTACTGACGGTGCTCGTGTTTGATGTGCCTGGTTAGTGAAAAATGAAGTATGAGTATGCGCATGATTTTGCAAAAATTACGAATGAACCCTGAAAGATTTGAATGACGATAATTTTCCCTAAAAATCTAACGATTGATGCTTGCGAGGAGGTTATAAAGACAATTGCAGATTCTGATGCAATTGACGATCTTGTGTTGCCGGTTGATACCACAAAATTTGCTTTTGGCGGGTTGGCTACCGCCATTCAGGCGGTGAATACTTGGGGTAGAAAATCAATCAATCGAAAATTAATTCTTAAGGAAAGTATAAAGCCAGAAGAAGAGCGAATTGCTGAAGTTGTCAATCGACCCCATCAATTTTCGGCTGCAATGTTGGCGAAAGATATCAGTAATAGTGGTGATGCCAAACTTGTCGATCTGCAAGAAAAAATATATTTAGCCGCAAAAAGTGCAATTGAAAATCAAGCAAGAAGCTCATTTGGTCAGCAGCGCGGCCCGCTTTGTTGGTTCGCGTTTGTAGACCATAGCACCAAAGGGTTCGATAGAAATTTCTATATAGAAAATCGAGACAGTAAACCGCAGCCACGCAATCCAGAGCAGATTAAATCGATTATTCGTGCCATGGTCGAAAAATCGTTATATACGGCTGGCGGAGGGAAACCTCTTGTTGAACAAGATGTGGAACATCTGGGCCGCATGTTTCTTGAACTTTTTTTGAACACGCACGAACATGGTAGTCGCGGGAAGGCCAGAAGCGAGTGGTTAAAACCGGGTATACGTATTATTTATTCCAATGGGATTAATCTTTCAGGAAAAGGTGTGGAAGGTACTTGGGGCGAAGAGCCAGTATTATCCAATTACCTTGCGTCACAAAATGTAACTAGCAGATTCGTTGAAATTAGCATCATTGATTCGGGTTTGGGGTATTGCGGTCGCTGGCAGGCTGATCACCCAGAGTCGAGTGAGGGGGGGCCGCTTACACTGAACGACGAATATTCGATCTTTAGAAAATGTTTTACGTTTAGGCAGACATCATCCGGCAAGGATAATAAGGGGCATGGTTTGCCTGTGGTAATGGAGCGGTTGACGAAGCTCAGGGGGCTTATGCGAATTCGTAGCGGTCGCTTAGCTTTATTTAGGAATTTTGTAGAGAATCCTTACGTCCATCAAGATGCATGCGATTTCACAGATTGGTCTTCACGTTTACCCGCAAGCCAAAACCAAACGCCAATGCCATTTGTTAATGGTGTTGCAATCACATTGTTAATTCCCTTGGAGGCAAAGCAATGAGTAATTGTTTCGCTTTCCGTTTCAGCGAGTCAAACGGGAACAAGCGTAAAAGCTTAGCGATTTTCTTCTCTTCTTATGTATCCCCGGATTCTGCTGTAAAGATTATTAAGGCGGACATTGAAGAAAATTTAGCTCCCCTTAATGTTTACATCCTCGCAGTTGGTGCTGATGCTGGAGAATTTATTGGATTCAGCCAAGTATCATTTCAGGACGAATTTATCTCTTTTGTCGGAGATGCAAATGAGAAATTGAAATTCTTGTGCATCACTACTGATGGACGCATTGAGGATGCCACCTCAAGCCAGTGCGTGGCTGAAGAATTGAAGCAGAGAATTTTGAATGCAGGAATGATTGAAATCTTCAAGAAACGAAAAGGACTGATTACTTCGTCATCAAGCTACCATTTCGTAAAACCATCCGGCGATCATTGTGACAAGTTTATTCGTGCATCAAACTTGCTGACCTCTGGTGAGGAAGTCGCATTCCTAGCTATTTCTCTGCTACCCCACATACAACAAGGGATAAAGCGTATCTATGTTGATACTTCGTCGATTTCCTATCTAATCAGTACTGCGATTCTGATGTCTGGAAAATTCTCGACAAAGCCGCCTTTGATAGAAAGCTTTGAGTCATACGCAGCATTTAATCAAGATTTTGATTTTATCGAAAACGAGGACAGCCTGATTCTTGTTTCAGCAACTACCAGTGGGTCGCTTGTAAAAAAATTACTGGACAAAACCACTTTCAATAACCGACAAATTCTGACACTGTTTTATAGCAAATTGCTTGATGGTCAGGCTGGAGTATTTGATATTTCATATGCCATACCGGGCGGCATTACTTCTCTAAAAGCTACTGACTGTATTTTCTGTAAGAGGGGTTCAAAACAAATCCGCATAGTTAGTGATCAGTTCCTTCCTGAAACGCCGAAGCATGAGCTATTAGTCATAAAGAAGACGGATTTCGATAAAGAAAGAGGCATATTTTTTAAGCATTTCGCCACTCGCGAAGTTCTAAATTGGAACAGGTCTTCAACTGGTCAAGCTGATTATCCAGAACACTTTTTTATAGATGTTGCAAAAGTGCTTTCTAAGCCTCCAGAGTCATTTAGTGCGGCATTAGAGAAAAAGATAAAAAAACATGTGTCGCGAGACGTAAAAACGATAATCCATTTGAACGATTCCGGCTCTGAAGCATTGGCTGACAAGCTCAAAGCGGTATTGGGTAATGATGCTAATCAGATTGATTGGTTGAAGCTAACCCAGGTCGACGAGGGGCCGCTCAAAGATAGCGCTTCTGTTATCGTGATCGCGGGTGCAATAACATCAGGAAGAAAGCTTCTTGAGGCATCCAGAAAATTGCGTTGCATTCATAAATCAGCTTCGATTACTTACTTGGTTGGTTTCTCAAAATTGCCTACAAAAGAGACTTTTGAGCAGCTTGAGAAAGATTTGGAACTGGGTGGGCATGAATTAGTTGTACTAAGAAAATGCCCAATGCCTCGCATCAAGGAGCATACAAAGACAGCATGGGATTGGGAATTAGAAAAACTCAATCAATGTGCTGATCCGCTAACTAATATGAATGGCGAACCCCTGCCGAAAATATTGTCCGCCAGAATAAAAACAATAGAGGTGAGTAACAGTGATCCAAATCAATTGTTTCTGCTTTCACCTGTGGGGCATATCCTAAAGTTGCGTCGCACTTTTGCATTTTGGTCTGATCTAGAACTCGAAACAGACATAGCCACCCAAGCTGATGTGTACTGGACAATTCAATCCGTACTGCACGATTTGCGAATACGTTCTGATGAAAGGGGCTTGGCGAGCACCTACCATACAACGCTAATTAGTCCTGCATGTTTTGATCGTTATAACGATGGCGTTATTCAGGCATCTTTACTAAGAGCGGCAAAACCCACTGAGTTGAACTACACAGTAGACGCCGATTTCAGCAGAAGGATGACCGATGTTGTGCTGGCTGTGCTCCATAGCTGGAATAACGATCAGGGTGAAGCTGCACTTGAATTTTTGATCGCTATCTGGACAGGACGGATGGAACTTGTCGATGAACATCTCAAAGAGATTATTTATGTAGATAAAAAGCACATGCCTGAAGAAATGCGCTTTATCATAGAACAGCTCAAAGCTGGACGCTGAAAAATAGTACATTTGGTGTTACGCCACATCACCCGTTGCCAAGTCAATTGCCTGAAGGCGTGCTCGTAGTTGTGAAAGACGAAAAACATGAAAAATGGGCATGCCTTCGGTGCCCTGGCGGTTGCGGTGAAAAAATACAGCTTTCGCTCAGTTCACAGCGTAGACCCAGATGGAGCGTGGTGCAGGATCGTTTTGAGCGACCAACCATAACCTCATCTATTCGTATGACCAATAAATGCGCTTGCCACTTTTGGATACGTGAAGGCGAGGTCAAGTGGTGTACTGATAGTGGCCGATAGCCTGCTGACCACTAAGTTTAAAATTGGAGTCCTAGTTTTTTGATAGATTCTGTAACCGTGACCTTCACATCACCCCGTAAATTGCAACACAGATTCTGCGCATAATTGCTCAGAACTCACCTGATTTTATTGTGCTTACCACGCAACAATTGTTGCATGGAAGATATTAAATCCCTCAAGGCGTTATTCTGGTTTTCAGGCAAGATGGATGTGTTGTACGAGCATCTCTGTCGCCAGTACAAGACATACATCCTGCTGCTGCTTACCTATCTTGCTTTCTCGCTTCGGTATGAGTTTGCCGTCAACGCAAGCCGAAGTCTGCCGGGTACGCTGTACCTTATAGAGAAGGGAGACCTCCCCAAACGAGGGGAGTATGTCGCCTTCAACTACCAGAGCAATTTTCTGTACCCACAAGGCACACGCTTCTTGAAGCGCGTCATGGGCACAGCGGGCGACTCTGTCGAATCCAGCGACCACAAATACTATGTCAATGGGACATTCGTGGGTGAGGCAAGACCTGCGACCAGCACCGGGCGACCGATTCGGGAGCTGGAGTTCAATGGCGTAATCCCCGCTGGTCACTACTATGTAATGGCCGATCACCCGCTGAGTCTTGATTCCCGGTATGAGGCGGTCGGATTTGTGTCAGCCAGCCACGTCATCGGCAAGGCGTTCAAGCTGTTCTGATTCATGGATACCTTAACTGATCGACTGCTACGCAAATTCCGCTGTCTGCCGAGCGCGCATGATGCTGTGCAAATCAAACAGATTGCGTCTGCCAAACGGATTGAAGACCTGCATAGGATACCGCGCTATCCGCCATTCATGGAGGGATTGCCTGTGTATGCCCCAGCCGAACTGCTCGCTACGCAACACGAACTCACGGGTGGAATTCGCCAACTGATTGCTGACGCGGAGCTGCTGGCAACGCACTATAACCCGGCGATGTTGCGCCTTGCCGCCTTCGTTCATCTTTTGCCGGCCTCGCAAGCGCATCATCATCGCGGGGCGGGCGGCATGTTGCGCCACTCTCTCGAAGTCGGGTTATGGGCACTGCAACAGACTGAGGGCAAGCTGATACGCGGTGTGACGACGCCACAGCAACGGCGCGTGATAGAGCCGCGCTGGCGACTGGCCGTGTTCCTGGCGGGCATCTGCCACGACCTCGGCAAGGTGGTGACCGACTTGACTGTCACCGACCGCGCGAATGCGCAAAGGTGGCGACCTTACAACCAGGGGGTTTATCACTGGGCGCTGTCGAACGACATTGAGAATTATTTTCTGCACTGGCAAGAGGGGCGGGGAAGACATCACACCAATGTGTCCAGCACCCTGATTGATGCGGTAATTGCCAAAGAGTCGTTCGACTGGATCAGTGACGGCAGCACGGATGTGGTGATCTGGCTGACGGAATCGCTTAACAGCAATCCAGGACAAACCAACCAGATACACGACTATGTGGTCAGAGCCGACCAGTTAAGCGTCGAGCGCGATCTGAAAACCATGGGCGTGGCGATGGCAGGCTACGAGATCGGTGTGCCCGTCGAGCGGTATCTGACCGACATCATGCGTCGTCTGGTGCGAGAGGGCGTGTGGCGAATAAACGAACCATCAGCCAGAGTATGGAATATCGACGGCATTATCTACCTTGTCTGGCCGATGGCGGGTGAGGAGATTGCTCGGCGCACCAACGATGAAGATATTCCCGGCTTACCCAAAACCCCGGATGGCATCCTCGACATGATGGTTGAAAGAGGGATTGCCTGTATGCGCGAAGGCGACGGTGATCCTTACTTCCACATTGCGCCCGACGTACTCACTGAAAAAATACCCACCCTGAAACTGAAGTCCATACGGCTGCGCGATCAGGCGCTCATCAGTACGATGCCGATAGCGCCTGTCGCCGGCCGCGTGATCGGCAACAACGAAGCTGTTGGCAGTATCGAAACCCATGTTGGCGCAGAAAACCTGGCACCTCCCCAGCACCTCTCCAGCACGGCTGAGCAAGTGATCAGCACCGGCACAGAAAACCCAGTACACCTACAGCACGTCTCCAGCACACCTGAGCCAGTAACACCTGCCACCACCGAGCAGCTCACCGGCAGCATGGGCGAATTACTCAAGGTACTGATCGAAGATTTCCGAACAGGCAAAAGAGCATTGAATGACCTTGCTTTGCATCCCGAAGACGGCTGTTTGCGCCTCAAGTGGCCCAATGCCTTTGCCGGTTATGAATTCACCCCCAAACAGATACTGGATGGCCTTACCGAGCGCGGCTGGATGGAAGCAGACAGTGATGTTGCCAAAGTAGGTGAAGCCGAGTTTGCCAGCGGCGTAGCCAAGGCCATCAGACTTACTCGGTCGATCAGCAATCTTTTCCCGCAGTGCGCTATAACTGTGCCTCAATGCGTCACTGTCACTACGGTTCCCGCATCCGATCCGCAACCGGAGACAAAGACAGTTCGCCAGCCTGTCACGAGCGATGTGCCTGAGCAGCAGAACATCGTCACGCCTCCCAATAGCAAACCAAGGAAGCGTACTGCGCCAAAGCCAAGCGCGACTCGCAATGCTGCGATCAATGATCAATCGCCACCGCCAGTTGATCTGACTAGCCAAATAGCCAAACTAAACGAATTGTTGCAAGCGGCCAAGAGGGGCGGCAAAGAACTGACCAAGCGTGACATCAATTTGTTGGTGCAGCAGAAAGTGGGAGTCAAAGCTGCAGCCCAACTCATGCGGTCATCAGAACTTCCGAAATCCCGGAATTGAGAACATGAACACAAAACAGATCATCATGTTCACTGGATATGATCCGCACGGGCATTGGTTGGTCTGGCATTCGATACATTCAGATTCACAAAATGGACGGTGAGATGCGAAGCCACTTTTATCTTGCTGCGCTTTACGCTGTGGTGATCGTCACCCAGATCGGTTTGGCTCACGCAGAAGACCTCGGTGTCATTGGCAAGACGTATGACATTGCCGAACGTGACCTCATTGAGTTCATCAAGGACAAATTGCGCCACATGGAGAAAACCGGCGAGCTGGCACAACGACAGACTGAATACAAAAACCGCGTGATGTCGGGCATTGAACATCCCAAGCCGATACCGGGCATTCAAGCCACAGAAACAGCCAATACACACTATTACGACCCTACCATAGTCACGGACAAGGATGTCACTGACGCATCTGGAAAAATCCTTTATTCCCGTGGGACGCGCGTCAATCCGCTCGATTACATAGGCTGGAATAAATACTTGCTGTTCGTGGATGCGCGTGATGTCAAACAGTTGGAATTCAGCAAAAAAATTACCGCAGCATCCGACAGGCCGGTCAAGCTGGTGCTGGTAGCAGGCGCCCCACTGGAGCTGATGCGCAAATGGAAGATGCCCGTCTATTTCGATCAAGGCGGCAGACTGACCAGACGTTTCGCCATCACCCAGGTGCCCGCCATCGTCAGACAAGAAGGGAAGAGGCTGCGTATTGATGAACTACGTTACTAAAACATTACTCTGTGCGTTCGGCCTGCTGATATGTGGACAGAATGCGATGGCATCTCTTGAGTGCCAAGGGCGTTTCCCAAATCCGATTACTGACATCTGTTGGAGTTGTGTTTTCCCAATCACGTTCGGTGCGGGCGCACTGTCGCTACCCGTCGCGCTCGGGCAAGAGGACACACCGAATCCCGGTGGTGCGCCGATTTGCCTGTGCGGCGTCAATCCCGGCATCAAGATCAGCTTCTGGGAGCCGGTGCGTCACGTTGACGTGGTGCGAAAACCATTCTGCATGACATCGTTGGGCGGTATTGATATGAACCCCGGATTCGACGCACCACACGGCACACAAAGAAAAAAAGACAATTCCGACACCAGCTCGTTCTATCAGGTGCATTGGTATGTTGATCCGGTATTGATATTGCTGGAAGCCGTTGTCGATAGTCCGTGTCTCGAACAGCAGGTGTTCGATGTGGCCTATCTCACCGAACTTGATCCGCTTTGGAATGATGACGAAATGACCAGCATCCTCAATCCGGATTCATTCCTGTTTGGCAACCTGGTAGCCAGACTCGCCTGTGGCGCGGATTGCGTTGCGTCCTCCCTTGGATTTGGCAGCAACACGTTGTTCTGGTGTGCCGGTTGTCAGGGTTCGATGTATCCGTTGAACGGACATGTCGCCTCACATATTGGAGGCGTGCAGGCATCGAGCCTGCTGGTGTCGCGCATCATTGCCAAGATGCATCGCGAAGGGCTGATGTGGGCCGCATCGGGGAGTTCCGGCATGTGTGGATACTACCCGCAATTGCTCATGGACAAGACCAACTACAAATACCAGATGCACTTTCCGGTAGCGCAAGACAAGATCAACGGTAAATGTTGCCAGCCGCTAGGCCGTACAACTGTCATTTGGGGAGCTGGCAAAGAAATACCGGCCGCTGGCGAAGATTTTGCCTACATGATCTTCCGCAAGCGGAACTGTTGCCAGGGAGCCTTCTGATGGTGAACGTCACGTCACGCATCACATTGGCCTGTGTGCTTGTTTTACTGATGCAGCAAGCCAGCGCAGAAACGGTACTGGAAAGATCAAACCGGATTCTCCAGGAGATCAACGAGCGCGTTGTTAATCAATACCGAGCCCTTGCACCTGATGTAACCGCATTGCCTAAACCGGCGACCACCGCAAACCCGGCGGACGTGGCAAAGCAATTTCGCCAGCAGCCCTTGCAAACAAAGCCAGCAACACCGGAAATGATGATCTTTGTGTCGTTCGGAAAGAACCGGTGCGCGACTGATATTCCGTGGTTTCAATGGCGACAAAATGACCGACATGTCAAAGCGCATCAGCGCGCTGCTAGGCAATCATCGTGTTGAAGCAGTCATCCATCCGCCCGCGTTTACTCAGTTCAAAGTGAATCAAGTGCCTGCACTGGTGCTTGCTCAATCCGACGTTGGCGACCAATTGGACAGTGGCTGCGCTCAACCGGATCGGTACGTGAAGGTTACGGGCGACGTAAGTCAGGACTATGCACTTGAATACATCGAGCGCACGTCACCGCAATGGGCGGTGACTGCGCGCTTGTTTGGCGACAAAGTCAAAGTGGATCATCCATGAGAGCAGGGTGCAGAAAGTTTGCCATGGTCTTGTATCTGAGTGGCGCAATCCCGCTGCTGTCACATGCCGTTACGCCCGTGGAGCAGGCGTTTATCGATGGTCAAGCCACCGCGCAAAGTGCCAACCCCAGTGCATCGACAAACATCACCAACGGCACGATAGCGACTACGGTCAACAGCTTCAATCCGAGCTACTACAATTACAGCAGTACCGCGCCAGAAGCTGGCTATTTCATGGGGGGAAGCGGAGACACGATTACGCCAGGGGCAGGGAAAGTGACCGCCTGTCAGACCGGACCGGTCAACCCAAACGCCTTCCTCCAGAAAAACTGCGAAGCCATCAATTACATGGCGCGTAACCCGACAACGCGACCGCAGTTCACCCTCCCCCCGGGCGATCCGAATGTCACAAGATCGAGAATCATAGAAGCCAATCCTGGAACACTGGCAGCAATATCATTGGGGTATGCCAGTCCATCCGCAATCGGAGCTTTTACCGGATGCACGACCCAAACCATCACCAAGCCGCCAACCTATACCACCGAAGTCTGCAACGAGTATCTGACCACAACCAATCACATGTGTATTGTCGGACGCACGATTGTGGTGGATGCAGATGCCAACTATCAATGCAGCCAGACAGCAAAAAGCTACGAATCATTGAGTTGTCGGCGAGGTGCCTCGACGGTAAGCACCTGGACGTCCAACGAGTGCGTCGTCTTGCAACAGCGAGCACAGTAATGAAGGCGCTAGCGTTGGTGGTTGGGTCATTAAACAGATTGAAATCCGCTCGTGGTGAGCTTGTCGAACCACCTGTCTCTTCGACAATCTCGGGGCGCACGGCACACTATTTATTGGTCGGCTCTGTAGTGATCCTTTTCGTCATGGTGCTCTGCGGTCGGGCAATTGCCGCTGATTGTCGGCTGGAGAGTTCCATCTGTGTCGATAGCACACCCAGCAAAACTATTGTCGGTGTCACGGTGACGCTGGCCGAGGTTGGCGGTTGCTGGGAATATCAGGACACCTATACCTGCATCAAACCCAACGCTGTCGATTATTGTTCAGCCTTCAGGCAAATTTCAGGGTGTTGGCAAGTCAGCTCAACGTGTGCGGTTATCGACACCACGTTTGGCACTGGCTGCATGCAATGGGATAACACATGGCGGTGTGGCAACCCGGCGTTATCCACGCCGCCGAACACACTAAGAGTAGCTGATAGCTATACCATTGTGACCGACACCCTCAATAACACCCAGTGCCAACCTTACGCAAACAGCCCGACCTGCGCGATTGCGTCGCACATCTGCGTTGAGCCAGCGGCAACACGCATAATTAACGGATTGCCGGTGTACAAAGACTGCTGGAGCTGGCAAGACAATTATTCGTGTCTGGGGACGCCGCAAACGGACTGCGGCGCATTACAGGCTAGAGGATGCGCGCTCGGCACATCGCAATGCCTGACAACTGCTATCAACAATCAGTGCAGCCTTACCGAAAAAACCTATCGCTGCCAAAGCGCGCCCGGGTCGTCTTCCACCGTTGCAGATTGCGGTGGAAACACCTACTGCACAGGCGGCAACTGTTTCAATACCGGTCATGTGCCGGACACGGATTTTGCTCAAACAGCCGCCATGATGGAAGTCATGCGACAAGCCGGAAATTACATGGATGCAGCGAGCCTGCGTATATTTGGAGGGCAGGGGTCTAGTTGTAAAAAATCACTGTTTGGTTTGGTTAACTGCTGCAAGACGAGTGGAGGTGGTGCGGCAGTAAGCAATGCTTCCGTCATGGGATATGCCGTGAGTGCCGGTGGACAGACACTGAAATATGGCAGCAGTTACATGTATGACACGCTGTTTGATAACTTTCATATTGTGCGAGGATTGGACTCGGCGCTTGCATCAACCCCGGTCGGATCACTCGTCGGTGGGTCGTCGATGCCATTCAGTCCGTCTTTTTCGCTTTACGGCTTTACCGCAACGTGGGGAGCAGTACCTGGGGCACTGGGGTCTTTTGGTGGGATCAGTTTTGCATTCGACCCCACGTCACTTGCGATCCAAGTAGGACTGATGATTCTTCAAGAACTTTTGTCGTGCGACCAGCCAGAAAAAATGCTCGCCATGAAAAAAGGGCAGAACCTTTGTCGTTACACAGGGAGCCATTGTTCAATAAAGATACCAATTATCGGCACCTGTATGCAGACAACGGAAAGTTATTGCTGTTTCAATTCCCGTTTGGCAAGAATTTTCAATACATCAGGTGGAGTGCAAATTG
This sequence comes from Candidatus Nitrotoga sp. HW29, assembly GCF_924101635.2. Taxonomy (GTDB): domain Bacteria; phylum Pseudomonadota; class Gammaproteobacteria; order Burkholderiales; family Gallionellaceae; genus Nitrotoga. The sequence continues at coordinate 21,705 of NZ_CAKMAA020000073.1, read as the reverse complement.
GTAAGCCTGTCACGGACTGCACTGGCTTCACCCCAACCGAGTTTGCCAGTCTGGATTTTTCGAGAATTGACCTGACCGAATTCACCAACGAGATTATGGCAAAAGTAAGAATGCCAAGCGCAACCATTATCAATACCGATAGCACCGCCACTATGCAGCGCAAGCTGAATAACTACTACACACGAGGTCGTCAATGATCGTTACAAAATGCTTTATCACCATTGCAACGATCACTCTTTTGGTAACTGCGGCAAACGCAGCGGAAAGCATTAGCATGAAGGCGTTGCTCATGCAGGCATTGAATGCGCCAAATGGTGCAGCCAAAGGGATTGTAGAAGGCAAAGAAGCAGATGTAATTCACACTGTAACCGGCGCGTCCGATCCAATCAGAGCGGAGGTATCAACAATCAAGAAATTTAACCAGGAAGGGTGTAGCCGCCTTGCGGTTAAATTAATTCAACCTAACACGCCAACCAAAGAGGGCGGTAAAACGGACTTTGCGCTGAATTATGAACTGAATTTATGTCGAAACGGCATACCGCCGAGCGAAGGGATGGATTTAGGGAAAGCAGCAAAGATTCTCGGTAGCTAAATCTTGTTCAATGGCTTCTATCGACTGCTGTTACAGGCTGGTTTCGACATAGATTAATAAGCCCTTTGTTTCATATAACGCATGGGCTTGTTTTCGATGGTAATGTATTAATAAAACAGTTAAATTTACTAATATTGTCATCCGAAGTCATTATATCCATAAATGAGATACTATTTCCTAGTCAACCAAGGTTGTTTTCATCACAATTAAAGCGGATCTATGGAAGTCGCACATCGCCTTGCTTTATAGTTAATTCACTTGGAGAGACATTCCTGAACCCTATACTATAATTGTTGAACAGCCCAAGCGATTTAAAATCCATACTATGCCATCCTCCATGTGCATTCTCTTCACGAAGTGTTCGAATTTCTTTACCATTTTCATCGTCAAATACCCAATCAAATGCCCCTGCACCTACAAACTCAACGTCTACTCCTATTGGTTTTTTAAAAACTGAGTTGTTGTTAACCCATAGCTCATTTTTAAATGAACCCTGACCAAAGTGATGAGTTGTCATCTTGAATTCCTCCGTTCTGCATTTAAAATTCCAATACGCAACGGGGGATAGTGGCAAAGTTAACATAAGATCCATCCGCCCGATCTTACTTTGATTAATAACTGGGCAGCAAATAATCAAGGATTAAATCTCTGCGGGTAAATTCCCCATTGCTTGCGACGCATAGATAACATTGCAATGAAAATCTATGATTTTCGAGCAATTCGTTACAATACCCCGCCCCCTTGGGGCAGGGCTGTTGATTTTGTTTTTTCAACTCGCACCAACATTACCCTTATTGCCAGACGGTCATAATGAATTCTGAAATACGTTAAGCTACGCCACAGTACGTAATAACGTATATGTTGTTTATTTCGCGATTGAGCAAATCCAATGGCTGCATAGCGATTTCATTAAATTCCGTAAAAATAGGAGGAAATGGCATTTTGAATGGCCCCCAGCTTTGCTTAATTTTGTCAATTTGAGTATACGGCCATGGATCTTTAATTTCTTTTGGAAATTTTGACGGTGTATTGCCATTATCGTCTGAGTACCAGATAACAAAGTGTTTACAGGTTCCTACATCATCGTTAGCCGCAGATTTTGCAGCGGTTTTGCAGTTTTCCCAAATGGCTTTAGTAATTGGATTGGCTAGGTCACTCTCACTAGGAATTTTAGGCTTAGCAGTACCCGTGCCGTTGCGCTTGTATGCCACGCCGGCAATAAACCGCCTCGCAGCGTTTAAATCATCCGTATTTCCAGATAAGATACTAGTTTCTGCGAACACGATCCCAGAACAGGTTGTCTCGTCTATGCTTGCCATGGTTTCAATACTGGCCATGGTTGCATCATCTTCCGCTGCTGTTTCTTCCATATCATCTACAACAAATATAATATCAACAAGCCCGGCTTCAACACCCATTGGCCACTCCACTTCAATACTGATAACCGAAGCCGCCCCAGAGTACTCAACATAATAAACACCTCCCGGGGTAATTTTAGAAGGGATGACGATTGCCCTTTGAAGGGAGTATTCGTCAATAAACCGAACGGTTGCTTTTGCAGCGGTGCCCTGCACTAGTCCGACTCGTACGCTTGTCGTGAGACACGGCAGAACAATCGTCGCCTTTGTTCCCCCTATTGAGACATAGGTCAGTCCGTTGTGATCTCTTACTTTGTTTTCACCTGGTGCATTTACTGTAATATTCTTGCTAGTGACATATTGTTCCGATATTTTTGTTCCTGCAGAACTAGTCACAAAGGTGTCATAAATCATGCGGGGAAATTTTCTTGTAGTGTTGCTAATATTTAGCATTTTGTATCTCCTGATTTGATTGACTTTGTTATTTGCCGGTTATGGCGAGCATATTCATTTTCGTGTCTAAGAATCAATCGATTTCACGTACCGGCACCAAATCAAAATAAATCGGAATCGCGCCGTATTCCTTGTTTTTTTTGTCGCGCAAGTAATATTCTTCCTCGACAATTGCAACTCGATAGTTGTTTGATCGGGAGGATTCTGCCGAAGGCAGCTCTCCATGCCAGCAGGCGCGTCCTTCACGAACCGTGCGCGACAATGGTTTTGGCTCGCTTTCTGGAATCCATGCTGCAACACCATCATGCAGGGGTGTGCATCGACGTTCTAGCCAGCAGGCCACCCGTGCCTCACCGGATCTCTCCAAACCTTGGAAACTGATCCCATAAACGGTTACCCTGATCAAATTATTGTTTGTGGGGTCACACATAATCACTGCTTCTCGCTCATCGGATAGTTGCGCATAATCAGCAACGACAATATCGGACAGTTGTAGATCGGGCAGCGCGTACTTCTGATAGCGTGCGAAGGCAAACCGCACAAATGGACGGGAAACAGCACTTGGATTTACAAGCGGAATTTCGACACGCCAGCTCCCTGCATCCATGCAGAATTTCGGCTTAAACAAAGCGAGCGATAGGTATGCGGTGACATATTCTATCTGGCCGGATTTATTTTTTTTTGGGTAGGTCAACTTATGTGGGGTTGCCGTCTCGATAAAATGTTGCGGTCCCATAAAGTTGGGAAGCCTGGAGAGATTTTGTTCCGATTGTTTGGTGGGATCAGCACCCCAGAACGAAGCTAGTTGTGAATATTTTTCTTGAACATCTTCAAAGGAGCCGGATACTTTCGTTGGGTCGATCAGCACTACTGCCAGCATTTCATCTTCACCCGAGTCCCACCAATCTCCATCCATATGCAAGCAAAGGAGGCTGGAGCGCATACGCCTGACTTTGTGTTTTGATTTTTCGGTCCGGAATGAGAATGCGGGCACGATATATCGTAGGGACGGTACCTTTGGCATCCTCGATGCCAAGATATGGGCAACGGAAGGGACTGGATTGGTAAGGTCTCGTAATGCGGTGTCATGGCCTTCCACCAAGGTCGGAGCTGCAAATTCATTATCTACCTTGCGATGCGTGGCTTCATCAATTTGTGCTGATACGGAGCTGATGCCTCGTGCCCAATAAGAAACTTTACGATGTTTGCAATCATTAAATTCATGTTTGAATTTCCAGTTCTTGGAGCTTGGATCCCGAATAACTGGTGTCGTAGCGGGCATCGAATGGATTAGGTCTTTCTCCATATCTTTATGGTCAAATTTGGCTACCAATCTGGGGAAAGAATTTTCCCAGTTTGTTTTTCCTTTTTTTTCTTGCGCCTCAATCAGTCTCTTAAGATTGCCTTCCCGCTCGATCCACGATGCATATATTTCGACCGCGCCGGTACTGCCTGGGTCGAATTTGACTTCAATCTCAATATCCTGGATGGTTTGGTCTGGAGATCGACTGAGTTCTATAGTTCCTTCTTTTTGTTCCCCAACGAGCTGCAGCGTAGGCCGAAATGCTGGTTGATCCACCACATGCTCAATATCGAGCATTGATGTGTTGGCCAGAAATGGCAGGCAGGAAGAATATTTCGGGTACAGGTTGCTTGAGAGCAGGTGCAGCTTAGATTCTACAAAAAATTTCGTAAGCATTTGTTTACAACGTTTAAGCCCAAAAGCATGTTTCTTTGAAATTGTTGCCTCATCTCCTGCCGGGGCAAATACCAATGTCATCGATTCCCCTTCTGGAACATGCACTTTTAAGACATTGATTTTTTCATGCAAAACAAGTAATGGGCCAGGCTTTTTTCGTTTTTCCGCAATTACTTGTATGTGTAGTGCATTTGCAGCAGGCCAATGAGAAGAATGGTATACGTTGAATTTCACGCAAACTTCTGTACCATCTGTATTGCCAATCGGCACCCATTCTGTGCTATTTGCATGCAGACGGCGCACAGCCCATATGTGAATCTGTGTGACCAAGGGGTCGGGGTGGTATGGAATGGACCGTGGTGAACCAAATACACTGTTTTCTTCGAATGCTGGTTCTGTTCTATCCCCATACGATAACCGAACAGGGATGAAATTGGCTTCGTTATCCATGGTCGCATTAGGGAATGCAGTTTCTTTAGGATCGACAGTCTTATTGAACATGCCATGTTTCCATGTAGAAAACATGTCAGGTTCCTTATCGGGAACGACAAAACGAAAAGAGACGGAATGGTTTTCCAGCCCATGCTGATGGCTAGTGGCTACTACTGCGCGCGAAGCACTTTCAGGGGGCCACCATTTGTGCTGACGGGGGGGCTTGTCATGCAAGATGGCCGGCGCTCTGAGCCGCTCCCACCGAAGCAGGCGGAATGGCTTGGAGACTGATTCTTCACGGCTTCCAACGATAAGTGGCGAGCCCTCTTCTGATTCTGGCCAGTTCGCCCCCAGTTTTGATGCAGCTTCATTTGCAGACAGGAGACATGAACCATCTCTGAGTACCAGCCGGGCTGCCATGCAGACTGAATCCCCATATCGGAACGGTGGAAAAGAGCGTGGCCGAGCAGACTCTTTTTTTGGGAACTGGTGCTTCGTTGATTTAGTTCCAGGTAGTGGCAAACCTAGCCCCCAACCGTTCCAGGTACACATCAGTTCGGCGACTCTTGATTTACCTGTTTCCAATTTGTCATAGCTGACCAGTGGCGCATAACTATCGTCTCTTGCGATATCTCTTGAGGTTCGGGCTTTACCTTTTAGTGCATCATAAGTGACGTGTTTTCCAGCCAAATCAAACCAGTTAATTTTTTTAGAATCATCATCGCTTAACCGACCCAGATGTGGGCGAATCCCAATAGCGAGGTTATCCAGATAAAGGTCATCGTTCTCTTTAAATTCTTTTCGATTAACAGCCGCGTCTCTCCGATTAACCCAGTGCAAGGCCAAATCATGCGAAAGGATCTCGCTAAACTGGAAAGCAGGTAATAACAGTGCATTTGCACCCGGCGAATATTCCGGGAGCTGGTTTCTGTCGGCGTGTGCTCCATTCTGTAGATGACGAAGTGCCTCATCGAAGCGAAAGTCAGTTAGAACGAATTGTGGCTCCCCTTGTTCATTTCTCGCCCCAAGATTCAAAAATCCTTGTTCGTCAAACACACTTTCCTTTGCCTTGGGGACTCCCTTTTCTGTTATAACCGTCTTAGGGCACTGTTCAAGAAACGCTGGACAAGTTTTCCAATTCGCTGACACAGAAATGCGGAATTCATCTCCTATCGCTTGGTGCGATTCAATCGGGATTTCAACATCGAAGAGTAAGCCTATGGAGCTAAGAAGGCCTGGTTCTGCCATGAGCATCGCTAAACGTTGTTTTGGGCTTTTGGATGAATCAACTCTTGCCATTTTGGCTATAACTTTTTTGTTCGCTACATAAGGTATGGTGGTGATCATGTGCTGCACAGCGACATTTGCCCAGGGGTGATCTAATTTTTTTACAGTTGGATCATTTCGAGTGTTGTATTTGTCCCTCGAACTAAATACCTTCTTAAATCCTTCGAGCATGGACCCTACAGCTTCGGCAGTGAATATCGGTTGCCGATCCATACCTTTGCTCATATATGTCTTCATACTCTCATGAGACAAAGCTGGAACTGCACGATAAACTGATTCAATGTTCTTTAAAGAATCTAATAGATCGTTCGTTAACGACCTTTCATCACCTACTTCGTTGGTATTATATTGAGGAGAGGCAGTTTGTGCTGCAAACAACCTGCTGAGTGATGGTTTCACTGGCAAGAAAATATCTGAAATTTGGCTGTAGCCCTTTTTTAAATTGTCTTCCCAACAGCTTGGCCTGGAACAGTCTGGCCCGGATAAAATGGGCTGATCTTCATTTGTCTGGCCGGAGGGGGAAAAAAGCTGGTCAATGCGAACCGATGGAGGCCGCATGTTGCCATTCCGGTTAGCGCCATTGATAGATCTTGACATATGCATGGAAATAAGGTGCTTAATAATTTCCTGTGATGTTTTGGCGAAAACGCTGGTCTGGTCCAGGGCAATCAATTCCGCAGCAGCGGCGGATGAAATCGTGCTAGAAGGGCTGACGTCCTGGCCAGCCCTTGAGCCGTTAAAAAAGGTATCCCATAACTGGTCCATAATGATCTTGTTTCTCATTTCCTCAGAAAAATTGACAGGATAAACACAACTGGTATCGTCGGTACACTGGCCATTCAATGGAGAGATGCTAATTTTCAGTCCCAATAAGGATTTTTTCACCCATGTAGCCCAATTGCGATAGGTCGCATTTTTATCAAACGGGCCGTTCCATACAAAAGTAGATTGATCCAGGACAGGCATGACTGTCAATGAAAGGGATTTTATGTTCGTCTGACCCTGTATTTCAGATAAACCTTTGGGTATCACGATCCACCTGACAATCATAGGGTTATTATTCGGGATTATCGGGTCACATTGGCTTGGTATAGAGTCCTGCATTTGCTCCCCCTTAAACGTCCGCAAAAGCGGCCTCAAATTCATGCCATGTTTTTAGATTCATAAATAAGTCGCCCAATGCTGGGATGCTGAGATTATCAATCGGTTTGTTATTGGGTTGACGCTGTGAGGTTGCACCCGGAAGCGATTGGGTACTGAGAAGATTAGTTGGCGTGCTTCTGGAGATTCTGCTTACTTGGTAACCAATCGTATAGTCATAGGTCCATGAGAAGAAGCCGCAACCAATCTCGACGGAAAACTCGCCGTGTCCAGTGACGTTACCGCTATTGTAGACAAGGCTTATGCGTAAACTCGCCGCGATTCCAATGAGTTCCGCCACAGTGGCTGCTCCTCCGATGTAAAAGAATCCTCCAAGGGTTATTCCTTTATCGCTTTGACTTAAAGATATACCTAATGCACAACGGCCTGTTCCCACTACTACACCGCACTCAAAGGCAGAGACCAGACCTGCCGAAAATTCGGCTTCCATGGAAACGAGGCGATCACCAGCCATCATCAGGCTGAAGAACATTGAGCCACCATACGGGGAAATGAACAACAGTGCAGGGCTCTGGCGGCTCGATACAGCAAAGGTGGTGACTGCAGCCCTATCATCGAATGGAATTTCGATACCGGCGTCAATTACGAGGTTCTGAATGAACATCCCACCGATCACTATCTGGTCCGGCCGGAAGGCATATCCAGCCTTAATTCCACTCGGCTTGGGTAATACATAGGGGCCGCTTCCTCCAAGAAAAAAGCCCTTCAGGTCATTTACGAAACTCAAGCAACCTTTAAACTCAATATTATTACCTATTTTAGGAGGAAACAATTTAGGTCCAGAGCCACTTTTTGCTTCAAACTTGACATACTCAAAAGGGATTACTAAAAATCCAAGTACATTCAAACGAAAATTCGATACTTCTCCTGTGAAATTAGCGGTCGACGTTCCATGCATAACGTCTGCAACGATTTCCGACTTCAGATCGAGCCGCCCCGTGCCACGACCCGGGCCCAATCCTGTCTCGAATACAGTCCCGTCGGGCTTGGATAGTTCAATGTTGAAATTGTAATCAAGGCGTATCTCCGCAGGAATGAGTTTCTTTAGCAGCTGCGCAATATCTTCCCTGATTTCATTTTTGATATAATCGACGACCGTATCCCCTGGATATTCAAGAATCCGTTTCAGTTCCGCGGTCACGTCGCGCCAGGAGTCCTTGACATCCTTCACGGAGTCAGCAAGTTTGTCGATGTCATACGAAGGTGCAGTACCCGGTAGGATGACAATGCCATTAACAAGTTTATTCCGGGCAGCGTTGACCTTATTTATCAGTATCTCCAGTTGGCCGTATAAATTAGGCGCAAAGAATTTAAGGTGAGGCTCGATCGTTGAAAGCCACGGCTGAGGGGTTTCTGCATTCGGCACAACGAAAGCGATCCAGGAGTTTAGGGTATCGTGAACTGTGATTAAAATCTTCCCTAGGGACTTGTCCAGCTTCAGAACAGTGTCCCTAAACTCCACCTTCTTGTAAGGCTTGTATGGGGAGTCAACCAGAGCGCATAATTTGACAATTTCTATTGTTACTTCGATCGTTTTATTATGAGCTTCCTGATCATTGTTAGCGATGGTCCAAGTATCTTGTATTTTCTGGAGAATTGTTGGAAGCACTCTTGCCCGGTCAGTTAGTAGCCGGAGTTTTAAATCCTGCATCAAATCTACGATCTTCTTTTGGGTACCGTGCAATTCTATTGAAAAATCTTTTATATCAGCACAAGCTTTAGCAAATTTCTCGCGCGCTTTCGCAACCTCTCCCTGAATACCCGTCAAATAGGCTGCCATTGAGGGATTAACAGTTCCGTGTTCCCCAAGTGAACGTATCGTTGCGTCAGTCAATTCATCGAGTGAGACTTTAATGACTTGGATGTGATTTGATATTGCGGCAATTTTATCGGCGAATTTTTTAACCTTGGCATTGTTAAAACGATCTACTAGACTTAATTCTTGCAACTTCAGCAATTCCAATAAACTCCGAAGCGCAGTTGAAAAGCCATCGATCGATGGTTCGACGCGGCGAAAAAATGCCCGTGCATCTTCAGCTGCGTTCTCTGGCCATTTTCTTAATTTCGCATCGAGAGACACAAGCGGTTCTTGCATCCTACTGGTTAACTTGTTTACAAAGCTATCAGTATTGTTTGGGAGCAATAGCACATGCAGTTTAGCAACTGGCAATAAAATTGCTTCGCAGACAGCCAAATGGTCGCTTACCTCTTTATACTGGCCCACGATACCAGCATAGATTGTCTGGTAGCTCGTGTAAAACTCAAGAAATTGTTCGATTTGCTGGTCAGTAGGCAACACTGATCTAAGCGTGCGCTCAATGCTATTAAATAGTTTCGTACATTCAATATTGAGCTGGCGTGCAGCAATTTCGCCTAGATCGGTTGTTACTATTGTTACGGTATCTAAAAAGTCACTCTTTAATAGTTCAATTTGTCCACTCAAGGTCGATTGAAGGTTCCTATATTGTTCTGATAATTTTTTGACCAACAGGGTCCATGCATTGATCGCGTCTATGATTGGAGCAGGTAATAATAATGCCGGATTTTGAGCAAGGCTATCGACGTAACGTCCCGCATTTTCTGCAGCTGAACCCGCTTTGGCAATAGAAGTCGAGGCAGTTATAGGATCAAACCCGCTCGAGCATTGCGTTTGTATTTCGCCAAGTGCGCTTTTAAATTCATTTAAATGTTGTTGTAGCGGCAGAAGGGACTCGAACTTTTCCACTTCGGCTTCGATTTTGGACAGAATATGACCAACCAGAACCAAACCTTCAACGACGAAGGTACAAACTTCTTGCTCCACTTTAGCAACTGTAGAATCGATTTTGTGGCGGGTTGATTCGATAAATCTGGGGACTTCACTGAGACCTATCATATCGAACAGATTAGAAAAAGGAATCACGCCAAGAAGTTTTGCGTCGGGGCTAAACAGCTCGGCTGGTTGAAAATTTACCTTAGATCTGCTACTCGAATTCAAAGCGCTGGTTGCCAAGTTCATGGATTGGCCGTCTCCAGGAGTCAAAGGCTTGTCGGTCTTGCCCATGAGGCCAGTTGTGCGCGAAAGATACTGCGCTTCCATGTTCGGTGTTCCAACGGCGCCTGCGCGATCCCCTTTCCCGGAGAATGACATCAAGATGGGCTTGGTAAATTTAAGAAATACTTCACTATCATTTTTGGCGCTACCGGATGGATCGATATCAAATCCAACGGCTTTGAATACTTCTGCTAGGCTGACATTTGTTGATGCATTTGTATCACGCCCAGTCAGCCGGTTAACAGCCGGAATGATAACCTCTGCCTCTTCCATCTCCGGGAACGTAGGCGGCTTGCCGCTGGCTTCAATAACGGCCGAATTGACAAGCTTCTCGTTCATTCCAAGCTTGACCCACATGCGTTCGGTTATGTGCGAGGTGTCGTCTGGCTTTTTTGAGGGTGCATACTGAACCTTCGATTTTTGGAGATCCAAGGAATATTGGCTTCTATTATGATTTATACCTCTCGCACACGTTTGATCATCATCTTTTGCCCAATCTTCACAAGAATACCAATTGAATGCGTTTGTGACCTTTTCGAGTGCGTCCTTGTTATGAGCGACCGTATTGTCCACGAACGCAAAGCAAGCATTACCCCGACGCTTCGGGTCGCCATCGATCTCGAAATCGAAATGATAACCAAGACCTCCAACGCAAATCCGGAAGGCCGACTGTCCTAGATTGCAGAAGTCAGTATTTGTTGGGTCATCAATTTGTAGCCTTCCGTGCAATTGAATGTCGATCCTGCGAAACGGCCAGGTTCTTCCCTTATGTGGGGCAAGAAATTCACTGTACTCGACAGTCGGGTTCGATAATTCGAGGAAAAACTGCTGTACAGGTATCGACATGACGCCAAGCTCTGGAAATAGACGTTTTTGACGGCGCGTGACCTTTATAAGTGAGGCCCTGATTCCGAATGGTAGCAAAAATCCCTTATACACAACTTCATCAAGGCACTGTCGCGCAAAGGTGGAGCTGTGTTCCCATCGTTCAACGCTCAAGGCAAAGGCACATAGGGCGGGGGGATCCCATCGTCCAAGGGACTTCAGTGATCCCCCCAACGAAGACAGCATTAGTTTGCTTGCGTAGAATGGTTGCGGGACATATACCCCTTTGAAATCTTCTTTATTGCTGCCAGGCGAAAGATGAGTGCAGATAGATGATTCATCCTGCTCCATGGGTTTTCCATCTTGCCCCAAGATGGGTACTTTCTTTAAGATGCGTACATCCTTCGTACCTAATAACGCGCGTCGCCCCCACTGTGATGAGAGCCAGACGAATTCAGCTCTGTCCCGTGCATCGAGAGCGGTGCGAAATTCATGGTAGTCAGGACAATCTGCATGACAGCCTGGATCGTAATGTTCGGGCAATTTATTTCCATCTGTGATGAATCCTTGGGTTCCAATTGCCCTTAACGGCAGGCCCTTCTGGGTCTGCGTTGTGTCGCCAACCAGTCGAAAAATGTCTTTAAAGACATGCCCAGGCTCGTCTGACAACCCCTCAATTTTGAAATGGGCATTCTCGTTTGGTGAAATATACAGCGACGATGGCATTTCAAGATAGGTTGCTTCCGAAGGTGGTACATCCTTATTGGGTGTCTGCCCGGAAAATTTCGTTAGGTCATCTCTGGCCGTTTCACTACTGGCGGCATCTTGAACAACTACCAGTTCCCATAGCTCCTGGTCGAGCAGATGACTCAGGGAAAGTTCGAGGGTGCCAAGTTTCTTTAGCGTCGGGGGGGTCATGTTCCGCTTAAGCCGAAATACGAGTTGAGACTCGCCTGAGATGCGGGCTTCGGAAGGAAAAGCAGCCTTGATTGTTTCAGAAACGATGGGATCGTTGCCTTTGTACAAGGTTAATGCGTCATCTATGAATTTCTGCCTCCCGGCCGGGGACGCCCCACTGCGATCGTATTGAGCCTCCATCCATTGCTTAAACCTCTTTTCTGCTTCCTCCTTTTGCTTTCTTGCTTCCTCTTTTTGCTCTGGGGTCGTCGGTTTTATAATAGGTGGTTCAAAATAAGCTTGCTCAAGCAATGCTTGCGCGCCAGCCAAAAGCGTTAGACGACAATCTCGCTCGGCGTGCAGTTGCGTTCCTTTCCATGTATGAATAAGCTTGAATCCATGAAAGCGAAACTTTAGCAAGAGTGCATTTGTTGGTTTCTTGAAAGTGATCTCGGCGCCCTCCAGCGATAGCTCTTTCTGAGTGAAGGTGAAGGGGAAAACTGAACAAATTGCCGGAAGTTTTTTTTCTGAATTTTCTGATAAATCTGCGGGTCGGGGAAACTTCATTGTGATACTCACATCAGCGTCGGACGCTATTGACAGTGATTGGGGGTACGCACCGCAATCAACCACGCAAGTCCCTTGCTTCGACTCAACCCGCACCTGGTTGCCGTCTGACGGGGGGGCGGTCAGTAGAGCGTATTGCCCAAAAAGGGTTACGCCTTGGCCCTGTTCGCCAGCAAAGAGGGCATGACTTTGCCCGTTTGCCGCGAGGGCTCTTCCATATCGTGGCTCCCGCGTGAGCACTCTGCTCACTTGAATATTCGGATCAGTGTCTGAAAGCTTTGATACGACTGCCTCGCCGGCTCCATCGGAAAGGAACCCATAATGTCGCAATCCCTCGAGACCCTCTGCAGCCTCAATGCGGATAGATGACAGCCCGGATTCCCCAATAGAATAGCCTTGGGCCTTGGATTCAGCAACGAGCGGCGACATGCGCGTGGCACCAGATGATGTATTCACAATGATTTGTGATCGGAGCATCGACGCGCTGGACCTTACCAGCTCAGATTGCGACATGCGCGATAATGTAAAGCTGTCACCTTGTCCAGAAAACTCTGTCCCGCCAATATTCCAGCCGTTGGTGGCCGCTGCGTTCAGTGCCAAACTAGGAGAAACAAATACACGCGCCGAAGACGTCTGGTTAATGTGCAAAAAATTACCTACCTCAGCCGAAAACAACGAGTCTCGATCTGAAAAAGAGAGTTGCCGTTTCCCCGACAACCAATCAATGAGGGGAGCTTCGGTGAGTTCGGTAGCCAGCGAATGCTTTAACTGTATGACCGGAGAGTCAAAGCCTTGAAAGATGCTCGCTTGAAAGTCTGCGGACAGATCGGTACCTGGATATCTTGATCCGGTAAGAGAGATTAGGATTTCCTTACCTCGTTTACAAACGTCAAAGCGTGGATTTCCGGCGAGCCACGATGTATCGATAGACCAGATTGTGACGTTGTCGCACGATAATGCTGCACGGCTGCCATTTGCAGTGATATTTATGGATTGAAGTGCCTTGGCTGGGTTGCAAATGAAGAATGTAGCAACCGCGCTTAAACTTTGAATAAAACGCCGTCGAGAAAATCCTATTGGATAGGATATCAAGGTTTGTGATGGCAAGCCGCAATCACCTGCTGGACAGTCTCTACTTATTTCAATAGCTTCAAGATTTAGTAAAATCTGATTCATTGCAACCCTTCCAATTTAAAACATTTTGGCGCTGTTGGCTGTTGATTGACTTGTAAAACATTGTGAATGTAATGCTGAAATATGAAAATAAGCAAAATCCTTATTTTCATAAAGGATGTAGTGGGTCAGGACACAGTTATACCATCAATTTTTTCCTTTGATCAGGTATAGAAAGGTCGTTTTCTGCTTGGCGCGTGGTTGAAACTCTGACGTAGAGGGCAATGTGCCTGAAGTATTCCGTAGTTACGCAGCATTCCCCGCGGCGGCTCAGTGCGCAGCTCTGTTGATCGCCATAGCCGCTGCCATGCATGTAACCAGCACTGTGTGGTAGTGCTGTAAGAAGTAACGACGATCAGGATCGCTCTCTCCAAATATTAAGGTAAGTGCCCCGTAAGCGGGACAGGGTAGAGCTCCGTCATCTAGCCTCGCGTTAAGGAAGTCATTGGGAAGCAAGTGCTCAGCATCTTTCAAGGGCGATTGAACGCAGCATCGCGTCATTATCATTTCCGCCGCGAGATCGAAATTGCCCTCATCCAGATACATCCGCGTCCATGGCAAACAATTGTCCAAGAGATAGCTCGCAACGCGGTTTGGCAAACGAGAAACACCGAATCCGTAACCGGTCATGTAGAAGGCGGTGTGTGTTAGCCCGTAAGCTGCCGCATCTGTGAGTGTCCAAGGGGAGTGACACTTGCTCAGCCAAGTCCGCTCGAAAGTCTCCGATATTTCAGAATCGATATCACTTCGGAAGCCGAACTCTTGGATGCCAACCAACAAATCCAAGCGCCTCCATGCGAGCATGTCAGTTTGGTAGAACCCAGGTGTACTTACCAATTGGGCAATCTGATCTTCAAGCCTTTTGTTCCTGTATCCCTCATGGTGAAGCGTAGCATACAAGGACAGCATCACCAGCAAATCTGGCCTCTCCTTCAGGACGTCAAACAGCAGATTTCCTTCTTGGAGCTGTTCCCACGAGAAGTCCAACGCCATTCTCCACGTCTGATCTTCCGAGAGATGGGATAATCTGGACAGCAGAGATGCGGCAAGCGTCAACTCGCCAAGCGGCTTCAGCAGCTCTACGATTCGAGCACTGTTGGAGCCCTTATCTAGAGAGAACCTGGAGAGGTCTTCGAAGATCCAATTGCGGGACGAGTGGAAAAGTTCGGAATATGACACGCGTGCGATCCTAGTTATGGTTGTGCCCAACAACATCCCAACCCGCGAAAGTGAGCAAACGAAGTTCACATGCGCGGGCTAGACACTTGGGAGTTGCCCTCGAATTTTGGGAAACCCTAGACCTCGGAAAAGTGCCAATCAAATCGACAGCAAAAGTTTACGCCAGCACCTCCTTGCATATATATCTTCTTGGATGCAAGCAAATCCTTCTCTTCTTGAGTGAGGGTTGCATTCTTTCCTACTGAGTGGAATTTGAGGAATGCAGTCCTTTCCGCATCGGACATTGCGTTGAGGTCGTACGTCATTGTTACCTTGACGCCATCAGAGTCTTTTACAACAACAGAGAATCCTTTTTCCATAATTACACGCCTCCTACTGGGAAGTGAACACATGAAAGGGAGGTCTATTAATCCCGCCCTACCACACTGGATCGGGTCGATCCACTGTTAGTGTTCACAGAGTAGCGCGTTATTACAGCATAGTTAAATTGAGTTAACGGGGGTCAGTTCTAACATTCCAGCATTTTGTGACATAATAAAGCGCTCCCGAAAATTCCAGCCTGAGTGGTCTTGCCATATGCGGAGTTTAACATAGAGAATAGGGGACATAGGGAGAATAGGGGACAGACCACGGTTTATCTTTAAACCGTGGTCTGTCCCGAATACTGTTCGCGAATACTGTTCGCGCTCAAGCTGACTGCCTTATTTCAAGCCGACGTTGAAAGTTTGCAATCATGTGAATTTATTCAGATAACCCAATAGCGGACGGTGGTTTCAGACACCGCCGACACTGAGCTATATTTTGGGCATCTTGGAAGCGGACAGTGCTTTGTGTACAGTTCAAATTAGACTGGCACGAATACAGCTGGGCTAATGCCGAAGAACTTACCCAGTTTGCCTGCCAAGGTTGCGCTGATTTTTCGTTTCCCTGCCAGGATTGCCGACAGGTTGCTCTGTGGCACAATGGCTGACAGGTCTTCTTGCTTCAAGCCGCGAGCATCCATCAAGAAACGCAGGGCATCCTTGGGTTCTGCTGCCTCGACGGCGTAATGCTCTTGCTCATACTTCGAGACCATATCTCCAACCAAATCAAGCAAGCCTGACAGCGGATGGTCTTCGTCATCTCCGGTGGTATCCAGCAGGGAATTCATCAGGGCCACCATACGGTCATAACTTTTTTTATCATGGATTGGGCGAAGATGCGCCATTGCATCAAAAGCCTGCCAAGAGGATTGAATAGCCTGGATGTCAAACTGAGTGTGTGCTGCGCGCATGATTAGCCTTTGCCTTTCCTATAGAGCTTGTTCCAGTCATCATATTCCCGATGCGTCATCACCTTATGCACAAATATCTTCTTGAACCTGTATCTGACGATAACGATCAGGCGATAGTTGTTTCCACCCACATCAAAGATCGTATAGGGCGGCACGTAATCGACGGAGTTGAAAAACTCACGAACGTGGTTGAAGTCCCTGAATTCAGCGTGCTCCACAACTGAGTGCCACTCGCGTAGAAGCTTTTCCGCCTCTGGATGTTTCTGCCAGAACTCGCGAAGCATTTTGATGGAGATGATGTGCACGAGCGAATTATATCAAATTGATATATAGCGTCAAGGCTATGTACAACGAAAATCATGATAGCGTGCTGAAATTTGGCACTAGGCGGTATCTGAACGGCGGATATAGCCATCTCGGAAACCGCCAGGGACATTTCTACTTGGCAGGCGAGTGGACATTTCTATTTTGGAGAAACCGGACATTTCTACTTGCGGCTAACAATTTATCCCTACCTTGTTGAAAAAGATTATTGGCTCATGCACATTCACGCTCGCTATAATCCCCGAAACAAAGATAAATAATCCCAATTAGACTATACTTAAATCCCAAATGGACGAGACGGTCAGGCATGCTCGAAACTGAAGCAACAACAATCTATCCTAGATACATCCAGTCACGAGTGACGGCTGCGCTGGCAGACACACCGGTCGTGTTGTTGAGCGGCCCGCGCCAGGCGGGCAAAACCACCTTAGTGCGGCAACTGGCAGGGAACGAGCGGCGTTATCTCACGCTCGACGATGAACTGACTCGGCTAGCAGCGCAAGAAGATCCGGTCGGATTGATTCGCAGTCTTGATAGTGCTGTGATCGACGAGATACAGCGCGCGCCCAATTTGCTTTTGGCAATCAAAAAAGCGGTGGATGAAGATCGTCGCCCCGGCCGATTCTTGCTCACCGGCTCGGCCAACCTGATGGCCTTGCCGAGTATTGCCGACTCGCTCGCAGGGCGAATGGAAACCTTGGTGTTGCTGCCCCTCGCTCAGTGTGAGATCACTGCCAATCCTGAATCATCTCTCACTTGGCTCGACATTCTATTTGCAGATGGCATCTTGGCGGCAACTCAGCCAGCCGTGGGTGATGCACTGGTGGATAAAGTCATTCGAGGTGGCTATCCAGAAGCGTTATCGCGTGAGGACAATCGCCGCCGTAAAACATGGGCAAAACAATACATCGACTCGCTGATCCAACGCGACATCAAAGACATCGCCAGCATTGACAAACTCGATCAGGTGCCCCGCCTGATGCGCGCCTTAGCGCAGACCGCAGGGCAGCTTTGCAACTACAGCCAGTTGGGCGGACAAGTCGGCATTGATCATAAGACTGCCAGCAAATACATCACCATCTTCGAGCAAATGTATTTGATGCAGCGGCTGCAGCCGTGGTCGGGAAACCGGCTATCTCGTTTGGTTAAAACACCCAAGCTGCAATTTAATGATTCTGGCCTGTTGAGCGTGCTGTTGGATTTTTCCGATCCGATGCGCCAACGTAATCTATTTGGTCAATTGCTGGAAAGCTACGTGTTCGCCGAGCTACGCAAACAAATTACCTGGTCAGAAGGTGAATATGGACTTTTCTACTACCGCGACAAAGACCAGTATGAAGTTGATTTCGTCGTTGAGAATGCCTCGGGGGAAATTGTCGGCATCGAAGTTAAAGCTGCCGCCAGCGTATCCTTGAGCGACCTCGCCGGATTAAAGCGGCTGGCCAGTGTTGCGCCCCAGAACTTCAAGGCAGGCATCATTCTTTACGATGGAACCGAAACGCTGCCCATTGGCCGAGTCAATGACCGTCCGTTGTGGGCGATGCCCATTGCCACCCTCACTAGCAGTCGGACAATGTAAGCAAGCAATGAACAAATCCAAACTCAAGTCCTACTCCCCGCAAAAGCCCGCAAGGATTTCATCGCGTTCACAATCTAACCTTGCTCGTTAATGGCGTAAGCAAGAGCTTCTTGCTTCAGGTTGTGTACGACCAACGCATCTTCGCAGGAGATGTGGGCGCGACCATGGACATGTCGGTCATCGATAAATTATTCAAGGAACCCTATTCCCAAGTTATACGCAAAAATATTGGTTTTGTGTCGATTTTTGCGTATGACTTGGGGCGTGATTTGCTGGGCAGCACTATAAAGTAACAGTCACCAATCCATTTCCTTTCGTTGATTGTTCCGCCAGACCGGGATCCTCGCCCATCAAGGGTGTGCTCGCTTCCGCACTATCAGGCGTCTTGGCTTGCATCTTGCGCGACTTTTTCTTGGACGTTTTTGCTGCGTTGTCTGCGGTGCTATCTGTTGCCGCCTGGTCGGATTCTGCCTGAACATCATGTTTAAGCTTCTGCGCGGCACTGAATGCGCGCGCCAGGATTGCAGAAATTTCTGCTGAAACCCCCAGCGTCTTCCTGCGCCATTGCCGCTCCAATGCGCCCTTTGCATCGTCGGCTATGAATCCGGCAAGCCATGTTGAATGCACCAACTCCATCAATTTATCGAGCTCACGGATCATTTGCAGATATTGGCCGGACTTGTTGCAAGTTATTTTGGCTCGGTAAGTTGTGACATTCGTGTAATTTACCCTGCCAATATCAATGCCGTTGTCCTCGGAGATCTTCTTGAGCCGCGCGCTTTCGTTGCGCATATTCGCAAATGCATTGTTAATCAAGTGATCGACCGTACCATTAACGGTCATTATCTCGTTATCACTTTTGAGTACCGCTGGCAGAACAACGCTCAAGCTATGCAGTGCCGAGTCGCATTTCTCGTAGCCGTTTTCAAAAACAGCCTGGGCGGGTGACGAATGTATCTCCACCTCTTGGGTCAGGAATGGATTACTGAATTCATCGGCTTTCTTTCTGGGTGCGCCTTTTACTGCTTTACCGTTTTCCATGAATTTCTCCTCTGCGGTTCTTGAACCAAAAAACAGAACAATTACAAAATTAAATAGTGAAACAGGGCTTCAGAAAAAATCTGATGGAAAGTTGGCAATTTTGCGGATTATCCGGATGGAAGGAAGAATAAAACCTGTGTAGTGTCTGCCACATCTTGCTTCATGTGCTTAATGCCATGTGCTGATATTGGCGGCTGACCAATCAAAACAAACAGAAGACGAGCAATCGTCATAACCACCCAGCGGGGACATCGTTCCCCGCAAGGGTCATGGTGTCTCCGTTTTATTCCAAAAAGGAGACACCAAATGAAACGCATCGTCAGAGACTTGCCTATACAGGTTTACCACGCCAGTGAGGCAATATCACACAGCGGGATTGTTCAACTACTCAAGTCCCCCGAACACTACCTGCAATACAAAACGGGGTCAGCCGAGCCAACGCCAGCAATGGAATTTGGTTCGGCATTCCACGGCTTTATCCTTGAACCAGAGGTCTTTTCCAAAGATTATGTGCTCGCGCCGAAGTTCGACCGACGCACAAAGGAAGGCAAGGAAATAGCCGCAAAGTGGGATGCTGAAAATGCGGGCAAGATATCTTTGAGCACAGAGCAGATGGACACACTTGCTGCCATGAGGGTAAGCGTTTTCAATCACGCGGGCGCAGCCAAAATGCTTGACGATGGCGAAGCTGAGACATCCCTGTTTTGGATTGATGACTACACGGGATTGCCGTGCAGGATACGTCCAGACTGGATGAGCGAGTATGGTATGGCAGACCTTAAAAGCTGCTGTGGTGCGAGCAAAGACAGCTTCTCCAAAGCAATAGCCAATCTTGGCTATGACGTGCAGGCCGCTTTTTATACTGATGGCATGAAGGCGGTGACTGGAAAATCAGTCAACTTTTACTTTATCGCAGTGGAAAAAAATGCACCGTATTCGACGGCCTGTTACATCGCCAGTCAACAAATGATCGAAGTGGGGCGTGCCAAGTATCGCGGTGCGCTTGAGTTGCTGAAATGGTGCCAGGAAAACAAACAGTTCCCTGGCTATCAACCGACTGGGGAGATCGAGACAATTGATCTTCCGCGCTGGGCAGCAAACTTCGATATCGAATAGTAGTACCAACCCTATCGGGGATACTTCCCCGCCAAGGATTTGTGTCCCCATTTTTTCATTTCAAAAAGGAGACATAAAATGGGAATTTTTATCTTGGTAATGCTGGCGTGGGCGGTTTATTCGGCCATTCGAGCTGTGGTGGTATTTATCAAGCCACGCATGAGAGCAAAGCCTGCAACCAGGACTCCGGCGGCATCAATGCCAAACGAACCAGACTGGGCAGGCCTTGAAACACCCACATTCATTCGGCGCGGATTAGTCTTTCCTGTTCTGACTGTAAAGAAGCAGAGGGTGCGAAAGAAGAAAATTCAAGTTGCTGCGTAATGCAGTGACGTGAAAAAGGCGGCTGGCCTTTCCGAAAGGTAAAACAGCATTAAGCATCGTTTCGGGCAACCGGTTCGATTCAAGCAACCCCACGGGGACATCCATTGTCCCTATGGGGCGTGGTGTCTCCGTTTTTTTTGTTTTAACAAAAAGGAGAAACACCATGTCATTACAAGCACTCAAAAACATCAACCGTACCGCCGCAGCCAAGAACGAGCAACCCCAAGGCTTCCCGGCAATGCTTGAACAGTTCAAGGGAGAAATCGCCCGCGCGCTGCCCAAGCACATCAATCCTGATCGCATGGCACGCATTGCGCTCACGGCGTTTCGCATGACCCCGAAGCTGGGTGAGTGCGACCCGCGCAGTGTGTTTGCTGCCGTCATTCAGTCCTCGCAACTTGGACTTGAAGTCGGACTCATGGGCGAAGCTCACCTTGTCCCGTTTGGCAACCAATGCCAACTCATTCCGGGTTACACCGGATTGATGAAGCTGGCGCGTCAGAGTGGATTGGTACAGGACATCTATGCACACGAGGTACGCATGAACGACACGTTCGCGCTAAAACTCGGCATGGAACGAAGCCTGGAGCACGAACCGCTGACTGCACTGGGTGGCTTTCCCGCGTCTGATGAAGAACGCGGTGAGGTGGTTGGCTTCTATGCGGTAGGCGTTCTCAAAGATGACAGCAGGACGTTTGTCGCAATGGGCCGCAAAGAAGTCGAAAGCATCCGTGATGGCAGTCGCGGCTACCAGGCAGCCAAGAAGTACAAAAAGGAATCCGTCTGGGATACCGACTTTGTAGCGATGGGGCTGAAAACGGTCATTCGACGCATCTGCAAGTTCTTGCCTAAATCCCCCGAGCTGGCAACGGCACTGGCGATGGATGAAAAAGCGCATGCAGGGCAAGGTCAAAATCTGAATCTAAACGATGTGATCGACGGGAGTTACGCTCCGGTTGATGTCGTGGATGAGGCAGTGGAGATCAAAGAAAAAGTGCCCGCCAAAACCGAGAGCCAACCGCAATCGGCAAAAGAACTGAGCAAACTTGAAAAGCTGGACAAGGTTGTCGCGGCTTTGAAATCAGCCAGCACTGTTGAAGCATTGAATGAGATCTATATCCGTGCTGAAGTGGATCTGGAGGATGCAGAGCTTGAGGTCGCTCTGCACGAGTATCGCCAATGCAAAGACGCGATTACTGAACAAGGCAGCCTGGTTTAATCACCTTCCCGGGGACATCGTTCCCATCTGAGAAACATCAGAAAGTCGGAGAGGATCGTTACGTCACAAAAATTGTTGTCTCCGAAATGAAAATACTCGGTGGCAACAAGACGGATAGTAATTCAATTTCTAATTCAATAAGGCACTAACAATCCATTCCCAAGCCACAATG
>NZ_CAKMAA020000072.1 GCF_924101635.2 Candidatus Nitrotoga sp. HW29 | reverse complement strand
CGACCAGCGCAGTGGAAACGCTACGTTCGTCAAGTGATGGCAACGCGCTGCATCCTTCGATCCATCCTACGGAAAATAGTAATGCCAGAGTGAAGAAGTTATTTTTTCTAAACGGTTTCATCGGCTTTCACAGGCAAAACAGAAGAGAGAAATTCCGAGCCACTTCGCTGGGGCGTGTTGGGCAGATGATAAAGTGTTTGAAGCACAACTGATCATGCCGCCGTTCCAAGCGTTTTGCGAAAGCACGCCAAGGGCAGAGAGCAGCACATGCCTGCTAACAGCGAGGTTGGCGAATTGCAGCCACACGAAGGAGAGCCCGCACCGAGAAATAATAATGGCCTGGCCGAGGATTGATGAAGTTGATATTCGGCACGCTCAGCATGAATATCTGGATGAACTGTGCATTTGTTCCCGAAATTCCATGTTGTAAATCCTTTCGGTACGCCTTGCTTCATTTGACACCTTTGTCTTAAATAGCAAAGCATTGGTGTCCACTTTTTCAATTTACCTCAAATAAACCTTACGCAAATTAAAGCGAAATTCAGTTAGCCGTTAACCTCGCGTATTTGACTGCGTTTCGAACTGCATCAGATCGACTAACGGCTGCGCTTGCCAGCCAGGCTGCCGGTGTTCCGTGACAATATTAGTAAAAATGCCGCCGCGAACGTAAAATTTGGCGGTCAGGCGCATGAAACGCGGCTGGATAACGGCTACCAAGTCATCCAGAATTCGATTGGTAACATCTTCATGAAAATGTCCTTCATTACGGAAAGACCAGATATAGAGCTTGAGGCTTTTCAATTCGATGCAGGTCTGATCCGCGATGTAATCGAGGATCAACGTAGCAAAATCGGGCTGGCCGGTCTTGGGGCACAAACAGGTAAACTCGGGGATTTCCATGTGAATGTGATAATCACGCCGGGGATTGGGATTGGCGAAAGTTTCCAGAAGTTTGCTGGCCACGGTTTTACTGGGCAGAGCGCTCATTTTGATATGCCTTGTGGGTCGGTTAGAATACAACGCATTATAATATCCAACTGATTGAAATTGCGTCTTTCTCACATCAAGATCGCTGGATTCAAATCTTTTGTTGATCCCACCCATATTGCTCTACCCGGGCAGATCGTCGGCATTGTCGGTCCGAATGGCTGCGGAAAATCAAACATCATTGATGCGCTACGCTGGGTGCTGGGTGAATCTCGCGCTTCGGCGTTACGCGGCGAATCGATGCAAGATGTCATTTTCAACGGCTCCGGTAAGCGCAAACCGGTCGCGCGCGCCAGCGTCGAACTAATTTTCGATAACAGTTTGGGCAAAGCTGCCAGCCAATGGTCAAGCTACGCCGAAATCTCTATTAAGCGCGTGCTACTGCGCGACGGCGATTCCAGTTACCACATCAACAATCAGCATGTGCGGCGCAAGGATATAACCGACATTTTTCTGGGTACGGGGCTAGGCGCACGAGCTTACGCCATTATCGAACAGGGCATGATTTCGCGCATCATCGAGGCTAAACCGGAAGAGTTGCGCGTGTTCCTGGAGGAGGCTGCGGGGGTATCTAAATACCGTGATCGCCGCCGCGAAACTGAACTGCGCATTGCCGATACGCACGACAATCTGCTACGTGTTGATGACATTTTACTGGAGCTGACCAAACAACTTGCCCATCTGACTGGACAAGCAACGGTAGCCAAGCGTTACCGCGAACTGGAATCGAAGCGCGACACCACGCAACAATTGTTGTGGTTGGTGAATAAACAGGAAGCCGAGACACGCCGAAAGCGTTTTGCTCAAGGAATTGAGTTAACAAAAAACGAACTGGAAGCTGAAACCACGCGTCTGCGTGGAATGGAAAGCCAACTGGAATACCTACGCAATGAGCATTACGCGCAGGCTGATACGCTGCATGCCAAACAGGGCGAGCTGTATGCCGCCAATGCAGAAATTGCGCGGCTAGAGCAGCAGATTGCCCATCTCAATGATCAACGTACGCGCTTAAACCAACAAACGGCCAATAGTAAGCTGCAGGTTGAACAACAACGCATTCAATTACAAGGTATCGAATCTTTACTGGCACATTGGCAGCAACAACAACAAGAAGCAGACATCCGGGTTGAAGATTGGGAAAGCCGCGCGAACTCTGAAGCACACCATCTACCGCAAGCAGAAGAAGCAGCGCGCACCGATCTGGAGTGCCACAACGCGATGCAACGCGAACAACTGGTCTCACAGCAACAACTACAACTGGCCGATACGCAACGCGAACATATCCAACGCAATGTGCAACAACTGGAAGCGCGCCGCTCACGTTTACTGCTGGAACGGGACAACCTGCCGCAGGTGGATAGCGAAGCGCTGGCAGAGGCGCAGTCTCTATTCGTCGAGATGGAGATGGAACGCACCACACAACAGCAGCAGTTGACACAGCTTCAGACACAATTACCGGAAGCTGATACGGCACGGCGCGACCAGCGCATCGCAATGCAGGAACTGGAACGGCAACTGTCGCAGATGGAGGCGAGACTTTCCGCGTTGCAACAGCTCCAGAAACAGGTCGATAACGACAAGAATCTGAAGCCCTGGTTAACCAAACACCAATTAGACCAATTGCCGCGCCTGTGGCAATCCATCGGTATTGAGGCAGGCTGGGAAGATGCGCTGGAAGCCGTTTTGCGCGAACGACTCAATGCGCTCGCCCTGCCCCACCTGAACGATGCTGCGGATTGGAGTGATGCACCACCGGCCAGGCTGGCTATATTCGCAATGGACAGAGCACATCATTTCGAAACCCAACAAGATCTTGGGCTGCCCCCGTTAGGACAGTTCGTAAGTTACCATGATCCAAAAACTGCACCCGTGGTGACGGACTGGTTGTCTGGTGTATATGTCACGGAAACGCTGGCGCAGGGATTAAGTTTGCGTGAACGATTATCTGCCGGTAGCTGGCTAGTGACACCACAGGGACACCTAATTGGCGCGCATAGCGTGCTGTTCCATGCGCCGGACAACCAGGTGCATGGCGTGCTGGCGCGACAACGCGAAATTGAACATTTGCGGGAGGCAGCACAACAACAGGAAAAGTTATTGGATCAAGGTAAACAACAGGCAACACTCGCTGAGGAAACCTATCACACTATTGAAAGCCGTATCGCGCTCTTGCGCGCGGCAAACAGCGAGTTACAACAACGCCAACACGGAATGCAGGTTCAAATTCTAAAATTAACCCAAGCCAACGAACGCAGCCACGAGCGCGCCACACAGATCGCGCATGAATTACAGGAACTAACCGAACAGTCTACTGAAGAGCAATACCAACTTCAGGAAATCGCCGAACGCATGGACATTCTGCGTGCAAGCATTGCGACACAGCAGGTAGAAGTTGAACAAGCGAGGCTGCAAGCTGCTGCTCAGGAATCCACGCTGCGCCAACAGCGTGAACGTTCACAAAAAACGCGGCACGAATTGCAGGAAGCCCGTTTTTTTGCCAAGACGTGTACAGAAAAAATCGCCGATCTAAAACACAATTCTAAGCAAATCGAGTCGATACTGACGCAGTTAGAACAAACCTTGATACAAAACCATGCCGAATTAGATCGTATAGAAGACGGCACCAGCAAACAACAATTACAGGAAGCACTGCAACAGCGTCAAGCACGCGAACAGATGCTGGCCGAGACGCGCAACATACTGGAACAAACCACCAGTAATCTCAACAAGCTGGAACAAGAGCGCCTGACCAGCGAACAAAAATTACATCCTCTACGTGAAAAACTCAGCGAGTTGTCGCTCAAGGAACAAGAAGCACGTCTGCAATATGAACAATGGGCAGCGCAATTGCAAGATGTAGAGGAAACAACACTGCTCTCCCTGTTGGAAAACAACAATATCAAGTTGAATACATTACAGAATGAATTAAATCGCCTGAACAACGACCTAACCGGATTAGGTGCCGTAAATCTAGCGGCCCTCGAAGAATTAAATACGGCACAAGAGCGCAAAACCTATCTGGATGATCAAGCAAAAGATTTGACCGAAGCGATGGAGACACTAAAAGGAGCGATCCGTCGCATTGACAAGGAATCGCGTGACTTGTTAATGGCCACTTACAATGAAGTAAATCGCCATTTAACCGAAATGTTCCCCGTGTTGTTCGGCGGTGGCGAAGCACGCCTGGTACTCACCGGCGATGAAATACTGGATAGCGGCGTGCAGGTAATGGCCCAACCACCGGGCAAAAAAAACGCCTCGATACACTTGTTATCAGGCGGCGAAAAAGCATTAACTGCGATTGCGCTGGTATTCTCGATGTTTCAGCTTAATCCCGCACCTTTCTGCCTGTTGGACGAGGTTGATGCTCCGTTGGATGACACGAACACCGAACGATTGTGCAAGCTGATCCAGAAAATGGCTCAACACACTCAATTCATCTTTATCAGCCACAACAAAATCACCATGGAGCTGGCGCAGCAACTGGTCGGTGTAACCATGCAGGAACGGGGTGTATCACATGTGGTGGCAGTGGACATCGAGGAGGCACTACGCTTGCGGGACGACAGTACAATAACCACTTAGAGGCTATCTTCACTACCTGACAGCCTTACCTATACACTAACTTTTGTAGCCGTAAAATTTTTATCAAACGCTCTTTACGCACATGAAGTTAACCACGCCGCGTATTTCGCCCCCGAATAACAGCGGCGCTTTCCATCCATTTCTTGATACGATTGGCATCGCCGACACGCGTATTTTTTCCTTGTGAATCCAACAACACAATGATTACTGGACGTTGCATAATGCGGGCATGCATTACTAAACAGCGCCCCGCTTCATTGATATAACCGGTTTTACTCACACCAATATCCCAAGATGCATTTTTCACCAATGGATTGGTATTTCCAAAACGCAGCGGAGGATATCCAGGCACCGCAACCAAGTGTGACGCCGTAGTACTGTACTTATGGATAAGCTCATAATGTTGTGCCGCAATCAACATTTTTACCAAGTCCTGCGCAGTGGAGGTATTGCCGCTATTCAAACCAGTCGCATCACGAAAATGGGTTTTCGTCATACCCAGTTCGAGCGCCTTGGCATTCATCATCGCCACGGCTGCACTGGTCCCCCCCGGATAAGTACGCGCTAAAGCCGCGGCCGCGCGATTCTCCGAGGACATCAATGCCAGATTGAGCAATTCACCACGTGTCAGCGTCATACCGATGCGCATACGCGAATGACTACCTTTGAGAATATCAAAATCAAACACACTAATAGTAATTTTTTCTTCCAGGGGTAATTCTGCATCCAGCACTACGATTGCCGTCATCAGCTTGGTTATGGATGCAATCGGTACGACAGCATTCGCATTCTTGCTATATAGGGGGCGTTGCTCTTGTTCGTCGTAAATCATCGCAATCGATGAGCTCAGCTTTGGCGAAGAAGTGTATTTCATTACCGTCGATGTCAGATCGTCGACCTGCTTTTGGGTAATTGCTTTATTAGATGCAGCCTGCGCTACCAATACGGGCGCTAAAAGCAGCACCAGCATAATAAGTTTTTTGCACATATCTTCAAATCCATCGAGAAAAACTATTAAGCGGAGCATACCGCAACATGGGGATAAATCAAAGGAATTGGCTCTTCCAATATCCAATCAGTCTAAAAGCTGAATAATATTTCCTACAAAACATAGGGTTTAACAGCTAAAGTTCTAAATCAACTGCACAGACGATTGCCACGCCTTAACGCAAGTTAAACAGTGGCATCCGGCTGATTCTTAGGCAACACCACGATCCTTAACTTCCACAATACCAATACTAATCCCAGTAGTGCCGCTACGGCGCTAAATGAATACATCACGCTTGCGCCCCAGTGTTCCCATAGCGGGCCGCTCAATAATCCACCTGCCATACCGCCAGCGCCGTAAGTAACGCTACCAAACAGCGCCTGTCCTTTGGACTGGTGCCGCCCGCGAAAAAATTGGTGTACCAACGCCATCGTCACTGCATGGAAAGCACCAAAAGTAGCGGCATGTAATACTTGTGCAAACAACATCAACGACAGCAAGCCCACTCCCCAACCAATCAGAACAAAACGCAATACTGCACAGGCAAAACTTACAATCATTATTTGCGACAGCGTGAAGCGCAACATTAGCCACGGCATGACAAAAAATACTGCAATTTCACAAATCACACCCAACGCCCACAATCCACCAACCGCGCTTTTCGAATAGCCATTCTCCACCAGATAGATCGAAAAAAAAGTGTAATAAGGCCCGTGCGCCAAAGCCATCAGGAAACATGCACCAAATAACACCAGCACTTGCGGCTGCAATACCAAACGCTGGATGGGCTGGCTATCAGTATGGTGCGCCAGCACTTCGGTGGGTGGGATTTGACGTGCGAACAGCAAAATACCTAGTTTTATCGCCACACCTACCCACAATATCCAGGCAATCGCAATGTAGTCAAACGCGTAACCCAATCCCAGTACCGCCACAATAAAGCCAACCGACCCCCAAGAACGAATACGCCCGTAGCGCGCCGAATGTTTACCCAGATAGGTCAGCGTAGTCGCCTCCACCAGCGGCATGGAAGCACTCCAGAAAAAGCTCATTACCATCATCACCAACAACAAGCCGACAAATTCCGTCGTGAAAAATACTCCCAAGTAACTAAGGACACTGCACAGCGCCGCCAGTTGCACCACCAACAAACGCTGCCCGGTATGGTCGGCCAACCAGCCCCATAGCGTAGGAGACAGCATCCGCATCACTGGCTGCACCGACATTAAAACGGCAATTTGCATTGCATTGAAATGGATAGATTGCAGATACAAGCTCCAGTAAGGCGCAAACATACCCACAAAAGCGAAGTAAAAGAAATAAAAACCAGCGATACGCCAGTAATAGTTTTTATGAAGGCTCACAACAGTAAAAGTGGCGGCAAATCTGGGGGGTAATATCCGTAAAAACCTATTATCTCACGTGAATAAAATAATATTGCGCAATACTCTTGAAATCAAAAAAGTCGACCCCATTTTTATGCTACGCATTTTTAAAGAAATTATTTTGGAGAAGCAAATGGAACCTACCGAATCCTCATCCCAACAGCCGGAACAGGCTACCCAAGCTGAAGATACGCTTAACCCAGAGGTTATGCCAAGCATTGAAGAGATGCTGCAACAAGCCGAGCGAAAGGCACAGGAACACTATGACGCTTGGATGTACGCCAAGGCAGAAGGTGAAAATATTCGCCGACGTGCGCAAGAAGACGTCAGTAAAGCGAAAAAATTGGCCATAGAACATTTTTCCAATGAAATGCTGATGGTAAAAGACAGCCTGGAAGCGGGATTAGCTGTTGAAGTCGCCACAGTAGAAAGTTTCAAGAACGGCATGGAACTCACTCTCAAGCAACTCACTGCTGTATTCACTAAATTTAGCATCAAGGAAATCAACCCGCTCGGCGAAAAATTCGACGCCCACAGGCATCAAGCAATCAGCATGGTCGATAGTGAACAAGAAGCCAACACGGTAGTGAACGTCATGCAGAAAGGCTATCAGCTGCATGATCGAGTGTTACGTCCGGCCTTAGTAATGGTAGCCAAGGCGAAGGAATAAAAATCCTAATTACCAGACAGCACCCGCTTCTTAAAATAGATTGCATGTTCGCAAAGCTTTGCGAAAAATTATCGTAACACTTGAAATACAGATCTGCTGCCCACAGATTAATGCAACACAGGCAGCAAAGATTTTCAACATTACAACGAAAAGGAAACGTTATGGGCAAGATTATTGGTATTGACTTGGGCACCACGAACTCGTGCGTTGCTGTTATGGAAAACGGCAAATCCAAGGTGATTGAGAACGCCGAGGGTACACGTACCACGCCTTCCATCATCGCTTACATGGAAGACGGCGAAGTACTGGTTGGTGCACCGGCCAAACGGCAAGCCGTCACTAATCCAAAAAACACACTCTATGGTGTAAAGCGGTTGATCGGACGCCGTTTTGAAGAGCCAATGGTGCAAAAAGACATGGGCATGGTGCCGTATAGTATCGTTAAAGCCAAGAACGGTGACGCATGGGTTAAGGTTCGTGACAAGGACATTTCCATTCCGGAAATTTCCGCGCAAGTGCTCATGAAAATGAAAAAAACCGCCGAGGACTATCTGGGTGAATCGGTTAGTGAAGCTGTCATCACAGTACCTGCCTACTTCAACGATAGTCAACGTCAGGCTACCAAAGACGCTGGCCGCATTGCCGGTTTAGAAGTAAAGCGCATTATTAATGAGCCAACTGCGGCTGCGCTGGCATTTGGTATGGATAAGCAGGAAGGCGATCGCAAAATCGCGGTCTATGACTTGGGCGGCGGCACTTTCGATATTTCCATTATCGACATCGCTGAAATTGACGGTGAACACCAGTTCGAAGTGCTGTCCACTAACGGTGACACCTTCCTCGGCGGCGAAGATTTCGACATGCGCGTCATTGAATTTCTGGTAGAAGAATTCAAGAAAGAAAACGGCATCGATCTGAAGAAGGATATGTTGGCTCTACAGCGCCTGAAAGACGCCGCTGAAAAAGCTAAAATCGAACTATCTTCAGCACAGCAAACTGAAGTGAACCTGCCTTACATCACGGCAGATGCCAGTGGCCCAAAACATCTGGCCATTAAAATTACCCGCGCCAAGCTTGAAAGCCTGGTGGAAGAGCTAGTCGCGCGTACCATCGCCCCCTGTAAGATTGCCATGAAAGACGCGGGGGTTTCCAGTGCCGACATCTCCGACGTGATTCTGGTGGGTGGGCAAACACGGATGCCAATGGTGCAGGAAAAAGTCAAAGAATTCTTTGGCAAAGAAGCGCGTCGCGACGTCAACCCAGATGAAGCAGTGGCAGTAGGCGCGGCCATTCAAGGTGGCGTGCTGCAAGGTGAGGTTAAAGACGTTCTGCTGCTGGATGTAACCCCACTCAGTCTGGGTATTGAAACCTTGGGCGGCGTGATGACCAAATTGATCAAGAAAAATACCACCATCCCGACCAAGGCTTCACAAATATTTTCTACCGCCGATGACAATCAAAGTGCGGTGACCATACACGTGTTGCAAGGCGAGCGCGAAGTTGTCTCTGGAAATAAGAGCTTGGGACAGTTTAATCTCTCCGACATTCCGCCCTCACCACGAGGTATGCCGCAGATTGAAGTAACATTCGACATTGACGCTAACGGAATTCTACATGTAGGTGCAAAAGACAAAGCAACCGGTAAAGAATCCAAGATTACCATCAAGGCCAATTCCGGTTTGTCTGAAGCTGAAATTCAGAAAATGGTACAAGATGCGGAAACCTATGCCGACGACGACCGCAAAGCGATCGAATTGGTTACCTCGCGTAATCAGCTAGATGCATTAATTCACTCCACTCAGAAAGCGATAAAAGAGTATGGCGAGCAACTGAGTGAAGATGAAAAAACTGCGGTAGAGTCCGCGTTGAAAGAAGCTCAAGATGTCGTAAAAGGCGACGACAAGGAAGTTATAGACGCCAAAGCTGAAGCACTTTCCACCGCTGCACAAAAACTTTCAGAAAAGATGCACGCTGCGGAAGCTAGCCAGTCCCACCAGTCAAGTGAATCCGCTGGGCAAGGTGATAGCAAGAAAGATGACAGCGATGTCGTAGATGCCGAGTTTACCGAAGTAAAAGATGACAAAGCAAAAGACGAAAAGAAGTAAATATGAAATGGGATTAGGGATGTCTGAAGCGTAATCACCGCGACTTCGAAGCTAGTTAATTGGCATTTTGAATATGCACATAAAAACTATCTAGGGGACATCTCTTTAATTCCTGTTCTAAAAATAGAATTAATTTAGCCCGATACAGCGATATCTGCTTTTGGATATCGCTGTTATTGGTTTTCTGCTGTAATTGAAGATATCGATCGAGCTGACTTTGCCAGCCTGATCTATCAAAAAATGAATAAAAAATGGATGCTATTTCTGAATTTATTATTAAGCTAATGACATCAACATAGAGCCTAATTACGTAAATCTTAAATCATTAACTCTTTAACTCCTTTTCGCTGCATGCAAAAATGAAAAAACGTGACTATTACGAAGTATTAGGCGTCAACCGCGACGCGTCCGAAGATGACATAAAAAAATCTTACCGCAAGCTGGCAATGAAGCATCATCCTGACCGTAATCCGAACAATTCCAAAGCGGAAGAGCTCTTCAAAGAAGCTAAAGAAGCTTATGAAATACTCTCCGATTCGCAGAAACGCGCGGGTTATGACCAGTTTGGACACGCTGCTGCCGATGCCGGTATGGGTGCGGGAGGATTCAGTGGCGGTTCCGCCAGTTCCCATTTCGGCGATATTTTTGGTGATATTTTTGGTGCCGGAATGAGCGGAACAGGCTCGCGTGGAAGCAACCAAATGCACCGTGGTGCCGACCTGAGCTACAACTTGGAAATCACGTTGGAACAGGCTGCGCGCGGTACCGAAACGCAAATTCGCATACCTACCATGACCAAGTGTGATACCTGTCACGGCAGCGGTGCCAAGCCAGGTACGAGCACGACTACCTGTACTACTTGCGGCGGACATGGGCAAGTACGTATGCAGCAGGGGGGATTCTTTTCTATCCAACAGACTTGTCCGCGCTGCCATGGCAGCGGTAAATCCATTATCTCGCCATGCGGTTCTTGCCACGGCACAGGCCGCATCAAGCAACATAAAACACTGTCGATAAAGATCCCGGTCGGGGTTGACAACGATGACCGCATCCGTTTGTCCGGTGAAGGAGAACTTGGCAGCAATGGTGGCCCACCCGGCGATTTGTATGTCGTCATCCGTATCACGCAGCACGCAGTATTCCAGCGCGACCACAATGACCTGCATTGCGAAATGCCGATCAGCTTTGTTGTTGCGGCACTGGGTGGCGAAATCGAAATCCCCACGCTGGATGGTTCAGCACGCATCAAAATTCCCGCCGAGTCTCAATCCGGCAAAGTCTTCCGCCTGCGCGGCAAGGGAATCAAAGGGGTACGCAGTTCAACCTTTGGTGACCTGCACTGTCACATCATGGTAGAAACCCCGGCCAATCTCACTGATCGGCAAAAGGAGTTACTACGCGAATTCGAACAAATAAACGAAGAAGATTGCGCACGCCATAGCCCGCGCGCTAAATCCTGGATGAACAAGGTTAAGGAATTCTTTGGATAGTCAATAAGTTGGTAAGTTTGCTTCAGGATATTTGGAATCGGTGACGATGTCGCCGATAGGCTTTATCGGCTCTCCAACTCTTCCCAGCGCGCCATCAGTTGCAACAACTCATCCTCGATAATGGCGGTGCGTTCTTGTAGCTGTTTGGCGTGGACGGGATTATCACGGTAGAGATTGCCCGCCCCCAAAGTGACAGCAAGTTCTTCCTGCTCTTGTTCCAGAGAGGCGATTCGCTGCGGAATTTGCTCTAACTCACGCGTTTCTTTGAAACTTAACTTGGTGGCAGGTTTGGATTTAACTTCCGTCTGCGGTAATGGCTTGGCAGTAACAGCTGCACTTACGGGCGCTCGCTGTATGGCCTGCTGCTTTTTTACACGTACCCAATCTTCATAACCGCCAACGTACTCCATCAATTTTCCATCGCCCTCAAAGGCAATAACCTGAGTCACCACGTTGTCAAGGAAAGCACGATCGTGACTGACCAAAAACAGCGTGCCATCGTAATCGGCGAGTAAATCTTCCAGCAGCTCCATCGTCTCAATATCGAGATCATTGGTCGGCTCGTCCAGCACCAGCACATTAGCCGGGCGGCTGAATAGGCGCGCCAACAGCAAGCGGTTACGCTCACCGCCGGACAAACTTTTTACCGGCGAGCGGGCACGTTCCGGCGCAAATAAAAAATCGCCGAGATAACTAATAATATGCTTACGTGCGCCCCCAATTTCAATAAAATCAGCGCCTTGGCTAATTGTATCAGCTAGTGTGGCCTCTTCATTTAACTGTGCACGTAATTGATCGAAATACGCCACGGCCAACTTGGTACCCAGATGCACCTTACCGCTATCCGGGGCTAGTTCATCCAAGATAATTTTGAGCAGCGTGCTCTTGCCCGAGCCATTCGGTCCCAGCAAGCCAATTTTGTCACCGCGCTGAATGCGACAGGAGAAATCTTTAATAATTTGCCTGTCACTGAATGATTTGCTGATGTGCGACAGCTCCGCCACCAACTTACCGGATCGGTCACCTGTCTCCAGACTCATTTCAACTTTACCCACACGTTCACGCCGTGCACTACGCTCGCGCCGCAACTGCTCCAGCCGCCGCACACGCCCTTCATTACGCACGCCACGCGCTTTGATGCCCTGACGTATCCACACTTCTTCCTGCGCCAGCACCTTATCAAACTTGGCGTTAAGCACCGTTTCATCCTGCAGCATCTGCTCCTTGAAACGCAGATAAGCCGCAAAATTACCGGGGAAACTGGCAAGATTGCCGCGATCTAATTCGATTATGCGAGTAGTGACGTTATCCAGGAAACGCCTATCGTGAGTCACAAACAACACGCTACCGCGAAAGTTGTTAAGCAAGCCTTCCAACCATTCAATGGATGAGAAATCGAGATGATTGGTGGGTTCATCCAGGATCAACACATCCGGCTCAGCCACCAACGCCTGTGCTAGTGCCACGCGCTTACGTACACCACCGGAAAGATCGCCCACACGACTATCGGCATTCAGCTCCAGACGCTGGATGGCCATCTCAATGCGCGCCTGCACCGCCCAGCCATTTTGCGCTTCAAGCTTTGTTTGCAAAGGTTGCATGGCTTCCAGCAAGCTTTCGTAGTCGGCATTCGGTTCGGCAAGTTGATGCGACAAGTGATGATAATCGGTAATAATTTTTTGTAGCTCACCCAGCCCACGCGCAACTTCGTCAAACACAGTCGCTTCTACATCTAATTCTGGTTCCTGGCTCACATAACAGATGCGCACACCGGGTGCGCGCCATACCAAGCCATCGTCTAACATAGCCTGTCCGGCCAGCACCTTTAACATACTGGATTTACCACCGCCGTTGCGCCCGATCAAGCCGACGCGCTCACCTTCGTCCAGTTGGAAATTTACATGATCAAGCAATGGTACATGGCCGTAAGCAAGCGCGGCCTTATCAAGAGTAATGTATGGCATCAGGGGTTATATTTTTAATTAACAAAAAGTGATTGATAGATAAACAAAAAGCGCATCGGCCATAGCGCAATAGAAAAAACCTTAGCGCATAACCAGATTTGACAACCCTAGAAACATTACGACAAAAACGAATAACGTAGCAGCAAAGATATTGCTGTCAGAATTCTTCATCCCTTTCCAGCAGCCAATAACTTATTCAAATCCTCAATAATTTCTTTCGAATGACGCGACGTTTCCACCTTGTCATACACCTTGCTAATTTTACCTTGCGGGTCAATCAAAAAAGTGTATCGTCGCGCCAACTTGAATATCCCAAAATTCCGCAACACGCCATAACGCGTAGTCACCCCAGCGCCCTTGTCCGCCAGTAGCGGAAAGGGAAGAGAGTATTTCTTGGCAAAATCGGCATGGCTCTTGCTGTCATCCACGCTAATACCTACCACCTGAGCACCGAGTCCGGTTAATTGATTTAGATCATCACGAAAGTTGCAAGCCTGCTCAGTACAACCTGGCGTGTCATCCTTTGGGTAAAAATACAGCACTAGCCACTTACCTTGAAAATCCGCCAAGCTATAAATTTTTCCATTCTGATCGGGTAAATTGAAATTCGGTGCGACTTCTCCAATTTTCGGTAATTCACCCGCACGTGCCAACTGGCTTACCATCAGTAATGCTGCCATGCTCAACATAGCAAATATTATCAATGTCTTAATGATATTCTCCTTGTGTTTATTCTCGTGCAAATTCCAAAGCTACAGCAATTGTTCGCCATGAAATCAGCATTACTCCAATACTGTAATGATACCAGTCGAACGCTATATCGCGCCTGTACTCAATACAACAGAAATCAGATCTTTAAATTTACTATAGAAAGCGAATAAACTATCCGAGCGTGTAGCACATGACTTGTCCGGGCAAAATTACTACGAGAGATTACAGAAATGAGATTTGAAAAAATCTCAGAATGGTTGAGTGGGACGACTGGCACAGAAAGAAATTGCATGGTTAACTTTAAGCTCCACAAAAACTTGGCCACCGTTCTTCCACTGGCATGATTATGTGCCATGCGCCCTGTACACAGTCGTCGCGATCACGCCAAAAACAAGCCAATTCTCCGGCCAAAACCGCAAATTTACCCCGGGGACTCTGGCGGAGTGAATTATTCAGCGAGAGAGGAATAATAATAGCAAAACAACGCCAACTTTACGAAACTGCCTTCAAGCTTTTAGACACCTTCATAAACTCCCTTAAATTTCAATACTCGAAAGCTTGGCCTGGAACGTTACATGACGTGAGCCAAAAAAGATAAACGCCCGATACGAAACAGCCTCTTCGACCTTGAGATTCGCTACGCCAGCCTAAGCAAGACTAGCGATCCGCTGAAACAGCTCAATGCCATAAGGCTGGGGCGATGTCCATACAGTAGAGACAAAATGCTGAGCGGCCCAACAAACTGGTCCACAAAGGCACGGATACACGCTGTACTCAAAAAGGCAGGTAAAACCACTACGGCTACAAGAACCACATTGACAAAGACACCAAGCTCATTGCCAGCGTACATGACAGCCAAGTGTTTGAGGCGATACTGCGCAATCAGAACACCGGGGCAAGCAGGTTTGGACGGACAGTACCTGCCGTTCAGAAGGGCAAGAACAAAACTTCAAAGACAACGAGTCTATACGCCAGATCAACAAGCGCATCTACCGCACGCCATTGAGTGACAGCCAGGAAACCAGCAACAAAGCCAAATCCCGCGTATGGGCAAGGGTTGAGCATGTCTTTGGGCACATAGGGAATAGCACATGGGCGGCATCTTTGTGCGCAGCGCTGGGTTATCGCTCACGCGCCAAGGAGTTGGCGTGATGTTGATGAATCTGGCCTATAATCCGAGTAGGGTATTGATTCGTAACAAGACGTTTGGCTTTGAGCACATCAGTGTGCTCACAATCGCAACAGCGATATGAACGTGCTGCCAACATGAGTACAGCCCGAAAGCACAAAAGAAAATCAACTGAGCCAAAAAATCGATTCAAAAATCGTAAAATTGTATTCGAATTCAGAAAAACAGAAAACTGACCGGGCCATAGCGAATTCGTCGTTCTGACGATGGATTTATAGAGGTGCCCTATAGGCATCAAGAAAGCCAATGTGACGGGAAAACAATAAGAGTGAGCACGAAGATAAGCACAATAATCGCAATGATCACAAGAATCAGCACGATAAAAGCCCAGATACTACGCCATACGCTATGCATGTTTTTCATCTTCAAGCCCCTTGTGCGAGTACATCGTTCAGAGCAAGTCAAGTAGGGCTAGAAATAATACGCCATAAATAATAAAAAATCACCCTCATGCACAAGAACAAAATCGCAATTACTGGATAACTTATTGGTCCGGCCAGATGAAGCTTAAAGTTTTTATGCTGCATATTGCATGCGAGCATCCTGAAAGTGTTTGTTGACACGCTCGGGTAGTTTTCCTAATGTTTACATATATTCGGTTGTTGCAGTTTTCAACTTGCCTCTGCTGCGTATCGGAACCTTTGAATAAATGACGTACTTCAAATCGGCATTAAACCTCTCTTCACCTCGATGTAATACAGCAACGACTGATGTTTTGACTAACGCCGTGATTACGTGTACCTACAAAAAAATCTTCAGCATGCTGGTTGTAGCACTTTGTGATGAGCGTGGATATTTTTCTAAGCCTTCCATATTTCACTTCACATTAAATATAAATTATTGCTTAATAAATGATTTAGCCTTACTTTAAGGCTCAAGAGCAAAATCGTCCAGCTTGGCTATTTTTTGACTTTTGCATATACAGATAATGAGGTTAACTACCACCTACTCAAAGTAGGTGGGTTAGTACAGCTTGAATGCAGACGACTAAAGCCCTCTAACCGCACCCAGCTAAGCGTGCATGAATCAATGCGTTTAAAATCACTGCCTTGAAAACGATGCCTTTAACAAAATTCATTTAAATAAATCAATTATATGGATTATTTATAATCCTCTAACCAAGCAGATTTTTTATTTGCTCCCTTTCTTTCAATAATTCATGATAATTTTCCAACATATGTTGGCGCCCAAATTCACTTATTGGCAAATTTTGCACAATTTGGTAATCACCGTTATGACAAGTCACCGGAAAACCGTACACCACACCTGCTGGTATGTCATAACTTCCATCCGATAGTACACTCATAGTGACCCAGTCATCATGGTGCGTGCCAAGTATCCAATCATGCATGTGACCAATAATTGCATTGGCAGCGCTGGCAGCGCTACTTAAACCGCGCGCTTCGATCACCACCGTACCACGCTTTTGCACGATGGGGATAAATTCGCTTTCAATCCAATTATGGTCTGGCAAAATATCGAGAATGTTGCGCCCTTGTATTTCGGCATGAGATAGATCGGGGTATTGTGTACCGGAATGATTGCCCCATACCACCATTTTTTTGATGTTACTAATGGGCTGGGACAGCTTACGCGCCACTTGCGCGATAGCGCGATTATGATCAAGCCGCATCATAGAGCTGATATTTTTTGGATTAAGATCGGGGGTGTTATGTATGACAATTAGTGCATTGGTATTAGCCGGATTGCCTATCACTAAAACTTTGACATGAGGTGCGGCGAACGCATTGAGTGTTTTGCCGTGTTCGGCAAAAATACCAGCGTTAATCTCGATTAGTTCATTGCGTTCCATGCCTTTGCTACGTGGACGCGCACCAACCAGCAGAACAATTTCTGCATCACGAAAGGCAACTTTGGGGTCATCGGTAATAATCACCTGCTGCAACATGGGAAATACACAGTCTTCCAGTTCCATCGCGATGCCGCGCAATGTTTGCTGTGCTTGTGGTACATCCAACAGTTGCAAAATGACGGGCTGTTCGTGTTTCAGCATGTCACCATTGGCGATGCGAAACAAAAGACTGTAACTGATCTGACCAGCAGCACCAGTAATAGCGATGCGGATAGGTGCTTTCATAGCAATCTCCTACACGATGAATGATTCAAACATTCTGACAGTGTTTGTAAGTCAGGCAAAGGGGTTCAAGCGTTCAATTTAAAGCCAATCTTAATACTGATTCAAATACGTACCGAAAATATTTCTATCAAATTGAATTGATATGGAAATTATAAATCATAACCTTCGGCAACACTATCTTGATGAAGCTTATCGCTTTTAATAAAGTCCATCATACCAATTGATAAGGCAGACCGTTGCATGACTTAAAATTATAGAAGACAGTAAATAGGTGCGAGGCATGTCATAATTTACAGTTATATTCCTGCATAAAAATTACTTGCCAGAATTTCATCATGAAAAAAAAATTACTATGAAAAATTCATTGGTGGCTATTCTTGTCTGGATTGCCATCGCTTTACTTGGGTCCGCCGCATTAGGCGGTATAGCACTGAATCGCGGCGAATCGATCAATGCGCTGTGGTTTGTCACAGCCGCACTGTGCGTATATGCGATTGCCTACCGTTTCTATGCAACATGGATTGCCACCAAAGTCCTACTCATTGATCCAACTCGTGCTACGCCCGCAGAACGACTCAATAACGGTCGGGATTATATTCCAACTAATCGTTGGATCGTATTTGGGCACCATTTCGCCGCCATTGCGGGACCAGGGCCTCTGGTCGGGCCAACTCTGGCTGCCCAGTTTGGTTACTTGCCAGGTACACTATGGATATTATTTGGCGCAGTACTCGGCGGCTGTGTGCAGGACATGGTCACGTTATTTTGTTCTACTCGTCGTAATGGCCGTAGTTTAGGTCAAATGGCGAGAGATGAACTGGGCGCCATCGGTGGTATTGCCGCGCTAACCACCACACTGTTTATCATGATTATCCTTATCGCGGTGCTGGGCTTGGTAGTGGTGAATGCCATGAAACACAGCCCCTGGGCTACTTCTACCGTGGCTGCCACTATCCCCATCGCTATGTTGGTGGGCCTATACATGCGTACCATCCGTCCGGGCCGCGTGCTCGAAGGTTCGTTACTTGGCGTCATCTTGTTACTGTTAGCTGTGGCGGGTGGTGGCTGGATTGAGCACCAACAGAATCTACGCGAGTTTTTTGATTATCCCGGTCTACCATTAGCTTGGATGATCATTGCTTACGGTTTTGCAGCAGCTATCCTGCCAGTATGGCTGTTGCTCGCACCACGCGATTATCTGTCTACCTACATAAAACTCGGGACTATCATACTGTTAATGCTGGCCATCGTGTGGATACAGCCGAACATAAAAATGCCCGCGTTCACCCAGTTCATCGACGGGACCGGCCCTATTTTTGGAGGTAAGTTATTTCCTTTTGTATTTATCACTATCGCCTGTGGCGCAATCTCTGGCTTTCATGCTCTGATCGCCTCCGGCACTACACCCAAGCTGCTTAGCAATGAACGTGACATCCGCATGATCGGCTTCGGAGGTATGGCACTGGAATCTTTCGTTGCAATAATGGCAATTATTGCAGCCACGGTGTTAGACCCCGGTGTATTTTTCGCCATCAATTCTCCTGCTGGCGTAGTCGGCAAAGAAGCGGCAGATGCGGTGGCAAAAATTTCCAGTTGGGGCTTTCCGGTTACGGTAGTACAGATGAATTTGCTGGCGCAGCAAATGGGTGAAGCAACTCTGTTCGCCCGCACGGGCGGTGCGCCCTCACTGGCGGTGGGAATGGCCAGTATTTTTGGTAGTGCCTTTGGTCAAGGCATGCTCGCCATGTGGTATCACTTCGCCATCATGTTTGAGGCCATCTTTATTCTTACAACGCTGGATGCGGGTACGCGTGTCGGCCGCTTTATGCTGCAAGACATGCTGGGCAATATTTGGAAACCGCTGGGACGCACCTCATGGTATCCCTCGGTATTACTGAGTAGCGGCATCATTGTGGCTGCGTGGGGCTATTTTTTATATATTGGCGTGATCGACCCCAATGGCGGAGTTAATATTCTGTGGCCGCTATTTGGCATCTCGAATCAAATCCTGGCCGCCATCGCACTATGTGTCGCCACTGGCATCCTGATTAAATCCGACAAGCTAAAATATGCTTGGATCACAGCTTTACCACTCACCTGGTTGATCATAATTACCAGCAGTGCAGCATGGGAAAAAATCACCAGCACAGATGCACGTATCGGCTTCCTCGCTGCTGCCAATGATCTCGCCACAAAACTTGCATCAGGTCTTCTTTCTCCAGAAAAAGCAGCCGTCGCTCCACAGCTCATCTTTAACCAGCGTCTTGATGCGGTACTGACCCTATTTTTTGTCTGTATGCTATGGTTGATCGTTTTCGATATGCTGCGTGTTTGTGTCCGCTACCTCACGGGCAAACCAGTGCCTCCTTTGTCGGAAGTATCACACCATTTGGCGGGAATAGAGAAAACATGGAGACGAAATTGATCAAAAGAAGCACGAATGGATTATTGTCCGCGGTAAATAATCCTAGTTTGCCTATCTTGGAAACTACCCGGGATGTAGATATGCATATCACACAAAGCTCTACACCAAGAACAAACGAAATCTGTATCAAACTACTGCCATTGTGGTCATATATATGGCACGCAATTCGTGAATTGAGTGGAGATGATGCTTACGAACGCTACATTGCACAACATGTCATCAATTATCCTAATACACCACCGCTAGCACGCAAAGATTTTTTCCTTTACCGGCAACAGCAAAAATGGAACGGCATCCAGCGCTGTTGCTGAGTTATTACTGACCCGGCACATCACAGGTTGATGGACTTTATGTTTGAATTATTATAAATTTTATAAATACTTTCTAAAGCTTTCCATTGCACAGCCGAGATAAATCTCACCTGCACAACACTGAAAAAGTGATTCTTTATATTTCTTTCAGGGATATTCAAGCTACATTAAATCATTACATATTCAATCTATTGAGTGAAAATTTTTAAATTAAACCACGTAAATTTAGAGCAGGTTCTCCAGAAAGGCGTATTTTGACTAAATCTTAGATTAAATACTAAATCAACCATATACACTGTACAAACTGGCAAGTAAGATCAACCGGGATAGAGCAGAAGAAACGAAGCCGTGACGCACGATAATTGGACGAAAATTTCTCGCTTAACGAAAACATCTGTTCATCCTTCAACACGTTCAAGGCGAACAAATTTACTTCTGCTGTAAGTAATTTAAAGTTAATTACCCACTCTGTTTCTCGTAGGGCCAGATCAAAATATTAATTAAGGAGTTTGCATGGTTGAAATTGGCACGAATAAAAACGGAACAGCACAAATGATAGCGGCAAAAAATCTACGGGTACTGTTGTTAGATGACGACAAATTTACACTCGAATTTGTCGGCGATATGCTGCTTGAACTGGGTGTTTCCGAAGTCATTAGAGCGGAAAACGGTGAACAGGGGCTCGCTATGTTAGCCGGATTATCGTCACAGCCGGATATATTGATATGCGACCTCAGCATGCCTGGAATGGATGGTGTTGGCTTTCTGATGCATCTTGGTATGCAGGGTTACGTTGGCGACGTCATCCTAATCTCTGGAGCCCAACAGCATCTGTTGTCCGGAATGGACATGTATTCCAGCAAGCTTGGCTTGGTTCCTTTGGGGACGCTGATAAAGCCAATTGCACGTGATGAGCTGGCAGCCGTTATTACCCGATTTTGCCAAGGCAAATAAAAATTGATCCCCTTGACACGCGACTAGTAGATAACATTTTCCACTTGGCGAAAAATAAATTTGCTCATCCTTCAACAGATCGTTTAAAGACGAACGAATTTACGTATTCTACAGAAAGTTAATAGTTGATTACCGACTCTATTCCACATAAAACCAAGATGATTAATCAGATAGTTGTATTTGCTTCATCCAAAGCTTAGCCCACTACAAATTCATTACTGACAATATTTTCTGAATGATTCATGAGTGTCCGCAATTTGAATTTAACATTGCATATTTACGCTAAATATGAGTTTGATAGATCTAGTGGAATGCATGAACAAAATACTGCTTTCACAAATCATGAAGCACGTGCCGTGGGATTTTCTTGGGCACATATTCGATCAATATGGTGGAGACGCCATTATTACGCACGGGCCATATGCCTTCTTCTACCATTGCGTGGCCTTTATGCCAAAATCCGGCAGGCACAATTGACGTGAAAGACAGCGTACTAAACTCGACGATTATCAACCTATATTCGAATCTATTCGGCTGTATCCCATTTCAACGATGAAAAACCTTTTCAGTATCAATATTTTTACGTGGTTTTGGCGAGCGTGTTCGCTTTACATACTGACGGCATTCTTGATTACTGCAAATTCTTATGCCGACAATCAAGAACCCACTATTGTTGTCATTGCGTTCCCATCAACCAGTGAAAACACAATTTCCCGAAGCTCGTTACGGGCTATTTTTGGCATGCGCCTGAACAAATGGCCGGCAGATACACCCGTCAAGGTTTTCGTGATGAAGGATGATATATCTGAGCACGGCGCATTCAGCAAAAATATTCTGCAAGTATTCCCCCACCAGTTGCGATTAGCGTGGGATCGACAAGTATTTTCCGGACAGGGTCAATATCCAGAGCAAGTCGCCTCTCCACAAGAAATGCTATCAAAAGTAGCTTCAACTCCGGGAGCGATTGGCTATATCAAAACAAGCGAGGTCACAAATAATGTGCGTATCCTTCAAATTCGCTAAAACTGTAATTAGAAGATTTGTCCCGAGTGTTCTACTGCTTTGGACTACGGTTGCCCATGCCGTAAATCTAATGGGTAACGACATACAACTACATGGATTTCTTACGCAAGGTGTAGTGACTACCAGCGACAATAATTTTCTCGGTCAGAGTCACAATAAAGCGAGTACAGATTTCAGGGAAATAGGAGTGAATGCCTCTCTGCGTGCAACTACCGATGTGCAGGTGTCTGCCGGATTGCTTTCACATAAGGCCGGAGCGACCGATAACGGCGAAATACGACTGGATTATGGGTTTATCGACTGGACAATATCATCAAACGAACAAGGTCGTAGTGGGGTTCGCTTGGGGCGCGTGAAAAATTCTTATGGGCTATATAACAAAACACGTGATGTCGCATTTACTCGCCCCAGTGTTCTTTTGCCGCAATCCAT
Organism: Candidatus Nitrotoga sp. HW29; assembly: GCF_924101635.2. Classification (GTDB taxonomy): domain Bacteria; phylum Pseudomonadota; class Gammaproteobacteria; order Burkholderiales; family Gallionellaceae; genus Nitrotoga. Next base: position 58,295 of record NZ_CAKMAA020000072.1, on the reverse strand, counting down.
TTATTTCGAGCGCTCACGTAACCTTACCCTTGCGGGTGATGGAGCAGAGTTTTATTTTGACCGTAATTATGAAGCTGGCAATTTATTTGTGACATTCGCGCTTGGCAAACCCCAGATTGGTAGTGAGGCTAGCAAAGTGGCCTTGGTTGGCTTACTTCCCAATGGAAGATTCGAACCCAAAGTGGCGCAAATTTCCCAAGTGATGTACGAGGGGGACGGTGGTAAATATCGTTTGGGATATACCGCATTACGATACGATACGCACTATAACCCCGGCGCAAAGGATGTGCTACAGGCGGGGCAACTGAAATCTACGGTGCAAATATTATCTGCCCAATACAACGCCGAGAACTGGAGTCTGACCAGTGAATATGCCCTACGTCCAATTTCAACCCGGAACTTTGGCCCAAACGCTCCAGATTCCACTACTCATGGCGAAAGCTATTATATTCAGGGTAGCTATCGATTGGCTCCAAAATGGGAAGCGTTGCTACGTTACGATGTGTTGTACACCGATAGCAAAGATCGTGATGGTCAGGCATATGCTGCGGCCACACATCGGCCGGGTTTTTCTCGCTTTTCCAAAGATTGGACTACAGGCGTACGTTTTGACTTAACCCCCGAATTAATGCTGCGTGCCGAATATCATCACGTTGACGGCACAGCTTATTTGCCAGTTCAGGATAACCCTGATCCTCGTACTCTGGAGCGCCGCTGGGATATGTTCATGCTACTGGGGTCCTTTCGGTTTTAGTAGCTACTATGTCGGATAGTCGGCTCTCTGATTCACCACATAGTACATTCAGATTCTTGAGCCTGAAATGGAAAGTACTGCTAACGCTAGGCGTGGTGATGATTTCGGTTAACGGCACACTTTCCTGGCTACATTTTTATGACTTGAAGACACGCTTCGAAGAACAACATACCGCTTCACGCGAACGGCTAATTTCTGAAGCTATCGCTGTACGCACTGACTCTGCTCTACGTTTACAAACGATGGCCAGCATGCTCGCAACAGTTGGTGCAGGAGATGCATCACAGTTGAAGCCGAAATTCCGCCAGCTTCATGAGCACCTCGATAATTACTGGCCTGTCTTGCAGCTCGATCTAGACATCAATTCCATGAAGGTGTACTCCAAAACGGGGGACACGCTGGCCGCTTGGCATGCAGATGCCCCCTCCAATATAGAACAGAATGACCGTGTGCATGCCGTAATTTCGCAAGAACGCGCTATGCATTGGACGCACTGTCAACAGACATGTACGCAGTTCGCTGCAGCGCCAATTCTATCGGCGGGCCAAGTAGCGGGAGTGGTTGTTTTGGGTAGCTCTCTGACAGAAGTGATCGTTTCCTTTAATCGTTTATCCGGGGCCGATCTTGGCGTACTAGCCCCAGATGGCTTCATTAAGAATAAAAATTCGCTGTCCAACTTAGGTTTACAGGTAGTCGCACTAAGCGGTTCCGAACATAATCTTCCGTTACTTCATCAACTAAAGGGTTTACCACCAAAACAAAGTAAAAAAAATTGGCAATTGGTACCTTACCAGAACAAGCAATTCGAATTATCGTTTGTAAGTATGGATGATGGCAGTGACACATATTCCGGTGCCACGCTAGTGGTAATCGATGATTTGACTCAATCCTTGGCCGAAATTCGCAAATCAGTAGCGAGCCGCTTACAAGCCGAGTTAGCGACATCATTACTCTCTTTACTGTTATTAGCTTTTCTTGTGAATGCGCCCTTGCAACGCATGACGCGAGCAGTACGGGCAATTCCCTTGCTGGGTCGAAGTGCTTTTGCCGAAGCACGTACAAAAATTGCCCCACGGGGCCGACGCTTTGTGGATGACGAAATTGATAGCTTGGATGAAGCTGCAATTGCCTTGTCCTTTCGGTTGGAAACGCTAGAGCAAGAAGTGGCAGCACATGCTGAAGAGTTACAGGGCATGCTACATCGCATTTCAATTGAGCGAGATTTTAATAAGAGCCTGCTCGATACTGCACAGGTCATCGTTTTAACTCAGTCAGCCAGTGGGTCGATTCACAGTTTAAATCGATATGGCGAGTTATTAACCGGTTGCAGTGAAGGAGCATTGTTGGGCAAATCTTTTATTCAGGCAACTATTCGTCCTGAAACAACTGAAACAGAAACACAACAAGCATTGCAAAAACTCGCTACAGGAGAACATCGGCACATTCAGCGTGAATCAATTTTGATCAGCACGTCGGGCGAACAATACCAAATTACCTGGAATCATTCGCGTCTTTCCAGCCAGCCAGGCGAAACCGCAATGATTCTGTCAGTCGGAATTGATCACACCGAACGGAAGCGTGCCGAACAAGATTTACTCAATTTGAATGCAAGTCTCGAAGTTCGGGTTGAAGAGCGCACTTTCGAACTCGAACAAGCCAAGCAACAAGCTGAAACTGCCAATCAGGCCAAGAGCGAATTTCTTTCCAACATGAGCCACGAAATTCGCACTCCAATGAACAGCATCATTGGCATGACACAACTGGTACGACGTACAGAACTTAATCCAAAACAGCTCGATTATATTTCAAAGATTGATCATTCAGCGCAGCATCTGTTAAGCCTGATCAATGAAATGCTCGACTTTTCCAAAATAGAAGCGGGCAAAATCGAGCTGGATGTACTGGATTTTGAACTAAGTACCATATTAGAGAACATCTCCAACCAACTTGGCGAGAGCGCTGCAAGCAAAGGCCTGAAGCTTGTGTTTGACGTTGGCCCTGATTTGTCCCATCCGCTCCGTGGAGACTCATTGCGGTTGTACCAGGTGTTGCTTAATTACACCAACAATGCCATTAAATTTACTGATAAAGGTGAAATAATCATCCGTGCCCGCATTATCGAAAATCAAACTCCTGAAACAGACAGTCTGATACGCTTCGAAGTGCAGGATAGCGGTATTGGCATAAGCACGGAACAAATCGCTCAACTTTTCCAACCATTTCATCAGGCTGATGCTTCAACCACTCGTAAATATGGCGGCACCGGACTGGGGCTGGCCATCAGCCGGCAACTAGCCGAAATGATGGGCGGCGAAGTTGGCGTAGAGAGTCAGCCCGACAAAGGTAGCACGTTCTGGTTTACTGCCAGGTTGGGTAGAGGCGAAAAGCCTATTACAGCTAATCAAACCGTACCCTCGGTTGATCTAAGTATAATCCAAGGCTCATGCATCTTGTTGGTTGAAGACAACCTCTTTAACCAGCAAGTAGCTAAAGAATTGTTGGACGCGGCTGGCGCAACCGTTGTCATTGCCAACAACGGGAAAGAAGCCCTCAATCTGCTCGTTAAAAAACATTTTGACTGCGTTCTGATGGATATGCAAATGCCCGTGATGGATGGTCTTGAAGCCACTCGTCGAATTCGAGCCAATCCTGAGCTCGTGACCACACGCATAATTGCCATGACTGCCAATGCAGGACGTGAAAACTGGACACGTTGTTCCGACGCCGGCATGGATGATTTCATCACTAAACCGATTGAATTCCAGCTACTTCTTACAACGCTTGCCAAATGGCTTGTACAGCGATCCGATCAGGTTATACCAATATCCGCGACAGATTCACTCCTAGAATCTGCACCTATAAAAACGACTGCAATCGACAGCACGAGCGACCCAAGCATCATCGATCTATCAATACTAACCAAAGTATTAGGAAATCACCCGGATAAAATCCGTAAATATGTCATGATGTTCTTAGATTTGACTCAAGAAGCAATAGTTGAAATCGAAACTGCGCTAGCACATAAAGACATGGTCACGCTGAGCGCCCTGGGACATCGCACCAAATCATCGGCTAGAACTGTGGGCGCAATGGGTTTTGGTGAGCTATGTCAGGCATTAGAACAGCTCAAGAGTAGCGAAGATACTGAACAAGCGCGGGACATTGTTGTTCAAATGAGACCATTGCTGGCACGGATTTCGGAGAGTATCAATAAGTGGTTGGTATAAAATAAAGCCCCCCCGTAGCAAGAACTACAGGGTATTAACTGCGCTTTTTAATCCACGGCTTTCAACTATCTCCCGCTCCAAAAGCGGGGGATGGAACCCGCAGAGATTCAGTACTTCGATCAGTCTGGATGGAAGTTTCTTTGCAAGTTAGCATTTAATGCTGTACTACAAAACAGTTGCTAATCTATATTTATTTACGATTTTTTATTTATAGCTAGGTTCAACGCCATTTGTCAGATAATTATTCTATGATCGGGTACACCACATTCGACAGTTTTTGTTGTAGCGAGGAAATTAATACAGATGGTATTGTTGAAAAGCATTAAAAGCAAAATTTTTGTTTTTGCCATCATAGCCACGCTTACCCCGTCTCTGGGCTTGGGGCTGCTGTCATTTCGTCAAAACGAAGCGCAAATTAGCGAAAATGTGACTCGCGAACTAGGCGCCCTGGCAAGTCAAGCCAGTCGCGAACTAGAGCTGTGGATCAATAAGCACATCCGCACCGTTCGCGCATTATCCACATCCAATGCGGTTATCGACGGACTGTCTGCAACCGCTCACCCGCTTGCGAGCAAATCCCACAATACTCCGCAGGCCTTAACGTATTATCTGAGTTCGGTGCAATCAAAACTTGACACCATCTTGGAATTAACCGTGGTGGATGCTACCGGACAGATTTTAGCCAGTAGCGCTGCGGCCCCCTCCACTATAACTTTACCGCAAAATTGGCCAGAGAATGCACTCACCGAAGGTATTGTTCTCGTGCCACCTCATTGGGAAAAGCAGCGCACCACCGCGACGCTTAGCGTTGCGGTTCCTGTGTTGTCGTACGACAATGCACTGATGGGAGCATTAGTAGCGGTGCTTGATCTTCGTACCGCACAGCCCTATCTAAAAAGCTCGACGAAACCTCCACCAGGTGAGGTATCACTGCTGGACCAAAACGGCAGAGAACTGCTTAGTAGTCGCGCTACTAGTACAACCAAGCTAAGGTCACTGGATGCGGCGGTATTGCAGCAAATGCTGTCGCAGCCGGGCAAATCCCTAGTCTTTCAAGGACTGATGCATCGTGAAGTCATCGGACTAGCAGATATCCCTACTGCGCTACCGGTCACAATAGTGGCAGAACAAGATCGTGCCGATGTCTACGACACTTGGGTGAAGTTGCGCAATCTGTACCTGGCACTAGTGTGCATCATAGTTTTGATAGTAACAGCGGTGGCTTTTCGGATGGGGCGCTCAATCGTCACACCGCTACAGCATTTGATCAATGCAGCCAATAGCATCGCTCGCGGCGATCTTGATGTACGGCTGCCGGTAACACGAAATGATGAATTCGGCCACCTCACTCGCATTTTTAACCAGATGGCGGACAAACTACGCCATAGTCATGCCGAAATAGTGGCTACCAATCAAGCTATGCAGCAACAAAACCAGCTACTTGAAACGCTTTCAATTACCGATGGCCTGACCGGCCTGTATAACCGCAGTAAACTCGATACGATTTTGATAGATGAAATAGCCCGATTCAAGCGTAACCTACGGCCCTTTGCGGTGCTCATGATGGATATTGATTATTTTAAGGCGCTTAATGATAACCACGGTCATATTGCGGGTGATGAAGTAATTACAGCTGTAGCCAATATACTTAGCCAATCGATTCGTAGCGTAGATTACGCTGCGCGCTATGGTGGCGATGAATTCATTATTATCATGGTTGAAACAACGGCAGATATGGCTCTCAAAACGGCAGAGCGCATCCGCTCTCAGGTTAATGACATGCGCTACAGTACCAACGGCCAGATAGTCTCCGTAACAGTAAGTATCGGTGTCGTGCAATGCACCCAGCCCGACGACGTTACACCGACAGCAATGTTTTCCCGCGCCGACAGCGCTCTCTATGAGGCAAAACGTGCTGGACGCAACCGAGCACACTATGCAGCTTAGTTTAACCTGACATTCTATTTACAATTACAGTAACTATTGACTCCGCCCAAATCATTAATAAACATATGAACAACACCAAACTTCCAACTTTTTTCATCTCGCATGGCGGTGGCCCTTGGCCATATATTGACGACATGAAAAAACAATTTGCAAAAACTGCCCGGGAATTGAGTCAGCTTCCGGCAAACCTCCCCTGCAAACCAAAAGCGATTTTGGTTATTACGGGTCATTGGGAGGAAAGCGAATTTACAGTATCCACTGCAGCCAGCCCTCCAATGAGATATGACTATTCTGGCTTTCCTGAACATACCTACCAGATCAAATACCCGGCACCGGGATCACCTGCGCTCGCAAGCCGCGTTCGCGAGCTACTTGGTCAAGCGGGAATCAGCAGCAAAAAAAATCCACATCAAGGATTTGATCATGGAACCTTTGTTCCTTTATTCTTAATGTATCCAGATGCAAATATTCCAGTAGTAATGCTTTCATTGAAATCAAATTACGATCCCTTGGAGCATATTCAGGCTGGCGAAGCTTTAAAGCCTCTGCGAGATGAAGGTATTCTGATCATCGGAAGCGGTCTTACTTACCACAACATGCAAGGATTCGGACAAGTCAATGCGACACCTGTGTCTGAACAATTCGAGCAATATCTCAACAAAGCAATTTCCGAACCAAACCCTGTTAACCGCGCTGAGAAATTAATTAATTGGGAAACAGCACCGGTAGCTCGACTGGCTCATCCACGAGAAGACCACCTCATTCCGTTAATGGTAGTAGTAGGCGCAGCGGGTGATGATGTTGGGCGCCGTGTTTTTGTAGATAAAGTATTTAATGTCGCTATGGCTTCATATCGATTTGGTGACTGATGAAATAATGAAAAGGCAAAACCATAACGCGTTTGCACACAATTACATCCAGTCCCTCTTGTAAGCAACCACTCAAACTCCCCGCAACTAAATTTAAAATTTAGAGCCGCCTATGATTTCCCCTGCATGGCCAGTGTCCCGCTACGGCCATCCACTGTCCCTATTACCAATTCATTTCGTGGCAGAATACCTTTAAGATTTTCCAAATACTGGCGCAAGGAGACAAGCTCGTAGCCCTGCTCTTTCCAGCCTATGATGAGCTGTTCGAATACTGGCATCCACTTGCCGCCTTCCAGCTCGGCATGCAGTGTAAATACGTGACCCATAGCTGGGGGATCTGCGGTCAACCCCAATAAATACTGCGCCACATTTTCCACCGTGACCCCCTCTCGATTGATGATTTCATCCAACGTAGGCAAGGTGGTAGGCAATTGCGGGCAGTCAACAAGCTCTGCATTCCAAGTAGGGAGAAAAGGATGTGTACCACGTGTATCGGAACTGTAATCAAACCCTAGTCGTTGCATCAAGCGTAAAGCATGCCGGTTCATCTGCCAACCGGCGGCGGCATGTGCCTTGGGCGCTACGCCAAAAATTTCGATGAATCTATCCACGGCGCACTGCATTTCGTGCCTTGTCCACTCGTTATCTTTACCCGCGACATAATCCTGCCAGCGAATATGGTCGTAACAATGAATACCGACTTCAAACCCTGCATCACGTACCGAGCGTAATATCTGCGCGCAGTTGCGTCCAATATCCGGCCCGGGCAATAAAGTGCCATACAGTAACGTCTTAAGGCCATAGTGTTCAAGTACTGAAGTGCGCGATACCTTGCCCAAAAAACCGGGGCGGAATACACGCCGGATAGCACGCCCCGTATGGTCAGTACCTAGAGAAAAAAAGAATGTAGCTTGTACACCATGTCGCTTCAGCGTTTCTACTAAACGCGGAACCCCTTCGCACGTGCCGCGATAAGTATCCACGTCAATTTTAAGCGCTAATTGGGGTATGGAAATTGTATTCCCGGATTCTTCAATCATTATCGGCACATACCAAATTCAAACTTCGCTGCCCCGTACTGCGTAACAAATTCTGTGGCGCTCATCTCTATACCATCCAGCTCAAAACGTACTACGCGCAGTTTGCCTTGTCTGCAAACAACGTATGCATTGCCTTCCTTGACGTAGAAGGCTGGTGCCTCACCCGTTGCAGCACAAGCTGTAACCAGTGTCTGCAGGATACGCATGGGTTTGCCCAAAAGTTGGGTGGTTGCACCCGGATAGGGAGGGGCTACAGCTCGCACTAAATTATGAATACTGCGCGCGTCTTGCGACCAGTCAATAATGCCATCCTCCGGTTTGCGTCCACCAAAATATGCACCTTGGCTCAAATTCTGCACTACTGGTTTTGCCGTACCTGCAAGTAAAGCGGGCAAGCAAGAATTTAGTGCAATTTCAGCCGCCACAGTGACTTTTTGAAATACTTCAAATGCGGTGTCATCAGGCAAAATGGGTACAGCCTGTTGCGCTACCACCGCACCGTTATCCGGTTTTTCAGTCATGTAATGCAAGGTCGCGCCAGTTTCTGTTTCGCCTTTAATGATGGCCCAATTTACCGGCACTCGGCCTCGGTATTTCGGTAACAGCGAACCGTGCATATTGAGCGCACCCTGTTTAGGAATTTCCAGCAACTCGCGCTTAAACATTTCGCGATAATAGAAGGAAAAAAGAAAGTCCGGTTGTAGCACTCGAATCTGCTCAAGCACCTCCACATTATTAGGATTGTCCGGTTTAATGACCGGAATGCCGTGTAGCGTAGCCAATTCGGCCACACTGGCAAACCAGATATTTTCTTTTGGATTATCATGATGAGTAACCACCAGCGCCACTTCCATACCGTGCGCCAGCAATACAGACAGGCAACGAACGCCCACGTTATGGTAAGCAAAAACTACCGTGCGCGTCATACAGTCTTATCCAATACGGCCTGAATCAGGTAGCGTGGACGATGGCGCACTTGCAGATAAATGCGGCCAATATATTCCCCCAGCAGACCGATACCAAACAAGGTCAGACCAATCAGGAAAAAAGCGACTGCGAACAAAGTAAATAGTCCTTCCGCTTCGGGACCGAAGAATAAACGACGAACAAGCAGAAAAACTACAAAGAATGCTGACATCAATGAAATTGCAATACCGGCCATAGAGAACCATTGTAGAGGTACAACAGAAAATCCGGTCATCAGGTCAAAATTAAGACGAATCAGACTGTACAACGAGTATTTTGATTCACCCAGCGCACGCTCCTCATGTTCTACCATCACCTCGGTAGGATTGCGCGCAAAAGTGTAGGCCAATGCCGGAACAAAAGTATTCACCTCCCTACAACTATTGATCGCATCAATAAGAGGACGATCATACGCACGCAACATACAACCCTGATCAGTCATTTTGATATTCGTAATACGTTCGCGCAGCCGATTCATGGCGCGTGAGCCTATATGCCGCCACCAGCTATCGTTACGCTGTTTACGGATTGAACCGATGTAATCGTATCCTTCATCCATCTTGGCGAGCAGCTTGACTATCTCCTCCGGCGGATTTTGCAAATCGGCGTCCAATGTCACCACGCGCGCACCGCGTGCATGCTCAAAACCCGCAGTAATCGCCATATGCTGACCAAAATTGCCATTGAATAGAATCACCCGCGTTACATCGTAACGACGCTGAAATTGCTCGCGCAAAATAGCTGCCGAACGATCACGACTACCATCATTGATAAACACAATCTCGTAGTTGATACCAAGATTATCCAGTGTCGGATATAACCGGTCGAACAAGGTTTGCAGACCTTCTTCTTCGTTATAAACAGGAATGACAACAGAAAGTTGGGGGGTGCTCATGGCGCAGCATTTTACCGCAGAGGGTGAGGTTAGCGAAATTGGGATAGAGATAAGCAAAATAAGGTATGGTTCGCATAGCGCGTGCTATGCGCATGCTAGTTTTTCAATACTTCACACATCGCAACACACGTGCGCTCGACCTCATGTTCACTCATCGCCGAGAACATTGGCAAGGAGACAATCTGGCGCCCAATACGCTCTGCAATTGGGAACATACCTTCCTTAAAATCCAGTGCCCGATACAGCTTGAATAGATGAATAGGTGCATAGTGATAACCAATGCCGATATTCTTGTCTTTCATGCGCGCCATAAAATCAGCACGAGTAATACGTTCTGGTAACACTACCTGAAATAAATGCCAATTGGTATTTTCGAAATCAGCCAGAGGTAATTGCGCGCCAGTTTCTACTTCGAAATCTTTACCGAGTATCGCGAAATAATGCCGCGCCAATTTACGGCGTTGCGCGGTGATAACATTTAATTGCGCAAACTGGCCCAAGCCGATGGCAGCGGCGATGTCAGTCATATTGAATTTTCCGCCTAGCACATCCACTTCAATACCGTCGTAGCCACTTCGTGTGACGCCTTGCAGCCGATACTTTTCGGCGAGCGCAGCTTCCTCTGCGTTGTTCAACACCAGACAACCACCTTCCGAAGTGGTGATATTTTTATTGGCCTGGAAACTGAACGAAACAAAATCACCGAACGAGCCGATGGGCTTGCCTTGCCATGTTGAACCAATTGCTTGCGCGGCATCTTCGATTACACGCAATTTATGTCTGGCAGCTATCTTATAGAGACGCTCCATATCGACCGGTTTACCCGCCAAGTAGACTGGGATGATTGCCTTGGTGCGCGGCGTGATCGCCGCCTCAACCTTGTTCAAATCAATATTACGTGTGATCGAATCAACGTCAGCGAACACCGGGATTGCACCGACTTCGAGTATGACATTGGCGGTAGCCACCCAGGAAATCGGCGTGGTGATCACTTCGTCACCATGCCCTATACCCGCAATACGCAGGGCAATTTCCATGGTGCAAGTACCGGAGTTAAAGGTGCGCACCGGCCGACCTTCGAAATACTCGGAGAGTTGTCTCTCGAATTCCTGTACCTTGGGGCCACTGGTAATCCAGCCTGAACGTAGTGTTTCCGCTACAGAAGTAATAGTAGCCTCATCAATTGATGGGCGAGAAAATGGGAGAAATTCGTTCATGCTCGAGAAATAATGATGACACCTAAAATAATAATGCTGATACCGGCCACTTTAGCCGGGTTGATTGATTCGTTAAAAAACCACCACGCTGCCACCAAATTTACTACGTAACCCATGGACAGCAGCGGATAAGCAATGCTGACCTGCACGCGTGATAGCGCCAATATCCAAATCACCACACTAAGCCCATAACAGGTTATTGCCCCGATGATGTGAGGCTCGGTGGCAAAGCGCACACCGATTGGCAGAACGTTGCTGCGACTAAATTCAAAATAGCCAATACTGTTGGTACCGGCCTTGATCAGGAGCTGCGCAGCAACATTGAGCATCACACCAACGAAAATCAGACTGAAGCTAGTCAGATTCATGGTTTAGTCACGACGACATATTGCGTGTCCTCGAAAATAATCTTCATTGCCAATCCTTGCTGTTTAAGTTGCGGGTATAACTGAACCGGCATAATCGCCAACGCTACTGGTTGCTTATCCCATACTTTCGCAAAACTGACGGTGTCTGGTATCCAACGCTGCGGCTCCTGCATAATACCGAATCCCATTTCATTCTGATAATCAACCAAGGTAAAAGTGCGCTTCAGATAGAATGGCAGAGTCTGCTCGTAGGTGCCCACCGAATACAACGAGGTCTCGGGTTTAACATACGGACGGATTGACTCGGCAATGTGGTACGCAGAACGCCATACGGCTACAGTATTATGCCCGGATAAAACAATCTGTGCCCCAATCAAAGTGCTCAATGCCACCACCAGTACCGCCAGAGATTTTTTTCTACGTGCCAACAACACCATGCCGGAAATCAATCCAAACAAATAAACCAGTGCTGCCACCACAGCCCAAGTTGCATAATTGCTATACATTTCTAATTTTAGCGGAGTATCTGCCAATTGCGCTGTAAACGGTGCGAATCCCAACGTCCCCAGCGGTACCAACAAGACGGGAGTGAGCTGCCACAATAATACTCGCTCGCGTATCTCTGCCAACCGTTTGCCCATTAACAATGCCAGAGCCGGAAACATCGGCAACAAATAGGACGGGAGTTTTGATCCGGACACCGAAAAAAAGACATAAATGAAGACCACCCATATCAGTAAAAAACGTTCCGGGTTAAATGTCGTGCCTACATACGTGGTACTTTTCCAAGTACGTCGTAAAGTGTCAAACATTAAAATAGTCCATGGCAACATACCTGCCAACAGGATGGGAATAAAGTAATACCAAGGCTGATAGCGCCCCAAATCTTTGGTAGAAAATCGCGTGTAGTGCTCGTAGATGAAGAAACGTTCAAAGAATTCGGGATTGGCTTTCATCACTAGAATAAACCAAGGTACAGTGACCAATAGAAACAATAATAGCCCAGTCACCAGATTGAGACGTTTCCATGGTGTCAAATCACGCTGTAATACAGAATAAATCACCAACGCGGCAGCCGGTAGCACCAGCCCTATCAACCCCTTGCTCAATACTGCCAACCCCAATGCTATCCATGCGCAATAGAGCCAATTACGCCGGGTACGCGGATCTGCTTCGGCCTGCTGACCAAGTAGCAGTCCGACAATACCAAGGGTTAGGAAAAATGTGACCCCCATATCAAGCGTATTGATATGCCCGATCACCGCATACAATAAACTGCTGCCAAGAATCAAGGCTGCATACTGTCCTGCTTCGCGCCCGAATAAGCGTACACCGGCAAACCACACCAATATCAAACCGGCAAAACCGGTCAATGCAGGCCACAAACGTGACGTCCAATGATGCTCACCAAACAAGGTATATGCAGTCGCAGTCGCCCAATATTGTAGCGGTGGTTTCTCGAAATACTTCAGGTTGTTCAGGCGTGGCGTTACCCAATCACCGCTCACTACCATTTCGCGCGGAATTTCGGCATAACGTCCTTCGTCTGGCTTGATTAGCTTACGATACTCCAACGTGCCAAACCAGATCATGACGACCATTAACAATAACCACCACCAGCGTTTAATCTCCATCTTTGCCATTAACGTACCCGTTTTCGGGGTAGTAGTGAGGTACTGGCCGAAGAAAAAATGCCGGCGACTTTTAATAATTGCTCAATTTTCATTACCGCTCCAAATATATCGCTGGTCAACATCAAACTCCATTCACCAGACTTATGGAAGAACGCCCATGTTTTAATATCGGTTGATTGATTTTTTATTTGCAAATAAAAAATCAATCAACCGGAGGTCTAATTTTTATAAACTATACCTAAGCGTCAATTTCATATTCCATATAGCGGGGAGATGGAGCAGACTAAAACTGGCTTCTAATACAAAATAAATCTTACCTGATCAATCAATGGTCAACTAAAGCACCCCACAGCAAGCTGCGGAGTATTAACTACACTTTTCAATCCACACTGGTTTTCAACCAGCCTTCACTCCAAGGAGCGGGGAATTGAACCCACAGAGATTAAATGTTCAGCTATATCCGCAACTTTTCTTATGCCTTGCTTACAATACCATGACGGCTTATTAAATCGTAGAGTGTTGGACGACTAATACCGAGCAAGTCAGCCGCCTTGGCAATATTACCATTTACTCTCGCCAGTGCTTTAACTACGGCATTGTACTCAGCGTCATCACGTACCTGGCGCAAATTAATGGACTCTATCATTTTAGATGAAGTTAACAGACCAATATCTTCAGCGCTGATTTGAGAACCTTCAGCCATGATGACAGCACGCTTGATGCAGTTTTCCATTTCGCGCACATTTCCTGGCCAAGAATACCCTTCTATCATAGCCAGAGCTTCCTGACTGAAGTTTAGTGAAGAACGCCCCTCATTAACGCTGAATTTGTTTTTAAAGTGATGCGCCAATAATGCAGCGTCCCCCACACGTTCCCGCAGTGGCGGGATGATGACCGCAATCTCGCTTAAACGGTAATAAAGATCTTCACGGAAGCGCCCTGCGACACTCAGTTCCTTTAGATTACGATGGGTTGCGCAGATAATCCGAACATCAACAGAAATTTCCTGGCGCCCTCCTATTCTTTCGATCACCCTTTCTTGTAAAAATCGCAGAAGTTTCGCTTGTAGAAGCATGGGCATATCCCCTACTTCATCAAGAAAAAAAGTACCTCCATCGGCAAGTTCAATTTTGCCTAATGTCTGCTTGGCGGCTCCAGTAAACGCGCCTTTCTCATATCCAAACAACTCGCTTTCCAGAAGGTTTTCCGGGATTGCAGCACAGTTGATTGCCATGAAGCGCTTCTCCTGACGTGGGCTCATCTGGTGCAGCGCTTTCGCCAACAGCTCTTTACCCGTTCCGCTATCACCCAGTAACATTACCGAGGCCGAGGATGGTGCCACTTTCTCAATACTACGGCACACTTTTAACATACCGGGATCACGGCTGATAATACTAGACAAGGGAGAATCTGCCTGAATCTGCAAAATTCGGCGATTCTCCTGCTGCAGAGCGTAGAGATAAAAAGCACGTTCAATCACTAACCCAAGTATCTCTGGGTCGAACGGTTTTTGATGAAAATCGTACGCACCCATACCAATCGCTTTCACCGCATTGACATGATCCTGATTCCCTGAAAGTACAATCAATTTGGTGTCAGGGGCAAGTGCAAGAATCTGTTGTAATGTTGCCAATCCTTCCGACGCACCATCGGGATCGGGAGGTAGTCCAAGGTCCATGGTGACAACCGCAGGTTCATGCCGTCTAATCTGTGCCAGCGCGCTTTCACGGTCTCCCGCCAACAGTACTTCGTAAGCATCAAAATTCCAACGCAATTGTTTTTGCAGCCCAAGATCATCTTCAATAACCAGTAGCTTTTTTTTATCTTGACTCATGACATTCTTCCTGCCGTTACGCGGCGTCCTTGACATAATCAACATGCCGATGAAATGGCAAAATCACCCGGAAAGTTGTACCGACAGCTTGACAACTGGAGACTTCAATTTGACCACCCAGTTCGTGGATATATTCACGACTTTCAAACATACCAATTCCCATACCTGCCGATTTCGTAGACTCAAAGGGTTTGAATAGCCGCTCACGAATGAATTCCTCACTCATACCTTGACCGGTATCTTTGATTTCAATGACCACAAAAGTCTCCTGCTTCAAAATACGGATTGTTACTTTTCCATCCCTGGGTGTGGCTTCAACAGCATTCTGAATAATGTGACCAATCACTCTCTCAAGACGATCCCAATTAGCTGCCACCATCAGGTCATGGTCTAGTATCTCAAGCTCGGGCTTAGGCTCAAAGACAGATTTCAATGCCAATGTCTGCCGTAATAATTTGTCAATAAAAAGCGGGGCAGAATGCTCAATGGAAGAATCTCTGCTCAGTTTATGTAAAAGCAGTTTCATTTTTTGAACAGAAAAGTCTAGCGTATCAAGCATATCCTTCTGAAATTCAGGATTATTCCTATGCTTTTCGGCATTGGAAAGTAATAGTGATAACTGAGAAACCAAATTTTTCAAATCATGCACGATAAAAGTAGACATGCGATTGAACGACTCAAATTGACGTGCAATTATGAGAGCGTCAGTCGATTCCTGTTGGGCAAGATAACTCGCAGCTTGACTACCCGCAATTTTGAGCAGGTCAATCACTTCCCAATTTAACTTAATTTTACTTCTGGGCTGCGTTAATATCATAAAACCAAACAGTTTCCCCAGCAGTATTAACGGAACTATTAGCCAACCTTTAGGGATATCTCGTAACCATTGAGGAATAAAAATTGCGCCGTACTTTTCAGGGTTTTCTTCATATTCCTGCAGATCTATCACCCACTGCTTGTTTTCCAGAAACTGACAAAACGAGCTACTTGCAGATTCGGACTCATTGGGCAAACTTATATTCCAATGCGCCACAGGTTCGCAATTGCCTGATTCCCGGCTAATGAACAATACGCCCCCTGGACTTTCCACGAGTGCGGCTATCGCTTGAATGGTACGTTCGCCAAGCCCATGACCGTGCTCGGAAAGTGTACGTGTAAAGCCTAGCCATTCCTCACGATAATCGTAATTATAATTATAAAAATGCTTACTGATGAACACCTTAAGCCATGAGCGAAAAACTCCCGAGAATAATATACCAACGAGCAAAGCCACAGCACCGAACAAAAAAGTCACTTGCATGACAGCTCCCCAGCTCCCCCCGAAAAAACGCAGGTAATAGCCAGCGGCTGACATAGCCAATAAATATAGCGCCGTGCCTAGCAGTGTTGCAGAATGAAATAACATACGGCGCGATACTGAAATACCCAATGACCACTTAGGGTTACGTGCTGCCGACACGGCAATTAAAGGAACAATCAGGGCATTGACTGCGCCTCTGGCAGTCCAAATTTCCATATTAATTTGCCTGAACAACATAGCATCGCTATATAAATAAAAATCATAGGCAAACATCCCCCCGATTCCAAAACAAGCAAACTTTATTCCCCACCGTCCTTTGGCGGGCGTATTGCGGTAAAGCTGTTCTACCAAGAGCATGCCCATAACCGCAATTACCACACGGCCAACGATGTCCGTCATAAAACCTATTTCGCCTTGAGGAGATTCAAGCTTCCAGTAGGTATAAATATTTACAAGTAAGAATAAACAATAAAATGCTGCGATACCAACCACATAGAGTTTTAATTTAAATTTAAAAGGAGGTACAGAATTTGTTTGTTGGAAAGGCCCCAATAGCATTAACAGAAAAATAAACCATCCTGCATTTCGTAGCGTTTCCAGAATATCCGTTAGTAACGGCAAGGAAATTCCTCTAGCTGCTTGGTAAGCAATCGATGCTGCCCAACATGTGGTCAGCACACACGCAACGGTCAGCGCTGTCCCGAAGATACGGGCACGCCAACTGGTCAACAATAGAAGGGCTAGTATAAAAAAAGCTATAGCAGCTATGCCATAGCTATATACAGCGATACCTGTCAACATTAAGGTTGTTCCATTGGGTTATCTGCTACCCTTACCCAATATAACGACCTGGAAAGTATCGATCAATATGAGTACATCCAGAAACAAGCTATTGTTTTTCACATAGTACAAATCATATTGAAGTTTCTGAATAGAGTCCTCAACTGAAGCTCCATACTGGTAACGTACTTGAGCTAAACCGGTTATGCCCGGTTTTATACTATGCCTCACGTTATAATAAGGGACTTCTTCGCAAAGCTGCTTTACGAAAAAAGGTCTTTCCGGGCGTGGCCCAACGAAACTCATTTCCCCTTTAAAAACGTTTAGAATTTGTGGAAGCTCGTCGATTCTCAGTTTGCGAATAATCCGCCCTACTTTTGTCGTACGTGTGTCATTTGCAGCCGCCCATTGAGGCTTCATCCCTTTCTCGGCATCATTTCGCATACTACGAAACTTCAGCACCATAAAAGTATGCCCATCCATGCCAACTCGTTCTTGTTGATAAAAAATAGGAGTTCGATCTTCGAAATAGATACATAGCGCCGTAACCAACATGACCGGAAACGAAGCAATCAAAATAATAGTGCTGGCGAATAAATCGAAAATTCTTTTAATAAAAGATCGCAGAAAACTCTGATCAAACCCGCCACCGAAAACCAACCAACTTGGTTGTAGAGAATCTACTCTGATCTGACACGCTTCACGCTCAAAAAAAGACGCTGCATCCGTCACTTTAATTCCATTTAATTTACATACTAATAACTCCTGAATGGGGAAACTTTCACCTCGCCGATTATTTACCGCGACAATCACCTCGTTCGCATCATACTGACTAGTTAAACTTATTAATGAATTGCCAGCCGGTAGAATTGTAGACGGTAGCATACAGCTTGCTTCGCCTGGCAACTGCACAAAGCCAACGATATTATATTTATGATAGCTAATATTATGCATGGCCAAATCACTGCATTCCTTCGCTAGCGTACCGCATCCTATAAAAATAATTCGTGACTCCAAATACTTCAATTTGAACAATTGATAAAAAACAGTCCTCACCAATAAAACCAAAACAACAGCGATAACAATTACGATACCTAAAATACCGCGGCCAATATAAATATCTGGCACGATATAAAATGCCAAAGTTATGATGCCGAACCCTAAGGCAAAAGAAGGCATAAGCCGGAGAAAGGTATTCCTCATATCCTCTCTGTAATTATGCTTATACATGCCAAATGCACTCATGCTAAAAACCATCACTAATGCAAAAGCACATGCCGTCAGAAAAAAATTCTCCATCTTGACGAAATGTGGAAAATTGCTATCAAAAAAACGAATAGTCGCCCCAAGATAAACTGAGGTCATAAAAACAAGAGTTTCAACAAAAAGCAAAACGGACACTATCTTGGAGACATAGTGATTGGAAATTCTAAACAGCATTAATTTACTCCAAAAATTTGCTAATATTTTAAGCCATACTCACATCATATCGACTTTTACAGCAAGAACATTAGAGATGTTAATAAACCGATAATTGTTGAGAATAAGATTGAAGCTTTGCAGCATATCTGCTAGATTCAAAAAATTATGATAATAGCAAAGTGAGTTTAATATGGACATTGTTGCCGTAGTCGGGCTTGGCTATGTGGGTTTGCCTCTGGCTGTAGAGTTTGGGAAAAAACAGCGAACTATCGGATTTGATCTCTCCACCACCAAAATTGAGAGTTACAAACGGCATGTCGATCCAACCGGGGAATTATCAACAGAGGACTTGCAGACGGCAATACATCTTACTGTCAGTTCCGACCCAGCCGAATTATCTCTTGCCGACTATATTGTAATCGCAGTTCCAACGCCCGTAGACAGTGCCCATCAACCCGATTTTTCCCCTCTTGTTGGCGCCAGCGAAACAGTTGGAAAGAATATGAAGCGCGGCGCAATCATTATCTATGAATCCACAGTTTACCCTGGAGCTACTGAGGAAGTATGTATCCCAGTTCTGGAGAAAAACTCTGGTTTGGTATGGAAAAAAGATTTCCACATTGGATATTCTCCAGAAAGAATTAATCCCGGCGATAAAGAGCGTACCCTCACTTCCATTGTAAAAATAGTATCAGGCGATGATACAAATACTTTGGAAAAAGTAGCAAAACTTTACGAAACCATCATTAGTGCCGGTGTACACAGAGCATCCAGTATCAAAGTCGCAGAAGCAGCAAAAGTAATCGAAAATACCCAACGTGACCTGAATATTGCATTAATTAATGAATTAGCTATCATTTTTGATAAACTTGAAATTGACACACTACAGGTACTACAGGCCGCCGGCACTAAATGGAATTTTCTTCCCTTCCGTCCTGGACTAGTCGGCGGACATTGCATTGGTGTGGATCCTTACTATCTTACCCACAAAGCAGATATGATTGGCTATCATCCACAAGTGATACTGGCCGGACGCCGAATAAATGATGGAATGGCAAAATTTATTGCAGAAAAAACTGTGAAGGAGATGATTCGGGCTGGCCTCAACGTAAAAGGCTCAAAGGTAAACATACTTGGATTGACATTCAAGGAAAACTGCCCCGATCTGAGAAATTCAAAGGTCATAGACATCATCCACGAACTTTGTTCCTACGGTGTAGAAGTACATATCCACGATCCTGTAGCTACCGCCACAGACGCTCTTCATGAATATGGCTTAGAGCTTAAAACTTGGGAAAACCTGCCACGCGCAGATGCACTTATTGCCGCAGTTTCACACCGTGAATTTCTTGCCAGACCTCTCACCGACTTGCAAACAAAAATTGTTCCAAATGGTTGTTTTATAGATGTAAAATCTCATTTTGATCAGACCGCGTTACGTACGGCCGGCATTAATGTCTGGAGACTCTAAAAAGTAATTAATCTCTATATGATTCGTAGTAGTAATACTTCGATAAGTGCAAAATATACAATAATAATCTACTAGAAATCCGCTCATCCTCTAAGCAAGCTTAGGACGAACGGATTTTTTTCTTCCAAGAAGGAAGATTGTAAAATTAATTACTCGCTGTAGACAGTTTATGTAAAACCAATAAAATTTAAGACTTGGAAGAATTTGTACACATTACTAGCACATTATATATCGCGCTGTTTTCTTATCAATTTAAGCCAACATGAGATAAAAAGGAAAAAAGTTATGCCAAACATAAACAGGAAAAGGACCACAGTCATTATCATTTTTGGAACGATCCTGTTCATAGGTGGTGTTACCGCCTGCGGCAAAACGCAAACTTCCGAGACACTGATTACTGAAGCCAAGCAGTATCAACAGAAAGGCGACAACAAGGCAGCCATCATTCAATTGAAAAATGCATTACAAAAGAACCCGGATGATGTCGAAGCCCGCTATCTTTTGGGCACCATTTATAATAAAACAGGAGACTTCCCGTCAGCCGAGAAAGAACTCCGTAAAGCATTGAGTCTGGGCATGACCCCCACCAAGGTATTCCCTGACTTGGCCAAAACCTTACTTATGCAAGGGAAATTCCAGGTAATTCTGGATGACATAAAACAGACCCCAGGAGAAAAGGAATCTGCTGAGATATCAATTTCACGCGGCAATGCCTACCTAGCCTTAGGCAAAAACCAGGAAGCAAAAGAATCGTTTGAACACGTTTTAAAGGATCAACCTGGTTTCCCGGAGGCACTCATTGGGCTAGCCAGACATTCAATTACGGAGAAAAACATTGATGCCGCAACAAGTTTCTCCGAGCAAGCTGTAACCCAAAATCCACAAAACACGGACGTATTACTCTTTAAAGGCGATCTTCTACGTGCCCAAGGAAAAATCGAGCTTGCTCTTGCCGCTTATGACCAAGTTTTAAAATTACAGCCTGATAACAACTCGGCTCATATCAACAAAGCCTTCCTGGAAATTGGTACAGGAAAATTCGATGCAGCCAAGACAGACATTGACGCGGCCCGTAAAACAACTCCGAACAATCTAATCGTTATCTACGCACAAGCACTACTTGATTTTCGCCAAGGAAAAAATACTGCAGCATTGGAAGCCCTGCAGAAAGTTTTAAGTGTAGCACCAGAACATATGCCCAGCATTCTGTTAGCAGGAGCCGTGCAACTCGCACTTGGATCACTACCGCAAGCCGAACAACACTTGAAAAAATATCTGGAAAAAGATTCGGGTAATTTGTACGCTCGTAAATTACTGGCGTTCAGTTTATTGAAAAGCCGCAGTACTCAATACGCAATCGATGTATTGTCCCCGGCACTTAAAGACACACAACAGGATGCGCAATTACTTGCCCTCGCAGGTGAAGCATATATGCAAACTGGCGATTATACAAAAGCGACGGAATATTTTGCAAAAGCCAGTGCGCTTGCTCCAAAAGCGGCAGAGCTTCATACTGCTCTGGGCTTGAGCAAATTGGCGCTAGGCGAGAATGACCGCGCGGTGGCCGAAATGGAAACAGCAGCAACATTGGACACCCAATCACCCAAGGCAAGCATCTTACTGGTGATGACTCACCTTCGCCTTAAACAGTATGATAAAGCACTTGCAACAGCGAAAACTCTTGAAAAAGAACAACCTGACAACCCCTTAGCTTACAATCTCAAAGGTGCTGCCTACTTGGGTAAAAAAGATAACGCTGCCGCACGCGCAAGCTTCGAAAAAACGCTTTCCATTCAACCCGCCAATTTACCTGCTGTGATAAGCCTTGTGCAACTTGATCTGCAGGACAAAAAACCAGAAGTAGCCAAAAAGCGGCTTGAAACTATCCTCGAGAAAGACAAGAAAAACGCTCAAATCATGACCGCGTTATCCAATCTTGCGATCTCTCAAGGGCAGACCAAAGAAGCCACCACTTGGCTGGAGAACGCCAGCAAAGAAAATCCGGATGCATTACAACCCGCCATGCTGCTGGCGGCTCATTATTTACGCACTGGTGAAAAACAGAAGGTACTCACCCTCGCCCAGAAACTTCAAGGTTCCAACTCCGCCGATCCAGAAGTTCTAAATATACTCGGACAAGCGCAACTCGCCAACGAAGATAAGCCCGCCGCTTTGGAAACTTATAACAGGCTTGCCGCCCTAAAACCAGATTCCGCACCTGCCCAATTCCTGATAGCCGCCGTTTACATGTCAATGCAAAACAAACCAGCAGCATCAGATGCCCTCAAAAAAGCGCTCTCATTGCAACCAGATTATCTGGAAGCACAATTGGCTCTAGCTTCTTTGGAGACCGACAAAGGAAATTATGAGCAAGCTCTCACAATTGCCCGGCAAATTCAGAAAAAAAATGAAAAACTACCCACAGGCTACGTGCTGGAAGGTGACATATTGATGGCGCAAAAAAAATATGATCTTGCAGTAAAGGCCCACGAACAGGCATTCACTATTAGCAAAACTGGACCATTGATTGTGAAGTTGCATGCATCGCTCAGCCACGCAGGGAAAGACAAAGAAGCAAACGCCCGCCTGACTCAATGGTTAACAGAACACCCTACCGATATTACAACTCGAACCTACTTTGCCGGGATTTACCTTACCAACAAAAAAAATAAGGAAGCCATTGAACAATACAATACCATCCTCCGCCAAGAGCCCAAATACGTTCCGGCACTCAACAACATCGCTTGGCTTTATCAACAGGAAAAAAACCCGCGTGCCCTAGAATATGCCGAAAAAGCCAATCAATTATTACCGGACAATCCCGAAACACTAGACACCCTAGGTTGGATACTGATGGAACAAGGTAACGCATCACGCGGACTGCCGTTTCTACAAAAAGCAAACTCATTGGCGCCAAAAAATATGGAAATTCAATATCATCTAGCGCTAGGATTATTTAAATCAGGCGATAAAATTAAGGCGCGTAAAGAACTTGAGAAATTGATCGCCACAGGGAATACTTTCCCTATGATTGAGGAAGCCAAAACATTACTTGAACAACTGCATTAACAATATCAACGTTTACTATGTGACAAAACACCGCCACTTCCAATATAAGTTCAATGCCCACCGACAAAACTGGGGATTTATTACATGAGCCTCCCAAAGGGGGCCGATAAAACCGTGAACCGTCCAAGACGGTTGTAGGTGATCCAGTTTTATCTGGCCGTATCGTTCATCCTCTGCTTCTTGATATGGTGGTTGTACTCTTTTGTCTTGACGTACCCAATTACAACTGTCACCTATTGACGACAATATAATATATATATAAATCATATTTTTAGTAAATAACATTAAATATTTAATAAATGCTGTCGTTAAACTACTACAGGGCAGTTAATATTATATTTAATATCTAATTGATTAGTCAGCATAATCAATATTGGCACAAATAATGCTTGGGCATGTGGAGATAGTATGAGCACTCAATACTGGATAACTTAACTACACTCTTGCGATTTTTTCGATTTTCAGGCGAATTTGCCCCGACTTTCTTAAAACGTCAAGCATGAGATCAGTTGATATAATTAGTTTTAAACATGTCAATTGTCGGGCAACTTTACAATCTAAAACAAGGTATTTTCCCATGCTGACTTTGCTGGAGAATCAAGAAATGAAATCATCTCAAAACTTGCAAGATATACCTCAACCCCATAATCGCCGCCGTACCGATCGGTTAAAGGATGAGACTATCGTTACGAGGGACTACAAACAACTTGATCCACCGAACGATGCACGAAAAAGTCCAATATTCAGACGAACTGAAGATGGTTATGGTATTGATGAGCATCGCTTCAACATACGTCTTGCTGATACAGAAAAACATGTGGGATCCGCTAGCTTGCTCGTACAAAAAATGTACGCTACGCGCGGTTATCCCGCTAATCCCATAAAAAGCGGCCCGCAAATGTTTACCTTGGTAGCTTACTATGGAGATAAACCGGTGGGCACCGTTACCTTAACCTTGGATTCAGAGCAAGGACTGGCGGCTGACCAACTTTATAAAGAGAATATTGACAAATTGCGAGCTGAGAAGCTGCGAGTGTGTGAACTTACCAAGTTAGCTATTGACCGTCATTCTGGCAGCAAGTTTATATTTGGTAGCTTGCTACACGTGGCATATATCTATGCCAAGCGTATCTACGACTATACGGATGTAGTACTGGAAGTCGTTCCACATCACCTTGACTACTACGTAAAGATGCTCGGTTGTGAAGTTTGTGGAGAGGAGAAGCTGAATCCCAGAGTCAACTTTCCCGTGAATTTACTCAGATTAAGTGGATCATACATGGATGAAATGATAAAAACCTATGGTGGCTTGGGTGCAAAGGCTGATACACGTTCGCTCTATGCTTACTTTTTCTCAAAAATAGATGAAGAGGGTATCATGCAGCGTCTACTACGCAATGACTAGACGCATGCCATGACCGAGTTTGATTACCACACTGCATTTTCACGCAATATTGGCTGGTTGACCCCGGATGAACAGTCACTTCTTCGAAAAAAACGAGTTGCAATAGCCGGTTTGGGTGGCGCTGGTGGGGTACATTTATTGACATTGGCTCGCCTCGGAATTGGAGCTTTTAATTTGGCTGATTTCGATACTTTCGCCTTAGCCAACTTTAACCGTCAAGCAGGAGCAGCTATGTCCACCATTGGACATAGTAAAGCTGAGACCATGGCCAACATGGCCAGAGACATTAATCCCGAGCTCGACCTTAATATTTTCATCAACGGTGTCCAACCTGACAATATCGATGCGTTTCTGGACGGAGTTGATGTCTACGTTGACGGCCTCGACTATTTCGTTTTCGACGCCAGACGCATGGTATACGCGGCTTGTCGTGAACGTGGCATACCAATTACCTTTGCCGTGCCTTTGGGTATGGGCGCATCGCTCATTAATTTTTTGCCGCACGGCCCCAGCTTCGAGGATTATTTTCACCTACAAGGCCACCAGGAATGGGAATGGCCCGTTCGCTTCTTGGTCGGTGTTGCTCCCGGGCTTTTGCACCGCCACTACCTGGCCGCACCAGAATTCGTTGATTTTCCAACCCATCGCGTCCCCTCCACGGGTATCGCCTGCCAATTCTGTGCAGGTATGGCTGGCACGACTGCCGCAAAACTGCTTCTAGGGCGCGGAAAAGTCAGTGGTGCCCCCCATTCCCTCCAGTTCGATGGCTATACAGGTAAATTCAAGAAATGTTGGCGGCCTGGGGGAAATGCGCATCCCCTTCAAAGATTGGCGATCGCCTACGTTAACAATCGACTCAAAAAGAGTAAACCTTCAAACGATAACTGAATAGCAAAATACGTACGCTCTTCAGCAAGTAACGGGTTGTATCACTTTCCTAATCTTTCTCTCCAACCTATTAAGTATGTTACGGTTCATTATTGACGCGCCTTGTATTTTAAGTGCGACTCACTCAAAAAACCTTGTACACCATTACATTGACATCAAAAATATTTGTCGAAATATTTTACACAGCACTTAATTAATTTATTTAATTATTTAGTAAGGTACTATATATACTCATATAAATGAATATGGCACGGAACATGCTTTATATATTGGCGTGAGTGATACGCTCTCAAATGCTCACTCAAATAAGCAATTTTTTTAAAAAGTAATATTTTATTAAGGGATAGCGACATGAAAAATTTATCCATGAACAAAACTGTGCTGGCTGTTGCGTTAGCTGCTGGCATGGGTCTTGGTGGCACTAGTGCAATGGCTCTGGTTCTGAATCCCTTCACAGTGAATGAAGGCTCAGTTCCGGGTGCTGGTCCTAATATAATTACTAACGCTGGCGGGTTCTCAGGTGCTTATACTGAAATAGCCACCTTTGATGGCGCTGGCAATTTTTCTACCAGTATCAAATGGACTGCCGGCAGCATCTATGATACTAGTAACACCGTTATAGGTAGCCAACTAAACTATCCCATCGGCACTACTGGATACGGAATGTATGGTCTCTTTGTGGCTGGCGGAACTTATGTAACTGTGGCTGGTGTAACAACCTTCACATTTAATCCAGGCGGGTCTTTAGGTCTTTATATTGATCCTGACAGAAATACAGATTTAACGACAGCTCCTGCAAACGGTAGTACAGCTTGGACGCCAGGCGGCGTAACTACCGATGACTATCAAGTTGCGTCTGGCGCTGCACTCGGTGGAACAGGATCGCTTAACCCTTTCCTTTCTACTTGTAACAATCCGCTAAATCCAGGTGGAGTCGGTAATTTTTGTGGAAGTTTTGGTGTGAATACGTCTTTTGATCTCACAAATCCAAATGGGCCTCTTTATTTCACATCCCCTTCGCCGTTTTACAATTTGTCGTTTAATTCTGGGCAACTCAAGAGTTTTGATGTGGCCGGTACTCAAGAAATTAGTGGTTCGCTTGATGTTAACTTCGCTAGGGCCACCGTTCCTGAGCCAGGAACCATAGCACTCTTGGGCTTTGGTCTGTTAGGTATGTGCATGGCTAAACGTGGTCGTAAGAAAGATCTTAACCAAGCCTGATTTACTCCCGTAATTATTTTACTGACTAACCCAAAGTGCCTTGTGCCTTTGGGTTTTTCTTTGGGCCGTCAGGCCATGGAGTAAGGTTGCAGAAAAGCCACGATTCAAAGTTACACCTGCCACAAACGCATAGTACTAGACACCTATATTGTGATCTTGGTTGGCTATATAGCCATGATGGCAAGTGTTCACCGTGCTGAAGCACACTACTCTGCGGTGATCAAAATCATTAGGCGTGGAGGTAAGAACAGTGAAGTTAAAATTTGTCCCCTTCACTTTACTCAATGTTTACTTTTAATTCTCTCTTAAATTTTAGGCGTAAACTTTTCCGACATCATTTCAATACCCCCCCACAGCAAGCTACGAAGCAGCACATGCGCGCTTACCACTCGCTACCTTTCTGTGAGCCAGCGTTTCAGGATAGGGAAATTTAACCCGCAATAATTAAGCTACAATAAGTTTAGCTGCAAGGGTAAAGAATTTATCCATATATGCCGATCATAGAATTCGTTGCTCATTCATAAATCAACAAGCTAAGACAATAATAATCCTTTAAGCTGGCTTAGGTCAGGCATGCTGATTTCAACATTACCAACTCTTGAATAATTCTTGGGCATCTCATTAGCAAAGGGTAAGCATGCAACGTTACATAGAATGGATTATTCGCTACCGATTCGTAGTCATTGCCTTGACATTAATAGTCACAATTGCAGCAATCATTCAGGCAAAAAACCTGAGTATCATTATCGATCCTAATACCATGCTTCCCCAGTCTCACCCCTATGTGACGACGAGCAACCAGGTTGAGAAGGTTTTTGGGTCGAAGTATGTTGTCATGGTAGGAATCACTCCGAAAGAAGGCGATATCTATCAACCTGTCGTTTTGGAAAAAATCCAGCGCATGACAGCAGCTTTTCTTCAGACACCGGGCGTGGTTAAAGAAAATTTACTAAGCCTTTCCTCGAAACGCGCCAAAAATATTGCCGGTACGGAGGAAGGTTTGGAAGTCAAACCGTTAATGTCAACGGTCCCAGCTACGGCCGCACAAATGACTGAACTAAAAGGAGCAGTCGGGAAAAATCCTGTTTATTTAAATTCCATCGTTTCTACTGATGCAAAAACAACAGCCCTTCTCGTGGAGTTTAAAGACGGGCCGGGTGGTTTCCGGGCAATCATGGATAAAGTGGATGCTGTCGTTGAACATGAACGAGATCCTCGAATTGAAATCAACATAGGAGGAATTCCAAGTTTTCTTGCCCGCATTGAAATTTACTCGGAGCGTATCGGATTTCTCTTCCCAATTGCTATCCTGGTTTTAAGCCTGGTTCTTTTTGAAGCCTTTCGCACGAAGCAAGGGCTTATCTTGCCATTGGTTACAGCGGGTTTGGCTGTCGCTTGGGGGATAGGCGTGATGGGCGCTTCCGGCATTCCAATGGATGTATTTAACTCCGCGACCCCTATTTTGATTCTGGCGGTGGCAACAGGCCATGCGGTGCAGTTACTTAAGCGCTATTACGAAGACTATTTCCACTTACGGGAAACAACGGATCTTTCGCCCAAGGTTGCAAATAATCAGGCAGTTATTTCCTCTCTTCTCCGTGTTGGGCCAGTCATGATTGCCGCCGGAGCGGTCGCTTCTTTGGGCTTTTTTTCTTTGGTGATTTTTAAGATCAGCACGGTGCGTACTTTTGGAATTTTTACCGGTATTGGAATTCTTGCGGCATTGATTCTTGAAATGACTTTTATCCCGGCCTTGCGCTCCATACTTGCGCCACCAAGTGATGTTGAAAGAAAACGTGAACAAAAGAAACGGATTTGGGACAAAGTAACCAACGCAATAGCGAACTGGGTAACCGGCACCAGTCGGCGCAGGGTGTACGGAGGGGTTTTGCTTTTCGTCATTATTACCCTAATAGGGATGGGTAGGGTTACTGTGGATAACTCTACCAAGAGTTTTTTTTCTCCCGAACTGATTTTCGAAAAAGACGATAAAGCTTTGAATGGGCGCCTTGGTGGTACCAATACAATGTATTTGCTGGTTGAGGGGACAAGTGACGATGCTATAAAGAATCCAAAAACGCTCCAAGCCATGGGAGAGCTGCAACGTTTTCTTGAAAATCAACCCTATGTTGGCAAGACTATTTCGTTAGCCGACTTTATCATGCGCATGAATCAGGCTATGCACGGAGACGATCCCGCTTATTATAAAATTCCGGACAGCCAGGAATTGATTTCACAATATTTACTACTTTATTCAATGTCTGGCGAACCGGGAGATTTCGATTCCTATGTCGATTATGGTTACCGCTCCGCCAATCTGACGGTGTTTCTGCGGACAGATAGCAGCGCTTATATAGAAAAGTTGGTAGAAAAAATTCATGCATTTACAGCACTACACTTCGATCAAAATGTACATATTGGGATCGGCGGCAGTGTCCCCCAAGGTGCAGCACTCAATGAGGTCATGGTTTACGGAAAAATACTCAATATTCTACAAATCATTGTTGTTGTATTCATTATTTCCAGCCTAATTTTCCGTTCATTTATAGCAGGAATGCTGGTTCTTCTTCCTCTTCTGGTTGCTGTGCTGGCTAATTTTGGCCTGATGGGATGGAGTGGAATTCCACTAAACATTTCAACTTCGCTTATCTCAGCAATGGCCGTTGGAATAGGGGCGGATTATGCAATCTATCTAATCTACCGCTTACGCGAAGAGCTTAGTAGAGGAACAGACGAAATTACAGCGGTTCGAAACGTCATTGCAACAGCGGGGCAAGCTATTCTGTTCGTTGCGATCTCCGTATCAGCGGGTTACGGAGTGCTGTTGTTGTCATTTGGGTATAATATCCACAAGTGGCTGGCAATTCTGATTGCTGAAGCCATGATCATGAGCTCTCTGTCTGCGCTATTGCTTATCCCCGCGCTTATTCTTACATTCCGCCCCGATTTTATTTTCAGGAGAACGCCGTGAAACATAATCCATTACCTATACCTATCGTCGTATTGGCACTTGTTTTTGGCCTATCAATGCAGTCACAAAATGTATGGACAGCAGAAATTGATCTAGCCCAGATCATGCAAAAGAATTTCGTCGTTTCAAAAGTTTATGATTCGGTGGCTAATGCTACGTTTACCCTAATCAACAAAACTGGGCAAGAAAGAGTGCGTAAAACCTTCGGCACGACCAAGCTCGAAGAAAACGGTATCGACAATATGCGTATGACGCGATTTTTGTCACCTCCGGATGTGAAAGGAACGGTATCGTTACTAATTGAACATGCCGAGAAGGATGACGACATTTGGATATACCTACCTGCACTAAAAAAAGTGCGGCGTCTTGTTTCCAACAATAAGAAAGATAGTTTTGTAGGCACGGATTTCTCTTATGCCGACGTGATTGGTTATAAAGTGGGTGAATGGAATTACAAGCTGCTCAAAGAAGAGCTGGTAGAAGGACAACCCTGTTACGTTATTGAATCATTACCAAAGTCTGACGCAATTAAAACCAGTAATGGCTACTCGAAACGTATTGGCTGGCTACGCAAAGATAATTTAATGGCAGTAAAAATGGATTTTTGGGATGAAACAGGGCAGCTGTTAAAAACCTCGACCTATACCGATATTCAACTAGTAGACAAAGCGCATGGCAAATGGCAGGCCATGCGTCTTGAAGCAAACAACGTTCAGACCGGCCACCGCACGGTGATTAAATTCGATAACTTCAAGGCAAACCAACAGGTAAAAGATGAGTTCTTTACTACACGGTACATGGAAAAAGAATAATGCTGCAAATGGGCATTAATATTTCCTGCTACACAAGGCGCGCTCTATCATTGGCAATTATCTTTGCATCGCTCAGTACACAGCTGGCTCATGCACTGATCATCGGTGAAATCGAAAGTATCAGTAGAGAGGGAGAACCACTACTCGCGTATGTTCAGATATTCCCTTCAAACCCTGACGAAAAAATAACGACTAGCTGCTTTTCTTTGGTAAAAGTCGGACAAGCGGAACCTGACTTGCCCGCTGCAAGTTTAGAACTGGAAGGAGATAGGAACATTGGCCAACGAATCAAAATTTCCACAGCGACCCCAATCAATACACGCTTGCTAACGCTTCCGCTAAAAGCACACTGTATTCCACATGGTCTAATTATCCGCGAATTCAATCTCGAACTGAAACCAGCGCCAAATACTTTATTCCCACAGGCAGAGAGTGTCTCAACTCAAGCAGAGAAAGTGGATGTAAGTTTTTTACAAAAACCGGAGCTGAGTGGTTCAATTCGAGCAGGATATTTCAGTTCATCACGCAAGCTGGATGGGAAAAACGATTTGGGTACCAGCTCGATATGGCTTAAAGCTACGCAAAATATCGGAGAAAACGTTTCCGTGGTTGCTCAGGGATGGATTCGTAACGACGAAACTTTCAGAGCAGACGCTGATTCTAAAAAATTACAAGAGGGATATATAAAATTCAGTACTGAGAATGTTGATTACCGAATCGGCAGGCAAATTATAGTTTGGGGACGGGCAGATCGCTTGAACCCAACTGACAATTTGACGCCTCGAAACTTCACGCTACTAACGGCTGAAGAAGATGATCAGAGATTAGGATCATTGGCAGCAAAAATAACTTATCACTCGCATGAAAACTCACTGACCGCTATCTGGCTTCCTGGTATGGACCCCCATATCTTCCCTGTCGCTACAACACCAGGCATTTTTTTTACGCAACATATCCCCCACACCAACCGGATTGCGCTCAAATTTGATCACAGCGGAGGTAATGTGGATTGGTCAGCTTCCTACTATAGTGGGTTAGATCTAACTCCTGACATCGCGATTGGAGCAACAACCCTGTCTGGAACAAATATAATCTTCGATCACAATCGCATCCACGTATTGGGAATGGATGCCGCTACGGTCATTGGGCGCTATGGATTGCGTGCTGAAGCCGCATATACTTGGACAGCAAATACCGGTGAGAACGATTTTCTTGTAAAGAAGCCGTTTCTCTATATGGTAATGGGCGGTGACAGAACTTTCCTTGACTACCTTAACATCAATATTCAATATTACCTCCGTCATGTTACAAACTATTCCGACCCACAGGCGATAACAGACCCTCTCCTGCGCCCAGTCGCAATCCAAACAGGTGCGCTATGGAACCAGTTCAGCCGTTCCCAGCATGGCGTAAGCATTCGAATCAGCAACAAATGGTTTAATGAGACACTGGAAGGCGAAATTGCTGCTGTTGGCTCTTTCGGACAGAGCAATTATTTCATAAGGCCTAAACTAGTCTATGCCTTTAGTGACAACGTGAAAGGATCGCTTGGCTTAGATATTTATCGAGGAGACAATAATACGTTCTTCGGGCGGCTGCGAGATAACTCATTGTTATTTGCAGAAATGAAATACGGCTTCTGATTGAACAAAGAATATCCGAATCTTAAAATTCTCCAGATGGGACAACTTTCTATAATAATGGTTTATCGTCTGATGGTTTAGCCATCTTCCGTTCCATTCTCTGGCTGTGATGTTGCAAATTATCACTTAACTGACTAATAATTTCCGAAGCTACACTAATAATTTGATTTGAGCCGAATCCTCCCCTGGCCATTTCTTTATAAAAAGATTTTGCAAATATTTTTGCCACTTGATCCGGATTATGAAAAACATTACCCAAAGATGCGCCCATATTATTTTGGGCTTCTTGAGCTAGCGCCAATTGGGCAAACCGCGAATTCAAAATATTCTGTAATTGGATTGTTTGAATTGATTTACCAATGAATAAAGCAACCACATTAAGAAGATTCAAGTCAACCAGACTGAATGCACAATTGCGCATGTGACCGCTTATATTAACTACACCTATAATGTGCCCACCAATGGTGATAGGCGAGGAAATCAAACTTTTACCTGGTTCATTTGCACGTCTGGCCAATTTGGCGAATTCCGAACGATTAATATCTTCGATCAACAATGATTGCCCGGTTGCAATCACATGGCCAGCAATGCCCTCGCCCTTCCCTATCAATTCTTTATACGCTGCAGCCGGTAGCGGACCGTAACTAGCAAACACGCTCATCAGTAAATTATCGGATTTATCATCATTGAGCAGCATGATTGAGCAATTTATAGCGCTCAATATTTTTGCCGTCATTTCAGCTAGTTGTGCAAGGTTGTCATTAAGACTCCCCTTTTCTAAGAAATTAGACAAATCCTGAAGTTTGATCAATGAAGTCTCTACATCACTCATGTGATTATCCTTATGTTTACTATTAAGCAGTCCAGAAACCCAGTTTTTACTGATTC
Source organism: Candidatus Nitrotoga sp. HW29 (assembly GCF_924101635.2). Taxonomy (GTDB): domain Bacteria; phylum Pseudomonadota; class Gammaproteobacteria; order Burkholderiales; family Gallionellaceae; genus Nitrotoga. The sequence goes on along the minus strand of NZ_CAKMAA020000072.1, from coordinate 25,674 downwards.
ATGTACAGAAACAACTAACAATTTATATAGCACAATAATCAACAGTGCCAGGATGCAATCATTCAATCTTGGGTGAAATGAAGGCCTTATGGAACAAATGACGCGCAAGAAGCAAGGGGGGCATGCGTAACCAGGTTGCGCGTATATAAAGTATCTGTCGGGCTGCACCAGTCAACCAATCAGAGCAGCTCTTGTGGGCTGGCATGAGCGCACGTTCAAAAAGCTGATCTGCAAATATCAAGGTTAATGAGTTGGGACGCCCATTGTTAGCGACCTCTATCATACCTGCGGGTATGGGAGTCTTCAAAAAATGAGTAGCATAGCGCAAGGCGTAAAAAAGTGGACGACTTAACTCAAGTTCCCGCGCTCGCACGGCTAAATTAGACCAAAATGCTGGCAAACTATTAAAATGACGCAATAAACTATCAATATCAACCAAGTCACGCAGACCCTGATCCAGTTGATCATTGTAGAATAGGTGAACTGTACTATGAAGCACCATGTCGACCGGTGCAAGCACCTTTAAATCGTCATAGCCATCCAGTAATTGTGCCGCAGCCAAAAGCTTTGCCGAATCAGGATGAATAGCGGACGTTTCCGGCAGAATCGCATGATGCACGTCGATGACAGTCATCCGTTTAATATGCTGCATGGGGGGTAGCTCATGCATCCATGTGCGGTAGTAGCGCTGGTCATAGGCATCGTGATGCGTCGCAGCCCAACCATGAAGCATCAAGGCGGCCTCTACAGCATTGAGACTCCCTTTAGGTACGATTATATCGATATCGGAAAATAATCTTCCTTTGGCGGACGGCAGTTTTGCCATTACATAAGCAGCGCCCTTGAGGAGAATAACTGGTATCCCAGTTTTTACCAATGCATTTCGAATTTGGGTGATTTCCCAGTGAACAGCTTGAATGTGCTTTTCAGAAATTACACGCGACCATTCCAGATGTTCCCGGGGTTTTTGCGGCACCTGTTCGAGCAAGCCGTATTCGTCCAGTAAAATACAGATACGCGCCAACAGATTAGCGCGACGTGCTTGGCGTATGAGTAAATCCCAATCAGTTAAACTCAGGGAAGTTAATGTTTTTGGCTCTCGGAGCGCTTGCAATATTAAATAATTTTGGATCACATTTGATAATGTCTGTCAAAAATAATTAATGTGCTCTATGTAAAATAGATGCTAGATAATAAACTGGCGGATTCAATTTCCCGCAGAAGAACAAATCCATCCACTCTAATGAAGGCTGAGAATAACCTGACCGTAAATAGCATTCTATTTAGAATGCAGATAATTACGCTCTCAAATTTTTGGCTTTAATGCACCAAATACGCCAATGGCATCATCCAACTTACTGTACGTAAAATCATAGCACAGAGACGCATCAATCAAACTCGACATGGTCTTAAAGCCATTGAATCCAAGAAGACTGTAATTGAACGAATTATCCGCGACCCGCATAAAAGCGCGAGATTGAGGCAATGCCTCCAAACAGGCCTTAGCCCCTGCCTGATATTTTGGAAAAATAATCCACGCAACTTGAACGACCTCTGTAGCGCGAGCTAAGCTACTAGCTGGTGCTTTCATATGGGCAACCGTACCCTTTATCGTATCTGCCACCTTGCGGCTGAAAATCGCATTGGGCTCATAGCGCCTGATAATTTCAATAGATTCATTTTTTAAGCTAACAGGCCGCGGAAGCGGGATGAGCTTTCCATCACTAACACGAACCAATGCAAGCTCATCAGACAGCAACCTCCATCCACGGTTTATCAACGCTGCACACAAAGTACTCTTACCCGAACCAGGAGGGGCGGGCATAATTACAGCATAACCATCTTTTTCAACCACCGCTGCATGAATAATCAAACAGTGGTTAACATGATTTGATACGCACCAATTAAGCCCCCACTCCAACATAGGAAATGCCTGATCGAGCGGCAGGGGTTTAAATATCGTGTTTCCATCAAATACAAACAGCGCTTGAGGCTTAAACCATCGCCGCAGGTTACGCGGGCGCACCAGGCTAATATGAAAATCTGCAAAACCATCCTGTTCGACTAAGGGGTAATCGGCATAAAGCAGACCGATACCTTCAGCCACGCTGGAAATTGAAGTTTTAAGATGGGTGATAAAAGAACCGGTTTGCAGCAATATCCCCGTCTTTTTAAGACGGCGTTTAAGTTCTGATGAGGTTAATGCAGAAACATTCAAAATCAGCTAAATTCTATCAACCCAAGCGTATTAAGCTCATTGAGAAAGTGTTCAATTTGAAATGAAAATTCCTCATCCGTTACCATTTTAACTTGTCGACATGGAGCAAGCATTGCTGTTAACGATAACACGTTTGATGGCGATTGTCGTAATTCCATGAGTATTCGAGTAGCCATTGAACCAAGCAGGTGCGTATCTCCCGAAAATTTGTTATAAAACACGAATTCATCATCCCATAAACAGCAGTTAACCACTTGATTGGGGATTACTTGCCATTTCATGTTTAATTACAGTGTGTAAAAGAAAAGCCAATCTGGTTATAGTAATAATTCAACTATTTTGAGTTTGTTTTAAATAATAGATAATTTCTGAAGCATTCCAATTTACATTGGCAGTTGGAGAAAAGCTGCCATGATCCTGCCATTCATAAAACATCGATCGAATTGTATCTTCAGTTAAATAAGGCGTTGCTCCACCTCTCGCATTTTGTAATGCTTTTACAAGATGTTGTAATAGTTCTTGTGTTTGAAAGGGGGGATTCGGCGGTGCAGAAGTTGTTGAAGTTGACGCCGTTGTATTACTTGTTCCCTTGCCCTTTTGCATCAAAGAATTTGAACCTGATGAAGTGCCAAATGCCGTCATGTAGCTCGCAGCCCCCAATTTACTCTTTGCCACTTGCAGTTGAGGCTCTGGCCAAGGAATTGTCAACATATCTGACAAGCGTTTATTATTGTATGACGTATTTGATTGGCTTGACTTTGGAAATGCTGCCATAAATGTTTCATCTGGATTGATGACCAGTTTAGTGGTAACCATGGGTGCTGGAGGACAAGCGCCATGCTGACTGGTATTGCCCGATATAAACCCGGATGGTGACATACAAAACGGATCACCCAATACGGGTCGACTCGCAAGAGTTAGAATTATCCCTGACACAGCCAAACCAGACGCCGCAAATCGTCTACGAGATTCGCCCGAAAATTTTATTTGATCATCTGTATCCTGAGATAGCTGCTGCTTTTCCAGCTCATCATTTTGATCCAAATTGATAGTCATCAATAATTATCCTTTTAAAGTTGTATCCTGCATTACACACACTGCTACAACTCAATTATTTAGCGTAAATAAATAATAATAATGAGGAGGCCGGTAGAATACACTCAAACAACCCAAGCAAAATACATGCCAAATTCTGCGTATAAAATATAATATGCTAATAAACAAAATTATACATTGCACATACTTATCGATTTTTAATTTTGCTTAATACTATTATTAGCAAAATGTAAAAATTTTCGACACTAGCGTCACATCCATAGTTCCAATGTAAGTTTTGAGCTTATCGCAGCTTTCCATTGATCTTGATCATCTTGGCGACAAACGTATCTCTCGTATGGCATATTTTACAACCAAGCAAGTTCCACTGAAGGGCGCATGTGGCACAAGCCCCATTTTCTGGCTCCCCGTCACAAACTGATGTGCTTTTAAGATTGTCGGATAATCAAGGCAATAACCACCATCGAGCGGAGTATGTACATACAAAACATCCCATCTATCTTTCTAGCAATTCGACCATCCTTCGACAAGTTTCAGAACAAACGGATTTTCAACTAACTTCCCTGTAGTTCATCATTACGCTTATTAAAAATAATACTCACCGTAAGACACTGTAAAACCATATTAATTCAAAGACTAACCTATAAAAAATATGATTGTATATTGGAAATTTCTCACTTACGACTTGATATATGTCAAAATTAACATATAATTTTTCCCTATATTAATTTTTTGCCCGTATCAACATATCAATGCCGCATACCAAAATACCTTATAAAAATCCATACCATGCACAAACCCGTTCCCAACAACTCACTGAAAACTGCATGCTCAACTTGTAATCTTCGCAAACTATGCCTGCCCGTTAACCTGAGTAATATCGAAATGGCGCTCTTGGATGATTTAATCACCCGCAAGGGTGTTTACCGTCATGGCAGCATCTTATATCGAAGCGGAGACAAATTTCAGGCGCTGTATGCAATTCGTACTGGTTTTTTCAAAACCCAGATCCTTAATGAAGACGGACGCGAGCAAGTGACCGGCTTTCAGATGGCTGGAGAAATCATCGGTATGGATGGCATTAGTAGTGATACACACACTTGCGATGCAGTAGCACTTGAAGACTGTGAGATATGTGAAATTCCCTTTAATCGCCTGGAGGATCTCGGCCGAGAGCTCCCTCCTCTACAAAGACACCTGCACCGCATCCTTAGCCGAGAAATTGTCCGCGATCAAAACATTATGCTGCTGCTTGGATCAATGCGTGCAGAAGAACGCTTGGCCGCTTTCCTGCTCAATCTATCGCAGCGTTTTGCGATACGCGGTTATTCCCCCACCTCATTCCAATTGCGCATGACGCGTCAAGAAATTGGCAGTTATCTCGGATTAAAACTGGAAACCGTCAGCCGCGCACTGTCACACCTGCAGGAAAGTAAACTGATCAATGTACGCAATAGATCATTGGAAATACTGTGCCTGCCCGGGCTACAAGCTTGTATAGGAAAGCGTGCACGCTAGTAACATATCAGACAACTATTTATAACGTACCCGATATTGTTGTTCAATCTGCACATAAACTCTATAGCTTTCCTTGTAACCACCAACATTACCACAATGAAAATCTGTCACAATGGATTGATCGTTGTGCACCCATCATCTGTTCCATCAGCTTAAACTGATATCATTATTTGTAATTCTACAATTATCCATCGGTGCAATTACTGATTGTTGTAAGGAAAAATAAATGCGTAGCCTGCTTTTACTGTTAGTTATGACACTGCTGGTCAGTTGTGAAAAATCCAAGCCCCCTGCACCATTCCAAGCTGTTGATGTCAGTTGGCGGTATATAGAAAAACCTGTGGATTTCAATCTCACTGACCCCAACGGCAAAACGCGCAAATTATCTGATTTTAAAGACAAGGTAGTGGTATTATTTTTTGGTTACACTCACTGCCCCGAAATTTGTCCGACTACGCTGGCTGATTTAGCGCAGGTGATGCGCCTACTTGATAAGGATGCAGAAAAGGTGCAGGTGCTATTCGTTACATTGGATCCAGAACGCGATACACCAAAACTACTAGCTGAATATGTCCCCTCTTTTAATCCGTCTTTTCTTGGCTTGTACGGTGATGCCCAAACTACTGCACAGGTAGCCAAGACATTTGGCGTCAGCTACGAAAAACGAGTCGAAAAAGGAAGCTATACACTGGATCATTCCGATGGCACCTACCTAATTGGCACACGCGGCAAACCTGTATTGCTCTCTCCTTATAACCAACGTGCCGAATTGTTAGTGCAGGATATAAAGTTGCTACTACAGACAGCACACTAAACCGGGGTTAACGCCCCCTAATCTGCCCACTCCGATTACATACCTACTGATAGTCTATCCGCCATCGTCTGCACCTCGTAACACCTTAAAAATCACATCCGGCATAAAGCCGCGCGATTGCATAAAACGTAGTTGCTTGGCTTTCTCCTTGGCATTCTCGGGAGTAATGCCAAATTTTTTTTGCCAGATGCTGCGCGCCGCATCCAGTTCGGTATCTCTCATTTGCGGTAAGGCATCGTTAATCAGATCTTCGTCTATACCTTTCTGGCGAAGTTCATATGTAATGCGCTGCATGCCGAAACGATTGCGGCGCATCCGCACCAACTGCTCAACTGCTCGAGAATCAGACAGCCAACCGCGCGCTGCTAATTCATCCAAAACCCTATCCACATTGTCGTCTGGTGTAGCTTGAAGCAAAAGCTTAGCGTGAAGTTCAGCACGGCTGTATTCACGCCGCACCAGATATTTCATGGCGCGGGTGTGCAGACTTAACTCAGTCTTCTTTGACACCGCTTTCCATTCCATCATTGAGTGCAACTACACCAACCGCAGCACGGATTTTGTTCTCGATATCAATTGCAATTTCGGGATGCTCTTTCAGATACTCGCGCGCATTATCTTTTCCCTGACCAATCTTCTCGCCTTTGTAACTGTACCAAGCGCCCGCTTTCTCGACCAACTTGTGTAGTACACCCAATTCGACGATTTCACCTTCACGAGAAATACCCTCTCCATACAAAATATCAAATTCCGCTTGTTTGAACGGCGGTGCCACCTTATTCTTCACCACTTTCACGCGGGTTTCTGAACCGATCACCTCATCACCCTTTTTTATCGCACCGACACGACGAATATCCAACCGAACTGAAGCATAAAACTTTAGAGCATTACCACCGGTCGTGGTTTCCGGGCTACCAAACATCACACCAATTTTCATACGTATCTGATTAATAAAAATAACTGTAGTGTTAGAGCGCTTGATGTTGGCTGTCAGCTTGCGCAATGCCTGCGACATCAAGCGTGCCTGCAAACCCATTTGCGGCTCACCCATCTCTCCTTCAATTTCTGCCTTAGGAGTCAATGCCGCCACAGAATCAACCACCACCACATCCACCGCAGCCGAACGCACCAACATATCAGCAATTTCCAACGCTTGCTCACCGTTATCCGGTTGCGAAATGAGCACATCGCTGACATTCACACCCAGCTTTTGCGCATATTGCGGATCGAGCGCGTGTTCTGCATCAATAAATGCAGCCGTGCCGCCTAATTTTTGCATTTCGGCGATCACTTGCAATGTGAGCGTGGTTTTGCCAGACGATTCCGGTCCGTAAATTTCAATTACACGACCACGCGGCAGCCCTCCCACGCCCAGCGCGATATCCAACCCTAATGATCCAGTAGAAACCACTTGAATATCACGCGCAATATCATGCTCACCCAAACGCATAATAGAGCCCTTACCAAACTGCTTTTCAATCTGACTCAGAGCCGCCGCGAGTGCCTTGCTTTTATTATCGTCCATGCAACTTTTTCCCTTCAAAAATGACACTTGATTATGGCATAAGCCATTCGAGTCCAAACTAGAACGACTCCGGTTAGACCAATTTAAAATTTCCTGATTTAAAAACAGAATGACTTAACCGGGGCATGATCTTAAACTACCTCCGTTACCAGACTTAGCAACTCCAAAACTCCTTGAAAAGCCATACCTACCGACTGCATGCGAATTTCTGCACGGTTACCCGAAAAATGATACACGCGTGCAACACATTGCCGCCCCTTGATCCCCCAAGCAAACCACACTGTACCAACAGGCTTGTCCGGTGTGCCGCCTGCTGGCCCGGCAATACCACTGACCGCCAATGCCACCTGCGCATGACTATGGTACAACGCACCTGCCACCATTTCGCGCACTACAGCCTCGCTAACCGCGCCGTAACGTATCAGAGTATCTTGAGCAACACCCAGCATCTCACATTTAGCCTCATTTGAATAAGTGATAAAGCCACGCTCAAACCATTCAGAACTACCCGCAATATCAGTAATAGCACTGGCCACCGCACCGCCCGTGCATGACTCGGCTGTAGTCAACACAAGACCATGCGACTTTAGCGCACTGCCAATTTGAATTGCCATGTTTTCAATATCACGACTCACAAGCATACTTTCATTGGCTCGTCATTCCCAGATTTGAACTAATCGCACAGCAAGTTGGCCATCATCAAGATAGTGAAACAGAGATAGCAGCTTTTTATTTGTACAACCCTCGTGCCAAATCAGCCTGGATATCGCTCACCGCTTCCAAACCGACTGCAATACGCAGCAAACTTTCACTAATACCCGCTGCATCTCTGGCCTCCTGCGTTATACGGGCATGCGTGGTGGTGGCTGGGTGAGTTAATGTGGTCTTGGCATCGCCTAAATTAGCCGTGATTGAAACCATGCGCGTACTATCGATAAGACGCCAAGCCTCCTCTCTACCACCCTTTACTTCAAACGATACGATACCGCCACCTGACTTTTGCTGCTTCATCGCCAGTTCATGTTGTGGATGCGACGGCAGACCGGGGTAATACACGCGCGCCACATTATCCTGCACCTCCAACCATTGCGCCACAGACAGCGCATTAGCGCTGTGCGCATCCATACGAATCTTCAACGTCTCCATGCCTTTCAAAAACACCCATGCGTTGAATGCGCTCATAGTCGGCCCCGCCGTACGCAGAAACTGATAGATAGATTCCATCACTTTTTTGTTGCCCAGCACCGCGCCGCCCAGTACACGCCCTTGCCCATCAAGATATTTGGTAGCGGAATGAATCACGATGTCCGCGCCTAAATCCAGCGGGCGCTGCAACGCGGGGGTACAAAAACAATTGTCCACTGCCAGTAACACACCTTGCTGCTTCGCCACTGCCGCAATACCCGCAATGTCGGATATTTCAGTAAGCGGATTAGACGGCGTTTCCAAAAAAAATAGCCGTGTGTTGGGTCGTATCGCAACTCTCCACTCGTTCACATCAGTGGCAGAAACAAAGGTTGTATCCACACCAAAACGTTTGAAGATGGTACCAAACAAATTTACCGTCGAGCCAAATATGCTGCGCGAAGCGACGATGTGATCCCCGCTTTTTAGCAAACCCATGCAGCACGCCAAAATCGCCGACATACCCGACGCTGTCGCCACACACTGCTCCGCGCCTTCTAGCGCGGCCAAACGCTCCTCAAACATGGTAACGGTAGGGTTGGTAAAACGCGAATAGATGTTACCCGGCTCTGCGCTGATAAAACGTGCGGCGGCTTGAGCCGCGCTATCGAACACGTAACTGGAGGTGAGAAACAGTGCTTCACTATGTTCATTAAATTGGCTGCGCTTTGTGCCCGCGTGTACTGCGAGTGTTTCAAGCTGATAAGATTCTTCTGCCTGGTTAGATTGTTCTGGCATAACGTACTCCCTCTTGCAAAATAAAAAACCCGGATAGCTTAAGCTAAACCGGGCTTCACCCGCTTTAGCTGTACTTATAAAGCGCCCGCAAGCTGTTCCTCAAATCGGCGCATAAGTAAAATTAACACCGGGTACACATCATTGTCAACATCCGACTACCATGAGACAACGGACATCTAGCACGGGTGTAATGTATGACAGCCGATCTCCAGCATTATTCTCGCGAAACGCCGGGAGACAGAGCATTATTTCAGGTATTCTTTAAGGATAAGGTACGCTACACTAAAATGATAGAAAAATTGCTTTACCCTTGGCTATCGCACTTCGTATTTAAGTCCATACTACATTATCAGGATACCAAACCTTACGGCGCAAGATTGCACGAATCAATCAACGGAGAAAATGTCATGGCGGGTCATAGTAAATGGGCAAATATTCAGCACCGCAAAGGTCGCCAGGATGAAAGACGGGGAAAAATTTTTACACGCTTGATCAAGGAAATTACCGTGGCAGCCAGATTGGGCGACAGCGATCCGGCCAGTAATCCGCGCCTGCGATTGGCAATGGAAAAAGCCTATGACCAAAACATGCCGAAAGACAATGTGGAGCGCGCCATTAAACGCGGTAGCGGGGAACTGGAAGGTGTGGACTACCTTGAGCTTCGCTACGAAGGCTACGGTATCAATGGCGCGGCGGTGATGGTAGATTGCATGACCGACAATAAAACACGCACCGTGGCCGATGTACGCCATGCTTTTACAAAGTACGGTGGCAATCTCGGCACAGATGGTTCAGTATCATTTCTGTTTAAACATTGCGGGCAGATGATTTTTGCGCCCGGCACCGATGAAAACGCGCTCATGGAAGTGGTACTGGACGCCGGAGCAGAGGATGTAATGAGCAATGATGACGGTAGTATCGAAGTGATCACGGCACCCCATGATTTTATCGAGGTTAAACAGCGCTTGGAAGCCGCTGGCTTTAAATCAGAAATGGCAGAGATCATTATGAAACCTGATGTCGAAGTCATGTTTACAGGTGACGACGCAGTGCGCATGCAAAAGCTATTGGACGCGCTGGAAAATCTTGATGATGTGCAGGAAGTTTACACAACGGCCGTGATTGCGGAATGAACGAAAAGAAAATGAAAGCCATAGGTGAAAAAGATAAATTTTCCTTACACCGATGACACATTCTTCCCCTGCACGTATTTTAGGTATCGATCCCGGCCTGCGGATCACCGGGTTTGGTGTACTGGACAAAGTGGAGCAAAAACTCATCTATGTCGCCAGCGGGTTTATCAAAACGCCAGTAGGTGAATTGCCTGAACGTCTTAAAGTCATTCTCCATTCATTACGTGAAGTGATTGACATGCATCAGCCGCAGCTGGTGGCAGTAGAAAAAGTATTCGTTAACGTCAATCCGCAATCAACCTTGCTACTGGGTCAGGCGCGCGGCGCGGCGATTTGCGCTGCGGTACTGGCGAGCCTGCCAGTTGCGGAATACACTGCGTTGCAAGTGAAGCAAGCGGTGGTCGGTAATGGCCATGCGAAAAAAGAGCAGGTACAAGATATGGTACAGCGATTGCTGGAATTGTCCGGCTCGCCCAGCCCGGATGCAGCGGATGCACTGGCATGTGCAATTTGTCATGCACACGCTGGTATGGGGCTGGGCCAGCTGACGACCAAAGGCTTGCGCATGCGCAATGGCAGATTAAGTTAAAAGCATGATAATTTCTCCGGCCACGGATTAAACACGGTCGTAACTTTATCTAATGCAACAATTATCGTGTCTGCACGATTAGCCAAAAATTAATAAAGGAAAACATGATTGGCCGTTTGACAGGTAACTTGTTGGAGAAAAATCCACCGCAAATTTTATTGGATGTTCAAGGCGTGGGATATGAGGTGAATGTACCAATGAGCACCTTTTATAACCTGCCCGTACTGCATGAACGTGTGGTGTTATATACCCAACTTATCGTTCGGGAGGATGCACACCTGCTCTATGGCTTTGCTTCTGAGGACGAGCGCGCGGCGTTTCGTCTCTTGTTGAAAATTAGTGGCGTGGGACCGAAGTTGGCACTATCGGTGCTGTCTGGTTTGAGCTTAAATGATCTTGCCATTGCCGTGGCAAGCAAGGAGGTAGGGCTGTTAACCAGAATCCCAGGCATTGGCAAAAAGACCGCTGAGCGACTGTTGCTGGAACTGCAAGATAAATTCATCATATCCGTGTCGGGTGGCGCAAGCAGCGTTGTGACGCCACATGGCAACGACATTACCAACGCGCTGCTAGCATTGGGCTACAGCGGAAAAGAAGCGGATTGGGCAACCAAACAATTACCCGTCGATGCAAATGTATCGGACGGTATCCGCCAAGCACTTAAACTATTATCCAAAGTATGATTCAAAACGATAATCTGACTACTGCCGATCGCATTATTTCTCCCGCTCCTGTCTCCTCACAGGAGGAAATGCAGGAGCGTGCATTACGCCCTAAACATCTGGACGAATATATTGGCCAAGAAAAAACACGTGGACAACTGGAAATTTTCATTGAAGCAGCTTGTAAACGCAAAGAGCCACTTGACCATGTCCTACTGTTTGGCCCGCCAGGGCTTGGCAAAACCACTTTAGCGCATATCATCGCACGCGAGATGGGTGTCAATATGCGTCAAACATCCGGGCCTGTTTTGGAACGTGCCGGCGACCTCGCTGCGCTATTAACTAATCTCGAGCCGAACGATGTGCTGTTTATCGATGAAATCCATCGTCTGTCGCCGGTGGTGGAAGAAATCCTGTATCCCGCGCTGGAAGATTATCAGATCGATATCATGATCGGCGAAGGCCCCGCGGCGCGCTCGGTAAAACTGGATTTGCCCCCGTTCACTCTGGTTGGGGCAACCACTCGCGCCGGTATGTTGACCAACCCCCTGCGCGACCGTTTCGGTATCGTGGCACGCCTGGAGTTTTATACGATTAGTGAACTGCAGCGCATCGTGACGCGCTCTTCCGGTTTACTGGAATTACCAATCTCGTCCGATGGAGCTCTGGAAATTGCAAAGCGTTCACGCGGTACGCCACGTATTGCCAATCGATTGCTACGCCGCGTGCGCGATTTTGCCGAAGTAAGAGCGCAAGGCGAAGCGACACGCAGCGTGGCAGATGCCGCACTTACCATGCTCGACGTGGATATGCAGGGATTGGACACGATGGATAGGAAACTATTGTTAACCGTAATCGAAAAATTTACCGGTGGCCCAGTAGGCGTAGACAACCTTGCCGCTGCCATCGGCGAAGAACGCGATACCATTGAAGATGTGCTGGAACCTTATTTGATTCAACAGGGCTACTTGCAACGCACATCGCGCGGAAGGGTAGCGACCGCTAATGCCTACAAACATTTCGGATTAGTGCAGCCGCGTAATACTAGCAACAAAGACTTATGGGGGGAGGACAATTAGAAACAATACATTGTCAATAATCTTGGCATTCATTATTCCAGCATAGACTGGGGAATGTTTTTAGAAGTGCTGCATACTCAAATTTAAAACATTCAGCTCCAATCACACTACTACTCCCACACAGTTAAATACAAAACTTGAATATACCAGCGAGGAACACATTACAACCAATATTCAAATCTGCGGGCTGCCCATTCCTTAATCCGGCTGACCAATGAACGCTGCTCCCATGTTTCCTTTGTAATTTCGACTGAATCACGCAAATCCTCAAAAAATGCATTTTCCATCGCATTGCCAAATTCATCACCAAAAACCACCACATTGATTTCATTGTTGTGCAAAAAACTACGGGTATCAATATTGGTTGATCCCACCGTCGACCAAACCTTGTCGATCACGGCTGTCTTGGCATGCAAAACTGCAATCTGTAGCTGATAAATCTTGATCCCGTTGGCTAGCATTTCGCTGTAAAAAGATTGCGCCGCATGGAAAACCAAGCCGCTGTCCGTTACGCCAGGTAAAATAATTTTAACGTCGACACCACGGCGCGCAGCATCAATTAACGCCTGTAGAATTTGCGCGTCCGGAACAAAGTAAGCACAGGTAATATATATTGTTTTCTTTGCCTCTTGTATCGCCAACACATAGGCCTTGTAAGTATCATAATCGCCACCAGGTTCGCTAACCAGCACCCGAACAAGCTTGTTGCCGACTTCTTCTAAAGGGGGAAAGAAATCATTATCCGGGAGATCAGGCGATTGTTGGCTGGCCCAAGTATTTAAAAATGCCCACTGAAATGCAGCAACGCTTGGCCCTTCAATCTTTATATGGGTATCGCGCCAGCCAATTTTGGTATTGCGCTTGGCTTTCGAGCGAAATAGCGAACCATTAGCATAGGTATTACTGATATTCACACCGCCCGTAAAAGCAACCACACCATCGACAACCAGAATTTTTCGGTGATCACGATTATTCGGCCCCCACGACCCCGTCAGCTTCAGTGGATTGACAGGATTGAAGGCCAACAGATGAATTCCAGCATCGCGCATTTTGTCAAAAAATGCCTGCGGCGTACCAATCGTGCCAACACTGTCATAGATAATATTGACTTGCACTCCGGCACGTTGGCGGGAAATCAGAAGATCGGCAAAGCGAATACCCAACTCATCCTGATCGAAAATATAGGTTTCCAAATTAATGTGATCCTTGGCTGCACTGATCGCCTCGGTCATCGCGGCCATGGTTTGCGGTCCATCATAAAGCAAAGTAACTTTATTTCCGGCAATCAGAGGATTACCGGTAGCCGCCTCTTCCAGTGCAGCCAACGCTGCTACATCCAAGTGTGAATTACGCCAGCGTTTAACCAACAGAGAGTTCGATTTTTTTGCACTGAGCGTACCTTGTGCACTCGTCACCGTGGGATTCTCCGGCGCTACCAGCGAACTTTTGAGATACCGCACTTCGGGAAGTGCTGCGCAAGCAGTGACTAGCAGGCTGATCGCAACCACGCTGGCAAAACGGATAACCCGGCTACAGTCCATAAGGTGCTCTGAGTATTGATAAGGTTACAAAAAATAAAGTTGAGATTAAAAAAGTATCTATCCTTGTGTTTCTCATACTCCGCCTTTCTTAACCGACCTTGCGGGCGCTACCCACTATGGAAGGCCGGCAGCGATTGTTCAAGGTAATCAGGATATTGCTTGGAAGACTAATACGGGTAAATGATAGCGCCCCCTTTATATTTTAGGAAACAGAAATACCACTATAACTTGCAGTGTCAAACAATACTCAAACCCCACAAAGAACGTTAGGCTATAGGTTAGCTTAAGCCTCCGTTCTATCTTCATCCTCTATCGTCAGCATTGTAGAGATATTGGATTCCTGACCAATTTATCTCAATGCATTATGGTTGACAGCTACTCTATCACTCGCTAAATTCCATACCTTGGTAATTCAGTCAACAAAAGGAAAAAATCATGGCTGTTCTCGTCGGTAAGCTTGCCCCCGATTTTACTGCTGTTGCGGTGATGGGTAATAATGAAATAAACGAAACTTTTAACTTGAGTAGCCACTTGAAGGGCAAATATGGTGTGCTATTCTTTTACCCACTGGACTTTACTTTCGTTTGTCCTTCCGAGTTAATTGCATTCAATCATCGTCTAAACGACTTCAAAGAACGTAAAACCGAAGTAATCGGCATTTCCATTGACTCACAATTCACACACTTGGCCTGGAAAAATACGTCCGTAAATAAAGGCGGTATCGGTCAGGTAGGCTACCCGCTTGTAGCCGATATTAAACACGACATTTGCCGTGCGTATGACGTTGAACACACCGATGGAGTTGCTTTCCGCGGTTCGTTCCTGATAGACCGTGACGGTGTGGTACGCCATCAAGTAGTGAACGATCTACCGCTGGGTCGCGACATTGATGAAATGCTGCGTATGGTAGATGCATTGCAATTTCACGAGGAGCATGGTGAAGTTTGTCCCGCTGGCTGGAGCAAAGGTAAAGCTGGGATGGATGCCTCTTCTGAAGGTGTGGCGAAGTACTTGGCCGAACACGCTGAAAAATTATAAGCGCTTATTCTAAAATTATAAAAGGCTCCTTCGGGAGCCTTTTTAGTAATCTCAATCGCAGCCAAGGACTGCTACAATTCGACCATTCTGTTACGATTTTACAAAGCACTTATGTTGATTTGGCTCGTGATTCTGTATTTGATGATTTCTATCGGAATTGGCTTGTATGCCGCCACGCGCGTACATAATGTAAAAGATTATGTAATGGCTGGCCGGCACTTGCCGCTGTATGTTGTAACTGCCACTGTGTTTGCTACCTGGTTTGGTGCAGAAACAGTATTGGGAATATCCACAAAGTTCGTCCAGCAAGGTTTGAGAGGGATCGTTGAAGACCCTTTCGGTGCCAGTATGTGCCTAATTTTGGTGGGGGCATTCTTCGCCGCCAAACTCTATAAGATGAACTTGATAACCATCGGCGACTATTACCGAAAACGCTACGACCGCTCGGTAGAGGTGCTTACCAGCTTGGCTATCATCGCTTCATACTTGGGGTGGGTATCCGCACAAATTATAGCGCTGGGCCTGGTGTTCTCCTTTATCACCCAAGGTGCGATTTCACCCGGCGAAGGCATGGTGGTTGGCGCTGGCATTGTGCTGATTTACACCCTGTTCGGCGGCATGTGGTCAGTAGCATTGACCGATGCTTTCCAAATGACGATCATCGTTGTCGGCATGTTGTACCTAGCTTGGCTGCTATCCGGTATAGCAGGTGGAGCTGAAATAATCATAGACCATGCTGCCCATGCCAACAAGCTAATTTTCTGGCCACAGCTTGAAACCAGAGATGTACTCGCATTCATCGGCGCAGCGGTAACCATGATGCTAGGCTCCATCCCACAGCAGGACGTATTCCAGCGCGTAATGTCCGCAAAAAATGAAAAAACTGCCGTACGCGGTGCGCTACTTGGTGGCATGCTGTATTTTCTGTTCGCCTTTATTCCCATTTTTCTGGCTTATTCCGCCACGTTAATTGATCCCATAATGGTCGCCACGTTGATCGACGAAAATGCACAATTGATTCTGCCCACACTGATCATGAATCACACACCAGTGTTTGCGCAGGTAATGTTCTTTGGCGCGCTGCTTGCCGCCATTATGAGCACTGCCAGCGGCACTTTGCTGGCACCGTCCGTGACTTTTACCGAAAACATCCTGAAAGGCATTATCGGCCACCAGAGCGATCGACATTTTTTATGGACCATGCGCATGGTCGTTATATGCTTCACCGTAGCCGTTACCTTGTTCGCGCTAAAATCTACATCGAGCATTTATTCAATGGTGGGAAACGCCTACAAGGTAACTTTAGTGGCAGCATTCATTCCGCTGGTGTGCGGGCTGTACTGGAAGCGCGCAAACACGCAAGGCGCATTGTTTGCAATTGCCGCGGGACTGTCTTCCTGGTTATTGCTTGAAATTTTTAATCCTGAAGGACTGTGGCCACCACAACTCGCGGGCTTACTGATGAGTGCAACAGGCATGTTGGTCGGCTCACTGTTACCGGATTTGAAGCGCCACGCTGTTCATCAAATTGAATAACAGACATGGCCGTCATACTACTGTCACAATTCTGTCATACCATCGCAAGTTGTTTGTCATGTAAACAACGGGAAAATAATGACCGCTAATATTTTGGTAGTGGAAGACGAACCTGCGATACAGGAACTGCTGACATTCAACATAACACAATGTGGCTACCGCGCCATCGAGGCATATGATGCCGATAACGCTTGGACGCATATCAACCATGCGCTGCCGGATCTAATCCTGCTTGACTGGATGCTGCCCGGTAGCAGTGGCGTGGAACTGGCACGCCGTCTGCGCGCCGATCAACGTACACGTAACATTCCCATTATAATGCTGACTGCACGTACCGACGAACGCGATAAAATTATGGGGCTGGAGTCAGGTGCCGACGATTACATAACCAAACCATTTTCGCCACGTGAACTGATGGCTCGCATCCGTGCTGTGTTACGCCGCCGAGCGCCACAGATGAGCGATGAAACAGTCGCGGCTGGCGGGCTGGAATTATCGCCAGCGATGCATCGTATCAACGCCAATGGAACAATAATTGACCTAGGGCCGACTGAATTTCGGTTGTTACATTTTTTTATGACCCATCCCGAAAGAGTCTATAGCCGTTCGCAGCTACTCGACCAGGTTTGGGGCGATCATGTATTTGTAGAAGAACGTACTGTGGATGTGCACATTCGCCGCCTGCGCCAAGCACTTGAGCCCTTCAGCCTCGACGGACTGATTCAAACTGTGCGCGGCAGCGGCTACCGTTTTTCATGCACTTAAATTAAATGAGTAGATCATAGCGATAACTTATCCCATCACTTGTAGTCTATTTGCATCCTACCGATATGTGGTTTTCTACCGCTTTGCACATCTTACATAATGGCGCAGCGTAATTTTTAAAGGCTACACCATGTTTTATTTTTGGCGGCGTGCACTTTTTTCTCCATTTGTCTTTTTCTTTCTCTCTTTGTTAGTGTGGGCAACAGTTGGAGCGTTACCCGCTTCCTTATTCTTTAGTTTGTTGCTGCTGATACATTTAATTCTTCACTTGCACCAACTCAAAGCACTTGATTTCTGGCTGGCCAATTCTGATGAGCGTATGGTGCCTGATGGTCCGGGGATGTGGGAGGAGGTATTTACACGACTGAACAGAATGGTACGTCAACATCGCAAAGAACATGAACAACATATCGCAGCACTACAACACATGGAGCAGGCCACCTCGGCACTACCAGAAGGCGTGACTATACTTGATGGAGCCTACCACATTGAATGGTGCAACCCACTTGCCGAGCAACATTTTGGCCTGGACTGCAAGCGTGACATCGGCCAGCAGATCACTTATCTGGCACGTCAGCCTGAATTCGTGCAGTACCTTACCCTGCACGAATTCAGCGAACCACTGGTTCTATGTGGTGCACGACAGGATGAGCTAACCCTGTCCATCAAATTAATTCCCTACGGCAACAACAAACTGCTATTGATCAGCCGCGACATTACACATCTGGAACGCATCGAGACCATGCGCCGTGATTTTATCGCCAATGTATCGCATGAGCTACGCACACCGCTTACAGTAGTGAACGGTTTTGTTGAAACGCTGCACGATATGCCCAACCTTGAAAACAGCATGACGCGCCGTGCGCTACACTTGATGGGCGAACAAACGCACCGCATGGAGCGGCTGGTAGACGATTTACTTACTCTGTCCAAGCTGGAAAATACACTCAATACCTTGCAGGAAGAAACCGTGAATGTGTCCAGACTTTTGAGCACACTACATCAAGAGGGACAATCTTTAAGTGCAAAAAAACACACCTTGCGACTGGAACTGGCCAGTCATTGCGCTCTGCTTGGCAACACCGACGAGTTGCGCAGCGCTTTCAGTAATTTGATATCAAATGCCATCCATTACACTCCACAAGGAGGCGAAATTTTGGTGAGCTGGCACGAACAAGGCGACCGGCCAGTTTTCAGTGTACAGGACAGCGGTAGTGGCATCGCGCCGCAACACATTCCGCGCCTAACCGAGCGCTTTTATCGAGTAGACCGCAGTCGCTCACGAGAAACCGGAGGCACGGGTCTAGGACTTGCCATTGTCAAGCACATAACCAGCCGACATCAGGCGCGGCTTGAAATTGCCAGCGTGGAAGGCAAAGGCAGCACCTTCAGCATAGTATTTCCAGTTAGTCGACGTCTGACATTGCCAGCGGAAGAAGCGATTACCGCTTAGTGATGCCATTACATATCAAGGCCGTATATTCAATAACATCGCTTGCATTCAAGCCAAGTTTTTAACATACCATGCCATCGACTCTTCCAGCCCTTGGGCAATCAAGTGACTAGGCACATACCCCAAGAAAGACTTGGCTTTTGAAATATCCGCTTGAGAATGACGCACATCACCCGCACGAAAATCACGGTAAACCGGTTTAAATTCTTTCAAATGCGAAAAGTGCGGCAAGAGCAATATTCGACATTGCTCAAAGAGGCTATTAAGCGTAGTTCTATCTCCAACAGCGATATTGTAAACTTGATTGGTGGCAGCGATATCCGCTACAGTCGCGGCAAGAAGATTAGCCTGCACGGCATTGTCAATGTAGCAAAAGTCACGGCTCGTTTCTCCGTCGCCATTGATATAAACAGGCTGATTCTTGATCATGCTGGCCACCCACTTCGGGATTACTGCTGCGTAAGCACCATTAGGATCCTGACGACGCCCAAAAATATTGAAATAGCGTAAACCGATTGTATGAAATCCATAGCATCGACTAAACACATCGGCATAAAGCTCATTCACATATTTTGTCACTGCATAAGGCGACAAAGGCTTGCCTATTAGATCTTCAACCTTGGGCAACCCTGGATGGTCACCATAGGTTGAACTGGACGCTGCGTACACGAAGCGCTTTACCGCGGCATCGCGCGCCGCCACCAGCATATTGAGAAAACCCGAAATATTATTCTCATTAGTAAGAATGGGATCCTCAAGCGAGCGAGGCACCGAACCAAGCGCCGCTTGATGCAGTACATAATCTACGCCTGACACCGCCTCTCGACAAACACCCAGATCACGGATATCACCCTCAATAAAACGAAATCGAGACCATTGCTGCGAAGTGACGTATTGCTGTACCTCCTCCAGGTTCTCTCTATATCCGGTAGAAAAATTATCCAAACCAATAACATGCTGCTCGAGCCGGAGAAGCCTCTCTACCAAATTGCTCCCAACAAATCCAGCCGCGCCAGTAACCAGCCAAACACAAGGTTCTTGCGGAAGATGCTGCTTAAGAGCTTGAAAAGCGGTCATAATTCTTCCTCACACATACTAAAGTCCATACTGTATGTCTTTAATTACCATCAGATTAAGAATGCGAATTTATCGCTCGCATATGCAAATTATTTATAATAAAAATTGAGAACTTCGGGATATTTCTAAATTAAGTACCGAGGACAACTTAAATCTCAGACAAAAACTACCTATATCGAATTCTACCTTAGCTCAACTTCATTGCACACTTCCATCCAGGTTTAACAAAAGTGCTGAATATTTACCAATGGCAATCATTTAAGCAATACAAAAAACTTGCAATCCCTTTTAATAAAGATAATAATAAGAACCATTCTTATTATTATCTTTATTTTGGTAGCTATGCCCATTCAACACAAAACAGAAACCGCTAGCCCTGTGTGTGAATCGGTTTCAAACTCTAAAAAAAATTCACTCATTCGTATTAAAAGCGAGGAGTTGTTTCAATTAAGGCGTGAAATAGAAATTGAACATGCAGGCCGCATTTACCGGCTTCAGTTAACTCAAAGCAACAAGATGATCTTAACAGCATAAGCACAACTAAATTAAATGCCTCTCTGCAAAGTCGGGGACTCATTAGAGCCTGTCACGATCTTACTGAAATTCAAGATTAATGCCCGAATACGCAAGAAAAATACCCAAGCGACATCAGCTACGCGCAGTTTGAGTAGGTCAGCCCCTTGCTGGAAGGGGCGCGTAAAAATACTAAATCCCTCACAGTAGATTTGTATGGAGTATACCTGCTCAAAAACGGCTGTCAGTGGCAAATGCTACCGAAAAAGCTTCCAGCACGGTGCACTTCTACTTTGCCAAATGGAGTAAGCCCGACGAGCACGATATCAGCGTACTGGAGCGGGTTTTAAAAAAAATCAGGTTGGCGCGGCCCGCGAGAAACAGGTGCGCAACGCACAGCCGACGCTATTGATCGTGGACGCGCAGAGCGTGAAGAACACGGACACAGCCGGGAGTAAGGGCTATGACGCGGGCAAGAAAGTCTCCGGCATCAAGCGCCACATTGCAGTGGACACACAGGAGTTGCCCCATGCCATTGCCGTCACGACTGCCGGAGTAAGCGGCTATATGGGCCAACCCTTCGCACAAGGCCTGCAGGAGATACTGGGCTAGGCTGTCACGGTGCAGATTGCCAAGCGCAGTGAACTGCACAAGTTCGCGGTGATCCCCAAGCGCTGGGTGGTGGAGCGCAGCTTTGCCTGGCTGGAGAAGAATAGAAGGCTGTGGAAGAACTGCGAGCGAAAGCTCAATACCAGCCTGCAGTTCATCCATTTCGCATTTCTGGGGCTGCTGCTCAGAAGATCGTAAATAGGTTATTAGATTTCATACCAAATCGAAACCCGCATCAAGGTACATCTGTTGACCCGCACGGCCATGGGCAGTGAACTCAGGCCGATATTTCTAGTCAAACCTAACAAGAATTTTTCTTTTGTAAATGAGCTACTCTGCAAGAGCGAATAACACAAAGCAAGAAATGTAGCGAGAAAGCAATAAAATTTAGGCGTAGAAATAGCACCGGAGCAGCGCCAATTTGCTATATGTAGATGGATGCTCTTTGTTTACTAGATATATTATTATCTTGGTTCAAAAGTTCACTATAGAAAGGATGTCAATGAACAGAATTATATTGTCGGCTCTACTCAGTATAGTTGCTGTTTCAGCCTCGGCAAGGACTATTCCACAAACTAACACTCCTAATGTCACGTCGGGATTGCTGTCTACTCCGAACATTACTCCGGGACTGCTGTCTACCCAAAATATCACTCCCGGATTGCTGTCTAATCCAAATATTACATCGCACCTGCTTTCATCCCCGCAATTTTCTACCCCACCAACCTTTATTCCTCACACGTTCTCTAATCCAGCAAATTCGAATCAAAGCATTCCCATTCCAGAAGCTTCACCTCCATTTATTCCAACACCATAAGTTTTATGTGAGCACCAGAAGTGATGCAATTATATAAACCCAGATTGTCCATTGGAAGCACGAATCCAATAAAATCGATGAAATTTCCCTTATTTTTCAATAATGCGCTGCTCTAATGGATAATCCGGGATAAAGGCAAATACAAACAAAGAATATGCTGCTCTACGTCACATCACCCATAGTTGACCGATCCCGGACGAGATTACAAACCAAATCCAAATATCTAACAGAACAAGTCCACATTATTAAAATCTTCGGTGACAAACGAAATATCGCTTACGAGCAACAGGTATATCCTTTATCCAAATGGTTACAGGTCAAGCGCCATGCTAAAAACGTAGTAAAATTCATGACTCCATAATCGCAATTTCCCATTACAAATCACATAGGGCCGAGATTATTTTTCTGCCAATTTTCGCCGTCATATTGACAAGCAATAATTTGTTTATTCGTAAGTACTATGGTGATCAACTGCACCAATAACAACGTGGTAAAAATCAGGCTAGCCACCTAAATTCACTTACAATGTTGCACTTCAGTGTTGGATCCGCCACTTAAAATACAATATACTCATGATAACAAACAAAGAAATCCTTATACTGTATTACAGCCAACACGGTGCAGTACGTCAAATGGCTCAACTGGTAGCGCGTGGAGTGGAACAAATAGCCGGTGTTCGGGCGCGACTACGCACCGTAGCTAAAATTTCCACGGTATGTGAGGCGACCGCGCCCAGCATACCTGATGAGGGTGCCCCCTATGCAGAACTATGCGATCTAGAAGAATGTATAGGCATTGCTGTTGGAAGCCCCACGCGCTTTGGTAACATGGCCGCTCCAATGAAATATTTCTGGGATGGCACTAGCTCGTTATGGATGCAACATTCGCTGGTCGGCAAGCCCGCTGCCTTGTTCACCTCAACTGGTTCAATGCATGGTGGACAAGAAAGCACACTGCTATCTATGATGTTACCGCTGATGCATCATGGCATGGTTATTATTGGTCTGCCTTATTCCGAGCCAGAACTCGCCACCACCCAGCAGGGCGGAACACCCTATGGCGCCAGTCATTTCGCGGGGATGGCTAACGACCACCCCGTCAGCGAAGACGAAAAACGACTATGCATCGCGCTTGGCAAGCGACTCGCTCAAACTGCATTGAAATTAGCCGCATAAACTTAGGACAATAAATACCTTAAGTATTTATTCCCGCTTTCTCGGAAATAATACATAACTAATTTTCAGGAATATATATGAATAATGCGCACGAAGCTCGCCAAATGTTACGTGCTCATCGCTACGGCGCGCTATGCACACTATCTAAAAAATTTAATGGTCATCCGTTCGGCTCTATCACGCCCTATCTGGTTGACCATGATGGCAGCCTGCTTATTCTGATTAGCACACTAGCGGAACACACCAAAAATATCCATTATGACTCACGTGTGAGCCTAATAACACATAACCAAGATAATCCACACATTCAAACTCAAGGACGCGTCACCGTGGTGGGTACAGCGCAAATCATTACGGATAAAAACCAAGCTGACTCGCGCTATTTGCGCTACTTCCCAGAAGCACAAACCTATTTTGACATGCATGATTTTTCAATTTACCGCATCATGCCGCAGTCATTACGTTACATTGGTGGCTTTAGCAAAATCCATTGGATCGAAGCAAGTAGCTATTTAGTGCCATCCTATCCGCTAGTCCAGCAAGAAAATGACGTGATTTCGCATATGAACACGGATCATCGCGACACAATGCGTCGCTACTGCCAACACTTTCATAAAATCGAAGTGCGGCATGTAGAAATGCTAGGCATCGACTGTGATGGTTTCGATGTCCGCGCCGATGAAAAAATATTACGTTGTGATTTTCCCGACATGGTGCTCGATGCGCAACAAGCTCGCCATGCTTTAATCGCTATGTCACGAGCGGCCAAATAAGTATCCATACCAACGACTCTATTTTTCTTTGCCCACTACAAATATATTCAATTTTAGCTAACCCATAATAGGAAATGGAAATACGTGTCACATAGCATTAGCCTGATCACTACAATTGCCGCCAGTTTGGGACTCGCGTTAATTTTTGGTTTCATTGCTGCACGCTTCAAGCTGCCGGTTCTGGTCGGCTATATGATTGCCGGTATGATTCTTGGCCCCGGTACGCCCGGATTTGTTGCAGACATTGGACTTTCCAGCCAACTTGCGGAAATCGGCGTAATTCTACTGATGTTTGGCGTTGGGCTGCACTTCTCTCTGGACGACCTCTGGGCCGTTCGTCGAATCGCTTTGCCAGGTGCCATTATCCAAATCACGGTCGCAACGGCACTTGGCGTGGCTGTCTCTAACTATTGGGGGTGGAGTCTTGGCGCAGGCATCGTGTTCGGCCTTGCGCTTTCCGTAGCGAGCACGGTAGTACTTCTCAGAGCGCTCGAAAATCACAGTGTTCTTGAATCCGTAAATGGGCGCATTGCCGTCGGCTGGCTTGTGGTTGAAGATCTAGTGATGGTCTTGGTGCTTGTGTTTCTACCTCCATTAGCCGGATGGTTAGGAGGCGATGTAAATGGACTTGTCGAGAAATCAGAACACGATGTTCTGAAAATACTTGCACTTACCATTGGGAAAGTATCAATATTTGTTGTGCTCATGCTGGTTGTTGGTCGTCGCTTCTTCCCTTGGTTGCTGTGGCAAGTCGCCCGAACAGGTTCAAGAGAACTTTTTACATTAAGCGTCATTGCTGTTGCCGTCGGTATCGCCTTTGGTTCCGCCGAACTTTTCGGTGTCTCTTTCGCGCTTGGCGCTTTTTTTGCCGGGATGGCCATGAGGGAATCTCAATTAAGTCATCGAGCAGCTGAAGAATCCCTCCCGCTTAGAGATGCTTTTTCCGTTCTGTTCTTTGTGTCAGTTGGAATGTTATTCAATCCCGATATTTTGTTACAAGAACCTTTGCAACTTCTTATAGTCGTCTCAATCATAATTTTTGGTAAATCATTAGCCGCTTTTTTACTCGTCCTTGCGTTTCGCTACCCTCTTAATACAGCAATTACAGTATCGGCCAGCTTGGCGCAAATCGGTGAATTTTCTTTTATCCTGGCAGGGTTAGGAGTTACTTTAGGACTTCTGCCAATCGAAGGTCAAAACCTTATTTTGGCGGGTGCGATTATCTCAATCGCACTTAATCCCCTGCTATTTCACGCTATTGAACCTATACAAGCGTGGATTCGATCCCGCTCAACAATAGCACGCCTTTTGGAGCGCTCCGATGATCCATTGGCAGAACTTCCCATGAGTGTTGATCAAGCCCACCTGACAGGCCACGTTGTACTTGTAGGCTATGGTCGCGTAGGCCGTCGCATCGGTGAAGCGCTAGCCAAGCGCAGAGTACCATTCGTTGTAGCCGAGCAAAATCGCGAACTGGTCGAGGAATTACGCAAACACGGCATACTGGCTGTCTCCGGTAACTCTTCTGATCCAGCCGTACTCATTCAGGCACATATTGCGCGGGCGCATATATTAGTGATCGCGACTCCAGATTCCTTTCATGTACGACGGATAATCGAAATCGCACGCATGCTCAATCCAAGCGTCGAGACAGTCGTGCGCACCCATAGTGATGAAGATGCAGCTTTGCTCCAAAAAGAACATGCAGGAAAAATATTTATGGGTGAACACGAACTTGCGCTTGGCATGACACGTTATGTACTCGAGCTTATTGCCGAAAAACAGAAAAAATACTTTGACTGAATAAGGCGGATTCAACTCTGAAGTGCAACTTTTGTAAGCGAATTTAGGTGGCGAGCT
>NZ_CAKMAA020000071.1 GCF_924101635.2 Candidatus Nitrotoga sp. HW29 | reverse complement strand
TCTCTTGCCGAAACGATAACTCTTTTCCGCTCAGCACAGAAACAGGGGAGACAAGGTTAGGTAGTGAATTTCCCAATGGGTTGGCGGTTACAACGACCGGCGGCATAAAGACTGGTTCATTTGTTGCTTGCTCCGTAACCACAACCTGCAACGGCGGAATGACGGGATGGGTGGTAGCTGGAATCGGAGTTATTTCAGGCGTGCCTTCTTTCTTTTGCGTGTTCATCTCGGCTTGTCCTCGGCTCAATTCCCTGACTTGGAGTTGCTGGCCGTTGGCGTCGAGTTGCACAGTACGTAATAGCACTTTGATATGTTTGTCCACGCCTTTGCCTACCCGAATTTCCTGCTCGAATACGCGAGTACTTAAAGCATTGACTTTTTTTTGAACTTTCAGCTTCAATTTGCCAGCGGGAACTTTTAAATCCAGAGGGCATTTACCTTTGAATTTGTCGTTGATGAACACTTTAGCGCCTATATCTTCATCGTTGCAAGCCACATTCAGCATGGAATCAGCCGCGTGGGTTTTTGCTGATGCTATAAAAGCGAAAAATAGCAGGGGTATTAAGTAAATGAATTTCGTGGTCGGGGTAGGAGCGAATAGCGCCGCATGCCGCGCCGCACAGAATATTATAATGTGCTTAAACATAGCAAATCTCCAAAATGAATGAGATGCCTATTGGTAATAGGGTTTAGATTACCAGCTTCAGTTCTACAGGAGTCAACAGTGTCTTCTTAGCGCTTAAATACTCTAGTCAGGCTTGTATAGTAGGAAGATTGCTATGTAATGTGAATAAGCAAATTGCTTATTTTGATTTTAGGAAACGCTTTTAATGATGTACTGAACAGAATGCTGTTCAGGTCGATGAGTTTACGTTCAAGCTATACATGGAGAACTCAAGGTACACTGAAAATAATGGAGTCATATGTTTCTGGCTGATTGATGGTTCTGTTTAGCTTATGGCAAAGTTTGCACCCGATGTATGAGGGGTTTCTATGGCGATGGATCAGTGATGAATCCTATTCGCACCACCCCAGCTTTCGCTGCAATCGACATTACCTTCGCTACAGTTTCGTAATGAACATGCTTGTCGGCAAGGATATGCAGCTCAGTATTTGGATGCTGGGTTACCGCTGCAGTAAATCGTAGTGTTAATTGGTCCAGTGCAACAGGCTCACCGTTCCAAAATAAACTGGCATCTTCACGAATTCCAAATTCAATATGCTCCGATTGCGTGATATTCGGGGTGCCAGACGCCTTAGGCAGGTCAATTTTCACGGAATTCGTGAGCAACGGTGCAGTAATTATGAAGATCACCAGTAGCACTAACATGACGTCCACTAGCGGCACTACATTGATATCGGCCAGGGGTGTCTGGCGATTACTGCCCAAGCTGCCAAATGCCATTATGGTCTCCTTTCGGTGGATTCAACTGTATGCGAGGGGCGCTCATCGTCCGCAGAACTATTGGACTTGACGCCGACGGTGACGAGCGCGAAGAGGTCATGAGCGAAGGCATCCAGGCGCGCCAGCCATAAACGATTGCGTCGTACAAAGGCGTTGTAGGCCAACACTGCCGGTATCGCCACTGCCAATCCCAACGCCGTCATGATGAGTGCTTCACCTACCGGGCCGGCCACTTTGTCCAGCGTTCCTTGGCCGGAAATGCCGATTTGTACCAGCGCATGATAGATACCCAGAACTGTGCCGAATAGGCCTATAAAAGGTGCAGCCGAGCCGGCTGAGGCTAACATTGTGAGGCCCCGTTCAACGCGCGCAGCTTCTTGTTCAATGCTATTGCGTAGTACGCGAGTAATGAACTCGCTTGTACCACCACCGGTGATTGCGAGGTGCTTCAAACCGCGTGTTTCCGACTCAAGGGCGGCATCCAGCGCTAATTGTGCGAGCTGCGCGAAGGCGTTATCAATTGAATGGACGGTTAAGGCCGCATTTACCTCTTGTAAAGAGTTGGCATTCCAGAAACGTTTGAGAAAAACCTCCGCGCGCCGCGCAGCTAGAAAATTGGTAATCGTTTTGGTAAATATGAGATACCAACTCGCCATTGACAGTGCAAGTAATAGTACAAGGACGCCAATACCGATGTCATCGATCTGGGAGAGGAAGTGTGAGAAACCGAGTCCTTTTTCCATTTTTCAATCTCCTGGTACTACAAAGTTAAATGGTTGCATGGCGATTGCCCGAACTGGCTGGCCATTGCGTCTGGGCGGATTGCAAAGCCAGGTTTTTACGGCGCTCAGGGCAGCCTCGTCGAGATTTTTGTAACCGCTACTATTAATTACCTGAGCCAAACTTACGCGACCGGTTACATCCAGTTCCACCCGTAGCATCACCTTGCCTTCTTCACCACGCTGGCGCGAAAGTGGCGGGTAGGAAGGCGCGCTCAATTTTGGACAGGTCAGCGATAGTTCAGAGGATAACATGACGGGTGCAAGTGATATCGGCCCGGATGGTGCTGCCGGGCCCTCTATTTTTTCCGGTTCTGGTTCACGTGGTGGTGGTAACGCGACAGGTTCATTCTGGGAAATTACCGGTGCTTCAGCTACCAATTGCTGTTGTTTTAGCTGTTTTATTGGTTGCGGCTTGGATGAAAGTCGGAATACGGGTTCCTGCTTAGGTGTAGAGCGGGGTGGCTCGGGCTTGGGTTTTTCTTGCGGCTTAGGTGTGGGGGTAATGTTAACGAACACCACCGCTTGTTTCGGTGGTGGGGTCAATTTCTGGCTCCAAAGAATGTAAAGCAATGCACTGTGAAGTGTAAGGACAAACAATACCCCCGACCAAGAGGTAATTTTGTGTTGCGTTACCATTGTTTCACTGCGGCACGGAGTGAGTTGCAGCTTGGTGAGTTTGCCAGTCAAGTAGTAAACAATGTGTCATCGATGGACTCCTGTTTCAAATTGATATGCGCTATAAGTCGAGTTGTTTTCCTTAACTTTAATCGTGTTATTCAAGATTCAATAAGTTGCATAATAGGATGACAATAATAAAATTAGAATAGGCAATATGCTTAATTTCTTGATCACTGAGACGGTCAAGTAAAATTTGAAGTGGAGGTATCGTCATTGTGTGGTTTGACTGGTAGATTAAGTTCAAACATATCCTGGCCGAATTAATAATTTCGTATCCTGATGCAAGCAAAATGTCCACGAAGGCGAGCAATTTAATCACGGTCAATTCTGGGATTCTCATTTGTAAATCCGAGATTTTTCCCACTGTGATGCCTGTTATGCTGTAAATTTTAACTAGTACCTTTGAAATCATGTGGGCGGAAGGGTTCATCAGGCTCATGCCGCAGCCGAACACTTTCTTTCTGGTGGGCCAATTGATACAGGATTGGCAGAACCAGTAACGTTAATGCAGTTGATGACAAAATACCGCCAATTACAACCGTCGCGAGCGGGCGTTGTACTTCGGCACCTGTACCCATGGCGATTGCCATGGGCACGAAGCCCAGGGAGGCTACCAGTGCCGTCATCAGCACCGGGCGCAGGCGGGTGAGTGCCCCTTCATGGATCGCTGTATCAAGATGCATACCTGCATCCCGTAAAGATCGAATATAAGAGATCATCACCAGGCCGTTGAGCACGGCAACGCCTGACAGGGCAATGAAGCCCACTCCCGCTGAAATAGAAAGTGGAATATCCCGCAGCCACAGCGCCAGGATCCCGCCGGTCAAGGCAAACGGTACGCCGGTGAATACTAGCAGCCCATCCTTCACGTTATTAAACATCACAAACAGCAGCATAAATACCAATAACAGTGCGACAGGAACCACAATCTGTAGACGTTTTGCCGCTGATTGCATTTGCTCGAAGGTGCCGCCCCAAGTTGTCCAGTAGCCAGCCGGTATCGAGACCTTTTGTTGAATTTCCAGTTTTGCTGCGGTGACGAACGAGCCAATATCCCGTTTCCGTACGTTGGCGGTTACCACTACGCGGCGTTTGCCGTTCTCGCGGCTGATCTGGTTCGGTCCAGGCGTCACATCAATGGTTGCGACGTCACTCAGTTGTATAAAGCTAGATGAGGAGCGGCCAGTGGCCCCAAAGCGCTCAATATTAGCCTGTTGTAAATAATTGGAGCGAAATGGGTTATTGGTTTGATTGTCAGCCAAACGAATTGGCAGTTGTTTAAGCGCCTCCATATTACTCCGCAATTTTTCAGGCAGGCGTACGATAATATCGAAGCGGCGGTCGCCCTGGAATAATACGCCGGCTTTTTGGCCGCCCATCGCAATGGCAACCGCGTCTTGTATATCTCCAACACTGACACCATAACGAGCGGCTTTTTCACGATCTATCTGGATAGTAAGCATTGGCAAACCCGTGGTTTGCTCAACTTTGACATCCGTTGCACCGGGAATTTTAGCCAACACGTTTGAAATTTCATTGGCGGTATGGTTCATCGTATCCATGTCATCGCCAAATACCTTCACGGCTATGTCGCTACGAACGCCGGATAACAACTCGTTAAATCGCATTTGGATCGGTTGGGTGAACTCGTAGTTGTTGCCGGGTACTTTAATTATCGCTTGCCGCATGGCATCGATTAGGTCGACCTTGCTACGCCCCGAATCAGGCCACTCGGATTGCGGTTTCATTATCACGAAATTATCGGCGACGCTAGGCGGCATGGGATCGGTGGCAATTTCGGCGGTTCCCATCTTGGCAAAAATTGTATCAACCTCGGGAAACTGTTTGATTATTTGCTCCAGTTCAGCTTGCATCTCGATCGCTTGCGACAGACTGGTTCCGGGAACGCGCAGTGCGTGCAGTGCGATATCGCCTTCATTTAAGCTCGGTACGAATTCGCTACCCATGCGCGTGGCAAGCAGGCCGCTCAGGATCACGGTGACCATTGCTATACTTAATATCAACGGTTTGTTAAGCATTGCAAAATTAAGCATCGACTGGTAACTGCGTTTGGCCAGAGCCATCAAGCGATTTTCTTTTTCACTGATTTTGTGGCCGATCAGTACTGCCACCGCCGCAGGAATAAAAGTGACCGATAGAATCATTGCCCCCAGCAAAGCAGCCACTACCGTGAACGCCATCGGGTGGAACATTTTTCCTTCCACTCCGGCGAGTGCGAATATGGGCAGGTAAACCACCATGATAATTAACTGGCCAAACAAGAGGGGTCTACGCGCCTCTTTGGAGGCGGTAAAGACTTCATGAAAGCGTTCTTCGGGTGTTAATGCCCGGCCAGCCATGGCTTGCGTATGGGCAAGTCGCCGTATGCAGCTCTCTACAATCACTACTGCACCGTCGATGATAATGCCGAAGTCCAGAGCTCCCAGGCTCATCAGATTGGCGCTGACCTTGTTCGTGACCATGCCGGTAAAAGTGAACAGCATAGCCAACGGAATGACCATGGCAGTGATGATGGCGGCGCGGATGTTGCCGAGAAATAGAAACAGGATCGCAATCACGAGCAGCGCGCCCTCGATCAGGTTTTTTTTGACGGTATTGATAGCTTTGTCGATCAGAATGGTACGGTTATAGACTTCATGGGCTACCACGCCTTGCGGTAGCGTACGGTTAATTTCTTTCAGGCGTTTGGCGACGGCTTGAGAGACTATTCGGCTGTTCTGGCCGATCAGCATGTACACGGTGCCGAGCACCGTTTCGCGCCCGTTTTCGGTCGCAGCGCCGGTACGGAGTTCCTTGCCGATGCTGACTTCGGCTACTTCTCGAATTCGGATGGGCACGCCTTGTTGGCTGTTAACAATAATGTTGCCGATATCTTCGATGGTGGCGACCTGACCGGGCGCGCGGATCAGATATTGTTCACCGCGTTTCTCGATATAACCCGCCCCGATGTTGTTGTTGTTGCGCTCAAGGGCCGCAACCAGATTTTGCAGTGACAAACCATAGGCCACTAATTTGTCCGGGAACGGCGCTACCTGAAATTCCTTCACGTAACCACCAATGCTGTTGATTTCCGTCACACCGGGCACATGGCGCAGCTGTGGTTTGATGACCCAGTCCTGGATTTCACGCAGGTCGGTGGAAGTGTAGGGTGTGCCATCGGCCTTGCGAGCGCCTTCCTTGGATTCGACCGTCCACATGAAAATTTCCCCCAAGCCGGTGGAGATTGGCCCCATGCCGGGTTCAATGCCTGCCGGTAAATTGCCTTTGGCTTGTTGGATGCGCTCATTGACGAGCTGGCGGGCGAAGTAGAGATCGGTACCATCCTTGAAAATCACGGTGACTTGCGACAGCCCATAGCGCGATAACGACCGGGTCTCTTGCAGATTCGGTAGGCCAGACATGACGATTTCGATCGGAAACGTGATGCGCTGCTCGGATTCCAGCGGCGAATATCCGGGGGCTGCTGTATTTACTTGAACTTGCACATTGGTAATATCTGGAACGGCATCGATCGGTAAATTCTGGTAACTGAAGATCCCCAGCACAGCCATTCCGATTGTCATCATCAGTACCAGCCAGCGCTGATCAATGGCAAAACGAATTATTTTTTCGAACATGAGGATCTCCTAATGATCATGATTTGCGCCTGCTTTGCCCAAGTCGGCCTTGATCAGGAAACTGTTCTTCGCGGCGTACTGTTCGCCCGCATTCAAACCCTTGAGCACTTCAATAAACTTGCCGTCGCTACGTCCAAGTTCCAGTGGGTGCGCTTCAAAGAAAGTACCATAGCGGACGAAGACAGTTGTCCAATCGCGCACTGTCTGTATGGCATCTGCGGAGACTGCTACCGGTACTTCCACCTCATCAGCCACCAGTTCGATGTTGACAGGCAGACCGGGTCGCCAGATACCTTTGGGGTTGGGCAGAATGATATGTGCTTCTGCTGTGCGGGTCTGCTCGCCCAGTAACGCGCCAAGATGCTCCACATTGCCACTGCTCTGAAAATCGAAAGAGCTTGCTTTTACAATGGCTTTCTGTCCGATTTTGACGGTATTAAGATCTTTGGAATAGATGGTCAATACCGCCCAAACTGTGGATAAATCAGCCACGACAAAGATGTTGGCATCTTCCTTGAGGACTTGACCGACCGAAATTTGCTTCTGCATCACGATGCCATCAATGGGTGCACGGATTTCATAGCGTGTGAGATTGCTGTTGTTCGTCAGAGAGCCGCCGAGCGAAGCCAGCTTTTGTTTTACACTCCGAACGATGATTTCAGCTTCCTGCATTACGTTGCGTGCTTGCAGATAGTCCTGCTCGGCGGAAATTTTTTCTTCCCACAAATTTTTTTCACGCTCGAACGTGGTGCGCGCCAAGCTCAAGCGTTTTTGCGCTGCCAGCAGTTCACTTCGCAGGTCGGCCAGCGCTTGGCTGGAAATTACCGCCAGCACATGACCTTTGCGCACGGAGTCACCGGCATTTGCGCCCACTGACTCAACCACTCCGGCTAGCCGCGGTACGACATACACCACCCGATCTTCGTTGAAACTGATGTGACCGATAAGTTGCAACGTGCTCTTGATGCGTGCCGGTCCAGAGGTCAGTATTTCGATGTTGCCTTGCTTGATCTGTTGATCGGTCATGCTTACACGTGCCTCGATCTGCTCATAGGTAAATGAGTAAGGTTTATTGTCGAATTGCGTGTCGATTGTTACTTTGAAAGAATGCGGTTCCCCGACTACTGCGTTGCCTTTCAGATAATCATTTTGCTTGACGAAGGTGATTTTTTGAGGCTTGCGACCGAGGCGTTCGAGGGTAATGGTAACTTTGCCGGTGGCAGGATCGAGCAGCTTGCCGTTTTTGTAGGTATAAACGCGAAACTCAGGTTCTATACCTTCTTCGAAGATCGTTATTTCAACCCCATAACCGTTTTGTGTGAATAACTTTCCACCGTGTGGGCCTGTCTGGGGTTCAGCTTCTGAGTGATTGTCGTGTGAGTGGTCGTCATGTGTATTTTTTTCGTGCAGCTTTGTGCCTCCTTGGCTGTTGAGAATCAGTATGGCGATTACAATACCGATCGCCATAACAACGGCAATATAGATAGTTTGTTTTTTGTTTAGATTCAGTTTCATGGTAGTTTCCTTATGGCGTTATGCTGGTCGACCTTAACGGTTATCGGAGTGTCGAATCATCGGGCGTTTCGCCAAGAACACGTTCAATTTCGGCAGCAGATCGATGCGCTTCTGCCAAGGCGCGCAGGTATTGAGATTTGGCTTGAAACAGCGTGCGCTGAGCGTCGAGTACTTCAAGGAAGCTGAATTTACCCATAATAAAACCTTTGGTCGCCGCATCGTAGGCATTTTGTGCACCCGGTAGAATTTCTTGCTGTAAAACTTCAATTTCTTGACGGGCAACGTTGAGCCGTTCGAGCGCCTGAGCGATCTCATTATGGAGACGGATCTCGGTTCCAGACAGTTCGTCCCGTGCCTTATCAGTGCGGCGTAACGCCTCCAATATATTTCCCTGGTTGCGATTGAAAATCGGGATTGGTAATGACACACCAAGAAGCGCTTGATTAAGACCTATTTCAGCGTTGCGCCTACCACCTAAGCTAACGGTCATGTCCGGAATACGAAGACTACGTTCTACTTCTACCAGTGCCTGTCGACGATCCACTTCAAGTTGCGCGCGCGCTAACCCGGGTGCATTTGCCAAGCGGGCAGTCAAATCTTTCAGCGCCGGTAGTGCGGGCAGCGTTTCAACCTGGCCCTCCGCTCGTTCGAAACGAGGTGTTGCATTTCCCCATATCGCTGTGAGGCGTTTGCGTGCCATTTTCAGGCTGGTGGACGCTTGACTAAGTTCGACTCGAACGCTTGCTTCGGCAACACGCGCCTTTGTTTCTTCGACCGGGGAAATTTTGCCAGCTGTTACCCGTTTTGAGGCAGCCGTGGTTGCGCGTTGAGAGAGTTCAACCAACCCTTGCGTTAAAAGAAAGCGTTCTTGCGCCACAAGCACATCAAAAAAAGCCACCATGACGGCTGCGCGAATCTCTGCCCGCATAGCATTTAATTCTGCCGAGGCTACATCAAGGCGCCGCTCGGCGGCGGCAACACGCGCGGGTCGCTTGCCACCGAGCTCCAATGGTAGATTGACGTATACCGCGGTAAGACGATTCTCGGGTCGTGGATCCTCGATTAGCGCTTCAACTCTCGGGTTCGGCAGAAGGCCGGCTTGAAGGATTGATCCGGTGACTGCTTCGAGTTCCCGTTTGGCGGTAGAGAGGGCTGCATTGGCGCTATAGGCTAGTTCGAGAGCGGCTTTTAGCGTAAGTGAAGCGGCTGGTTCGATAACGCGGAGCGTGGTATTTTCGATGGCCTCATTATTGCCGAGGCTTTTCATCTCAAGAGCTAATGAGGGATTGAAAATTATCGCCGCCAACCCTAGCGTTAAAAGAAGTTTCATCATTTAACTCTCCTGATGAAGCAGGGAAGAAATCCAGCGAGACTTCGAAATAGTTAACTGTGAAATTAACGTCCCACCGATTTAACCCGAATATTCATAAATACGTGTCAGTTCCCTTAGCCTTAAAAATTTGTAAAGCATTTATGTTCGTCGGGTGCATGAATAATGACACCATCCCTACACATTGTTGCCTATCAAACGAGCAAGGTTCACAGGGGCGAGTGATTTATGAATATTTGCTATAGAAATTTTGCGAGAAGAATCTCGCTTAATTCGTAAAAATGCTACGCACCATTATTTGGTTTTATGACAGGAGGTGCCTGGGCTGGAGGGCGGAAATATGAAAGATGAAAAGAGATAGGTTGCGTTTGGTTAATAAGGACTGAAGGTATTGCATTGAATAAAGAGGTCGGCAATCGGGTATGGGATGCTCCCTGATCATCTGTCAACAAAAGGATGTAATCATTTTTATATCCTTGCGCCATGCCTATGGTTGGCAATCCTGCCTTGACATCGCTTAATTCTGGTTGGGTAGTTGCAGCGCCAGTATGATCGAGTATGTCGCCATTGAAATGGAAATGTATGCTGCCAGAATGGAAATCATCGCTGACATGTGCATGCACTAATGGCGCGATACATTGCAGTATTGACAGTAGTGCAATCAAGCCCAGATTTTTCCACTTTCGTGTCATATGATCAATTCTGAATAGGTCAAATAGCTGTCTTAAATGCAGTTTTATAGCCCAGAGTACTAATAATAGAGCGAGAGGCATAAAAATAAAATAGGTATTTTGCTTATTACAGCAAAATATACGGACAATTTCTATTTTTATAAAAACCGGTTATTCACTTTGCAGTGTGTCAGCTGAAGTAAAAGTCCAAGTACGTGTGATATTGAGAATGTCCGTGTCTTTGCGGATGTCTGGTGGAAGCGGGGAGAAAGGTGCCGCCAGTTTTACGATACGCCGTGCTGCAGCATCCAGAATGGGCTGCCGGGATGAGCGGCTCACCTCTACATTTTCCACGCTGCCGTCTGCACGAATGGAGACACTGAGTTGCAGTGTGCCATAAATATTTTTTTGGCGCGCAATCTGGGGATAATTCAGGTTCCCTACGCGTTCTACTTTGATGCGCCAGTCTTCAATATATTTGGCGAAGCGGTATTCTTGGGTGCGTGCACCGATAAACTTTCGCCGGGGTAATTTCTGATAAGCATCAAAATCTTTGCTGATCTGTGCTTCCAGGCGGGCGATCTCCAGCTTGCGTTGCGCCATATCTAGATTATTTGTACTGTCATGGGCACTTTTGTGTTGTTCTTGTCCTTGGGTTTTTTGTAGCGGTACGCTGTGTGTGCTTACGGCCGCCTGTGCCAGCAAGAGTTTGACCCCTTGTTCAAGCTGTTGTACGCGTTGCGCGGATTGCTCCGGTGTAAATTGTTTGTCATCGGTCAAGGTGGGCAGCGGGCTTTTTGCATAACGGTCTTCAGTTGTGTTACCACCGCCGTCGAGATTGTTTTGTGCCAAGGCATCGGCCTTAACAGGGCGCGATTTTGCTTTGCTGTTTACCAGCACTACTTGCAGCGGTTGCAGGAAATCATTCGTTTTGCGTGGGTCAGGCAGAGCGAAACCGATGCCAAATAGCATAAAAGCATGCAGCATTAGCGAAAATGCCAGGGCAATGGTGATGGGCTGTTTGAACAGAATTAGCAAGCGGTGGCCTCTTCCTCAACCTTGGAGATAAAGCGGGCATTGAAATTCAGGTCAAGCAGGTCAATTTCGCCTATCTCCAGAACTACCCGCGTGTTGGGTGACAATTCCGGTAAGGATGGGATGCGACCAACTAGTGGAATGTGGATAAACTTCACCAGATTTTCGCGTAACACCAGCGCTTCGGCTTGCTGAATGTTTTCCTGTAGCAGCCAGCGTAAGCACCAATAGCGTTCCATATTGCGTTGGAAGTCGTTGTAGAGTGTGTAGGCCGTGTCAAAATCACGCATGACGGCGAACAGGGTTGTGTCGTTTTTAGTGTAGGCGGGTGGATCTCCGCGCAACAGGCTGATAATTTGACGCTGGTTTACAAGGTCTATGTAGCGACGCAACGGTGAGCTTGACCACATGTATTGTGCTACGCCCAATCCTTGATGTGGTGCCGGCACGGTACTCATTTTTACCTTGCCGTTGTTTTGCGTCCGGTAGATTCCCGCTACGTCGTGCGTCGCGAGCAGTTTTCCCCATTCCGAATTTACGAAAATCATCAGTTCTGCCACCACTTTGTCGATGGGTGACCCACGCTGCCGAGTACTGATGCTAACGTGATCATTTTCCACGTGAAAATTGTAATCCACTTGCTGAATACTATTGTCGGCGGATTTGCCGCGTGTTGCTTCCAGCTTTTGCGCTAAATTCCATAATAGTGTGAGCTCCGCCGCAAAGAGAAAATCCTGCTTGCCAGCAGCCAGTGTCTCCTCGTTGAATAGCGGTTCCAACGTGTCATGGCGCAGATTGGCGGCGATATGAATGCGTTCGATGCGGCTTTCCGTGCTGAGTACGGCCAGGGTGTCTGCATCCACTTCGAGGTACATGGACAGCGACGGGCAAATCTTGTCAGCACTTAGGGTAAATGCCTGCACCACGCTGTCTGGCAACATGGTGATCTTGTCTCCAGGCATGTACACCGTGGACATTCGCTGCATCGCGATGTCATCCCCTGACGAACCGGGAGTTATACCCAAAGAAGGGGCGGCAATGTGTACACCGATACGCCAGTTACCGTTGGCAAGCTTTCCAACCGAAAAGGCATCGTCGATTTCTGTGGTAGTCGTATCGTCTATGCTGAATGCAGTACCCACTGCCAGCGGCAGGTCGGGCCAGACAGCCAGATCGATCTCAGCAAAACTGGTTCCATGCGGGAAATTTTCAAACAAGAAGCGCTGTAAATGATAAGCCTGCGTGGAAGGAATGGCTCCGCAGCGTTGTAACAAGTGTGCGGCCGACAAATGCGTAGCGGTGCAGGCGGCTTCCAGTGCTTTCACCTCCAAGGTGTTGCGATCCGGTTTGTATAGCAGATGCGGCAATTTATCGGTGAATTCTGGCGGTAGAGTGAAAGCGATTAGTTCGTTTGTGTAACGCGCTTGCAAGGCGGCTTGTAGACGTTTTTTTTCGGCGCTGGCTAGCGCAGATTTAAGGGCGTCCGGTGGTGCGGCCTTGTAGTATCCCTTGCCTTTTTTGTAAAAGTACATTGGTGAAGAATGCAGGCGGATCAAGGTGCCAGCTGCTTCAATGGAATGGGGCGCGTGGCCAAAATATTCACTGGCCAGTTCATTAAAGCCAAAATCATTCGACGGGCTACATTCCCACAAAAATTCTACATCCATATCGGCTGCGATGCCCTCCGCCTGTGTCATAAATTCAGTCAGCCCAGGTTGAGCAAAACGTAACAGAACGTTGGCAGCTTTGATCTTGCTGCGCTTGCCATGCGTGCTTTCCACTTGCAGCGAGGTTATGCTGTCAGTGAGTATTGATCCGACCTTGAAAGCGCCGTCTTCTTCGTAAAAAATATTCATAGGGGATGTAGCGAAAAGAGTGCTGTGATTATACCCCAGCGCTGATCATGGCCTGGAATTTCACTCCAGTTGCGAATATCAATTTGGTTTCGACCTTACGATGCCAATGGATGCAGATTTAGATGAGTAGATACACGCTGTATGGCAAAGAGAATTGCATTTTTAAACCCAGATTGTCCATTGTAAAGCGCGAGTCTAATAAAATTAATGGAATTTTCAATAGCGTCCATTATAAATTTTACTTATTTTTCAAATTGTTGCTGCTATAATGGGCAGTCTGGATTTAAGCAACATTTAACGACAAAGTGAGGTTATACCGCCTTGTCGTTCTTATATGAAGTGACTTGAAGTATCAAAATTGGAAAATTTTATAATTAGGAACTTTTTTTGGTTAGGTTGTCCCAAAGTTCTTGACACATTCCGAAGCAGCCCCGTAGTATGCTGGTCTGAGTCTGCCGAATTAGGAGTATGGGTAGGCTCCGTAAAAGCCTGTGGTGTAGAAGCTTGGTATGCCTTGATTCTATTCAACTAATCTCGCAAGTTTTATATAAAGGAGCTTCTCATGAAAAAAAGTATTGTTAGTCTCGCTATTGCTTCCTGTTTCGTATTTGGCGCTTCGTTAGCGCAGGCCCAAGCAATTTCGGCGCCTAAGCCAGCATTTACAGCAGATAAAGCTGAGCCGTTTACAGGGAAAGGCCTGAACACCCCATGGAACTGCTGCAAACAGTATGTTGGTTTTGACGGTCCACGTGATCAACCTGGAGAAGTGAATAAACCCGGAGCAAAAAATAATAGTTCGCGAAACAGAGACGGTACAATTGATCCTGGCTATAAAAATGATGATGGAAACCGTATGCCAGAATTCAGACGGGTAGCTTCTGTGTCTGCAAACAATGAGCCTACCGATCCTAAAGCGTATGGTGCAGGAAAAGATGCTGCAACCACAGGTAGTCAACAGGGCACTGGTAATACTTTAGGTCAATCACATTTTAGCGATGCTTCTGGTTTCAACCAGTGGATTAAAAAGTAATTATCGTAATTTTTAAGAAAAAAGTTAAAGCCAGCTTAAGCTGGCTTTAACTTTTTGTAAGCAATTATTTAAAGGATAACGTTGAGCTGCTTTTTTAGTGCACACTCAGGCTGTATTTGTACCCCTAATCATTTGCTAGTAGGCAGATAGCTAGTTAGTAAATGTTAATTTAATACCAGTAGATTATTGGTTGGCACTCTCGTTAAATCATGGTAGTCCAATTCGCTTAACCCTCTAAACATCTTATTACCAAGAAACCGCCTCGAGTTTGGCTTGTGATTTTGATTCTCGCTAGTTTCTTGCTACGTCTGATTTTGTTGATTTCTTCGTCGTGCTTAAGCATGTCAAGCTCTTTTCAGTTTTATGAAGCAATTTGAGTTGGTCAAGGTTTGCTGATTCAAGCTGAAGAGTCTTTTTTGAAACGTTCCCAAACCGTTGCTATACCCGTCACCACCTTCATTTTTACGGTGAGATTATTATTAAATGGAAGCTGCATCCCGTGGTAGGCGGCGTCAAATGTGTGTTGAATTTTTCCTGAGTAATTAATGCGCCCCTAAAGTTTTCAGTCGTATCGCCGTTACAAGTACCTGTAAGAAGAATATTTTTTACATAAATAACGCCACATGATATTTCGTGAAACAGCCTGATGTATGTGACGTGAAGGTAATAAAAAGTGGGGGGTAGTATTTTTAAAACTGAAAATTTTAGATTCCAATTTAGTTTATGGAACTAAAAATTCTAATCATTGTGCAGCATAGACAATTAAGCGATTCAGATTGAAGTCAAAAAAATAATTCGAATTAATTGTTGCTGTGTAATAAATAGTTTTTTTATATAAGGCATGTGGCAAATCATGAAAAATATTTCTATATCAAAAAAATTGATACTGTTATTAGCTCTGCCGCTTATTGGGCTGATTGTTTACTCGGTCATTAATGCTCAACAAAGCTATGGGGAGTGGAGAAGCCTGACACAAACCGAAGCATTGATGAATGTCGCTGTTGCTATTGGTGACGCTACGCATAATCTGCAAATTGAACGCGGTGCCACGGCCGGTTTTGTTCAATCTAAAGGAGAGCGGTTTGCCAATGATCTGCCGGCATATCGCGCTGAAACGGATCAGAAAATAGGGGTGCTCAAGAGCAGTTATGTTCACCTGAATATGGCCAGTATGCCAGTGTCCCTTAGAACTACGATGGATGCCGCACTGAGTAAATTGGATGGTCTTAAAGATAACCGTGAGGCGGCTTCGCAATTTAGAATTAGCGCGCCAGACGCGGCCGGTTATTACACCAAGACCGTTGCTACGCTTCTTGAAGTAATGCCGGTAATTACCGAGCAGGCCAGCGATTTGCAAGTGGCAAAAAAAATGACCGCATACCTTGCTTTTCTTTACGCTAAGGAACGTACGGGGCAGGAGCGCGCGCTAATGGTGCCGGTATTTACAGCCAACAAAATTGAACCGGCCCAGTATCGGACTTTTATAGGTCACATCTCTGCGCAGCTGACACATTTGGATACTTTCCTTAATTACGCGACCGATGAGGCTCGTGCGCTTTACAAAAGCAAGATGTCTGGTTCATCTGTGGATGAAGTGGAATCGATGCGTAAGGTCGTGATGGAAAAAGTGGCTGTAGGTGATTTTGGTGTTGAGCCAACCAAGTGGTTTGGCAATATTACCGCCAAGATAAATAACATGAAAGAAGTTGAGAATTTGCTTACGGAGCGTATACGGGCATCTTCTGTTGCTGCTGCTGCCAGTGCACGCACGGCTTTCATGGCCAGTGTGATATTCGGTCTGTTGGCTATCCTGGTGACCGTGATGGCGGGAATGTTCATCGTCAGAAGTATTGTTACCGAATTGCACTCTTTACGGGAAACGATTTCACTGATTCAAAGCGATAATGATCTTACGCATCGTATCGTGATGGAAGGCGAGAATGAAATTGTTGAAACGGGTAATTCTTTCAATCTTTTGATTGGCAGTATGCAGGTCATTATTAATAATGTGATCGAAAGTTCCAAGCAGGTTCGTCAGAGTACAACTCAGCTTTCAGCAGCCTCTTTGAAAATTACTCACAGTTCGCAGTCGCAAAATGAAGCTGCGGCTTCCACAGCAGCTGCGGTAGAACAGATGACAGTGAGTATTTCTGAAGTGGCGGCGACTGCGGCAGATGTGCACAAGCTTTCCGAGCAAAGTCTGCAACAAACCAAGCAAGGTAATCAAAGCGCAGAAGTAATGATTCTTGAAATCGCCAGCATTGAAAAAGCGGTGAATCAGATTGCGGCATCAGTGGGTGATTTTGTGCAAAGTGCGCGCACAATTGCCAGTATGACTCAACAAGTTAAGGATATTGCCGATCAAACCAACCTGCTGGCATTGAATGCTGCGATTGAAGCAGCACGTGCGGGTGAACAAGGGCGAGGTTTTGCGGTGGTGGCGGACGAAGTTCGCAAGCTGGCTGAGAAATCTGCACAATCGGCCCGTGAAATTGACAAGGTAACCAGTACGATGGACACGCAGTCCAGCAATGTGGAAAAAGCGATCGAGCATGGTTTGCAATCATTGAAATCTACTCAGCAGCAGATTAATACGGTGTCTAGTATGTTGGTTGAGGCGGGTGCTTCCGTAACAGATGTCAGTAGCGGAGTGAGCAATATTGCCGCATCGGTAGATGAGCAAAGCAAGGGTAGCCATGAAATTGCTCGTCATGTTGAAAGTATCGCGCAAATGGCGGAAGAAAACTATGCGGCGATCGAGCATGTTGGGCAGGATATATTACGGTTGGAGAAATTAGCTGAAGATATGGAGGCCGCTGTGGCCCACTTTAAAGTGTAATTATTAAAATAATAATGCCGCAGCTTTCGATATATCGTTCAATCTGTCAGCCTCTCTTGTTTGCGATGAGGGTGAGTAAGGGGAACGAAATGTTAGGGAGAGAGGCTTACAGTAACGGGGTTAGTCATGTCTGAGTTGCTTAGAAATATAGATGGGCGTACCAAGCTGGCTGGTACCAACAAGCTGGAAATTCTGATG
Organism: Candidatus Nitrotoga sp. HW29; assembly: GCF_924101635.2. Lineage (GTDB taxonomy): Bacteria > Pseudomonadota > Gammaproteobacteria > Burkholderiales > Gallionellaceae > Nitrotoga. Next base: position 11,280 of record NZ_CAKMAA020000071.1, on the reverse strand, counting down.
TTCACGCTTGGTTTGGACAATCGCACGGGGCGTTGTGAAATATTTGGTATCAATGTGTTCAAGGTGCGTGAGGTGATGCGTGTACCAGCGATTACTCATGCGCCAGAAATGCCAGCTTCAGTGGAAGGTATGGTAAGTCTGCGTGGCGTGTTGGTGCCAGTAATCGATTTGGCAAAATACACTGGAGTGCAGACTGACGTTAAACCAGGAATTATGGTGGTTACTGAATATAATGGCCATACTCAGGGTTTTTTGGTCGATGCGGTGGATACTATTTTGCGCCTCGATTGGGCTTCTATGAGGGTGCCACCAGAAATGCTTAATGCCCAAATGGGAGGATTGGTGACTGCTGTCACAGAGTTGGCTGATGGACGGCTAGTGATGATGATGGATGTGGAAAAAGTATTGGCTGAGACCGGACACTTTAATGATGATCTTGCATTGAAAGCGGTCAAACCCTTGGGTGTATCTGATCGCACGGTGTTTTTTGCGGATGATTCCGCAGTGGCGCGTAAGCAGATTATTAGCGCATTAGAGGCAATGCAAGTGAATCATATTTCTGCTATCAATGGTCGCAAAGCGTGGGATGAATTGCAAAGGATTGCTACTTACGCCGAATCAGCGGGGATACCTGTAAGCGATATGGTGCAGGTTATTCTCACCGATGTAGAAATGCCTGAAATGGATGGCTACATGCTTACGCGCATGATCAAGGAAGACAAACGCTTTACCAACATTCCGGTGTTGATGCATTCGTCGCTCTCCAGCGAGTCCAATCAGCAACTCGGTAAGGCGGTTGGGGTGGATGAATATGTACCTAAATTTGAACCGCATAAGCTTTCGCAGACGCTCGCTCGCCTGTTGACCAGAAACGGAAAGGACTGATTATGTCGATTGTCGAATATCAATCACAAGCAGATAGCATTTCTCTGTCGCAGAGTACAGGTAGTCTGTTTGATACTGTAGATGCCAGAACCAGTTTGGCCGGTTCTAATAAGATGGAGATACTGCTGTTTTCGTTGGGTACTCCGGAAACGTTTGGCATTAATGTATTTAAAGTCAAGGAAGTATGTCGTGCGATGACGATTACCAAGACACCCAATATGCCAGTAGGTGTAGACGGTATTGTGTCATTACGCGGGCACATTCTTCCCGTATTGACCTTGGCTAGATTCATGGGGCTTGATGGAACAATGTCGAACGACCAAAGTACCATGATGGTGGCCGAATATAGCCGTCATATTCTTGGTTTTCTAGTGCATGATGTAGATCGTATTATTAGAGTTGACTGGAATAAGGTACGCCCAGCTGACGACATGTTTTCAGGCAATAAGGACATGATTACTGCGATCACCGAGCTGCCCGATGGCAAACTTGTTTCGATACTGGATGTCGAGCAGGTTCTGGCTAGTGCATTTGGTGAGGATGTGGTGGGTAGCGTGGATAAGATCGAAAATGGACATGAATTATGTATCTTTTTCGTGGATGACTCGGCGGTAGCGCGTAAGAAAATAACCGAGGTGTTAGATAAGATGGGTGTTAAAAATTTGCAGGCGAATAATGGGTTAGAAGGATGGGAGCGTTTGAAGGGGTTGGCGGATACCGCTCAGAATAGTGGTACCAGTCTGCATGATCAGATTCAAGTAGTGCTCGTAGACGCGGAAATGCCGGTGATGGATGGTTATGTGCTAACTCAACATATCAAGGCTGATAAGCGTTTTGATGGTATTCCGGTGGTGATGCATTCGTCTTTATCATCCGATGCCAATCGTGATATGGGAAAACGAGTTGGAGTGGATTATTACGTGCCCAAGTTTGATGTGGCGGTATTGAGCAATACATTGCGGCCTTTGCTGGTTTGATGTACCTGAAAATGATTAACGAGATAAGGAATAAGAGTAAAAGTTAGAAAAATGTAACGTCTTAAATGGTATTAAATTTATCTCTGTCCGTCGTTTCCTGAGAACTAAAAGCAATTGGAGGTATATCGTGGTAGATGCAAATATGAAGTTTTTGGTGGTGGACGATTTTTCCACAATGCGGCGTATTGTGCGTAACTTGCTCAAAGAGCTTGGTTTCGTCAATGTGCAAGAGGCGGAAGATGGTGTCGACGCATTAAAAAAATTACGTAGTGAGAGTTTTAATTTTGTAGTCTCTGATTGGAATATGCCTAATATGACTGGCATTGATTTGCTTAGAGCCATTCGTGCTGACGCGACACTGAAGCATTTGCCGGTATTGATGGTGACTGCTGAGGCTAAGCGCGAAAACATTATCGAGGCGGCACAGGCAGGTGCCAGCGGATATGTTGTTAAGCCGTTTACTGCCGCTACACTAGATGAAAAATTGAAGAAAATTTTCCTGACTATGCAAAAGTGAGTGATGCCATGACTAAAAAAGCAGTTGCAGGACAAGATTCAGATGACTTGGAAGCGTTGTTTGACAGTATTGCTTCGGCAAGTGATAGCCGTGAAGAAGAGGCTGCCACTGTTGTATCACCTTCGGATAATAAGGGGTTGAACCAAGGTGCTGATGCGGGTACTCCGTCGGGTAATGTGATAAACAAATTAGGACAAATGACGCGTAAATTTCATGACACGCTACACGAACTTGGTTATGACAAGGATCTTGAGAAGGTTGCAAATTTTATTCCTGATGCTCGTGACCGTCTAGGTTATGTAGTTACCATGACTGAAAAAGCGGCCGAACGGGTGTTAAATGCCACTGAGGCCGCGCAGCCTATTATGACAAAAATTGAGACTGATTCTCAGATGCTGGCGCAAGAATGGCAGAGGGTTTTTGCCAAGCAACTTGATATTGAACAGTTCAAGGGCTTGGTAGCGCAAACTCTTACTTTTCTGACTGAGTTACCCAAGCAAGCAAAGACTACCAATACCTATTTGACGGAAATCATGATGGCACAAGATTTTCAGGATTTGACCGGGCAGGTCATTAAAAAGATCGTGGATGTGACACAGCAAATGGAAAAGCAGCTGGTGGAGTTACTGGTTGAGAGCTCTCCTCTTATCGCTAACCCGGATATGCATGCCGGGCTATTGAATGGCCCGGTGATAAATGCGTCAGGACGCACTGACGTAGTGACCAATCAAAATCAAGTAGATGACTTGCTTGAAAGCATGGGGTTCTAAAATGAATGATTTTGTGGGCATGGAAGAGTTAATGCAGGATTTTTTAACAGAAGGATCTGAGCTATTGTCTGATGTCGACAGTAAGCTGATTGACTTGGAAAAGCAGCCTCACGATCGCGACCTGCTCAATATCATCTTTCGTGGTTTTCACACCATTAAGGGTGGTGCCGGATTTTTGAATGCGACGGAACTTGTTACGTTATGTCATCTCACAGAAAACCTGTTTGACAATCTGCGCAACGGTGAGTTAGTTCTGAATGCAGGTTTGATGGACGCGATTTTTGCAGCGACAGGAGAGGTCAGGCAAATGTTTGATGCATTAGCACAATTCAGGCAGCCAGAGGCCGCTCCGCCTCACCTAATTTCCGCACTGCACGCCGCTTTGAATGGAGAGACGGTTGAAAATCAGGCTGTTACCTCTCCGGGCGGTACGCTCGAATCTGCGGTTGATAACTCTGTATCTTCAGCAGTGGATAGCCCAGACTGGAATGTTTTGTATCATGCCTTGGCGGGTACTTCACCCGCCCAAACTCAGGCCGGATCTGATGCAGTGTTAGCTTCCCCTTCGCCAGTCGTAACCCAGGCACCATTGCCACCTGCAGGTAACGTTGTCGCGTCATTGCCAGAAACTCGTTCGTTTGGCCGGCGCGTCAACGATATTCCAGGCAATAAAGCTCCGGCTGTCGGGCGTCGCGAAAATGAGGCGGGCAAGGATAATACAATTCGTGTTGATACCGACCGGTTGGATCAAGTACTTAATCTTTCCGGCGAAATTGGATTGACCAAAAATCGGTTGACCCATTTACGTACTGACATTTTGCAAGGACGATCTGACGTGGCCACATTGCTTGCATTAGATGAGTCGGTCAGCCAGCTCGATATGCTAGTGGTAAATTTGCAAAATGCAGTGATGAAGACACGTATGCAACCTATCGGCCGTCTTTTCAATAAATATCCTCGGTTGGCGCGCGATTTGGCGCGTCAACTCGGCAAGGATGTTGAGTTGGTGTTGTCAGGTGAAGAGACTGAGATCGATAAAACTATGATTGAGGATCTTAATGATCCGTTGGTGCACTTGATTCGTAATGCGGTGGATCATGGTGTGGAAAGTTCGGAGCAGCGCGCGGCGGTAGGTAAGACAGCAAAGAGCATAGTACATTTAAGTGCCCAGCAGGAGGGAGATCATATCATCATCAGGATAACCGATGATGGTAAGGGCATGCGTCCCGAGGTGATTCGCAACAAGGCCATCGAGAAGGGCTTGATTAATGCGGAATCGGTGAGTAACTTGGATGATGAACAAAGCTTGGGTTTGATTTTGCTCCCAGGTTTTTCAACTAAAGATGAGATTTCCAGTGTGTCCGGACGTGGAGTCGGCATGGACGTGGTGAAAACCAACATTGAGAAATTGAGTGGCACTATCAGTATTACATCAGTGCCGGGTAAGGGGAGTGAGTTTACCATTTCATTGCCCCTTACATTGGCGATCCTGCCAGTGCTGCTATTGCGCCTGTGCAATCAATCATTTGCCGTGCCACTGTCATTGGTGCGGGAGATTTTATCGGTTCCACCGAATGATCTGCAACAGATAGCCGGTAAAGCCACCATGGTGGTGCGGGGTGAGGTGCTGCCGGTGCTCTCATTGGCCAGTCTGATTGGCTGGGAGCAGACTGACAAACCGGAAGTGGGTGTGCTGATGCAGATCGAAAAAAACAGTTTCATCCTCTCGGCAGACGGTTTTGCCGGACACGATGATGTGGTAATTAAATCATTGGATACTTTCCGGCCCAAGGGAGTGGCGGGCGTGACGATGTCCAGCGAGGGTGAAATTATATTAATTTTGGATATTAAAGAGTTACTTGGCGAGCTTTGCAGATGAGACTGGGTATACCGAGGCTATTTAAGAATTGTTGTGAATTAGTTTGTCAGATTGGCTTGTTTAACGTCTGAAATTTTAAATGTAAGGCGTGGAAAACTAATAAATTTCCGCCATGTTAATTATCTGTTTCACTTTGCTTTCGCACGACTAAAAGTACGGGAATTATTTATCTAGCCAGATAAATGTTCCCATTCTCCCCGTTACATTATCGCGCCGATACGAGAAAAAATTTGCGCTGTCTGTATAGGTACACAGGCCGCCGCCGTATACACGCGTAACGCCCGATGCATTCAGGCGCAGACGCGCGAGTTGATAAATGTCGGCAAACCATTTTCCGGATGAGCTAGGTACAAAGGCCGCCGCTGCTTGTTGGTCTTTGCCAATAAATTCTGTATGCACGTCATCGCCTACTTGAAAAGCTTGTGGGCCGATTGCAGGTCCAAGCCAGGCCATGAGTGTATCAGGGGGTACATCCATGGCACGCACGGTATGTTCAATGACCCCATCGCACAATCCACGCCATCCTGCATGTACTGCACTGATTACGTTGCCTTTATCATTGCATAGCAGTACGGGCAAGCAATCTGCCGTCATTACCACACATACCGCGCCGGGGTGTGTAGATACACAGGCATCGGCCTCGGGCCAACATTCGGCCTGTGCCGCATCAGCTACTACTACACCATGTACTTGTTTGAGCCATACCGGCTCGCTTGGCAGCATGGGCTCGAGCAGCATGCGATTGCGCGCTACGGCTAACGGCGCATCGCCCACGTTGCTGCTGAGATTGAGACTGTTATAGGGGGCAGTACTTATTCCTCCATTACGTGTGGTTTGAAGTGTCTTTATATTTTTTGGAGCCGGCCAGTCAGGGATAATGCAGTGTTCAAGCAGACTCATTTAATGTGCTCCTGATGTTTTTTAGTAGCTGTGTTATGTCGTCCGGTATGGGGGCTTGCCATTCCAACCATTTCCCCATTATTGGATGTTCCAGCCCAAGTTGCGTTGCGTGCAACGCTTGACGTGGAAAAACGGCCAAAATGGGACGTAATTGTGGGGTGCATTTTTGAGCTCCCTTGATATATACAGAGTCGCCAACCAATGGATGGCGAATAGAGGCAAGGTGAACGCGGATCTGATGGGTACGCCCGGTTTCCAATTTGCAGCGAAGCAGGGTACAACCGGGGAAACGCTCCACTATGGTGTAATGCGTGGTTGCGGGTTTGCCGTCTTCCACTACTGCCATTTTTGTGCGTAGCGTAGGGTGACGGCCTATCGGTACATTTACCGTACCGGCACGTACCACTTCCCCGTATACCAGCGCATAGTATTCGCGCTGTACGCTGCGTGCCTGCAACTGGCGCACCAGCGCTGTTTGCGCGGTAAGTGTTTTTGCAACGACCAGCAGTCCGCTGGTATCTTTATCCAGCCTGTGCACAATGCCGGCGCGCGGTATTTTTGAAAGTTGGGGTGAATGATGGAGCAAAGCGTTAAGCAGCGTACCATTCCAATTGCCGCTTCCCGGATGCACCACCAGCCCTGCCAGTTTGTTGATGATGAGTATGCTGTCATCTTCAAACAAGATGTTTAGTTCGATATCCTCGGCCTGATAAGGTTGTTCGGCAGGATTCGATTGAAGTATGACTTCAATCTTTTCGCCGCCCCATACTTTTTGTTTGGAAGTGGGGGCCGCGCCATCGAGTTTAACCTGTTGTTGCGTGATCCAGTCTTGCAGACGACTGCGAGAATATTCTGGCAATAGTTTGGCTAATACCTGATCAAGGCGCATTCCGGCGTATTCGTCGGGAATTTTGAACGAAAGTGGAGCAGTCTTCAATGTAAGCGGGTTAGGTGCAGAAAGGTTTGCGGTATAATCGGATAACATTTTTTTGGATTCCACCATGCGCCATAGTTTAACTTTAATTCTGCTGCTCATGCTAACTGCGTGTAATATTTTCTCTCCGAAGGATGAGAAACCCGTTTCCGCGACAGCGGATTCCGCCGAGGGAATCTACGCGCAGGCCATGGAACAGATAAATAATGCCAATTACCCTGGCGCTATAAAATTATTCGAGACCTTGCAATCCCGATACCCATATGGCCGTTATGCGCAGCAGGCGCAGATGGAGATTGCGTACTCACATTACAAGCAAAGTGAACCTGAATTGGCACTTTCTGCGGTGGAGCGCTTTATTAAGCAGTATCCGAACAGTCCGCACGTGGATTATGCCTATTACTTGAAAGGATTGGTCAATTTCGACGAAGATCTCGGTTTGTTTGGTGAGGGGTTTCATCCGGATTTATCTGAGCGTAATCCAAAGGCACCGCGCGAGGCTTTTGATGCTTTTAAGGATCTGGTTACCCGCTTCCCTAACAGTAAATATGCAGCCGATTCAAAATTACGCATGCAATATTTAGTTAACGCGCTAGCGCGCCATGAAACGCAAGTCGCGAGTTATTATTTGCGTCGCGGAGCCTATGTAGCTGCTGTCAATCGTGCCAATGGTGTACTCATTGATTTTCCGCAGGCCCCGGCTACACGCGAGGCCCTGCAAATTATAGTACAGGCCTACGATGCGCTGGGACTGAAAGATTTACGCGACGATTCACAGCGCGTGCTAGACAAAAATTTTGCGAAAGATGGTGTTAAGCCAGTTGTTAAACCACATCAGTGGTGGCAGTTTTGGCAAAGTTGAACATTGGCTCCAGCATTTACATAGGTTAGGGAAGATATCGTTAAGCTACACGACCTTCTTCAAACTTCAAAGGGTGCAGCCCTGCCAAGCTTGGTATTAGCAACAGACTCTAAAAAACTTAAAAATATGGCACGCGAAGAACCGGCATTCAAACTTAAAATTGCCAATCTTTCTTTATTTGTACTCTATGTCAATACAACCGACATGGATCAACTAAAAAAACAGTTGGATATGCGTTTTAATAAAACGCAGGATTTTTTTTCCAATACGCCCGTGGCTCTTGATCTCTCCGCGATTGAGCATTTCAATATTTCGCCAGACTTTACGGGCCTCATATCATTCATGCTGGATCATGGCATGCGTGCGACGGGTGTTGTGGGAGGATCTACCGAACAGCGGGAAGCCGCCGTGCAGTCAGGTTTGGGGCTCTTCCCGGACACGATTATCAGACCCGCATTAAAGTCGGCATCGATTCCTGTGGCAATTCCGGGCAGTGATGCTGAAAACACTCAGCCGGAGCTGCCAGAATTAGGATCGGCGATAGGAACAGGAGCAGGCGAACCTAATAACAGCTGCACTCCTGATTCAGATACCCAACAAAAATCAGTTTCTCAAGCACACCCCGCTTTTCGTCCGACCATGATAATCAGTAAACCGGTTCGTACGGGTCAGAGAATCTATGCCGAAGGGGCCAATCTGGTTGTATTGGGCGTTGTTAATGCAGGTGCCGAACTGATTGCTGACGGGGATATTCATATTTACGCCCCGTTGCGCGGTCGAGCTATTGCGGGTGCCCAAGGCAACGAGGGTGCGCGTGTTTTCATGCACAGTCTGGAGGCAGAACTGGTTTCGATTGCGGGCTGTTTCAAGGTGTTTGAGAACGGTATTCCCGAAAATTTGCGCGGAAAACCGGTTCAGGTGCATCTGGATGGTTCTGATTTGATTATCGAGCCCTTGTTGAGCTAAAGGAATTCTTTGGCTTCTTCATTTACGGGTAAAATATACCTAAATTTTGTTCAGGAATATAAACGTGTCTAAAGTTATTGTAGTTACTTCAGGGAAAGGTGGTGTAGGTAAAACCACAACCAGCGCTAGCTTCTCCAGCGGTCTCGCCCTACGGGGAAACAAAACGGTTGTTATCGATTTCGATGTGGGTTTGCGCAACCTGGATCTCATTATGGGCTGCGAGCGACGAGTGGTGTATGACATCATCAACGTTATTAACGGTGAGGTATCCCTTAAACAGGCGCTTATTAAAGATAAGAATTGCGACAACCTGTACATTCTCCCGGCATCCCAGACTCGGGACAAAGATGCGCTCAATCTGGAAGGTGTTGAGCGCATTCTTAATGAACTTAAAGAAAGTTTCGATTGTATTGTGTGTGATTCCCCGGCAGGTATTGAGTCAGGCGCGTTCACCGCAATGTATTTTGCAGATGAAGCTTTGATCGTAACGAATCCGGAAGTTTCGTCGGTGCGAGATTCGGATCGCATTCTTGGAATTCTCGCCGCCAAATCCAAACGGGCGGTGGATGGCCTGGAACCTGTGAAAGAACATTTGCTGGTGACTCGTTATGATCCCAAGCGTGTAGAAGCGGGGGAAATGTTGTCGGTTACTGATATTCAGGAAATTTTACGTATTCCGTTGATTGGTGTGATTCCGGAGTCGGAATCAGTGCTGCAAGCCTCTAATGCGGGTACCCCAGCTATCCATCTGGATAAGAGCGATGTGGCTGAAGCCTACCGCGATGTAGTAGGGCGCTTTATGGGCGATGCAGGATTGCCGATGCGCTTTGTTACCGCAGAAAAAAAGGGTTTCTTTAAACGACTGCTGGGAGGCCGCTGAGATGTCCATGATTGCTGACCTAATCAGCTACCTGCGGGGCAACGAAAAAAAAACTGCTGTCGTCGCTAAAGAACGGTTACAGATTATTCTCGCCCACGAGCGAGCCGGAAGAGGGGCCTCCACTCCAGATTATCTGCCTGCACTTCAAGAAGAACTGATGGTCGTGATTGCAAAATATATTCATATCGATCGTGAATCTATCAATGTTCAATTAGAGAAACACGGCGAATATGATGTACTTGAACTTAACATTACATTGCCGGACAAAATGCGCAACAATCGATGAGCATTCTCTCGATGCATACATTGGGGACAGCGCCTTGATATAAGGGGTTAGCGTTTACCGGGTGAATGAAGGGCTGCGATTCACTTTGCGGCCTTGATCCACTCAATAGCCTGGACTCGGGCAATGGGAACGGCCTTCCCAGCCCCATCCGGTTGAAAGATCGATGCCTCTCCCTCTTTCACTTCAAACCAATCCTTTCCGAAGGCGTCGATGATGTTCGGTTTATGCGTGACCAGAAGTGTGTTCTTTCCATGTTCAGGAGATGTCGCTGTCATCTTTCTTAATGCTTCAGCCCGACGATCATTTTCGATAGGTGTGACGATGAGGCCGCCTTCGGTGATGTCGAGAGAGGATGCCGCTTCAGTGCCACCGATCAACCTCCCGGTTTCTATTGCCCGATTGAACTTGCTGGTATAAATCTGGCCAATCGGAATTTGCAAGGCCTTGAAAGAAGCGCCCACCTGGGCGGCTAATGCTTTGCCGTCTTCACTCAACAGGCGTTGCTTTGCTGTGTTGTCGTAATTTAGGGGATCAGTGTCCGCTTGATCACGATTGGTCGCTCCGTGGCGAAAGACAATGACGTAGCCTCCCTGTTTCAAACGCTCGGCCAATGCTTTTACATCGACTATCTGTGCGTGCGCGGTAGCCGATGTTAGGGCAAGAAAGACAAAGATTCTAAAAATCCATTGCGCGTTTATTTTCATGCGTACTCCTCGGTCGAAAAGTGGAAATCGGTGACGAAATGATAGAGCTTATGCATGATGCAGTCCAATTTTCACTGTCCATCAAGCTTGATTTTTCCACGTAGCGTAAAGCGATGCAGGCGTTGTGTTACCGCGCAATTCTTGGCGATTTGTTAGGTGTCACGGTTTTCCTTTAATACCAAACTTACAAGCTTATGCACAATGGGTGCAACCACCGTGATGGTTGGAAATGCAATGATGAATGCAAACGCCCACGCTTTGAGCCATACATGAATGATATTACTCACAAAACCAACATTAAAAACGCTGATAACAAAAGACATGATGCAAGACATCAGTAACGCCATGAAGAAAGCGAACACAATTTTATGATGCTTACGGTCAATCATTGAGCACACCTTTAAGATGCTATAACACCGAGTGAGGTTGTAGAAAAAGTGTTTCCGGTATCTTGCCGTAATTGCACGAGTGTATCAACTTACACCCACTATTATGCTGATGGCTAGAGCTGGGATGTCCTGCTATAAAAATATCGATATCAATCCGTGATTTTATTTGACAATATATGTAAGTAATACCGCCGAATTGCATCATCGGGTAGGGTTATCGTTGTCTTCCGTGCAACAGATTACGGGTGGTGGGATGGGTGTGACGATATCGGGTTGTTTGTAATGGTCAAGTAATAACGGACACATCGATAGGTTGTTTTGCTGCGAACTG
>NZ_CAKMAA020000070.1 GCF_924101635.2 Candidatus Nitrotoga sp. HW29 | reverse complement strand
TAATTCAATTTCTAATTCAATAAGGCACTAACAATCCATTCCCAAGCCACAATGGACTTGACCATTGGTACATTATTTTCGAAGAGACGCAGGGCTACTTCGAGCTGTTCCTCAAGTGCATCAAGGCTATCGAAGACGCGGTTATGGAAGTACTTCTCACGCAATTCGTCCCATACATGTTCTACTGGATTGAGCTCGGGAGCATAGGGTGGCAAAGGTAACAGCTTCATGTTCTGTGGCGGGTTGAGCAACCTACTGGAGTGCCAGCCGGCGCCATCGAGCACCATTACGATTTTGTCGCTGGGATGACGCGCACCCACCTCATCGAGAAACAACTGCATGCAGTCGGTATTGACGTACGGCAAGATCAAAGAATCGAGCTCCCCACTTTTGGCCTCTACTGCTGCGTAGGCGTAGGTGTACTCGTGGGTCAGCATAGCTTGGCATAGTGGTCGTATGGGTTTGGGAGCCCAGCAGCGACGCACGTCGTTGATGCGCCCAAAACGCGCTTCGTCCTGAAACATCAGTCGGATCGGTTCGTTTTTGGCCCAGTTCTGGCGGATTTCGGCAAGTGTTTCGGGGAGTTTTTTTCCAGTCTTCCTGTGCCACAGGATTGCTTTGCGGATGCCTTTTGTCAGGTGCGAGCTTGCGCCAGTTGTGTCGATGCAGCAATTTGTATACTGATGAGAGTGCCATCTCCCGTCCCAGCGCCATTTCGAGTTTAGGCTTTATCTGGCTGACCACCAAAACGCCGCCGTTAATGGCAGACTCCAGAAATGGTTTGAGTAATTCGGCTTCGCGCTCAGGGGTGAAGTGCTCCCTGTGCCGTCCTCCGCGCACTGACTTGCCTTTATCGCCTACCGCTCCGCCAGCAATGAACTGGTTACGTAAACGACATGCCCAACCTTTGGATAATCCGATGACCTGCGCCGTTTGCTCCAGGCTCATGCTGTATTGAAGTGGCAAGACAACCGCCTGTGCTTGCCGTAACTGTTCAACCGTCGTCGCTGAAGCAATGGCTTGGAGTGCGCTATCAAGTACATCCCGGCCTCGCGGGGGTCGTGACATGAATTACCTCCTCGGTTTCTTCGATGAGGCAATTATTGCACTATTGATGTATAAATGGAATAA
>NZ_CAKMAA020000069.1 GCF_924101635.2 Candidatus Nitrotoga sp. HW29 | reverse complement strand
AACCAGCGCGCATATGATGATGTTGGAGCAAAACCCCGCGCGCGTAATGAGCTACTTTCAAGACAAACGCGTCAAGTACGCGGCTTAAGACTTCATCGGGCCGGAGCAATAATACAGCTGTACATTATTTCGACCCGCTGTTCGACATTAATGTAGTTCAGGACATTGGGTGTGCTCACCGAAAAAGCACGGAATGGATCAAGTTTTAAGGTATGAAATCCGCTCTGGCTGTATGCGCTGTAACGTATTTATTACAGCGGGACAGCATTGAATGGCCATTTTATTGAAGTAAGGTTAATTGTATGAACTTAACAATATCTTGAAGCGGTATTTGTTGCGCTTCTTCATCGCGCCGTCCCTTGTACTCAACCATGGGCACTCCTTCGCTGAGACCGCGATCCCCGATGACGATACGATGTGAAATGCCAATGAGCTCTAAATCGGCAAACATTACGCCAGGGCGTTCGTTACGGTCATCAAGTAAAACTTCAATTCCTGCAGCACTAATGTCAGCGTAAAGCTGTTCTGTCGTTAGGCGCACAGCTTCGCTCTTATTGATGCCAATTGGAGCAAGTGCTACTTGGAACGGAGTCATGGTAGCAGGCAGGATAATGCCGCGTTCGTCATAATTCTGTTCTATTGCTGCAGCGACGATGCGTGAAACACCGATACCATAACAACCCATTTCAATGAATTGAGATTTGCCGTTTTCATCAAGGTAATTAGCATTGAGCGCTTCGGAATACGTGGTGCGTAATTGGAAAATGTGGCCAACTTCGATGCCACGACAGAGTTCCAGCGTGCCTTTTCCATCGGGGCTGGGATCACCGGTGACGACGTTGCGGAGGTCATGCACATTAGTTTCATCCAGGTTGATATCACGTCCAAAATTTGCGTGAATGTAGTGAAAACCGTCGTCATTGGCTCCACAGACAAAATCACTCATGGCAGCAGCAGAATGATCAGCCAATATTCGTACGGTTGTATTAACCGGACCAATGTAACCGGTACGGCAGCCCATGTTCTGATGGATTTCATCGTCGCTGGCGAAACGGAATTTGCCCAGGATCTTGGTAGCTTTGATTTCGTTCAGCATATGATCTCCGCGCAACAGAAGCAGGGTAAAGTTGTCACCGGCATTCATTATGGCGATTGTCTTTAGTACTTGTTGTGGCGTTACATTCAAGAAAGTGGTGACGCTCTCGATGGATTTTTGTCCGGGTGTAATGACTTTTTGCAATGTTTCGCTGGCAGTCGCGCGTAAAGTATTTGGTGCGATGGCCTCAGCCAGTTCCACATTGGCGGCATAATCGGAAGTAGGACAGAATGCTAACCCGTCTTCACCGGAATCGGCTAGTACATGAAATTCATGCGAGCCACTACCGCCTATGGCGCCTGTATCGGCCGCAACGGCCCGGAACTGGAGGCCAAGACGGGTGAAAATGCGGCTATAGGTGTCATACATCACTTGGTAGGTTTGTTCCAGGCTGCTGAAGCTGGCATGGAATGAATAAGCATCTTTCATTACAAATTCGCGTGCACGCATCACACCAAAACGGGGACGCACCTCATCCCGGAACTTGGTCTGTATTTGATAGAAATTCACGGGTAACTGACGGTAACTTTTTATTTCACGGCGTGCGATGTCAGTAACAACTTCTTCGTGAGTAGGGCCAAAACAAAATAGATTGTCATGGCGATCTTTAATTTTGAGCATTTGTGGCCCAAATATTTCCCACCGTCCGGTTTCTTGCCAAAGTTCAGCTGGCTGTATGGCGGGCATCAGCAGTTCAATGCCACCCCCATTATTCATTTCTTCGCGTACCACGGCTTCCACTTTTCGCAATACGCGTAGTCCCAACGGCATCCAAGTATACAGGCCACTGGCTAGTTTCTTGATGTAGCCGGCACGTAACATCAAACGATGACTGACTAGTTCGGCTTCGGAGGGAGCTTCTTTTTGGGTGGAGATGAAAAAATGTGAAGCGCGCATGATGGTATGTTTGCCAAATCGAATTATCAGGGTGCTAATTTTACAGTGAACGAAGCAAGCATGCTGCACCGATTGTGATGAGACGGCTTTCAATATGGTGTGAAATGTGAAAAAATCCACTTCATGTAAATTAATTAAACAGGTGGCGAAGATGATTGATCGGGATGGTTACCGCCCCAACGTCGGCATCATTCTGTCCAACGCTAAGAATCAGGTATTTTGGGGCAAGCGCATCAGGCAGCATGCGTGGCAATTCCCGCAAGGTGGTATACAGTGTGGCGAAACACCGGAACAAGCGATGTATCGCGAATTGCAGGAAGAGGTAGGTTTGCAATCTTGTCATGTTCAAATACTTGGCCGTACGCGTGAGTGGATACGTTATGAGGTGCCGCAACATTGGGTTAAACGTGAATGGCGTGGCAGTTACAAGGGGCAGAAACAGATATGGTTTTTGCTGCGATTGGTTGGACGCGATTGTGATGTGTGTTTGCGTACTTCTGTCCACCCCGAGTTTGATGCTTGGCGTTGGAACGATTATTGGGTTGAGATGGAAAGTGTGATTGAGTTTAAACGGGATGTTTATCGTTTGGCATTGAATGAATTAGTACGTTATTTGCCACCGGCCAATAATTTTTCTGGTTGGGATGCGTCCAAAAAAATTTCTAGTAATTTATGAACTGTTGCTATATTCAGAGAATATATTTCATTGAATGTGCATTCTTGAAATTGGGTACAAGCTTCATCTGGCCGATGCAGGTGGCGAGTTAGAAGTAAAAATGCAGTTGTATCCAAGTTGAATGAATTAAACAATAGTATTGGTACTTGAATACGAATTGATCGTTAATAATCGAGGACAATCGAAATTTAAAGGAGGTAAATATGGCAGATAAAACATTCTTGACCGATATTAAAACATTGCGTGAACGTGCCCGGCAGCACATAGAGCAGGGCGCTGTTACTGCCGGATATCGTGGTGACCGTGATACTGTTGTCAATCTGTTAAACGAGGCGCTCGCTACAGAAATTGTTTGTGTGTTGCGATATAAACGGCATTATTACACCGCTACAGGGATCAATGCGAAAAGTGTGGCTGCCGAATTCTTGCAACACGCCACTGAAGAACAGGTACATGCTGACCAGATTGCTCAGCGTATTGTGCAATTGGGTGGAAAACCGAATTTTTCTCCTGTGGGGCTGGCTACGCGTAGTCATTCCGAATATCACGATGGTGATGACTTGCTCGAAATGATTCGCGAAGACCTCATTGCCGAGCGTATTGCCATTGATAGCTATGGTGAAATGATCAGTTATTTGGGCAACAATGATCCTACTACGCGGCGTATGCTGGAATCCATTTTGGCGATGGAGGAAGAGCATGCCGAAGATTTGTCTGGCTTCTTGGCGGAGATGGGCGGGTAGAATGCGGTGTTGCATCAGGAATGGGGATGTATCTGATTTATGAGCGTTTCAATCGATCCTGAACTTGTTTTTCCACAAAGATAATAATTCAACTTGACAAGCTGACTGAAGATTCCAGACAAGCCTGCGCGAAGCACTATCAAACGGTTCAGGGCGGGCTTGGTATCTTTATCCAGCTTCGAATCTTGCTACGGGTATGGTTGACTATCGACGGATAACGGAGATGGTTTTTTCCCTTAGATGCTCTGCTCACGTGACGCAATTACTTCATTAGCTTCAATGAGGCACGTGATAAATTGGCGCAACATTAGTGCTTAAACCCGCCGAGAAAAAGTATGCGCTATTTTAGAGTTTCATTTTTAATTGCTTTTATAGGTATTGGACTTGCGGCATGGTGGGGTTATAGCCGCGGTGGTTGGGTGGCCGCGCTTGAAGCGCTCGGAATTGCTATTATTCTCTGCGTCATGGAAGTATCACTTTCCTTTGACAATGCTGTCGTTAATGCTTCTGTCCTTAAAAGCTGGAATAAATTTTGGCAGGACATTTTCCTGACTATTGGAATGCTGATCGCTGTGTTCGGCATGCGATTATTTTTCCCTCTAGTAATTGTTGCGCTCGCGGCTGACCTCGGATTGATGGAGGTGTGGGATATGGGGCTGCATAATCCTGATGAATATGCGCTTCATTTGACTAACCATCACGCTGAAGTGGCCGCGTTTGGAGGAATTTTTTTATTGCTGGTATTTCTTAATTTTTTGCTGGATTCTAAAAAAGAGTTGCACTGGCTTGGTCATATTGAGGAAAAAATTGCCACCTTTGGTAAGGTGGCGTCAATCTCGGTAATGATCGCGTTGGGCACACTGTTGGCCAGTTTGTCCATAGTCGAAGAAGATAAGCAACTGGTAGTGCTAATTGCCGGCCTTTGGGGTGTGCTGTCCTACGTGGGCGTAGACGTGATTAGCAGCCTTCTTGAAAAGGAAGAAGATGGCGCAAAAGTCAGTGATGTTATTAAGCGTGGCGGAATAGGTGGCTTTATTTATCTTGAAGTACTGGATGCTTCTTTTTCTTTCGATGGGGTAATCGGAGCATTTGCTATAACTAAGGATATCGTCATT
The DNA here is from genome assembly GCF_924101635.2 of Candidatus Nitrotoga sp. HW29. GTDB lineage: Bacteria > Pseudomonadota > Gammaproteobacteria > Burkholderiales > Gallionellaceae > Nitrotoga. The sequence goes on along the minus strand of NZ_CAKMAA020000069.1, from coordinate 6,003 downwards.
ATCATGATTGGCCTGGGTATTGGTGCGATGTTTGTGCGTTCAATGACTGTATTTTTGGTACGTAAAGAAACCCTTGATGCGTATGTGTACCTTGAGCATGGAGCGCATTATGCGATTGGAATTCTGGCTGTCATTATGCTTGCGAGTATGAAATTTCATATTCCTGAGATTTTCACCGGCTTCGTAGGCGTCGCTTTTATTGCCGCGGCTTTATGGTCTTCATTGCGCTACAGGCGTCTCAAACAATTAAATAAGTAATGAGTCATCGCAAAAAAATCTTGGCTAAAGTGGTTTTCTTACGTTGTGATTAGTTGCGCTTATTTAGCTCGTGATTTGCAGGCCGTTTTCGCTTAGATATCATCAGTTTTTACCGGTACTGCCAAAACCGTCAGTTCCGCGCTGGCTCAAGGGGAAATCCGTGACGATCTTGAGCTGCATTTGCAGTATCGGCACGATAACCATTTGCGCGATGCGTTCCAAAGGCATTAGCGTGAACGGATTTTGTCCGCGGTTCCAGATAGAAATGAATATTTCTCCTTGATAATCGGAATCGATTAATCCGACTAAATTGCCCAGTACAATACCCTGTTTATGTCCCAGTCCGGAGCGCGGCAAGATCATCGCGGCGCACTGCGGATCGGCCAGGTGAATTGCAATGCCGCTTGGGATAAGCTCGCATTGACCGGGCTGAATAACCATGCTTTGGTGGATACAGGCGCGCAAATCTATTCCCGCGGATCCAGACGTGGCATAAGCAGGGGGGTGTTCATGCAAGCGCGGGTCGAGAATTTTCACGTCTACGGTTTTTTTCATTATTTATTTCCTTGCCGGTAAAGTTTGACTATGTGCTGTAATAAAGCTCGCGCCTGTGTAAGCTTATCAGCGCGCGGTAATATATGCTCGCCCGCATCGTCAAATAAAATCAGCTCGTTGTCATCTGCTCCAATTGCTTGTTGGACTAAGTTAGCTGCGAGTAAGGGGATTTTTTTTGTTTTGCGCTTTGTTGTAGCGTATTCGTGCAGATTGTGGCTTTCGGCCGCGAAACCCACGCAGAATGGTGGTTTTGAAAGCCCGGCAACATACCCCAGAATATCCGGATTGGGTAATAGTTCCAGTGTTAGTCCGTCGGTATTCTTTTTGATTTTCTGTTCGGTCGGTTGTGCTACGCGATAATCAGCTACGGCTGCCACGCCAATGAAAATATCGGCATTAGGGACATATTTTTGGACAGCCTCGAACATTTCCGCCGCGCTCGTGATATTCACCAGCGCGGCACCATGGGGGCTGGACAGGGCTGTCGGACCGGAAATCAATGTCACCTCTGCACCCAATTCCAGCGCAGCCCGCGTGATGGCATAGCCCATTTTGCCGGAGCTGCGATTGGTAATGCCGCGCACTGCGTCTATTGCTTCGTAGGTTGGCCCGGCAGTCAGAAGAATTTTTACGCCGGATAATAATTTGGGTTGAAAAAAGGTGAGTAAGGTGTGTGCCAACTCTGTAGGTTCTTGCATGCGCCCCATTCCTTCTTCGCCACATGCTTGCATACCGCTCACAGGACCTAAAATAGTGACACCATCAGCAATGAGTTGCTGGATATTGCGTTGCGTGGCGGGGTTTTCCCACATTTGCCGATTCATAGCAGGTGCGACTAGCAATGGACAATTGCGGGCCAGACATAACGCCGAAAGCAAATCGTCGGCCAAGCCGTGTGCTAATTTGGCGATAAAATCAGCTGTAGCCGGTGCGATCATGATGGCATCGGTGGCACGGCTTAGGTTAATGTGTGCCATATGATTGGCAGTGTGCTCGCCCCACTGATCGGTGAATACCGGCTTGCCGGATAGCGCCTGCATGGTGATTGGCGTGATGAAATGACATGCAGCTTCAGTCATCGCAACTTGTACCTGTATGCCCTGATTGATTAATAGACGAGTTAATTCGGCGCCTTTATAGGCGGCAATGCCGCCGGTAAGGCCGAGCACAATACGCTTTGTTTGAATTTGTTCCATAATGCTGCGCATCTTAGCAAAAACTGTTGTTCCAGATCAAAAAACCACCATGCGTACGCAAGGGAGGGCAATGGGAATTAATAATTGGCCTGAGGGTGAGCGGCCGCGAGAAAAGTTAATCCAACGTGGGGCAGCCTCACTTTCGGATGCTGAGCTACTGGCTATATTTTTGCGCACCGGTGTAATGGGCAAAAGTGCGGTGGATTTAGCACGTGATTTGCTTACTCAATTTGGCACGCTTACCCGTCTATTCGCCGCTCGCGAAGAAGAATTTTGCACTATATACGGTATGGGGCAGGCCAAATATGCTCAGTTGCAGGCTGTGTTGGAAATGTCGCGGCGTGCCTTGCAAGAGGTAATGCGTATGGGTGATGCGCTAAACTCGCCGGGCGCGGTACGCGATTATCTTCGATTGCTTTTAAGTGGTCGCGAGCAGGAAGTGTTTCTGGTTGTCTTCCTTACCGCACAAAATCGTGTGGTTGCATCAGAGGAAATGTTCCACGGTACACTCACCCAAACCAGCGTATATCCGCGTGAAGTGGTTAAACGTGCGTTATATTACAACGCGGCTGGAATCATCTTGGCGCATAATCACCCTTCAGGTGTGGCTGAGCCTAGCCGGTCAGACCGCTTGCTTACAGATACACTTAAACAGGCGCTCGCGTTGGTAGATGTGCGCGTGCTAGATCACTTCATTGTAGCGGGAACTGGATGCTTGTCATTTGCAGAGCGAGGAATGATGTAGTGATTATGTAACTGATTATTAAAATTTTTTAGGTAGCGTTTCTATTTTTGCTCGTGCGGATTATTTGGCAGCTAACTTTCACTTTTTAGTTTTTTAAAATACCTCTTTAATCTCTACGGGTTCAATTCCCCGCTCCTTGGAGCGAAGGCTGGTTGAAAGCCAGCGGCTTGAAAAGCGTAGTTAATACCCCGTAGCTTGCTGCGGGGTGCTTTATTTGCAAATATTGGTGAGCTTCCCGCTCCCCCGTTGCTGTACAGGTTTCTGGTGGTCTACGTTAATTTCTGCGAGTTATTCCCCTTTCTTTGAAGTGAAAGCTGGTTGAAAGCCACCAGAGTGAAAGCGTAGTGAAGACCACTAATTTTCACTCACGAGGCCATCAATACGCATCAGGCCAGTGACTTTCATTTAGTTAAAAGCATACTTCGGTTTGCTTCTGAAGTTTAAAACGAACTTTTTGTCAAAATGAGATCCAACTATCAGATTGTTTTGGTCACCCAACGCAAAATATAGAAGTAATGGTGGGTGAAATGCCAATGTGCAAAATAAATATGTTCGTAGCAAAAAAATATTTAGTGACAAAGTAGATATACTCCTTGCAGTTTTCTTGGGTGAATATAACAATGCGTCCCAATTTTTTAGAATGGAGATTTCATGAAATCAATTTATATTTTGTTCCTGCTAATGATGTCTCTAGCGACATCCATTAACGTATATGCGGCTGGGTCTGTGTTGAGCGTTAATTGTCAAGGTGAGGATGTAGGAGCAGAAGTGTTGGTCAACAGAAAATTTAAAGGTGAATGCCCGTTAGACATAAAGGTACCTGCTGGCAAATTGAAGCTGAGGGTGCAAAAAAAAGTTGATGCTTTCAGTGATCGAATATTTGAACAAGAAATTCGTATGGGTGATGGCGTAGTAAAAAAAATCGATGTGATCTTGGGTGCGGCGCAGCTTAACGCCAAAGGCAAACGGCAAAAACCTAAGATGTCAGCCTTGGAGGATAAGGTAAAAACATTGCAGGAAGATAAGAAGAAATGTGTCGAATGTCCCGAAATGGTACCGATTCCCGGCACCAATTTCGCCATGGCAAAATACACGGTCACATTCCAAGATTGGGATGCCTGTGTGACTGACGGTGGTTGTAACGGTTATCGCCCCTCAGATAAAGAATGGGGACGTGACACACGTCCTGTGATCAATGTGAGCTGGAATGATGCCCAAGCTTATATTCAATGGCTATCGAACAAAACCGGTAAATCTTACCGTTTGCCAACCGAGCAGGAATGGGAAATTGCCGCGCGAGCAGGCACAACTACCGAATATTATTGGGGTATTTTCCCCTTTGGAGATTCGGCCTCTAGTGCTAATGCCAACTGTAATGCTTGTGGAAGCAAGTGGGATAACAGGACAACGGCGCCAGTTGGCAGTTTCAAGCCCAATGGTTTTGGTTTATACGACATGTCTGGTAATGTTTGGCAATGGACAGACAGTTGCTGGGAGGGGGACTGTAAGAAGCGAGTGCTTCGCGGCGGTTCCTGGAATGACACCACGTCAAATATTCGCATCGCTACCCGTTTCAAGGATGATGTGACTGAACGTTATCATATCAGCGGATTTAGACTTGTTATGACACTGAAATAAAAAACATGGATTAGCGTTTTGGCCTGACCTTTTTATAAGTTTTATGACAGATATAGGGGTATATAAAAAGGCGGTTGTTGAATGGGAATAGTATGGGAGACTAGAATAAGTATGAGTTTGCCCCCTTATTTAAAATCTTATGCACTAAATAAACAAACCTTATTAAAATAGGTCAAGAGTGCTTTAAGAGTCCGCCCTTTTTTATTTTTAACGGAGATTTCATGAAATCAACTTATTTTTTGTTCTTATTAGTTCTGGCCGCATTATCGGCCAATGTTTATGCGGCCGGTTCTACATTGAGAGTTGTCTGTAAAGGTGATGATGTGGGTGCTGAAGTTTCAGTTAATGGGAAATTCAAGGGTGAATGTCCATTGGATATAAAGGTGCCTCCTGGTGCACTGAAGTTGAAGGTACAAAAAAAAGTCGATGCCTTCAGTGATCGCCTATTTGAGCAAGAAATTCGTGTGGGCGATGGCGTAGTAAAAAGAGTTGTAGTTTTATTGGGCGCACCGATACTCAATGCTGAAGGCAAACGGGTCAAATCTGATCAATTGAAAACGGCCAAGATTGAAGAGCAGAAAATAGAGGACAAGCTTAAGGCATGCACTGTTTGTCCTGAAATGGTGCCGATTCCAGGCGCGGATTTTGAAATTGGGAAATATACTGTCACATTTGATGAATGGGATGCGTGTCTGGAAGACGGTGGCTGTAATGGTTATAAACCATTAGATGAAGAATGGGGGCGTGGCAAGCAGCCTGTGGTTAATGTGAACTGGAATGATATTCAGAGCTATATTGAATGGCTATCAAACAAGACTGGTAAAAACTACCGCTTACCGAGTGAACATGAATGGGAAATTGCCACGCGCGCCGGTACGACCACTGAGTATTACTGGGGAAATGATCTCGGGTTTCAGAATGCCAATTGCCATGGTTGTGGTAACAAGTTTGAAAAAAAGAAATCCGTCCCGATGTCAGTCGGCAGTTTCAAGCCTAATCCCTATGGCCTGTATGACATGCTGGGCAATGTCTGGCAATGGACGGACGGTTGTCGGGAAGGCGATTGTGCAAAGCTGGTTCTTCGGGGCGGATCTTTTGAGTACGGCCCAGAGTACTTAAATGTAAGCTACCGCGAAGGAATTGAAGCGACGGAACGTATTAATAATCTTGGGTTTCGTGTTGCCAGAACATTGCCGTAAATAAGTATCGCATAAAGCTGGCCATCCAATAGATCGATAGAACATCGGGATTGCATCCCGGTAATAACGAGTTACGCTATTGGGTGGCTGGATCTAGAAGGATCCTAAAAAATGGATTTTGCTGACAATATCAATTTGATCATCAGCGATTTGTATGAGGGAATACTAGATCAGCAGTCGCAAAATAAAGCGCTACATCATTTGGCTCAACTGTTGGGTAGTGAGCATGTCGCATTAACTATCTGGAATAAGTGTACTAATCTCACTCACATCATACAAAGCAGCGGCCTACCAGAGGAATGTACCAATGCATTTCAAGAGCATTTCTATTTGCTTGATCCGGGTCGAGTTTTTGTCAGGCGGATTCAACTCTGAAGTGCAACTTTTGTAAGCGAATTTAGGTGGCGAGCTG
>NZ_CAKMAA020000068.1 GCF_924101635.2 Candidatus Nitrotoga sp. HW29 | reverse complement strand
ATTGCCGGGCAAGGGCGCTGTCTTTGGCACGCTTGGTAATTACGAAGGCTTGGGCTAACGGTTCATAAAACATGAAAATAGACCAAGGTATATAACGACAGTTAAAAAAATTGCGCAACAGCGGTTATTTTTATTAGTCTACACCCACAATAATGTGCGACGCCTTGATCAAGGCGCATGCACAGCTACCCACGGTAAGCGCTAGCATTTTGTGCGACTCATTGGTGATAATCGCAGCAAGCGTAACACCTTTACCCAGATCAAGCAGTATCTCGGTATTGACCGCACCTTCTTCAATATGACTAATCACCCCACACAAACGGTTACGGGCTGATGTTTTAATCTTTTCGTCCATCGGGGTCAGAATTACCCATGACGCCTTAATCAGGGCATACACAACCTTGCCCGGTACAAGATCGAGTGAGCGCACACTATCCTGGGTAACAATGGCGTACAGGGCCTCACCACTGGCAAGTCTCAGCGTCACCTCCGCATTTACTACACTCTGTTGCACGCTTTCAACAATTCCCATGAAAGCATTACGTGCACTCGTTTTCACTTCTATCCTTTTCAGAAGCTGAAAGCTATTACCCAGCGTTACATCTTCATCAAGCGCGGCAAAAAATTGGGTTTGCAAAACGGCGATACGTCCCATTTCATCTATCAAACGCTGCCCTACCTCCGTTAGCTCTGCCTTGCCGCCACCCCGGCCACCTTGCCGAGCCACTACAAGCGGTAAACCAGCAAGATTATTCATGGCTTCAACTGCTTCCCAAGCACCCTTGTAGGTCATTCCGACTGTCTTTGCGGCGCCATTGATCGAGTTTGCCTGGCCAATCGCAGCCAGTAATTCAAGTCTTCGTGCAGAAACCCTGCCACCGTCAAAGTCGAGCGATAAGGGGGCACTAAAACTACCAATTTGTCTTTTAGGTGGTATGGTCATGAAAATAACACAATATATTGATTAATCAATACTAACCGATACAATAAATAACCGGACTTAGCCTTTTCTTCTAATGAAGAACCACAAAAGGTTTAAATCCCAAGCGCGGTTGCAGTCTTTCCGCGATAGCACGCGCCTCATCCTGAGTAGAATAAGGGCCCATGTGGACGCGCACCATATCATCATCCTTCTGATACAGCTCGACACGTTTACCACCACCCTCAAATTCAATATTCATACGTCCAAGAAAACTCTCTGCACCCTGCTGTGACCGGAAGGCACCCAATTGCAAATACACATTACCCATCGCTGCCGGTTCGCTTAAGCTGGAAACAGACATTGCAGTTGTTGGCTTCAAGGGGGTAACAACTACTGAATCTGTTATTTCTATAGGCTGGACATTGCTGTCTGCCGTCAAGCTTTCTACCTCTACCATCACTTCAGCACTGCCATTATCTACAATACCAAGCTTATAAGCGGCGACATATGAAAGATCAATGATGCGCTCACGCAAAAATGGACCTCGATCATTTACACGTACTACTACCGATTTTTTGTTGCTGAGGTTGGTTACACGCGCATAACTGGGTACAGGCAACGTAGGATGAGCAGCAGTCATACCATACATGTCATATATTTCGCCGCTAGCAGTACGCTTACCGTGAAATTTCTTACCATACCAGGAAGCAATACCTCGCTCTTTAAATCTACCGGGCGTAGTTAAAGGCGTGTACGTCTTTCCTAAAGCGGTATATTGACTGTTAGCAAAACGATGCAACGGCTCAGCACGCGGAACTGCATTCGGGATGGTATCGAGGTTAGCCGGCACATCGGCACCAGGACTATCGCCTTCCAAATAACCGCCTCGTTTGGATTGGGCAATCGGCGTGGTTGAGGTAGCTTGTGCTTCGATTACGGGAGCGGGTGTACTGCGCATTTCATCCTTGCGTGGCGGTACACTGCTACATGCGGTTAGAATGATTACTGCAAAAAGTATCAGTCCAGTTTGTATATTCACTTGCGCAACTCCCTATTTATAATTCCATTATTTAAAGATATTTCTATTTTATGCAGGAGAGATTTGAATATTAAGTATAGCGTAATCCATCCAAATCTATTCAGGGCACCTCTAAAAATTAAGAGTTCTAAACAAGACTGGGCGCGAATAAAAAATGTTGACGCAGCATATAATTGATATGTAAGGAAACATTTTTTGTAAGCAACAACGTATTGTGACGAGATGGGTTAAGCAGGCAATCCCCGAAGGGGATGCTCGCAAATCTGAATTTTTAGAGGTGCCCTTCAACCTCAGGACGCCACGATTACCAACCAACCTCATCAGGTTTGTACCAGTTTTTTATGGGTATGAATACTCATAAGCATGCCAAAACCAAGCAGTAATGTGACCATGGACGTACCACCGTAACTAATGAGCGGTAACGGTACACCCACAACTGGCAGAATGCCACTCACCATACCCATATTGACGAAAGCATAGGTGAAAAAAGTGAGTGTGATACTCCCCGCCATCAGGCGGGTAAAGTAAGTTGAAGCATTGGCCGTAATCACAAAACCACGCGCAATAACCAATAAGTACAAGCTTAACAACACAACATTACCGAGCAAGCCGAATTCTTCCGAATACACCGCAAAAATAAAATCCGTGGTGCGCTCCGGCAGAAAATCGAGATGAGCCTGCGTACCATTGAGATATCCCTTGCCAAATATTCCGCCGGAACCCACCGCAATAATAGCCTGGATAGTATGATAGCCCCTGCCCAGTGCATCCTGAGCCGGATCAAGCAACATCATAATACGATGGCGCTGATAATCGTGTAACGTGGACCACGCAAATGGCATACTTGCCATTATTAGGACTAAGAAGGTGAGTATGACTCGCCAGGATATACCGGCCAGGAATAGTACATAAAATCCGCTAGCAGCGATCAGAATCGCCGTACCCAAATCTGGCTGGCGCGCAATTAGCGCCACCGGTAACAGCAACAACAAGGTTGCGACAAAATAGTTTTTTAAAGTCAGCATGGCTTCATGCTTCTCAAAATACCAGGCCATCATCAGTGGTACCGCTATCCTCATCAGCTCAGAAGGCTGGATGGTCGTTACTCCAATGTTTAACCAGCGCCGAGCACCGTTTGTAATTTCACCGAAAAATGCCACGGCAATCAATAACACTATCCCCAGCAAATAAGCTGGCAAGGCTGCCCGCATCAGATAATGAAGTGGCATATTGGCCACTATCCATAGTGCGGCGCATGCCACCAGTATATTGGTCATCTGCGCCAACACACGAAACCAATTACCATCACTAGCGCTATAGATCACCACCAAACTCACCAGTAGAAGTAATCCAAGCAGCATTAGCAAAACGGGATCAAGGTGCGCGACGAAACGCTGCCATACGCGCCGCTTAATCATGTTCCACTCCTTCGGCTTCATCCACGTCAAGCAGAGGACGAGGCACCTTGCCAAGCAGGAAATAGTCCAATACCTTACGCGCAATCGGCGCAGCGGTAGAGCTGCCGTGCCCTCCATTCTCAACAAGCACTGCTAACGCAATCTTGGGCTGATCGGAAGGTGCAAAAGTCATAAACCAAGCGTGATCGCGATGCCGTTCTTGAATTTTACTCTCAATGTACTTTTCGCCCTGCTTAATACCGATTACCTGCGCCGTACCAGTTTTACCAGCGAAGGTATAGGGTGCGCCCGCACCAGCCTTTGCAGCAGTGCCCCCGGGTTGCGTCACCGCCACCATAGCGCTTTTTACCAACGCGAGATGCTCTGAATTGAGGTTAAGATCGGATTCTGGATTCGTCTCCAAGGTACGTTTGTCGCTAATGCGCGAACTTTGTACCTCCTTCAACAGATGCGGGCGGTAGGCTATCCCATCATTAGCCAGTACTGCAGTGGCATAAGCCAATTGCAACGGCGTAACTAAATTGTAGCCCTGACCGATACCAACCGAAACCGTGTCACCGGCATACCATTTTTGCTTGTAGCGTTTCTGCTTCCACTCCTGTGACGGCATTAAGCCGGAAACCTCACCTTCCATATCAATACCGGTTTTCTTACCAAACCCAAACTCCGAAAAAAAGCTATATATGTTGTCTATACCCAATTCGATAGCCAACCCATAATAATAAGTATCGCAAGACACCACGATGGATTTAAACAAATCTACGCTGCCATGCCCATCCTTTTTCCAATCTCGGTATCGGTGACGACTGCCGGGCAGGCTGAAATAACCCGGATCACTAATAGTATGGCCGGGTGTGCGCTTGTTGTAATGCAGCCCAGCCAATGCCATGAATGGCTTGATAGTAGAGCCCGGTGAATATTGTCCACGTAATGCTCGATTATTGAGGGGCACATCGGGCGAGTTGTTAAGCTCATTCCAACTCTGTTCATCGATACCATCAATAAACAGGTTTGGATCGTAGCCAGGCTTGCTGACAAAGGCTAATACCTCCCCATTTCTTGGGTCTATCGCCACTAGCGCCCCCCGATAATTGCCAAACGCCTGCTCGGCAACTCCCTGCAATTTGGCATCGATCGTTAGTACTAAATTGTTGCCCGAGACGGGTGGTGTGCGCGACAGCACTCTCACCTCGCGCCCACCCGCATCCACTTCCACTTGTTGGAAACCGGTTTTACCATGCAATTCGCTTTCATAACTCTGCTCGATACCGGTCTTACCAATGTAATCGGAACCACGATAATTGGCAGCGATTGCATCCTCCTCCAACTGCGCAATTTCGCTCTCATTAATACGACCGATATAACCGACCAAGTGAGAAATTTGGTCGTGATAAGGATACTCACGAAACAAACGTGCCTTAATTTCTACGCCAGGAAAACGATAGCGTTGCGTAGAAAAACGCGCCACTTCATCATCTGTTAAACGATTACGTATTGGCAGACTCTCGAATTTACGGTTATCGGCCAGCAATCTCTTAAAACGCTTGCGATCTCCGGGCTGAATATCAACCAGCTTTGCAAGTTCATCGATTGTCGTTTTCAGATCGACCACTTTGCTTAAGGTTATCTCTAGCGTATAGGCAGAATAATTATGAGCCAGAACAACGCCATTACGGTCAAGTATCAGGCCGCGACCGGGCGCAATAGGTACGATGGAAATACGATTATTTTCTGCCAAAGTTTGATAGTGGCTCTGTTGTATCGCCTGCAAATAAACAAAACGTGCCAGCAGTAGTAATAGCAGCAGTAACACAAACCCTAAACTTAGCGCCAGACGCAGCCGAAAATTATGAATTTCTCGTTGAGTGTCTTTAAACTCGATGTGACGCTTCATAACTGATCAGTTGCAGCGCGGGGACGACACAAGGCCTGCAACAATATGGTCACGGGTGCCCAAAGCAAAGTCGAAACGACACTGCCAATAAAGTATTCCCATGAAATACTGCCGCGTAGCTGCCAGTACACCGCGGCATACACCGTGTATGCAAGTAATAACAGCGGGAAAACTTGCAAGGTCTGCTGGTACAAATTGAACATCGACACCCGACGATGCAATACGATCCCGCTGAAAGCTAATACGGAGTATGCCAGTGCATGCTGCCCGAAGAGACTTGCATCCGCCACATCGGCAAGGATACCTACCGCCCACGCAATGCTAATACCGACATGGTAGGGTTTGTGCGTGCACCAGTAGAGCAATACCAGCGCGACAAAATCTGGACGGAACGCCAGCCACATACCTTGCCATGGCAACCAATCAAGCAACAACGCAACAAGCAAACTTGCTGCGATAAAAATACGACTGACGGGCAACTGAAATTCCTGATCTTTCAGAATACGATCTCTCACCGCCCCCCCCGTTTACCATTTTTAGGCTTGTCGGTCGTGGTTTCCACAACCACCTCTGGACGCTCCGGTAACTTCGGTAACGCGGACAAAATCAATAATTGGCGCCGTTTATCCACTCCTGCAATCGGGGCACATAAAATGTGAGCAAAAGGATAAGCAGGATCACGCTCAACATGGATTACTTTGGCCACCGGCAAACCGGGTGGATAAGTGCCATCAATGCCGGACGTTACCAACACATCACCATTCTGGATATCCGAGCTGATGGGTATATAACGCAACGCCAGCTCACCCGTGTCGCCAGAGCCGGATACCACTGCGCGCAAACCATTGCGCAACACCTGCACCGGCACCGCATGATCCTTATCCGTAATTAACGTGATCTCACTCATCCAAGGATAAACGCGTGTAACCTGGCCAACGATACCGCTATCATCCATCACTATCTGTCCGGCTAGCACATTTGCCTGTGTGCCTTTATCCAATAATATTTTGCGATTAAAAATATCCCGTTCGACATACATAATTTCCGCCAGTTGCATGGGATAATCGGCGCGTTGCTGCACCATAAGAAGGTTACGCAAGTGCTGATTCTCCGCCTTCAATACCTGTAGCTGTAGCAACTGCGCAATATCTAAAGTATGTTGATTACGTAATTCAGCGTTATCGCGAATCAAGCTGTTATGAGAGACAAAAAAATCATCAACCTCATGCCATAGCTTACTGGGTGCCGTGACTAACCGTTGCAGAGGGTATAACAAGACTGAAAGACCGCTACGTATGGATTCCAGATATCGATAGCGTACATCCACAAACAATAACAACAATGAAAGCAGCACGAAAAATACCAGCCGGACGGCAGGAGAGGGGCCTCGATTGAAGAAGCGGAGGGGCTGATTTTGTTCCATTAGGGCGTTTCAACAGCCATTTCTACTTACAATTCTCAGTTACAACACCATCGCGACTCTCTTCCGTTCACGGAAGAGAGTCGAAAGAGAAAAGAATTACGGGGCTGTATTAATTTAAAATTATCCACACGCCGTTAAATCTGATGCTTAATCGCTGGTAAAAATCCCGCTGTATTTATCCATCCGGTCAAGAGCCTTGCCGGAACCGCGCACCACGCAGGTAAGCGGATCATCCGCAATCAACACGGGCAAACCGGTCTCTTCCATCAATAAGCGATCGATATCACGCAGCAATGCGCCGCCGCCAGTCAGAACCATCCCTTTTCTGGCGATATCCGAACCCAGTTCAGGGGGGGTCTGCTCTAGCGCAATCTTCACCGCACTGACAATATTATTAAGTGGATCAGTCAGGGCCTCCAGTATTTCGTTACTGGAAATGGTAAAGCTACGCGGTACACCTTCCGCCAGATTACGTCCCATCACCTCCATCTCACGCACTTCGCTGCCCGGAAATGCCGAACCGATTTCTTTCTTGATCTGTTCCGCGGTCGTTTCGCCAATCAACATGCCATAGTTGCGACGAATATAATTAATGATGGCCTCATCGAACTTATCACCACCGACACGTATGGAACCGGAATATACCGCTCCGCCCAGTGAAATCACACCTACTTCGGTGGTACCCCCACCGATATCCACCACCATTGAGCCGTTTGGCTCCTCTACTGGCAGATCAGCACCGATTGCTGCCGCCATAGGCTCTTCAATCAATTCCACTCGACGCGCGCCCGCACCATAAGCAGATTCGCGGATAGCGCGCCGCTCTACTTGGGTAGAACCACACGGCACACAAATCACGATACGCGGGCTAGGGCTAAAAATACCGGATTTATGCACTCTCTTGATAAATTGCTTGAGCATTTGCTCGGTGACGGTAAAATCGGCAATTACGCCGTCCCTCATCGGACGTATGACAGTAATGTTGCCGGGCGTGCGCCCAAGCATCTGCTTGGCAGCCAGCCCAACCTGCTGAATCACCTTCTTATCGTTCGGGCCACTCCCTTGGCGAATTGCTACCACCGACGGCTCATCCAGCACAATGCCTTTGCCACGTGCCCAGATCAGGGTGTTGGCAGTGCCCAAATCTATCGCTAAATCATTGGCAAAATAATTGTCAAAAAATCCAAACATGAAAAATCCCGAAATAAAAAAATGTGCCCGATACCGCAAAAAATTAGTCTGGCAATGCTATTGATGATAACCTATTACGCTACCTTTAATAAAGATAAAGAATTCAGCCATGTCACTCAGTATTAATGATGTCTATAAGGTTGCCCGGCTGGCTAGACTAGGGATGACCGAGCAGGAAGCGCAAACAGCACACGCTCAGCTTTTGAATATTTTTGGCTTGATCGCCGAAATGCAGGCCGTCGATACGAATGGGATTACACCGATGTCGCACGCTCAGGATATATCCCAACGCTTGCGTGAGGACAGGGTCACGGAACACAATCAACGTGAGCTATTTCAGGCTGCAGCCCCGCAAATTAAAAAAGGATTGTATTTAGTACCACAAGTCATCGAATAACTTTTCAGTTCCAAAACCATGCTTAATTCCAGTTTGCTACAGCTAGGCGCCGCGTTGCGCAGCAAAGAAATTTCCAGCGTTGAATTAACGCAACTCTATCTTCACCGCATCACCGCACTCAACTCAAAACTCAATGCCTACATCACGGTCAATGAGGAAATGAGTTTGGCGCAGGCACGTGCAGCTGATGTCCAATTGGCACAATCCAAAACCCACGCTCTCACTGGCATTCCCGTTGCCCAGAAAGATATATTCTGTGCAATGGGTTGGCGTACTACCTGCGGCTCAAAAATGCTGTCTGATTTTATTGCTCCCTACGATGCGCATGTGATTGAGCAATTCAATCGCGTCGGCGCGGTAAATCTGGGCAAGACCAATATGGACGAATTCGCCATGGGTTCCAGCAATGAAACTTCTCACTTTGGCAATGTAAAAAACCCCTGGAACAACAACGCCGTGCCCGGCGGCAGTTCCGGCGGCAGTGCAGCAGCAGTATCGGCCCATTTGTGTGCGGCAGCCACTGGCACCGACACGGGTGGCTCGATCCGCCAACCCGCCGCACTATGTGGTATCTCCGGCCTGAAACCCACTTATGGCGTCGTATCCCGTTACGGCATGATTGCCTTTGCTTCCAGCCTCGATCAAGCCGGGCCCATGGCCCGTAGCGCAGAAGATTTGGCGCTGCTGCTGAATGTAATGGCCGGCTTCGACGAGCGTGATTCCACTAGCCTGCAACGTGAGACAGAAGATTACACACGAGATTTAAACAAACCTCTGAATGGTCTGCGCATCGGTTTGCCCAAAGAATTCTTCGCCGCGGGTTTAAGCGCAGATGTCGCGCAAGCAATCGAAGCGTCCATTGCCGAATATAAAAAATTGGGGGCCACCGTGATAGACATCAGCCTGCCCAACTCGCGCTTGTCCATCCCGGTGTATTACGTACTGGCCCCGGCAGAAGCCTCCAGCAATCTGTCGCGATACGACGGTGTACGTTACGGCTACCGCACGCCGGAATACACCAACCTTGCAGACATGTATGAAAAATCCCGCGCGCAGGGTTTCGGTGAAGAAGTAAAACGACGCATTATGATCGGTACGTATGTACTATCGCATGGCTACTACGACGCCTACTATTTGCAGGCACAGAAAATTCGCCGCCTGATCGCGCAGGATTTTGTCGAAGCATTCAAGCAATGTGACGTCATCATGGGGCCAACCACTCCCACCACTGCCTTCAATCTGGCCGAGAAAAACGATGATCCGGTGCAAATGTACCTCTCCGACATCTATACCATCGCGGTAAATCTCGCAGGCCTGCCCGGTATGTCCATCCCGGCTGGCTTCAGCGGCAATGGCCTGCCCGTTGGCTTGCAAATTATCGGCAATTATTTCGACGAGGCGCGTATGCTAAACGTGGCACATCAATATCAGCAGGTGACCGACTGGCACACCCGCACTCCGCAACATATCGAGGTGTAAGGAACCGCACCATGCAATGGGAAATCGTTATCGGGTTGGAAGTTCATACGCAACTCTCGACTAGCAGCAAAATTTTTTCTGGCGCTTCGACCGCATTTGGCGCAGAACCCAACACCCAAGCCTGCGCAGTAGATCTGGCGCTACCTGGTGTATTACCGGTGCTAAACCGTGGCGCAGTAGAGCGTGCTATCAAGTTCGGCCTTGCGGTCGGCGCGCATATTGCGCCACGCTCCGTGTTTTCACGTAAGAATTATTTCTATCCTGATCTGCCTAAAGGGTATCAAATTAGTCAGTTTGATTTACCTATCGTTGGGCAAGGCTCGTTAACTATTCAGGTTCCGACAACGACCGCAGGACAAACTTATAAAAAAATGGTGCGGCTGACCCGTGCCCATCTTGAAGAAGATGCGGGGAAATCGTTGCACGAAGATTTTCATGGCATGACCGGTATCGATCTCAACCGCGCGGGAACACCTCTGCTGGAAATTGTTTCGGAACCGGACATGCGCTCTGCTGCCGAGGCGGTGGCCTATGCCAAAATGCTGCACACACTGGTGCGCTGGATCGGCATCTGCGATGGCAACATGCAGGAAGGATCGTTCCGCTGCGATGCCAATGTCTCCGTACGTCGCCCGGGAGCTGAATTAGGCACACGCCGCGAGATAAAAAATCTTAATTCGTTCCGCTTTCTACAGCAGGCTATTGAGTACGAAGCACAATGGCAAATAGATACCCTGGAGAACGGCGGCACTATCCAGCAAGCGACTGTGTTATTCAATGCCGACATCGGTGAAACCCGCGCAATGCGCAGCAAGGAAGACGCGCACGATTACCGTTATTTTCCGGATCCTGACCTACTACCGCTGGCAATTGATCATGAATGGATTGAACAGATACGCGGCACGCTTCCCGAATTGCCACTATCCAAGCAGACACGCTATGTCGCCGACCTCGGTCTATCTGTTTATGACGCCGACACGTTGACCTCATCACGAGAAATGGCGGATTTCTTTGAAGCAGCACTAAACGAAGTCCCCAAGGAAGCCAAACTGTGCGCCAACTGGCTGATGGGTGATGTAAGCGCCTCACTTAACCGTGAAGATCGTGACATTACACAATGTCCAATCTCACCCGCGCAGCTAGGCGGTATGCTTAAACGTATTGCCGATGGAACTATTTCCAACGCCGCCGCCAAGGAAGTTTTCAAGATACTCTGGAATGAAGGCGGCACCCCCGATACCATTATCGAAACAAAAGGGTTGAAACAGATGTCCGATGTCGGCGCAATGGAGGCAATGGTAGACGAGATTATCGCCGCCAATCCAATGCAAGTCGCCGAATATCGTAGCGGCAAGGAAAAAGTATTTGGCTTTTTTGTCGGCCTCGCCATGAAGGCCAGCAAAGGCAAAGCCAATCCTGCACAAATGAATGAAATTCTAAAGCGCAAACTGGCGGGTTAGGCACGTTTTTAACTACGTTCTTATACCCGACTAACTTTCACCAGCCCTCACCCAAGCGATGAGGAATTGACCTCAAAAATATTAAATTGCGGTTCACTTGGGTTGACTGTAACTTCGTCTGTATACGCAACGGCATTACTCATCTGCAATATCCAACGGTTTGACTTCCAATACCCCTCATTATAATGTGCATATCCTGCACATTACATAAAGGCAATTCACATGGCTACCGCAACGGCACGTGTTCCCGTATTGATGTCTCCAATGGAAAAAAATCTGCTTGCCGAAAAGGCAAAACAGGCAGGCATCTCGCTTGGCGAATTGTTCCGCCGGGCCGCGGCTTCTTATCAAACGCGAGAAAATGACATCCTTCTGGAAGGGATGATTATCCAAATACAGAAATCAACCACCCAGGCAGAAAATGCCATTAATGATGCGTTGGCTTTCGTCGAAAAATCCAATCAAAGGATCGACCAAATGGAAATTTCCGGGAAAAAATCTGATGGGTATTACTGAGAAAATGTGGGACGCGCTCACCACCATCATCAAAATGAACGATAAAGTGGAACGCATGGCGGGGACAATGAAAACTCAGCAGGAAAAAATTGAAAGTCTTACTGCACGAATTATCCGGTTGGAAACAGCCTTGGAAATTGCGCTCTCCGCTGGCATAGCAAGCAAACCGTCACCGTCAAAACGTCTTGATCACAAACCCTGAGAATTTGCCGCGAGCAACATCTTTTCAGATGAGGACATGACACAATTCACACCTGTTCAGGTGAAAATACCCTGCTGCTCAGCAATCAACCTTCTCAGTTGGGTGCACCTTTGTGCTTTATCGCTAGCACTTGTGTTTTGTTGCCTACCCCTACAAGCAGCGGAATTTGCGCCACCTCCGGTGATGTTGGCAAACGTCTTTCGAAGCGATATCACGCTGACAGATTATTGGGTGAGTGAAAAATTTGATGGTATGCGCGGTTACTGGGATGGTGAGAAACTATTAACACGGAACGGCGAGCATATCGATGCCCCGGTATGGTTCACTGCCGGTTGGCCCAAAGTTCCTCTCGATGGGGAATTATGGGTTGGCCGCGGTCAATTTTCCCGCACAGTTTCCACTGTCAGGAAAAAATTCCCGACGAAGCCCAGTGGCACACGCTGCACTTCATGGTATTCGATCTGCCGGCGCATCCAGGCAGTTTTTCCGAACGAAATGCGGCACTACAACCTGTTATCGCGCAGATCGGACAGCCATGGGTACACCATGTGGCACAGTTTAAAGTAGCCGATCAAGCCGCTTTGAAAGCAATGCTTAAGCGGGTAGTCAAACAAGGCGGTGAAGGCCTGATGCTGCATCGTGGCGCTTCACTTTACCGGGCAGTCCGCAGCGACGATCTATTAAAACTAAAACCCTACAAAGATGCCGAAGCCAAGGTAGTCGCTTACCTGCCGGGTAAAGGTAAGTATGCGGGCACGCTGGGTGCCTTGGAAGTGGAATCAGCTGACGGATTGCGCTTTCGTCTGGGTACCGGGCTATCTAACGCAGATCGGCGCCATCCACCCCGTTTGGGAAGATGGGTAACCTACCGTTATAACGGACTAAATGAAAAAACCGGTATCCCGCGGTTCGCTCGCTTCATACGAATACGCGAAGACTATGACTCTCTCGAGACAGGCAGCGAGCCATTGATTAACACGCATGAGAGCTCCAATCAAAATGTGAATTCACCGTCCGAAGTTAAAGCAACTTGCGCGGCTTGCGCGGAGCCCGTGAAAATACAAAATCATATAACCAATTAGGCAGCAGCTTGAGCACACGCCCAACCAACCCCATCTGCCATGGCACGACTGCGAATGACTTACCGGAAGCAATTACTCGTGCAATACGACGCGCTGCTTCGTCGGCTGACAAGATAAAAGGCATGGGATAAGGATTGACGGCGGTCATCGGTGTTTTGATGTAACCGGGGCAGATGGTGACTGCACGCATCCCGCTACCACGCAATTCCACACGCAAACTTTCCATATAAGCGATTAGCGCCGCCTTGGATGCGGAATAGGCACCCGCCCCCGGCAACCCTCGGAATCCTGCCACACTGGCGATGCCAACCAATAAGCCCTGTCCGGTCTCACGCATTGGAATCAAAAACGGCTGAAAAGTTTTCAGTACACCTGACATATTGATATCCATCACCTGCTGGAAAACATCAATATCTTCAGCATATTCAGTAAGCGTTCCGACACTAATGCCGGCATTGGCAATCACGATATCCGGCACACCGGCGCGCGCAATGAAGCTCTGCGCCGCCGCTTGCACGGCAGTCGAATCACGCACATCCAGCGGGTAACAAAAAACTTGTCGGGGAAACTGCTTGAAGAGATCTTGCAGGCAATCGGCGCGACGGGCGAACACCCCAACCATCGCGCCTTGCCCAAGGTAATAACGCGCCAGCGCCAAACCCAAGCCGCCGGATGCGCCGCTGATAACGACGCGTACGGCCACTAACGTTTGCCCGCGCGCTCCTTGCGTGCCTTGTCAATCAAATAATTCAGCACTTTAATGCTTTCTTCCGGGCCCAGGCCGCTAATCAGATATTTGCCGTCCACCGTCAGCGACGGTGTGCCGCGAATGCCATAGATCTGCGCCAATTGTTTGCTGCGGGTTACTTTACTTTGCATGGCGAAGGAATTATAGGCGTCGCTGAATTTCTTGCGATCCACGCCGCGCTGGCCAACAAATTCAACGATCTTGGCCTCGCCGCTCAGATCGATATTATCCACGTTCCAAGCATTAAATAGATCGTCGTGCAGCCGCTTTTGCTGCCCCAGCAATTCCAGCGCGTAATAAGTACGTGCCATCGGCTCCCAAGAGTTATTGAAAATGGTCGGTACATAGACCAATTCAACGTCTTTAGCTATTTTTTTCTCCCACTCGGTCAGCGCCGGATGCATCTTGAAACAGTGTGAACAACCGTAAAAGAAAAATTCCAATACCTCAATTTTACTGCCGGCACGCGTTGGCTGCGCCGTATTGAGTACTTTGTAATCCTTGCCCGCTTCAGGTTCCGCAAAAACTTGGCTAACACATAACAACGCTAGTACCACAAAAATCTGTTTGATGAATTTCATATCTATCTCCATGCAAAGTTAGGACTGCCAATACGAACATATCATTATGCGACTCTCTACTCTTTGTTTGTTATGCCTATTTTTACTGTCTAACAAATAATATCCAATACAGTTTCATGATGCATAAACACCCGTTTCTTGAGCGCGCGAGTAGACACCCTCATCTATTTCGCAAGCATTGGAGTAGCATTTACCCCATTTTGTTTCAACACTGCCAATGCATTATTCATTTCCTCTCTGCCCTTATAAGGGCCGATGTGCACGCGATGCCACACCCCTTTATCAGGGATAGTCGCGATTTGCACACTGGCTTCTATGCCGAGCATAGCCAACTTGGCTTTTAATTTATCCGCATCCTCCGCATTGGAAAATGAACCCGCCTGTAAAAAGTAGGTTTCTTTCACAGTGACATTGCCCGCAGACTGAACAGGTGCAGACTTATTTTCTATCGTTGCTGCATTGTCACTGCTTTTTGGTATAGGGACTGTTGCATCTTGTTTGTCAGTTAACACTTTATAAAATTCAAAGCGCGGTTTACTTTCATCCACCCCTGATGCAGCCGTAGAAGCGGGTACCTGAGCAGTTTTTGCTACAGGCACGGGAAACTGCTGCTCAGAATCTGCTGCAAGCTTAATCGTTTCATGCGGTACATTATTTACGAACGAACCGGGGGTCTTTAAAATGTACCATGCCACCCCACCCGCAATAACCAACCCCACTACCATACCAACCAAAATACCAGTTAGTAACGAACTACCTCGACGGGGGGCTGCGGATCGAGTGCTACTGTTTTTACTCATAATAATTAATCTTTAAAAATTTCATTCTTGCGCGTGAAGGTGGTTAAACAACCAACAAAATTGGCAATTTCACATTTTGTTTCGATCTCACAGATTTTCATCCCATCATGAAAAGAAACCGGCCTACATTTTTTCCGGTGCGGAAACCCCCAACAATACCAAGCCGTTGCGCATAACCTGTGCCGCTGCGGCGATCAACGCCAACCGCGCCAGTTTTATGCTTTCTTCCTCAACCAGAAAGCGTGAAGCATTATAATAGCTGTGAAAATCAGCGGCCAAATCTTTCAAATAAAACGCAATCAGGTGCGGGGCCAAATCTTCCGCAGCGCTTTCGATCACCTGCGGATAGTCAATCAAACGCTGTAACAAGGCGCGCTCGTAGTCACTCTCCAGCGTACTCACATCGGCTTGGTGTAACACCGCAACATCGCCGCCCCACTGCCCCAACACGCTACAAATACGCGCATGGGCATACTGAATATAATACACAGGGTTTTCATTGCTCTGCGATTTCGCCAGATCAATATCGAATACCAGTTGAGAATCGGGATGGCGCGCCGCGAGGAAGAAACGCGTCGCATCGCGGCCTACCTCATCAATCAAGTCACGTAGAGTAACGTAGCTACCCGCGCGTTTGGATATTTTCACCTCTTCGCCATTACGCAGCACCGTCACCATCTGGTGCAGCACATAATCCGGCCAACCTTGCGGAATACCAACATCCAAAGCTTGCAGCCCCGCACGCACGCGGGTGATGGTGCTGTGATGATCTGCACCCTGTTCATTAATGACGCGGATAAAGCCACGCCGCCATTTTTCCAGATGGTAGGCCACATCCGGTACAAAATAGGTGTAGCTACCATCGCTCTTGCGCATTACGCGGTCTTTGTCATCACCAAAATCTGTGGTGCGCAGCCACAGTGCATTGTCCTGTTCATAGGTGTGGCCGCTGGCGATAAGCTTGCTGACAACTTCCTCTACCTTACCTTCGGTGTAGAGTGCAGATTCCAGCGAATACATATCAAAATTTACGCCGAAGGCGCGCAAATCAAGATCCTGTTCACGGCGCAGATAAGCCACTGCGAAATGACGGATGGCAATCGCATCATTTACATCACCTGAAGCCCGTACGCGCTGATCGTCGGCCTCCACCGCTTCTTCCGCCAGATACGCATGAGCGACATCGCTGATGTAATCACCGCGATAACCATTTTCAGGCCACGAAGGATCGTCGGGGGTCACCCCCTTGCAGCGTAACTGCACCGATAGTGTGAGATTGTCGATTTGCACGCCAGCATCGTTATAGTAAAACTCCCGCGTCACATCCCAACCCGCGGCTTGCAACACACGGCACAAACAATCGCCCACGGCCGCACCGCGCCCATGCCCTACATGCAGCGGCCCCGTTGGATTGGCGGAAACAAATTCCACTTGTAACTTACGGCCCGCACCCAGATGAATGTGCCCATAGCCCGCCCCTGCCTGCAGCACGCCACGCACCACATTCTGTTTGGCTGCCGTCGTAATGAATACATTGATAAAACCGGCTCCCGCAATCTCTACCTTTTCTACAACTAGCGATGCAGGCAAGGCCGCGACCAATGCTTGCGCAATGTCACGTGGCGATTTACGTAGCGGCTTTGCCAGCTGCATCGCTAGATTACAAGCGTAATCGCCATGCAGCACCTGTTTGGGACGCTCGATGAGAATATCGGTCTGCGTTACTTCAGGTGCAACAACGCGCACAGCCTGCGCGAACAATTCGGAAAGATGGGATTTGAAATTCAGGACAGCAAACATTACACAATACTTTTACAAGAAGACACGAATTATAGCACTTGATGAAACAACCCATGACCGGGTGAATAGATACGATTACCCAGTACTTGCGCGCGTACTGTGGATCATCTCTACCCTGCCGGCCAAGACACTTCTACAGTTCCGAATCAAGCGCTATTCATTTTTTGACCACCGCATAGCGATCCAACGTTTTCAGGCGTGCCAAGTCGTGCATGACGATCGGTGCCGGATAGTTCTCACCAAAAACGACGCCCGCCTTGATCCGTTCTGTTTCAGAAAGCAGCCACGGTGCATGAATACGCTTGGCATCAAGCTTTGCCAATTGCGGCAAATAGCGCCGTATAAATTTTCCCTCGGCATCGAATTTTTCCGATTGCGTGACCGGATTGAAGATTCGAAAATAGGGTTGGGCATCACAACCGGACGAAGCAGCCCACTGCCACCCCCCATTATTCGCAGCCAAGTCAAAATCGTTCAACTTCAACGCGAAATATTGTTCTCCACGGCGCCAATCGATACCCAGATCCTTGGTCAAAAAACTCGCCGTCACCATGCGCAATCGGTTGTGCATATAGCCGGTCTGATTCAGCTGAAGCATTGACGCATCAACCAATGGAAACCCGGTGCGTCCCTCGCACCAGGCTTTGAAGGCCACATCCGCCGCGAGGCCGGACTCCCACTGAATACGGTCGTATTCCGGCTTGAATGCACGCTGCACGACATGCGGGTGCTGATACAGAATCATGAAATAAAAATCACGCCACACCAACTCCGATAGCCAGGTCATCGCACCCTCATCACTTTGACCCGAGGCGATCGCCTGCATCGCATGGCGCGCCAGTGCACGAATCGATATCGTCCCAAAGCGCAGGTGTACCGAAAGGTAGGATGGCCCTTTGATTGCCGGAAAATCACGCGCAGCGCGATAATTGTTCATGCGTGGCAAAAAATCATCCAGCAACGCCTGCGCGCCCTGCATCCCCGGCGTAATTTTCAACTCGGACAAATTACTTGTTTCAAACCCCATAGCTGTCAGCGAGGGCATCGGTGAAATTGTAGCGGGCAGGGTCAATGTACCTTGTCCTGATTCAGTATCGTGGGGTGCCAGGCAGGAAAGATCGAATAATCCGGCTGCGGACTGAAATTTCTTCAGCCAGGCATTCTTGTACGGCGTAAAAACCGAGAATGGTGTGCCAGCCAGCGACAACACTTCGTCTTTTTCGAAAATCACCTGGTCCTTATAACTATGCCAAGACCGACCGTCGGCCTTGAGATTTTTTTCTACTGCGCTGTCACGTGTAATTGCCTGCGGTTCGTAGTCATGATTCACAAACACCGCATCAATACCAAGCTCCTGTGCAAGCTCGGGTATGACCACAACCGGATTTGCATGGTGCACAATCAGGGCGCCGCCACGCCGCTTCAATTCATCATCGAGCAATTGTAGGCTGGCATGAATAAATTCCACCCGGCGATCCGCTCGCGCACCGCAAGCCAAAAGCGGATCCAGAATTTGTTTATCAAAAATAAAAACACAGAACACCAGGCGACTCTCTTTAAGCGCGTAATGCAGGGCAGCGTGGTCATCGCAGCGCAAATCGCGGCGAAACCAAACGAGTGATTTTTCGTAACGTGGCATAGGCTAAATTCAGAGTTAATCAACGGGGTTGGCCGGTCGCAACATAAAGTTGTTGGTTTGCCATCATGCCTTCAAGCGATATCGATCGCAAATCTCGGTTGCCAAAGCTTATACAATGATGCACAAATTCATACCGTATTCATCCATCATCAATCTGTTCTCCACCCTATGTACCTGCCGGGTTTGATGAATCGCACCGGATAAAATACCGAGATGCCTGCATTTATCGGAAAATGCACAGGCACAAGGTTAGCTAACGATCTATCACGCTGCTCGATTGAGCGCAAAGAAACCACTCTAATTTATGATAATTTCAAATCAGTGGCATATTTTTAGTGCCGCACCTCACCGCGTCATGTTTTTTGGCGGCGCACTGCAAGCGCTCGTCGTAATGCTGTGGTTGATGACTGAATTGCTGACAAGGTATGGTGCGCTCTGGCATCCCATTCCTTGGACAATTTCACCCAACGCCGCACATGCATGGTTAATGATCTACGGCCTGTTTCCGTTTTTCATTTTCGGCTTTCTGATGACTACTTTTCCACGCTGGATGAAAGGCAGCGAAATTCCGCCACATCGATATATACCCGCCTTTGTGCTGCTGATGCTGGGGGCGGTCAATTTCTACATCGGACTGTTGATTAGTCATACCCTATTAATCGTTGCCATCTTCAGCACGTTATCGGGATGGGTCTTGGCGCTGTATGCACTGCTGCGCGTATTGCTTGATACCCCACATCAAAACAAACGTCACCCGCAACTCATTTTCGTCGCACTGAGCTTGGGTTGGTGCGACCTCGTCGCCTATCTCATCTGGTTATTGGGTGACAACCCGGCGTGGTTGCGCTTCTCTATTCAAGGAGGACTGTGGCTATTTTTGTTGCCGGTATTCGCCAGTGTTGCGCATCGCATGATTCCATTTTTCACGGCCAGTGCGTTGACGCATAACTATATCCCGAGTCCGCATTGGGCTTGGTGGATCATGTTGGTTGCCAGCACGGGGCATGGCCTGCTGCAACTCAATGATGCCTCCGCCTGGCTTTGGCTATGCGACGTGCCACTGGCTATCGTGGCACTCCATTTGACGCGCAGTTGGGGATTTCGCCGCAGCCTAAAACTCCCGCTGCTGGGCGTATTGCACATCGGTTTTGCCTGGCTCAGCATCGCCATGCTCCTGTTCACCGTGCAAAGCTTTGTGCTATTCATCAGCCACGGCAAAACCTATATCTGGGGACTCGCACCATTGCATGCCCTGACCATAGGCTGTTTCTCCACGTTGCTGATCGGCATGGCTACACGCGTCACACTCGGTCATTCCGGGTTGCCAATGAAAGTGGGTAACCCGATCAATTTAATGTTTATGGGATTACAACTTGTCGCCATACTGCGTGTGCTGGCCGACATGTTGCCGTTGCAAGCTGGACACTGGCTATATGTGGCTGCTGGAGCAGTCTGGTTGGCATGTTTCGGATCTTGGGTGGTGCGCTATTTACCCGTCTACTGGCGACCACGCACCGATGGCCGACCCGGTTGAGCTGTGCCAACACCAAATCACTTAATCTAGAAAAACGATTTCAAGCTGTTACTTGGTAAAGAAACTTCTGGAAGCCACTGAACACCTTGCCGATCTCCTCTGGCTTGCCTAGATCAGCCACGGCATCCGCAATTGAATCGTGATACTTCAGGCACAGCAGCGGTTTCAGCTTTGCCGAATCGAGTTCCTCCACGCCGACGCTGACGTAGTGCGAGAGCACGAAATCGAGAAAGACCTGTTGTTTGCTGTTGAAGTGGGTGCTGATGAATGCCATCGCCTGGGCAGCGCGTTCTTCGCGGGTAAGCGGAGCCAAAGCATAAGCTACATGGGCCAGCACATCGAACAGGTCGCTTTTCTCTGCGTCGATGATCCTCTGCATTTCGGCCAGATGATCCTTGCCGAAGCCTTTTTCGGCGAGCCCTTCCAGCAGTTTCCTGCGCGTATCCGGCGCACCCCACAAGGCGCGCAGCTCTTTTTCGCCCTTGAAAAATTCGGGCAACTTGCCGAACAGCGCTTCCATGAACTGCTGCGCCGACATCGGCGTGCCGTCCGGGTGCCAAAAGCTGGTCACCATCATGTGCTGAATGGTGCGCGTCTTGCCGTCGGCGAGCTTGATCCTGATTTTCTGTCGTGCCTGATATTCCGCCGCCGGTTCTTGTGCCTCAATGGGCGCGCGTGGAGCGGGAACCGGCACGGCTTCTCTTGGTTCCGGCTCAAGCGGCTCGCCGTCCCACTCCGGGTCGTTGAAATGATGGTGCGCCCTCACGAAATCGTAGATCGTAAAATAATCTTTGCCGTCATAGAGCCGCGTGCCGCGCCCGATGATCTGTTTGAACTCGATCATCGAGTTGATAGGCCGCAGCAGCACGATGTTGCGCACGTTGCGGGCATCCACGCCGGTCGAGAGCTTCTGCGAAGTGGTCAGGATAGTAGGAATCGTTTTCTCGTTATCCTGAAAATCGCGCAAAGTTTGTTCGCCTAACACGCCATCATCGGCCGTCACCCGCTGACAGTAATTCGGATCAGTACTGCTCTTCGTCTGGTTGATCAGATCCCGTATTACCAGCGCGTGCGCCTGGTTCGCGCAAAAGACCAGCGTTTTCTCCCGCGGGTCGATCTGCGACATGAATATCTCGACCCGCTTTTTCTCCCGCTCCCTGATCTCGATGATCTTATTGAAATCGGCTTCCTCGTAGCGCCTGCCCGCCTCTATCTCGCCCTCGACCAGCGTGTCATCGGATGTATAGACATATTCATCGAGCGTTGTGGAAATCTGCTTCACCCGGAACGGCGTCAGAAAGCCGTCATTAATGCCGTCCTTGAGCGAGTAGACGAACACCGGCTCGCCAAAATAGGCGTAAGTATCCACGTTGTCGCGACGCTTGGGCGTGGCAGTCAGGCCAAGCTGCACAGCGGGAGCGAAGTAGTCGAGGATGCCGCGCCAATTGCTTTCGTCATTCGCCCCGCCCCGGTGGCATTCGTCGATGATGATAAAGTCGAAAAAATCCGGTGGATACTCGCCGAAATACCCCTCGACAGACTCGGGTATCGCCGCAATTCCGGTGGCTGAGCCTGCCGAAGCCATAAAAGTCTGAAAAATAGTGAAAAAATACTGCCATTCTTCGGCACCCTGCCCTTCTTGCGGATGTCCTCCGGGGCGATGCGAACCAATGCGTCTTCAGGAAAAGCGGAAAAGGAATTGAACGCCTGATCGGCCAAAATGTTGCGGTCGGCCAGAAACAAAATGCGCGGCCGCCGTGTCGGTTCACTTTCCGTCTTCCAGTCGTTCAGGTTCCAGCGGCTGTGGAACAACTTCCACGCGATCTGAAAGGCGATAAAGGTCTTGCCTGTACCGGTCGCCAGCGTCAGCAGAATGCGCTGCTTTTGGTCGGCGATAGCCCCAAGCACCCGCTCGATGGCGATGTCCTGATAGTAGCGACCCTGAAAGTAACCGCCCCGATCCTCGAACGGCACAACCGCAAAGCGCTCGCGCCAGACGTTATGGGCGGAAAAGGTGCGGTTCCACAATTCCTCCGGCGTTGGATAGCGCGCCAATTCGGCCTCAATGCCGGTGTACATGTCGATGCCGTATATGCCCTGCCCGTTGGTGGAATAGGTGTAGCGAACGGCCAGCTTACCCGCGTAATCCTTAGCCTGACCCACGCCCTCCGTCAGCGACTTGCCCCACGCCTTGGCCTCGACCACGCCCAGCTTGGCATTGCGATACTCCAGCACATAATCGGCGGTGAGCCCTTTGCCGCGCTTGCCGTGACCCTCAATGCGGCCAAGCGTGATCGGATACTCGCGGCGAATGCGGCTGCCTTCGACCACACCCCAGCCCGCCGCTGCAAGAGCGGGGTCGATGTGTTCGGCGCGAGTTTCAGCTTCGTTCATTTATTCTCCCTGTGCCAGCATATTCATGATGAGACGAATCATCGTTTCTTTGTGCGCCGGGTCGGATTCTGCCACCAGCAAGGCCAGTGCCGCCAAGCCAATGTCATTAATTACCGGGCTACCTACGGTATTCAGCAGGCGGCCATTACGGTTTAGAAAGTCCACGAACAAAAACGCGCCACTGCGCTTATTACCATCGGAGAATGGATGATTCTTGATGACGAAATAGAGCAAATGCGCAGCCTTCGCCTCCACGCTAGGATAAGCAGGTTCGCCGAATACGCTCTGATCTAGATTACCCAGCAGTGCCCCAAACGCATCACCACGCTCTCGTGCGAAGAGATCGGTCGCATCGCCACGCGCCATCAAGTCAGCTTTCAAACGTACCAGCGCCTCTCGTGCATCAGCTAAGGTCGGCAGATTGCCGCCGCGCTGTTCCGGTGGCTCGGCCAATAGCCCTTCATCATAGCGTTGCAGCAGCAGGAATGTCTGGGCATAGCGGGTCACGATATCCACAAGCCCACGCCCGGTGTCGGCCAGCAGCTCCGGGCTTTGTGCAGCTTTTTTCACCAGTTGCAGTGCCGCCTCTAGCTCCTGGGCATTGGCCTCCAGTCGCTGGCGGTTGAGAGTGTAGCCTTGGGTCAAGTGCTCGCGCAGGATACGGGTGGCCCACTGACGGAACTGTACCGCCCGCTTGGAGCTGATGCGGTAGCCCACCGAAATGATGGCATCAAGATTGTAATGCCTTACCTTGCGGGTGACTTGGCGCTTGCCTTCCTGACGAACTACCGAGGAATCCTCGA
This sequence comes from Candidatus Nitrotoga sp. HW29, assembly GCF_924101635.2. GTDB lineage: Bacteria > Pseudomonadota > Gammaproteobacteria > Burkholderiales > Gallionellaceae > Nitrotoga. Next base: position 574 of record NZ_CAKMAA020000068.1, on the reverse strand, counting down.
TAGTCGCCACTTCGCTTAGCTCACCATCGGCAAAGATGTTTTTCAGATGCAGGCTGATGTTGTCGCTGGAAGTCTCGAATAAATCCGCCATCTGCCGTTGGGATAGCCAGACCGTATCGCGTTGGGCATCCAAACGCACTTCAACGGACTGCCCTTCTTCTTGAAAGATCATCAGCATAGTTGGTTTAGAGATCATCGCGTCACCCAGGGTAAATTGTTGTCGCTAGCAGAGAAATGGCGCAGCAGGGTTTCGGCGGTGACCACATCGGTCAGACGTTGCTTGCCGTCACTGGCCGTCATTTTCAACTGGTAACAGTTTGTTACCAGTTCACTGCCCTTTTTTGCTAAACGGCCCTTCAGCATCTTCCAGTACTTTCTTGCCCTTTGGTAGTAGAAGCGTTGGGTTTCAGCTTCATTCATTGTCTAGCAGGCTGCTGAAAAAGGCTCATATATTTTCCCTTACCCGCCCCCTAAGAGCCTGTTCACGATCTTCGCAGTAACAGTAGCAGGAAGGCAAGATGGGTGAATTGCAGGCTGGTATTGAGTTTGCGTTCACAGTTCTTCCATAGCCGTC